>NZ_KI911557.1:2359052-2969785 GCF_000515215.1 Methylomonas sp. 11b
TATTGACGATAGATTACCAGAAAAAGCCCCTGAATCGGACTGTCGTTTCATTGTATTTGGACAAAAACAGCGCATTCCTTAAAATAGCGGACTTTTCTTGTGCTATTGTTCGCAACCGATGACTCTTCTTGCCGTAGGGATAAATTACAATACCGCCCCGGTCGCGATCCGCGAACGCTTGGCGTTCCCGACGGAAATGCTCGATAACACCCTGAAAAACTTATGGAATCTTCGCGAAATCAGCGAAGCGGCCATTCTATCGACGTGCAACCGCACCGAGTTTTACTATCAGGCCGACAGCGATAACCAATCCTCGTTGGTAAACTGGATAGCCGACACCAAACAGATCAAACCAGCCGACTTCACTCCCTATCTTTACAGCTATAAAGATAGCCAGTCGATAAGACATATGTTCCGTGTGGCTTGCGGCCTGGATTCGATGATCTTGGGCGAGCCGCAAATTCTCGGCCAAATGAAAACCGCCTACCATGCCGCTTCACAAGCCGGCACGCTGGGCAGAAATCTCAGTAAATTATTTCAACACACCTTTTCCGCCGCCAAAAAAGTGCGCACCGACACTGCTATCGGCTCCAGCCCGGTCTCGGTCGCATTTGCCGCCGTGCAACTGGCGCAACAGATTTTCGACAAGCTCAGCGAACAAACCGCGTTACTGATAGGTGCAGGCGAAACCATAGAACTTACCGCCCGCCATCTATACCAGCACGGTATCGGCCGCATCATTATTGCCAATCGCACTTACGACAAAGCCCACGCTTTAGCCATGCAATTCAACGGCTACGCTATAAACCTAGCCGAGTTGCCGAATCATTTGGCGGAAGCCGATATTGTGGTGTCGTCCACCGCCAGCCAATTGCCGATACTTGGCAAAGGCCGCGTGGAAAGCGCGATCAAGATCCGCAAGCACAAACCGATGTTCATGGTTGATCTAGCCGTGCCGCGTGACATTGAGGCAGAGGTTGCACAACTGCGTGACGTGTATTTGTATACCGTCGACGACCTGCAAAACACCGTTAATCAAAACATGGACTCGCGCCGCCGCGCCGCCGAGCAGGCAGAAGAAATCATCGACACTCAAGTCGAACACTTTATGGCCTGGCTCCGCTCTCAAGGCGCGCAGGAAACCATCCGCGATTTCCGCACCCAGGCCGAGCAGACTCGCGACGAAGCCTTACAAAAGGCTTTAGCCCAACTCAACAGCGGCGCAGCTGCCGACGAAGTGTTGCAGCGCCTCGCCCACACCTTGACCAATAAATTGATCCACACTCCCTGCGCGCAATTGCGCGAGGCTGGCGCCAATGAGCGCCACGACCTGATCGCCGCTTCCCGCGAAATTTTCAAATTACGATAAGCCACTGAATGAAACCCTCGATACAAACCAAACTGGAAAACCTCGGCGAACGCTTCGAAGAAATCACCGCGTTATTGTCGCAACCGGAAGTACAAAGCAATCAAAACCAATTCCGCAGCCTAAGCCAGGAATACGCGCAGATCGAGCCACTGGTCGCCTGTTACAAAACCTATCAGGAAAACGAAGCCAATCTGGCATCGGCCCAGGAAATGGCCAAGGACAGCGACCCGGAACTGCGAGAAATGGCCAAGGAGGAAATTCAGGCTGCTGAAGCCCAACGCGAGGAATTGACACAACAGCTGCAAATCCTGCTGCTGCCAAAAGACCCGAACGACAACCGCAACGTGTTTCTAGAAGTCCGAGCCGGTACCGGTGGCGACGAAGCAGCAATTTTCTCCGGCGACCTGGCGCGTATGTATCAACGCTATGCGGAACGGCAAGGCTGGAGCACCGAGATCATCAACGAAAATCGCGGCGAACACGGCGGCTTTAAAGAAGTCATCATGCGCATCAGCGGCCAGAATGTTTACTCACAACTGAAATTCGAGTCGGGCACCCACCGCGTCCAACGCGTACCGGAAACCGAATCGCAAGGCCGCGTGCATACCTCGGCGTGCACCGTGGCGATCATGCCGGAGGTCGATGCGGTTGACGAAATCGACATTAACCCTGCGGATTTGCGCGTCGACACCTTCCGTGCCTCCGGCGCCGGCGGCCAGCACGTCAACCGTACCGAATCGGCCATCCGTATCACCCATATTCCGTCCGGCGTGGTCGTCGAATGTCAAGATGAACGCTCGCAGCATAAAAACCGCGCCCGCGCGATGTCGGTTTTGCAAGCGCGTTTGATGTCCGCCGCCCAGGAAAAGCAACACGCCGAGCAATCGGAAAGCCGTAAGTTGCAAGTCGGTAGCGGTGATCGTTCCGAGCGCATCCGCACCTATAACTACCCGCAAGGCCGCCTCACCGATCACCGCATCAATCTAACGCTCTACAAACTGGAAGAGATTATGGAAGGCGGACTGGAGCATGTGATTCAACCGCTGATACACGAACATCAGGCGGAATTATTGACACAGTTGGGAAATGTCTAAAAGCAATGACCATTCGCTCCTGAGCCTGCTGATCGCGGCAAACGAACAGCTAAGCACGACATCCGAAACCGCAATGCTTGACGCCGAAGTGTTGCTCTGCCACTGCCTGAACAAAAACCGTTCATTTATCCGGGCTTGGCCGGATCATCAACCCAGCGCGGAACAACTCGCTCAGTTTCAAGCACTGGTAAAGCAGCGCTCGCATGGCACACCAGTTGCCTACTTAACCGGCCAACGCGAATTCTGGTCGCGCAATTTCAAAGTCAGCCCGGATGTGTTGATTCCCCGCCCCGACACCGAATTGCTGGTCGAGCTCAGCCTATCGCTATTACCGACAGACCGGACCTGTAAAATCATCGATCTCGGCACCGGTTCCGGGATTATCGCCGTCACGCTGGCCGCCGAACGACCATTGACCCAAGTCTTTGCCTGCGAACTAAGCTCCGCAGCTTTAGAAGTCGCCCGATATAACGCGCAGCAACTCAACACCGGCAATGTGCGTTTTGTGCAGTCAAGTTGGTTCGACAACATCGAGGAAACAGGCTTTGATTTGGTAATTAGCAATCCACCCTACATCGCGGATAAAGACCCGCATTTGTACCAAGGCGATGTACGCTTCGAACCCAGCAGCGCTTTGATCAGCCCCGAAAACGGCCTGCAAGACATTCGGCAACTTGCCGAACAAGCCCTAGCGCATTTGAAAGACTATGGGCAATTATTGGTCGAACACGGCTACAATCAACAAACCGAGGTACAGGCCATTTTTAACGAATTGGGTTACCGACAGGTCAACACACATGCCGACTTATCCGGCAATCCTCGGGTGACATCAGGACTTTGGAACACATTATGAACAACAGCGAAATTTCTCTGCCGCGCAAGCTCACCAACCAGTTACTGCACTTGGCTCAGTTATCCCCGGATGCGGAGGTTTGCGGCCTAATCGGCGCGGACAGCACCGGCATGCCGGTGAGTTGTTATCCGGTGGCAAATAGCGCAGCCACCCCGGAGAACCGCTTTTTATTGGACGCCAGTCAGCAAATCGAAGCCATGCGCCAAATACGCGAAAAAGGCGAAACGCTATTTGCAATCTACCACTCGCACCCGCACACTCCGGCCCAGCCTTCACCGACCGACATCCAGGAAGCCAGCTATCCGGATGCGTTGCATTTGATCATTTCCTTAAATACCAAGGGCGTGTTGGAAATGCGCGGCTTTAAAATTGCCGGACAAAGCGTGGAAGAGCTGGGGTTGAGTCTGATTGAGATATGAAACTCAAAGGAAATATAGGATGTGCTGAACAACGTGAAGCGCATCGGGCGCGATTGATGCGCTTCGCTTTCGCTCAGCACATCCTACTACCCGCAAAGACTATTCCGAGTTAGTGCTCCCAAGAGGCCACATCTTCGATAGGTTCAAGATGGGTATCGATATCAATATTGTCGAACTTGTCCTTGATCTGCTGCTCAATGGCTTCCAGCAAATCATGGCCCTGCTGCACCGTCCAGCCACCCGGCACCAACACATGCACCGACATGAAACGCCTGGCGCCGGCGTAACGCGTCCGTAACGCATGATAAGCAATGCCATCGCCGGCCACATACTCATCAAGTACAGCGACAATTTCAGCGATTTCCGCCGGAGATAACGCCGCATCCAACAAGCCCGACACTGTCCGGCGAATCAATTGCAAGCCGGCCCAGACAATATTTAACGCCACTCCTATGGCAATAATCGGGTCGAGTATTTCCCAGCCATTCAGCCCCAATTGCCTGGCAAACGCCAGACTCGGCTCGAAACGGTTTGCCACCGAGATAATGGCGATACCGACCAAAATCCCGACTGTCGTCCAGACATCGGTCATCAAATGCTTACCGTCGGCTTCCAGGGTAATCGACTGCCGACGGCGGCCGACACCAATCAAAATTCGGGCAACCGCCAAGTTGATCAGGGAAGCAAACACCGAAACCGCAATACCCAGATCAAGTTGCTGTAGCGGCAGCGGATTCCATAATCGCTCCCAGGCCGCGTAGCCAATACTAAAAGCCGCCAGCAAAATCATGATGCCTTCCGCACCGCTGGAGAAATATTCTACTTTTTCATGCCCATAAGCATGCGTATCGTCAGGTGGCCGCGCAGAAATAGTCAGCACCACCAGCATGATGATCGCCGCCACCAAATTAATCAGCGACTCCAACGCATCGGACAGCAAGCCCACGGAATCGGTCAGCCAATAGGCGTAACTTTTTAGTGCGATGGTGCTGACGGCGGCAGCAATGGATAGCCAGCCATATCGGGCTAGAGATTGTTGTTCTGTCATAATATTGACGAAGTCTAAACGGACTATTAGTCTAGCAGACAGAGCCGTAGCAAGATTCATTTCCCATACTTTGATATCTTTGACGTGATAGTTCCAGATCGCATCCATAAAAAAACCGCCTGGAACGTTCAAGATCGAGGCGGTTTTTTTGATTTTACGCGAGGCTATCCTTGCCTCTCAAAGCTTGGCTTAGAAGTCAACTTGTCCGCGCAGTTCGAAGGCGTCAAGTTTGGAACCATCGTAGCCCGCACCGTTTGTTGGCGCAGTTAAGCTGCTGGTACCTGGGCGTTGAATTTCCAGAGCATGAATGTAGTTAGCCATCATCTTGATATGCGAATTTGGATACCAATTCAAACCAAACTTCGCCACGGCAGCTCGGCCACCTCTAACATTCTTATCATTCAAATCAAGATAGTCATAACCTGCGGCAACTTCCCAAGCACCCAAACCACCTTTCATGTCAAAGTGACGTTTAGGTTTCAAGCGATCCCACGCACCGGTTTTAGTCTTGTAAGCGCGAGACTCGCCGGTCAAGAAATAGCTAACATATCCGTAGTAACCATTGAGGCTTTCGTTGTTATTAACACGGCCAGAAAGGTCGGCTTGTATGTATTCGGCTTGAGCAGAAAAAGGACCGTAGACTAATGCAGATTCACCACCCATTCTGGTTATAGTGGAGACGTTGTCGAATATGCCTGTTCCAGTGTCGATGATAGCGGTTCTATCAACGTTGGTTATAGCTGCTTGATATCTCATAGCATTGTTGTTTCCAGCGTCATTCAAATAGCGCTGCGATCCAGACGCACCAACATGTAAAAACTTGGTTTTATCTTCAAACCAAGGTAACGCGGTAACACGGCCTGTCAGTTCCCAGCCCATATCTCCAGATCCGCCGTTACGGTTGTTATTGCCATTGCTGCCCCTAGAAGAGGTATACGCCCAACCGCCGCCAACGGGCTCAGTCATAATGGCGCCCGCAGCAGTCCAGCGAGGATCCGACCATGTCAAAGCAAAACCGGTTTTATAGGCATTTGGATTATCTGAAAACGCATTGACTGCCATGTTACGTTCGATGAAGGTCAGCCAACGGTTACTGGTCGCTTCTTCCAAACTGAAGGGCTCTTTGAACGAACCTACTTTTACCCCAAGCGGATCGTAACCTCTCCAATTGATGTAAGCATCAGTAATACCCGCTGCTACACCGGAGTTACCTCCGCGGCTAAAGTCATATTCAAATTTGTATTCCCAATCGTGATAATAGCTACCTTCAACACCGAGACGGGCACGTCTGATATTGGCACCATCGGCTAACTGTTGCGTGTCATTAGGTGTAGCTGTTGAGTTACTAATGGGTGACCCATCGGAAACATTCATTTGCGCATCAACCTGCATCCTGCCATTGATAGCCATTTCGAAGTTGCCATCCTTACTCTCGAATTTAATTCCTTTCTCGTTAAGCTCCAGTTCGCTGAATTTAGGATCTTTAATGTGCTCATCCAGCGCTTTCAACTCGTTGTTTTTCAAAGCCAAATCTTCCTTGATTTGTGCTATTTCAGCCTTCTGCGCTTGCGCTTCAGCTTTTTGCGCGGCGGTATCTTCGACTTTTTCAAATGAACCCAGCTTGGTCCGGCCCGGACCTGGCTCAGCAAAAATCTGCTTGGTTTTGGCATCAACATACAAATCCAGCGCCATCGCCTCGGCGCAAATACCCGAGCCCATAACGGCTGCTACTGCCAGGCTCAGCTTAGAAAGTCTCATCAAATTTCTCCAATAATTATATAAATCAATGCGTTACTCAAAGATCACAACGACCAGCGAGCTTGAGCGCATTGTATGGAGGCAATGTGACAACTTTATGACAAAACGAATTTAATTGGCCTATCCGTTGTTTTTTTGCGACAAAAACCGCATTCGAGAAAAGTCGATAGCCTATCTCTAGCTAATTATTGAGATCTTTTCGATTGGCTACTGTCACCTTTCAGCAACAGATATTCGAGGAATTGTAGGAAGCAGCTGCAATTGCCTAAGCGCACTTAGACAGTGGGATAGAACAATTTAAAAATGACTTCGAATTCGTCGCTGATTTTATCGAGGATGAAACTGATTTGTTCGGGCGTCAGATTCAAAGCATTGACAGCGTGGGCATCGTAGGGATTTTCGATTCGACTTAAGCAGTTGGCCAGCCTGACCATGGCAGCCAGATCGGCGTAAGGCCCGATCAGATCAGGAAAGCAATGCAAGCGAATACTTTCCACGATAACGTCCGGTAACATCCATTGTTTGCACAACTCGGCACCGGCCTGAAAGTGGTCAAAGCCGATCACGTTCTGCTCCACCGTGACCTCTTCGTCCACCGCGAGCGGGATTTGCGATTGCAGTAATAAGTCGACTTCCCGGGCCAATACCGGAATCCGCCGATAAAACACCAATTGCCCGATGTTGTGGACCAAGCCGCACAGAAACGCGGTGTCGGCATAGTGCTTGCCGAAATGAATATCCAACTCGCGTGCAATCAACGCGCAGCGCAAATTTCTGGCCCAAAAATCGTGTATAGAGAAATGTTGTCCCGGTAAATCGGAAAAGCGTTCGACAATCAAGGTACCCAGCACCAGATTCTGCAACTCACGGGTTCCAATCATGGTAATGGCTTTGGCAATCGAACTGATTTGGGATGGAAAACCATAAAAAGCACTATTCACTATCTTCAGTAGCTTTACCGCCAATGCCGCATCGGCTTCGATCACCACAGCCGCGTCTTTCGCGGTCTTATTCGGATCTTCGACTATTTTTTTTAACAAAAAATAGGCATTCGGCGGCGAGGCGAGTTGTAAATCACCTCTAAGCAAATCGGCAACAGTCAATGTGGACGGTGAGTAAGCTATCATCAATAATTCTAAAAAATTAAATTTACACCTATACTGAAAACCAATAGCATAGAAATAGCATTAAAGGCTGCGCTTAAACCTAGACCAATTATATGAAAATACAAGCTTATTAAATGCCGGCCTCCTCCTGACCATGCTGACAGCTCCCGATTTTATGCCAATACCTGGATGGTATTAGATGATTGCCAATGACGCGCTCAAAGAAAAACTGATTGTCGTTGCGGAGCATAATGAAGTCTCTGCTCAAAAAATCGCATCCACATTGAAAGCCAAAGGCTTTACCGATATTCGTATAGCTGAAAATGGCGAACAAATATACGAAATATTGAAGCCTTACGCCGATCAACCCGACAGAATCGGTCTGATCGTGCTGAACGCAATGTTGCCGCTTTGCCATCCTCGGGAGATGTGTCAAAGCTTATCCAGCGCCAACTCGGTATCAGTCATCCCGGTGGTGATTCTGAACGACGACTGCTTTGACTGCGACCTTGATCGGTGTCAGCCGCAACAAGACAATTGCTTAACTTATAAAATCAATACGCCGGTTAACACCCAGGAGCTGATACTTGCAGTAAAGTTTTTGCTGAGCCTGAAACAGGAACGCCAATTGCGTCACCGTCAGGAAGAACAATTGATCAATGAATTAGCCGCCAAAAACGTTATCGATGCGAAACTGAAGTTTCTGGTCGCGCACGACGAATTAACCGGTTTATTTAACCGCAGTAGTTTCGAGCGCCAACTGAGATTGGTGCTAAATCATAGCAATAAAGCGCAAAAAGACGGGTCGTTATTGTTCATTGATGTAGACCGCTTCAGCCTGATTAACGAACTGGAAGGCTTTGAAGTGGGTGATCGTTTACTGGTTGAAATGGCCATTCTGGTCCGAAAACTATTACCGGCCGGCAGTTTATTCGCCCGTATCGGTGCCGACGAGTTTTGTTTATTCCTGGAAAACAAAACCAAAAAGCAAGCACAGATTCTCGCAGAAACCATCAAAACCACCGTGGACAACTTCCGTTTCTTCACCGGAGAAGTATCTTACAGCGCCTCGGTGTCCATCGGCATCGCCGCCCTGGACAATACCGTTTCCGCGTTCCATCCGGGCGAAATGATTTTACATGCGCGCCAAGCTTGCAACTTTGCAAAAAGCACCGGCAGAGACAAAATCTGCGTTTACAACAGCGATGATCTAATCGTCAAGGAAAGACGCCGGGACATTTATTGGGTGCCGTTGATTCGCAAGGCCTTGCGGGATAATCAGCTATTTCTGGTGTTCCAGCCTGTGGTGCAGTTGTCGGACGGCAATGTCTCTCACTACGAAGTGTTGTTGCGTATGCGCGGCGAAGGCAATGAAGTCATCACGCCGGATCAGTTTATTCCGGTGGCGGAAAGAACCGGCTTGATTCACGCGATAGACCTTTGGGTCGTTGAAAACGCCATCGACTTTCTGGCGGCACTACCCAGTTACATGTCTTATATTTCCCTGGCCGTAAACCTTTCAAGTACCGCGTTTCAATATCCGGATTTACTATCCACTATTAAGGATAAACTGGAAATGACCTGGATAGACGCCAACCGTTTAACCTTCGAAATTACTGAAACAGCCGCCGTGGACAATTTTGAAAAAACCCGGCACATGATTAACAAAATAAGAGCCTTGGGTTGCAAATTCGCTCTGGACGATTTCGGCGCCGGCTTTTGTTCGTTCAACTATCTCAAAACCTTTCCGGTCGATTACGTGAAAATCGACGGTCAATTCATCAGAAACCTGCTCGACAACGAAACCGACCAGATACTCGTCAAATCCATGGTGGAAATTGCCTCAAAACTCGGCAAGAAAACCATCGCCGAATTCGTCGAATCGGCAGGTACAGCGATAAAGCTGAAAGAAATCGGCGTCAATTTCGGCCAGGGCTACGCATTCGGCAAACCCGAGCAGAATCTACTGGATGGCCAGAAGGTTTCGCTGAACCTTTTGCTGGGTAGCAGCCAGGTAGCCAGTTTAATCACTTGAAACGGATTAAACATAATTCGCGAACTTTTCGGCAAATGGGGTATTAGTTTACCGACTTGACTAGCTCTGGTATATTCGCCCGCGGAGTTTAAAACGTGTCATCACATTGTTCTGAATCTTAATAAATAAAACAAACAAAGGGGAAGGGTTATGGCTGAATTGCTTTTTATAGCGACGACTATTTTTGTAGCTTATGTAGTATTTGTAGTGATGGGCGGCAAAAAAGAAAAACCGGAAACAAGTAAACCCGAGCCCGCCAAGCCGGCAATCCAAACCGAACTGGCACCACCTCCTCCCGCAGCTGTAAAAACCACCGCAAAACCCGCTCCAGCCAAAGCCGCCACACCCAAACCCGCCGCCCCCAAAGCCAGTAAATCCGCCCCGGCCAAAAAAGCCGCCGCAGATTCTCCAACACCCGCTGTCGATAGCCTGAAAAACCCAAGCACAGGTGAAGTCGCTAAAGTTCCAGCCAGCTATGCCTTTGCCAAACGCTGGATCAAAGATGCATTAGTAGAAGAAGGCTTGCTGGACAAAGTGTATAAAAACAACGAACTGGACGACGCCGCAAACGCCAAAATCCAAGCCGCGCTGCAACAACTGAAAGGCATGAGCAAATATCAATAGGGATATTTCGAGTTATTTAGGCGAGTAGTAGGCTCCTACTCGCTTACAATCGATTTTTGTTATTCCAGACCCAACTTTTTCAAGCGATACCGTAGCGAGCGAAAACTTAGGCCCAAGTATTTAGCAGTGGCGGTTTTGTTCCACCGATTTTCCTCCAGCGCGGCGCTCAAGGCTTTTTTCTCAATATCTTCGAGATAAGTTTCCAGCGACATCTTCTCCGCATCAAAATCTTCGACCGCCGCCAACTCCATCCCCAACGGCAGGTTCAAATCGTCGGTTTCGATCACGCCGCCATCGTGCAGGGCCAGCGCCCGCTCCAGTATATTTTCCAGCTCCCGAACATTGCCGGGGAAATAGTAGTGCTTTAACGCATTTAGCGCCGAGTCGCTCAGCTTGGGTAAAGCCATACCGTTAGCGTTGGCCAACCCCACCAATAAGTGCTCGGTAAGCTGAGGAATATCGGCAGGCCGGGCGCGCAAGGGCGGCAAACTCAGTTCGATGACATTGATCCTGTAATACAAGTCTTGTCTGAAACTGCCTTCTTGGACCATTTTGGCCAAATCCTTGTGGGTTGCGCTCAATAAGCGCACATCGACGGCGACTTCGCGCTGCTCGCCAACCGGACGGACTTTTTTCTCCTGAATCGCCCGCAACAATTTAACTTGCAGTGGTAAAGGCAAATCGGCCACTTCATCCAAAAACAAGGTGCCGCCATCGGCCGCTTGAAACAATCCCTGCTTGTCGGCTACCGCGCCGGTGAAACTGCCTTTTTTATGGCCGAAGAATTCGCTTTCCATCAATTCGGGAGGAATCGCGCCGCAGTTGATCGCAATAAACGGCTTATCGCCGCGCGGGCTTTGCTGATGTATCAATCTGGCCACCAACTCTTTCCCCGAACCGGACTCGCCGCTGATATAAACCGGCGCCTGATTGCGAGCCACCTTGTCGATCTTCGAACGAATGGCACACATCAGCGCCGACTCGCCGAGCAAGATGTCGCGGGTGCGCCGCTCTTTGTCGGAAACCCGAGTCAGCGAAGCTTGCAACGCATGGCTGACCAACTGCCGCAATACCGCCAGATCGACCGGCTTGGACAGGAAGTCGAAGGCACCCTTTTTCATGGCTTTAATCGCAATATCCATGCTGCCATGCGCAGTAATTACCGCTACCGGCAATTGCAAACCGATGGTTTGGATGTAATCGACCAAATCCAGCCCGTCGCCGTCCGGCAGCCTCATATCGGTGAGACACAAATCAAACATTTCGCCCGCCAACAACTGTTTGGCCTCGGCCAAATTGGCCGCGCAACGGGTTTGAATGTGCATCCGGTTTAGGGTTATTTCGAGTAATTCTCTGATGTCGGGCTCGTCGTCGACAACCAGTGTGACAGGCATATTCATATTTCAATAACAGCGTGATCGGCATTAGCCAGCAACAAAGTGAAACAAGGTTTTCCGGAACTGCTAGCGTAACTTAACTCCGCTTGATTCAGTTCGGCCAATTCCCTGGAAATATACAAACCTAAGCCGGTACCTTGGTGAGAGGTGGTAAAGAACGGTTCGAACAAATGCTGCCGATGCTCAGTGGCAATTCCGGCACCATTATCGATAATTTTAATACACGGCGCATCCTGCACCAGGGAGACTTCAAGCACGATAGGCCCTAGCTCAGGCCTACCGTATTGCAGCGCATTGGCGCAGAGATTGTCGAGAATTTGCTTCAAGTGACCGCTATCGATACAGGCATTCAAGCCTTGCGCCTTAAAAACCAATTTAAAACACTCCGCCCGCTCACCCAGATTCAATTTTTGGTCGTTAATGTAGGCCGGTAACCACTGATCCAAAGCGATTTTTTGTTTCTGCGACGGGTTGCGCCGAGACAACTTGAGAATATCCTCGATGATGCTGTTTACGCGCTGACAATGATGCTGAATGATTTCCGTCAGCCGCAGTTCCTGCACATCCAGATCCGGCGCTTCGGATAGCAATTGCCCGGCATGACTAATTGCACTGAGCGGATTGCGAATTTCATGGGCAATACTGGCGGTCAACCTGCCTAGAGACGCCAGCTTGCTCTGTTGTAAGCGTTGGTTATACAAAGCAATGTCCTCGAAAATCAGCATATACAGGGCTTCGTCATCCATACTCAACTCGGAAAATCGCACTTGCACTTCGTTGCGATTGGCTAATTGGATAATGGCAAAATCCTGGTCCCGATTGGCGCGCCACAACTCGAAAGCCTTCCTCAGCTCAGGCGCCACCTCGGCAAGTTCCTCCGGGTGCAACACCAAGCCCAACAACCGCAACGCCGATTGATTGGACAGCTGAGTCACCTGCCGCTCATCGACGATCATGATGCCCGATTGCAAATGCTGGATGATATAGCGGTTAAGACTTTCCAGCCTGGCGATAGTCTGCTCGTGCCGTCTGGCCAAAACCGCCGATTGTTCGGCGCGCTGCGCCAATATTACCGACAAAAATGCTATCGAAAAAAACGACACCCCCAGCATGCCGGCATAGGTCATGGTGGTATTTTCGAAAGCATGCGTTTCTATCGCATACACTTCTTCAGCCAGAATCGCCAGACTAGCCAAGGCTGCAAACAACATCGCGCAGCGCCCGCCAATCAATAAGCCACCCGCCGCTATGGAGATTGCCAGCAAGATGCCAATGCCGCTGCCAATCCCACCGCTGGCATGCATCAACAAGGTAATAAAGACAATATCGGTAAAAATAAATAACTGTGCCAGACTGGCATAAGCCCAACGCGGTCGAAATGCGACCGGCGCGGCAATCAGCGAAATCCCCAGATAGGCAACACTGGTGAACTGGTACAATGATGCGTCGTAGGAACCCAATAACGACGGCCCAAACCGCAAATAAAACAGCATCACAAACAAGCTGGCGGTGATGAATCGATAGAGGGCAAAAATCTTCAACATCAACCACGCTTGCCGAACGGGAATGCCGTACCCTTTGGAAAAAGGGCAGGGATAAATAGTATCGACTGATGAAGAAAGCATTGCCCGGGTTTTTTATGCAGAGTTAGTTAGAATGTTTGTCAGTTCAATCATAGCACCAACTTGAGACGCCGCGATTTAAGCCATCCATGGAGCACTAAATGAATATTCACGAATATCAGGCGAAACAACTCTTCAAAGAGTTTGCGATTCCAGCGCCGCAGGGCGCCGTGGCAACAACGCCCGAACAAGCGCAACAAGCCGCGCAGTCATTGAGCAGTCCGGCCTGGGTAGTTAAAGCCCAAATCCATGCCGGCGCCAGAGGTAAAGCCGGCGGGGTGAAGGTTGCCCGGAATCTGGATGAAGTGAAGGATTTCAGCGCGGCGATGCTGGGCACTCGTTTGGTCACGCATCAAACCGATGCCGCCGGCCTGCCGGTCAATAGCGTTTGGGTAGAAGAAGCCTCGGCAATCAACCAAGAATATTATTTGAGTTTGTTGCTGGACCGGGAAAGCGAACGGCTAATTTTTATCGCCTCCGCCGCCGGCGGTATGGACATCGAAGCGGTGGCCGCAGAGACGCCGGAGAAAATCGTCCGCGTGCCGGTGCATCCCGCTGCCGGACTGCAACCCTATCAATGTCGGCAAGTTGCGGCAGCGCTAGGACTGGGCAAGGACCAGCAAAGCCAACTGCAAACTATCATGTCCGGCCTGTATCAACTGTTTTTAGCCAAGGATGCCAGCCAAATCGAAATCAACCCACTGATCCAAACCGATGACGGCAAACTGGTAGCACTGGACGGCAAGATCAATTTCGACGACAACGCCATCCCCTTACACCCTGACATCGCCGCGATGCGCGATGCCTCGCAGGAAGACGCCAAGGAAGCGGAAGCCAAACAATTCGACCTTAACTACATTACGCTGGACGGCAATATCGGTTGCATGGTCAACGGCGCCGGGCTGGCAATGGCAACCATGGATATGGTCAAACTCAAAGGCGGCGCACCTGCCAACTTCCTGGATGTGGGCGGCGGCACCAATAAAGACAAAGTTAAGGCTGCTTTTAAATTGATTCTGTCCGACGGTACCACCAAAGCGGTACTGGTCAATATTTTTGGCGGCATCGTCAAATGCGATGTGATCGCAGCCGGCATCCTGGCAGCGGTCGAGGAAATGCATTTGACCATACCGGTCGTAGTGCGGCTGGAAGGTACTAATGTTGAGCAAGGGCTTGCTATGTTGAAAGACTCCGGCTTGGGTCTTTACGCGGCCGAAGATTTGAACAGCGCCGCCGAACAAGCGGTTAAATTGGCGGAGACCATCGCATGAGCATTTTGATCGACAAACACACTAAAGTCATTTGCCAAGGCTTCACCGGCAAACAAGGTACTTTTCACTCCGAACAAGCGCTTGCCTACGGCACGCAGCTTGTTGGTGGCGTCACGCCGGGACGCGGCGGCTCCAAGCATCTGGATTTACCGGTATTCGACACCGTCGAACAAGCCGTTAAAACCACCGGCGCCACGGCAACGATGATCTACGTGCCACCGTTTTTCGCCGCCGACGCGATCCTGGAAGCGGTCGACGCCGGCATCGAACTGATTATCTGCATCACCGAAGGCATCCCAGTGCTGCAAATGCTAAAAGTTAAAGCAGCAATGCAAGGCACCAGCTCATTGCTGGTCGGCCCCAACTGCCCCGGCGTGATTACGCCAGGGCAATGCAAGATCGGCATCATGCCCGGCCATATCCATCTGCCCGGTAAAATCGGCATCGTTTCCCGCTCCGGCACCCTGACCTACGAAGCCGTGCATCAAACCACCCGCGAAGGTTTGGGACAAAGCACTTGCGTCGGCATTGGCGGTGACCCGATCCACGGCATGAACTTCATCGATGTACTGAGCCGTTTCCAAGACGACCCGGACACCCATGGCATCGTCATGGTCGGTGAAATCGGCGGCAGTGACGAGGAACAAGCTGCGGAATTTATCAAGGCAAATGTCAGCAAACCGGTGGTCGGCTACATCGCCGGCCAAACCGCACCGCCCGGCAAACGTATGGGCCATGCCGGTGCAATTGTCACCGGCGGCGCAGGCACAGCGGCTGGCAAAATTGCGGCGATGCAAGCAGCCGGCGTCAGTATGGTCAGTTCGCCTTCGGATATTGGCGTCGCGATGCGGGATTGTTTTTCCAAAACATAATGTCGATAAAAATAGCGCTAGCCCAACTGAACTTAACAGTTGCCGATATTCAGACCAACACCGGCAAGATTCTGGCCGCCGCTGAACAAGCCAAACAGCGGCAGGCCGATTTGGTCGTGTTTCCGGAGCTATGTGTCACCGGTTATCCACCTGAAGACTTACTGTTTCGACCGGATTTTATTCACCAGGCGCAACAAGCCGTTGCCGAAATTGCCGAGAAGGTCTCCGGCATAACGGTGGTGATCGGTTATCCCGAACAGCGGGACGACAGTCTCTACAATACCGCAATAGCCTTACGCGACGGCCGAACGCTTGCCGAGTACCATAAGCGGGCCCTGCCTAACTACGGTGTATTCGATGAACAGCGTTACTTTACCGCCGGCGCACAAACCTGTCTGTTTACGGTTAAAGACAGCCAGTTGGCGTTGACGATTTGCGAAGACATCTGGCAGCCCGGCATCATTGCCCAAAACCGCGCAGCCGGCGCTGACATCATCCTGACCCTGAACGCTTCGCCGTTTCATGCCGGCAAAATGCAGCAGCGCGAGGATATTATTTGTTCGCAAATTAAAGCCGAGCAGGTGCCTCTGGTCTATGTCAATCAAATCGGTGGCCAGGACGAGTTAATTTTCGACGGCGCCTCATTTGTCGCTGATTCTAACGGCAGCGTAGTATTTCGAGCGGCGGAATTTACGGAGCAACTCGGTATCGTCGAATTTGTCGATCAACAACCGCAAATATCCACCATCGCCGACTTGTATCAACCCGTGGTCAGCGAATACAAGGCGCTGGTGTTGGGCATTCAAGACTACGTGCGCAAAAACGGCTTTCACGGCGCGATTCTCGGCTTGTCCGGCGGTATCGACTCCTCGCTGGTATTGGCCTTGGCGGTTGATGCGCTGGGTGCCAATCATGTCGAAGCGGTGTTGATGCCATCGCGCTATACGCAAGACATGAGCAACCGAGACGCAATCCAGGAAGCCGAAGCCTTGGGCGTCAAATATCACATACTGCCCATCGAACCAGCGGTGACTGCGTTCAACGGCATGCTGGCCCCGCTGTTTGCCGGTAGTCAAAAAGACACCACCGAAGAAAACATCCAGGCTCGTTGCCGCGGCGTATTGCTGATGGCCATTTCGAATAAACAAGGCAAGCTACTGTTGACCACCGGCAACAAGAGCGAAATGAGCGTGGGTTATGCCACGCTATACGGCGACATGGCCGGCGGTTTTGCGCCGTTGAAAGACGTATCGAAATTACTGGTCTACCAACTCGCCGAATACCGCAACACTCTGTCACCAGTCATTCCGCAACGGGTCATCACCCGTGCGCCGTCGGCGGAATTGGCACCGGACCAAAAGGACGAAGATTCCCTGCCGCCCTATTCTGTGTTGGATCCTATACTTGTTTTGTATGTGGAACAGGACAAATCCGCCACCGAGATCGTAGCACATGGCTTCGCGGTTGCCGATGTGCACAGAGCTATTTCGCTGGTGGATAGAAACGAATATAAACGCCGGCAATCGCCGCCCGGTATCCGCATCACGCCCAGAGCGTTTGGCCGTGACCGCCGCTACCCTATTTCATCCGCTTATCGCGGCACGGCCGCGCTTAATCAACCGGCGCCCGACAACGTTAAGGAGTAAATCATGTCAAAAATGCGTACCCTGTTACTTACCACCGGCTTGCTGCTGACTGCACAGACCGGTATGGCCCGCGAAATCAATATTCCGGTGCCAATGGAGTACGGTTTAATCAAAAGTGTGCTGGTTAGCGAGCTTTACGACGGCCCGAATGAATCGGTAAGAGCCTGGAAAGACGGCAAACAATGCAGTTTTCTGGATCTGGACCATCCGCAAATCAGCGGCGAGCAAGGCCAGGTCAAAATTCAGAACAATGTACAAGCCCGAGTCGGCACCGCGCTGGGCGGCAAATGCATGACTTTGATCGAATGGTCCGGCATTTTGCAAACCTTGCAACAACCGACCTTGGATGCCTCCGGCAATGTACTGAGCTTCCCGGTCACCCAACTGAATGCGTTTGATCGCAACGGCCAGCCATTAAATATCGCCCAACTGCAATCGCTGATCAAAAAAGCCGCCGAACCTAAGCTGGCCGCCCTGAAAATCGATTTAAACCAATCCCGCCCGGACATTACTAAAACGCTGCTTCCCTTCATCGCCGCCGAAGATAGCGAGGAGTTGCACGACACCATCAACAGCCTGCGCTTCAATCAGGTCAAAGCCGATGAGAAAGGTATTTTAATCAACGTGGGCTACAGCGCTACCAACCAAAATACCGGCGGCTTAAAAGCGGCCCCGGTATTGAACGAAGCGGAATTGAAACAATGGCGTAGCCTCTGGCAAGGCTGGCAGGCGTCTTTGGAAAAGAATATTGAGAAAGCCCCTATCGCCACTAACGCTGACGCCGGCCGGGCAAGCTTGCGCGATGTACTGCAAAAAGCCGGCGTAGCCTTTGAACAAGGTCTGACTGCGGAATATGTCGCGGAAAACGATCCGGTGCGCAAGTTCTTCAACAGTTCCTGGGACGTACTCGCCCCGCTACTACGTAACGCGTCAACGCAGTTGCCGGGCAATAGCAGCCTGCGCTATGTGACGCTGATTGCCGCGACGGACTTGATGTACGAATTGGAATCGATAGGCTCGCCGTTAGGCCTGGAAGTCTCTTCCAACGGCCTGCGTAAACTAGCGCGTTCGCTAATCGCCCAGGAATTTCCAAAAGGCAAAGGAAAAACCAAAGCCAAACGCAAGGGCTAAACCCCGAAAACCATCCAGGGACGGATCGTTTCAATATCCCGTTACTCTTTCCAAAGCCGGCCATGGAAAGCCTGGCGAGGAACAGCCTCGCGCACTAATACCCCCCACTTCAGCGGCCCCAGCTCGGCCATCTCGCTATCCGGGCATTAGCTATTTTTATTTAGCGGGATTTGGGTTAAGCTCCCCCGCCAGCCACACGATACAATAACGCTAAGGAAGGTATGAATGAATGAATAAATAGCTAGCTAGGCTCGCTCGCCGCCGACTAGCCGATTTTTGACATCCGCCTTCCATCACGGTCATCGAAAGCATGCAAGATCATACTCTCGACATTACCAGCTACATGCCGCATGGCCATTGCTACCTATGGCAGAGCGATTTATTGTTGTTGCATGTAGTGTCCGACGCGCTGATCGTGTTGTCGTATTACTCCATCCCGTTTGCGTTGTTATATGTACTAAAAAAACGCAAAGACATTCCGTTCAGCTGGATTTACTGGCAGTTCGGCGTGTTTATCTTGCTGTGCGGCACCACGCATCTGCTCAGTATTTGGAACATCTGGATACCGGATTACTGGCTGTCCGGCGCCATCAAAGCCGCGACCGCGGCCAGCTCCATCGTCACCGCCATCCTGATCTGGCCCTTGATTCCCAAGGTGTTGGCCATTCCCAGCCAGAAACAGCTGCTGGCCGCCAATAGCGCGCTGGCCCAGGAAATCGACAACCATAAAAAAACCGAACAGGAATTGCGCAAGCTGTCGCTGGCCTTGCAGTTCAGCTCCAGCATCGTGGTGATCGCCGACCCCAAGACCCGCATCGAATATTGCAATCCGGCCTTTTACAAATTAACCGGCTACTGCGAACAGGACGTACTGGGCCAAAAAACCAATTTACTCAAATCCGATCTGACCTCCGCCAAGACTTATAAAGATTTGTGGACGACTTTACGCGCCGGCTCGGCTTGGCACGGCGAATTTTTAAACCGCAAAAAAAACGGCGAGTTGTTCTGGTGTCTGGAATCGATTACCCCGGTGCTCGACGAGCACCATAACGTGACCCATTTCGTGTCCATCATTCACGACATCAGCGACCGTAAGAATTCGGAAGAAGTCATCCGCCACATGGCCTATTACGACCCTCTGACCGACCTGCCGAATCGCACGCTATTCAACGAGCGCCTGGATCAGGCCATCGGCCAGGCCAAACGCTACCAGACTCGCTTTGCGGTAATTTATTTGGACTTGGACCATTTTAAAAACATCAACGACACCCTCGGTCATCTAGTCGGCGATAAATTGCTGATCGAGGTCGGCAAACGCATCACGCAGTGCTTGCGCGAGCAAGAAATCGTCGCCAGACTGGGCGGCGACGAAT
This sequence comes from Methylomonas sp. 11b, assembly GCF_000515215.1. Classification (NCBI taxonomy): domain Bacteria; kingdom Pseudomonadati; phylum Pseudomonadota; class Gammaproteobacteria; order Methylococcales; family Methylococcaceae; genus Methylomonas; species Methylomonas sp. 11b. The sequence continues at coordinate 2,378,671 of NZ_KI911557.1, forward strand.
TTGCGCTGATCGGCATGAATTTGCGGACGCCGGCCGATGCCGGCGATATCGCCAGACGGGTAATCGATACCATCAACCAAGCGTTTTTCATCGACGACCATCAATTGTTCATCGGCACCAGTCTTGGCATCAGCGTGTATCCTACCGACGGCAGGGACGGCCAGCAATTGCTCAAACATGCCGACGATGCGCTATATCTGGCCAAACAGCGCGGCCGCAATACCTTCGAGTTTTACAACGCCACCGCCAACGCCCAGTCGCTGCGGCGCCAAGCCATCGAAAACCTGTTACGGCTAGGTCTGGCACGCAACGAATTTTCCCTGGTTTACCAGGCTAAAATCGATTTGCACAGCAACCGAATTGTCGGCGCCGAAGCCTTACTGCGCTGGCTGCCGGAAATCGGCCCGGTGGCGCCGGAAGAGTTCGTACCGATCGCCGAAGACATGGGCTTGATTGGCGAGATCGGCGAATGGGTACTGCGTAGCGCCTGCCGAGACTATATGAGCCCGGCTTTACAGGCCCGGAGCGAATTGAAACTGGCGGTCAATCTTGCCAATCGCCAATTCAAGCAAACCGATTTATTGGCGCTGATCGATAGGGTGCTCTCGGAAACCGGCTTACCGGCATCCCGGCTGGAATTCGAAATTTCCGAAAGCATATTGATGGAGCGCGCCGAACAGGCCGAGCACTACATGCAAGGCTTGAAACAACGCGGCATCCGGCTGACGGTAAACAACTTCGGCAGCGGCCTGTCTTCGCTAAGAAGACTAAAACGCTTTCCGGTGGATACCCTGATAATAGCCCCGGCCTTCGTCAACGACATCTGTAATAATCCCGACGACGCCTGCATCGTCCGTTCGCTGATCGGCCTGGCCCACGGCTTAAACTTGCGGGTCGAAGCCAAGGGAGTGGAAACCGAACAGCAGCGGGATATTCTCACACAACACCATTGCGACCGGGCTCAAGGCCATTTTTTCCGTCTACCGCTGCCTATCGAAGAGTTTAGCCGCATACTCGACTGAATAATGGCGGTAGGCTAGCGGGGTAGCCGCAGCACGGCGACCACCCCAAACCTTCAGCAGTCAGTCGCGCTTAATCCGCCCCGCCCCGATACGGCCCCAACGGATCCGCGCCCAAGGTACCGACCAAAGACTCCAGATAGGCCGGACTGGCCAGCTCCACCAGTTTCTGTTGCGCCTGGCGATGCCGCTCGACCAACTTCAACTCGTCGATCAAGGTTTGGTGACTGCTTTCTTGCAAGAACCCACCCAAATAATCGACGTGTCTTTGCCACAACGCGATGTCGCGCTGCTGCTTGATATGTAGCCGTTCCCGATACCAATCCGAAGCCAATAAGTAATCGCGGGTAAACATCGCCCGTATCTCCGGATGATGCGCATCCTTGCCCTGATAATGGCCGTCAGCCATGATATGCAGCAAAGCATACAGCGGCGGACACGCGTCTTCTATACTGCCGTCATCAAGATATTGCTGGGCCACACGCTGCTGGGTTTCGACGATATTATTGATACCATCCACAAACACCTCCAGATCCTGACGCTCGGGCTGCAAGATCTCGTCGGTAAATACCGCATACGGATTATCGAAGATTTTACCCATCAAGCCGTGCACGAAATGACTGGTGATGCGATAACCCAAACGGCTGGCCAAGACGATTTGGCCCTTGTGTTCAAAATCGGTTAACGGTTCCAGATAGCCATGTTCCAACAAAAATGCCGGGTGGCGCTCTTCGCGCGACAGCCGTGCCCAAATCTCCGGAATCAACAAGCTGATGTCGTGATCGACGCGGGTATCCGGACCAATAAACCCGGCCGAGCTGGAAAAACCCGGATAACCGGTCAAAATGAACGAGACCAGCGCATTGTTCAAATCGACCGTGCCGCGCAAGGCATTGAACGGCCCTTTAGTCAGCGCACCTTCACTACCGGCTCCGGTAGTAGACGGCGATTTGCCGGTCAAGGAACAGACAAAGTCCATGAACAGTTCCGGCAATTCTTGATAATGTATCGGATTGTACACCGCCAGCGCGCGGATGCCCGGTTCGGGCGGATTGTTGCGGCGACCGGTCAATACCGCGTCCACCGGATGGCAGAGCGGTTGATTGAGCGGAATCTTGCGATGCAAACGCGCACCGATTTCCGCCACGTATTTCCGTAAGGGTTTCACCACGTCCACGCGAGTTTCCAGATAGCGCGGATTTTTCGACGGTTTGCCGTTCACCAAACGCGGATGTGCGGAACACACCACATAGCCTTTACCGTCCTGGTAAGCATCGCTCAACAGCTTTTGCATAGGCGCGGTGAATTTGGAAAAAGTCATCACGTCCTCGACCACCGCCGACAATTGCTCGTGATCCAAGGGCTCGAAATTGGCCATGAAATTACCCGGCCCGGACATGTTCAGCTCGGTCTGCTTGTCGTAACCCGGAATAATCGCATCGTCCGGGCGTTGAAACAGTCGATATTCGCAGTTGCTGACCAACTTCAAACTCATTTCATACCCATCGTCCGGCAGACAGGCTCGCACTGCTTGCTTCGGTACGACAACCGAAGCACTGATGTCGTCTTCCATCTGTACTTTCTCGCAAGCAATATAGTCTTGCCGCACCTTGAAGGTTCGCCAGCCGCCGTCCAGATCAAAACCTACCCTTAAATAGGTGGCGACGATCTTGCGCTGGTTCAGCTTCAACTCGTGCCCGGGCGCGCCGTCGATAATGTCCACCGATAGATTGTCGCGCCAATTGTTACCCCATTCCGGCCGGTAAAAGCGCTTAATCAAAAACACCAAAGCCAAAATGCTGGGCGGAATGGACCGCAGCCAATCGTTAAATTCCGGCGTATGGTTGGGAGAAGGCGTCAACAACTTAATTACTGAACCCAGGCTGCGCTCCGAACTGAGCACGGTCCGGCTGGGCCCGCGGTCTTCGCGCTCGAAGCCTGGCAAGAAGCGGCCGGTATAGTCTTTGTCGAAAATCGCCTGCACCCGATCCAGGTCGTGCTGCAAATCGTCCACGAACAGCGGCCCGTAGATTGCGGCGTCCTCGATGGATTTGGAAATTTCCGATTTACCGCCGCCGGATACTGTGCAGGGCTTATGGCAAAAAGTGCCTTCCGCGACGGTGCCGATCAAACGCCAGGATGGCGCGCCGGGATGCTTACACATCTCGATTTTATAACCGTTGGGCTGCACGTAGATTTTGCCTGGTTGCAAGCGAATGCTATGGCTTTGGCCGTTACGGAGCCAGGTAATTTTCTGCGTCGCCAGACTCATCCGTAAATCCTGCGGCACATAAATAATGTCTGGAAAATGCCTGTCTACCGCATAACCTTCCGGCTGCACATCCATGATCGCGCCGTAGTGATAGGTCATCTCATCGAAATCGTAGCCCGGTTCGCGAGTCAAACTGCCAATACCAAACTCATCGCCGTGATTGACACGGCGAAACGCCAGCGCGCCGCCGGCATGCTCTTCTTCCGCCAAGCCGAACAAATTGGCGGCATAGCTGATCTGGGTTTTGACTTCCTTCTTGCAATAACCGTAATAGTTATCGGCCAGCAAAGTGACGATCACACCGCTACGGTCGCGCGCAGTTAGTTTAAACGCCTGACCGTCGTTATACAGTTCCTCGGGATCTTGCCAGCACATGCCATCGGCGCGTTGCCGTTCGCTGGCTTCGTCCCAATGCGGCAATCCGAGCTGCTTCTTGGTAAGCTTAGTTAAATGCGGCGCCAGAATCACGCAGCCGCTGTGGCCGGACCAATGCTCCACATCCAGGGCCGCATCGCATTCCGGCAAAGCCGGATTGCCGCCGTTACCGAAGATACTCTCAACAAAATCCAGATTGCTAACCAGGTTGCCCGGCGCAAAAAACCGGATTTCCATAGACTTTTCGGCCGCAACGCCCGGGATTTCCGGACACACGACCGGCCGCATCAATAGTGACGCAAACATCCGCGCCGGCTTGGGTTGGTGGGCGGTAAACGGCAGCACCATCAAATCGTCGGGTGGATTCAGCGCCTCGCCCAACATCAAGGCAAAGGTCAGCTTAGGCACCTGCTTCTTGTCGCCAGGCACCGGCAGGCCGCCTTCGGCAACATGAAACGAACCTTGTGTGGTACGCCGGTCACTGGCCGGATTGTGCAATATGCCTTGCTTCACACGGAAGCTGGACACGATTTCGGAACGAAATTCATCCTCGCCCAGGGGCAAGGACAATTCGCGCGCCACGCCGTGCTTATCCAGCTCGAAGGTCATCGTCGGCAAGCTGGGGATTTTGGCCAAGCCAAGATCCGCGCAATAGCGCTCCAGGAAATCTTGAATCCGTCTGTCGGCGGGATAAAGGGAGGAACTGGCCAACAAGCGGCTTTTTTCCAGATAGCTATTCAGCAAGTCCTGGGCGGTATCCATAAACTGCGCCGACTCGGTATCGATACAAATCGGCTGCCCGCACGAAGCCAGTTTCAGATTGATATAAAGATGCAGTTGTTGCTTAACAGCTTGCTCGTCTTGCCCCACCGGCCCCAGACCCAACGCCCTCAGCTTATCCATAATCCTCCCCCCTTTAGTTTTAGAAAACGATGCTTCCATGATATAGCAAACCTGGGGCCTGGGTCAGTAGCAATCCAAGCAACGCCCCTTCTATCCAGCTTGCTTCCGCTCAGCAACCCTAGCTCACAGCACTACAACTGCATGGCTGGTAAAAATCTTCCTGTTGGCAATAATGTCGATTTTTCTCCTATTCGGCCTCGCCAAGATTATTTAAAAACCACATTGCCGCGATTTGCTTGTGTAAATCGTCGAACTTAGCTTGCAAGCCGTCCAGCACCTGATGCAATTGCTCCGGTGTAGTCTGCTTGATATCGATGGCCAGTACCTGTTGTTCCAATTGCTCCAACTGCGGAAATAGCTCTACGGCATTAGGCAAGCGCTTGATACAGTGGGTAATCTCTTCGATACAATGCACCACTGCCCTGGGAAAATCGGGGTTTTTTAACAGATAATTCAGAACGTCCTCGCCTTTAATCCGATTGCGGACGTGCTTGCGATACATCAACACCGCACTCAGCGACTTCAAGACGTTGATCCACAAGATGGTTTCGTATTCGCGCATCTTAGTACTGCGATTTTCCGCCAGCAAAACCGTGCCAAAATCCATGATCCGGCTGGTCATATCGGCGCGTTCCAGATTCCGGCCGATACAGATAAAGCGGGCGCTGTCGCTGCGGCTCATAGACCCGGCCATAAAGCCGGTAAAGCGTTGGCATCCGGCCATGATTTCTTGCAAAAACAGCGCCCTACCCCGGCGATTGGACAGGCTATCCAGATTGTTATTGGCGTAAAGATACATCTCGTTGACCTGCTGCCAGGCTTCGTCTGGCATCAGCTCTCGGCTGGTGCGAATATTCTCGCGGGCAAACGACAAGGACGCCAGCAAAGAGCCCGGATTGCTCATGTCGGCCAGCAAAAACCGCGTGGTATTTTGCTCGCTGGGGTTTTTAAAGCGTTGGTAAAACGCCTCTTCCACGCCGCAAATATTCAACAAATTGCGCCAGCCCAACTCCACCCCGTAAGGCAAGTCGTAGATCAGATGCATGGTGGCGCTGATCAGGCGGGCGGTGTTTTCGGTGCGCTCCAGGTAACGAGCCATCCAGTACAAGCGTTCGGCGGATCGCGATAACATCTTATTGCTCCCTATTGATAATCCAAGTGTCTTTACTGCCGCCGCCTTGCGAGGAGTTCACCACCAGCGAACCGGCCCGCAGCGCCACCCGCGTCAGACCGCCGGCAGTAACGAAACTATTTCCACCTTGCAGGATAAAAGGCCGTAAATCGATGTGCCGCGGCTCCAGTTTGTCGTTGCATAAGGTCGGGCAGGTGGATAAGGCCAAGGTCGGCTGGGCAATGTAATTGCGCGGGTTATCCTGAATCAGTTTATGAAACTGCTTGATTTCTTTTTGCGTAGCATGCGGTCCGACCAACATGCCATAGCCGCCGGATTCGTTCGCCGGCTTGACCACCAATTCCGGCAAATGCGCCAGCACATAGGCGCACTGCTCCGGGTCGCTGCACAGATACGTAGGCACGTTGGGCAGAATCGGCTCTTCGTTCAAATAGTAGCGAATCATCTCCGGCACATAGGCATAGACCACCTTGTCGTCGGCCACGCCGGCACCGGGCGCATTGGCCAGGGCCACATTTCCGGCCTTCCAGGCCCGCATCAGGCCCTTCACACCCAATACCGAATCTTTATGAAATACCTCAGGGTCCAGAAATAGATCGTCGATGCGCCGATAAATCACATCGACTTTTTCCAGACCTTTAATGGTACGCATATAGACGCAATCGTCGTCCTTGACCAACAAATCGCCGCCTTCCACCAGTTCCGCACCCATCTGCTGCGCCAGGAACGCGTGTTCGAAATAGGCCGAGTTGTAAATGCCAGGGGTCAGTACCGCGATTTGCGGCGTGTCGTCGGCATCCGGTGCCAACGAGGCCAGCATTTCGAACAACTGGGTCGGGTAATCGTCCACCGGCATGATATTCAGATTTTCCAGCAACTCCGGAAATATCCGCTTGGTAATTACCCGATTTTCGATCATGTACGAGACGCCGGACGGTACGCGCAGATTGTCTTCCAAGACATACAGCTTGCCGTCGCCGGCTCGCACCAAGTCACTGCCGCAGATATTGGCCCAACTGCCGAATTTGGGCTGCATGCCCAAACATTCCTTGCGAAAATTGCTGGAACTGTTGATCAATTCTGCTGGGACCAGTCCGTCCTTGATAATCTGCTGCTGGTTATAGACATCATTGATAAAGCAATTCAAGGCTTTCAGACGCTGTTTCAGGCCGGTTTCCACCATTTGCCATTCCTGAAAATCGATCAGGCGCGGAATGATGTCGAAAGGCCAAGCCCGGTCGATATTGCCCTCATCGCTGTAGACGGTAAAGGTGATGCCCATCTCCATGATGGCCGCTTCCGCCGCCGACAGCCGGCCTTTAATGGCGTCCATGCCCAAAGATTGTAAGTATTGACTCAAACTGGCGCAGGCATCGCGTGGCTTGCCGCCTGCGGCTATCATCTCGTCGTAAGCCTTATCGGCGCTGTAATCCGCCCAAATTGTTGGTGTAATCATGCTGTATGCATCCGTGAACGTTGCTTTTATGGTGCAAGTCCGCGCGGAATTGGTGCAAAAACCACCGCACCATTTCAACGCAAACCGGTTCTAATCAGTTACCTGAAATAAAGCAATAGCAATGCCAAGTCGCGCGCCTACGGCTATCAATATACTCGGCCCCGACAGACTTATCTTACCTTAACGCGGGGAAATACCCTTTAGTTCAGAAGCTTGAATCAAACCGATGCTTTATATTGGACTACTCTAGGCAGAGTGACCGAACCCACGCGGTCAATCATGCGCGCGGCTATTCCTGATCGTAACGGCATGCTTCTTGCGGGTTTATTGGACTACGCATTCATCCAAAGTCTCGTCAGAATCGGCATCGGCGCTAAAAAACCGGCTTAGAAAATATAAATAAACGAGATCGGCTTTGATAAATTGCGCTATACCCGGTAAACCGGCAAACTAAACCTATGAAAACCTTAAGCACACCAGAAGCTTTCGCGCCGGGATACCGCCTCGATAAGGGCATCCACGACGAAATGCTGGACGAGACGGGCCGGGTTAGACCGCATTGGGCCCACCTAATGCAGGCATTGCAACAGCTCGGCCCCCGCGAAGTGGGTGAACGCCACCAGGAAGCGCTAAGGCTGCTGCGCGAAAACGGCGTCACCTACAACGTCTACGGCGACCCGGACGGTATTAACCGCCCTTGGCAACTCGACCCGATACCGCTATTGCTGTCCGGCGACGAGTGGTTCGACATTGAGGCCGGACTACTGCAACGCGCCGAACTGTTGAACCTGATTTTGGCCGACCTGTACGGCCCGCGCCAGCTCATCAAGAAAAACCTGCTGCCGCTGGAGCTGATCTACAACCACGGTGGCTTCCTGCGCGTTTGCGATCAAGTAAGCTTGCCCGGCCAACATCAGTTAGTGCTGTGCGCCGCCGACCTGGCGCGCGGCCCGGATAAAAAGATGTGGGTACTTGGCGACCGTACTCAAGCGCCATCCGGCGCCGGCTACGCGTTGGAAAACCGCTTGGCCATGTCGCGGGTCTTGCCCAGCTTGTTTCGCGACACCCACGTCCACCGCCTGGCGCGTTTTTTCCAGTCCTTGCGCGCCGGCCTGAATGCCATCGCCCCCGGCGACGCCGATACCCCGCGCGTGGTGGTATTGACTCCCGGCCCGCTGAACGAAACCTTTTTCGAACACGCCTACCTGGCCTCCTATTTGGGTTACCCCCTGGTACAGGGCGACGACCTGACCATTCGCGACGGCTATGTCTGGCTAAAATCGCTGGTCGGCTTGCAACGGGTGGACGTGATTCTAAGGCGGGTGGACGACAATTACTGCGACCCTCTGGAACTGCGCGAAGACTCGCGGCTAGGCGTCCCCGGCCTATTGGAAGTAGTCAGACGCGGCAATGTGGCGATTGCCAATCCGCTGGGTAGCGGCGTACTGGAAAATCCCGGCATCATGCCCTTCCTGCCGGGCATCGCCAAATACTTCCTGGGCCAAACCCTAAAGCTGAATTCGATAGCCACCTGGTGGTGCGGCCAAGCCCGCGAGTTAAATTACGTGCTTGCCAATCTGGAACGTCTGGTCATCAAACCGATCTACCGCAAACCCGGCGAACACTCGGTGTTCGGCCATCAACTCAGCCGCGCGCAACTCGCGGACTGGCGCGCACGTATCAAGGCCCGTCCGGCGCTATACGTCGGCCAGGAATACGAAAGCTTTTCCACCGTACCGGCGATGGTTTCCGGCGGCTACGAACCCCGCCAAACCTTGCTGCGCTGCTTTATGGTGGCGCGAGCGGACGGTTATACCCTGATGCCGGGCGGCTTGAGCCGCAGCGCACCGCAATACGGCAATATGATGATCACCAACCAAACCGGCGGCATCAGTAAAGATACCTGGGTGGTCGCGACCGAGCCGCAGCACCCGGCCATTCCGGCCAAGCGCAGCAGCAGCCTAGCCGGCCACGGCAATGCCTTACCCAGCCGCGCCGCAGACAATATTTTCTGGGTGGGCCGCAACGCGGAACGCGCAGAAGGTGGCGTACGCTTGTTGCGGGCCACGATAAAAAAACTGTTCAGCAACCCTGACCGCGACAGCCCGGACTATCAGCTCAGCCTGGAAACCCAGCTGCGCTGCGTCACCAGCATGACCGGTACCTACCCCGGTTTTTTTGCCGAAGATAAAGAAAGCTTGCTGCACACCCCCGAAGCCGAATTACTGGCGGTAGTGGTCGACGAAAGCCGAGCGGGCAGCCTGGCCAACACGGTAAACAGAATGACCCAATCCGGTTACGCGGTGCGCGATTTATGGTCATCGGATACCTGGCGGGTCATCGACGAAATCGAGGAACAGGTTTCCGAAGCTCGCCGCCTCGGCAAAATCGGTTTATGGTCGATGCAGGAGCAAATGGATCAGTTGATCACCACGCTCTCCGCATTCAGCGGTCTGGTGATGGAAAGCATGACGCGCGGCAACGGCTGGCTGTTTTTGGACATCGGCCGGCGCCTGGAGCGCGGCTTGCAACTGGTATCGGTGTTGAGAACGGCGTTTACCATGCCGCAAAGCGAAGCGGCGGAAACCCGCTTGATCGAATCCTTGCTGGATACCAGCGACAACCTCATTTGCTACCGCCAGCATTACCGCAGCAATCTGGAGTTGGCCTCGTTTTTGGAATTGCTGCTGATGGACCCCAACAATCCCCGCTCACTGGCCTATCAAATCGCTCGTTTGCAGGAACATGTCGGTAAACTACCGCGCGAACCCAGCACGCGCCGAATAAGCGCTGAAGAGCGGCTACTATTAGAGGCTAGTTGTCTTCTAAATATCGCCAACATCGACGATTTATTGAGCGTATCCGAATCCGGCATTCGCGAAACACTGGACCAACAACTCAGCAAGATTTACGCACTGTTGGCCGCGTTGTCCGATACCTTGACCGCCAATTATTTCCGCCACGGGGACGCGCCGCAATCGCTGTCCTAAGGGAGTCACCATGCGTTATCGGGTTACCCATACCACTACCTACCGTTACCAACAGGCCGTAGGCTTGTCCTACAACGAAGTGCGGATGCAGCCGCGCCCCTGCCCGAATCAACAATTGCTCAGTTCGCAACTGAAAATCACCCCCTTGCCCTGCGACTATCGGACCCGTACCGATTTTTTCGGCAATCAAGTTGCCTGGTTTTCCATTCGCGAGCCTCATCGGGAGTTTGTGGTCACCGCCAGCAGCGAAGTACAGATTTTTCCGCAACCGGTGCAGTTGGACTTCAGCCACGGCATGAGCTGGGAACTGGTCAAGGAAGCGCTCTGGAACGATAGAAGCGAACCACTATTGGAGGCCCGGCAATTTGCCTTGGATTCGCCGTTCATCGCCGCCGATGCCGAGCTAGCCGGTTATGCGCAAGCCTCGTTCACACCCGGCAAGGCGTTGATCGAAGCGATACACGATCTGATGCAACGTATCCACCGCGATTTCACCTTCGATCCGGAATTCACCAATCTGGCCACGCCGCTGACCACCGTCCTGCAACACCGGCGCGGCGTCTGCCAGGATTTCGCCCATCTGGCCATAGGCTGCATCCGTTCGCAAGGCCTGGCCGCCCGCTATGTCAGCGGTTATATCGAAACCCTGCCGCCGCCCGGCAAGAAAAAACTGGTAGGCGCCGACGCTTCGCATGCCTGGTTCTCCGTGTACTTACCGGACCTGGGTTGGATGGATTTCGACCCCACCAACAACCAATTGCCGGGCGATAGGCACATCATCGTCGCCTGGGGCCGCGACTACAGCGATGTCACGCCGTTGAAAGGCGTGATTTTCGGCGGCCAAAACCACGAATTAAAAGTGGCGGTGGAAGTTGAAAATTTGGGCGTATAAACACAAACCGGCGCAGGTGAATCACCAACGCGAAGCCACCTTTCATCCGCTAGGAATGCGCCGAAATCCCAGCACTTAGCCCGTGACAAAACCTTGCATTTCGTGAGATAAACCAAGATATTTTGTTTGTCTATTCGTCAGCTTTCAATAAATCAAGGTAATCTCTTGCGCCGTTTTTCGACCTTTTCCACCGCAGAACTAGTCCACCTTTTCGGCTTGGCTATCGCCTACGCGCTTGTTGCCAAACTGGTGTTGATGTTTTTCGCCACCAATTACGTAATATCCGTCATCTGGCCGCCTGGCGGCATCGCACTGGCAGCCTTGCTGCTCGGCGGTAAAAAACTGTGGCCCGGCGTGTTCCTGGGCGCATTACTTGGCAATCTGTGGGCAGGCAATCCGCTGGAGCAGGCCTTGCCTATCGCTTGCGGCAATACCGTGGAAGCACTTGTCGGCTGCTATCTGCTGGGCGAGATTCGCAAACTGCAACAGCCGCAAGACTACTTACGCATCCTGTTTGCCGGCGCCTTGGCTTCGGTCGTTTCGGCCATGGCTGGCTCCTTAATTCTGTTACATTTCGACGCCATAACGGCGCAGCAATGGCCGATCAGTCTAGCGCATTGGTGGATGGGCGATGTCTTGGGTATTGCGATTTTCACGCCGCTTATTTTGGTCTGGCGGCAGCCACCAAGTTTTAACTGGAACCCGTATCAAGTTTGGCGCGCGTTGCTTTATGTCACAACAGCGTTTCTGGCCGGACAAATGATTTTCCTGGAGTGGCCGTGGCATCTTGGCCACTACGGCAAAGCTTTTTATATGTTCGCTTTTCTGGTTTACGGCGCACTGTATTTTGGCTTGCATGGCACCTTGTTACTGATCAGCATGGTCATGCTGCAAAGCATGTTCGGTGCGATTTTTCAGGTAGGCTTTTTTGCAGCCGACAGCAGTGAAACCGGCCTATTGCTGCAATGGTCGTTTTTGCTGGTACTGTCCAGCGTCGGTATTTCCCTGGCGCTGGCCATCGAGCGTTACCAGCGGTCGGAACAATTCAGCAAAGCCCTCGGCGATTTCAACAAACACATTCTGCGCTCGGTTCAGGAAGGCGTGATTGTTTACGATCTGCATGGCCGTATCGAACTCTGGAATCGTTTTATGGAAACCTTGACGGGGCGGCCGCAAACCGATTGCCTGGGGAAAACACCGATTGAGTTATTTCCCTGGCTGGCGCAAACGCCAATCCCTGACGGCATTCAAAAGGCGTTAAAAGGCGAAACCGTCCATCAAACCCCATTCACTGCCGGCGACGGCCGCTGGATCAGTTCGACGCAAATGCCCTTACGTGACGACCAGGAGCGTATTGTCGGCGTTATCGAACTGATCAAGGATGAATCCTTAAACATCGAGTTCGGCAAATCCCTGTCGGTCAGCGAATTGCGGTTTCAAAGCATTTTGGACAATACGCCCACGGTGATTTACAGCAAAGACCTGCAAGGCCAATACCAGCTGATCAACCGCCAATTTGAAAAACTGTTCGCGGTTGACAATGAGACGGTCAGGGGCAAACGGGATATCGATTTATTTCCGGGCGACGACACCAAACTACTGTGGGAAAACGATTTAGCGGTCGTCAATAGCGGCCAGGCGCAGATATTCGAAGAAAAACTCACCCATCAAGACGGTAAAATTCACACGTATTTGTCGCATAAGTTTCCGCTACGCAATGCGCAAGGCGAAATTTACGCAGTGTGCGGCATTTCCACGGACATCAGCGAACGCAAGTTATCGGAAAAATTATTACAAGAAAGCGAATTGCGCTGGAAATTTGCGTTGGAAAGCGGCGGTGACGGCGTTTGGGATTGGGATTTGACCAATGGCAAAGTGTTTCTGTCGCCGCGCTGCATGGAGATTCTGAATTTCAGCGAACAAGACAGAGAAAACGATTACCGTAATTGGGAAGCCACGATACACCCGGAAGATAGCGCCCGGATGATGGCCGATTTGCAGACACATCTGGAAAATCGCAGCGAGCGCTTCAGCAACGAGCATCGAGTAAAACATGGCGACAACCAATGGCGCTGGATTCTGACGCGTGGCCTGGTGATCAGCCGCGATGCCCAGGGCAAGGCCTTGCGAATGATCGGTACCCAAACTGACATTACCGAACGCAAACAGCTGCAATGGCTGCAATTGTCCAAGATTGTCGATGGTTCGCCGGAAGCCACCCTTTTAGTCGGAGAAACCGGTCTCATCAAACTCGCCAACCCGCCCGCGGCGAAAGTATTTATTTATACTTTGGATGAGCTGATAGGCCTGACTGTCGATGCGCTGGTACCGGAACGTGCCCGCGCCAAACACCCGGCACAGCGCGCGCAATTTTTACAAGAGAACAAAGCGCGGCCTATGAGCGCCAGCCGCTCACTCACCGCAATACGGGGCGACGGCACGGAATTTCCGGTGGAAATCAGTTTGACGCCTATCGATATAGACAACCGGCGCTACATTATCGTCTCGGTGCTGGACATCAGCGAGCGCAAACGCCTTGAGCACGAAATGCAGTTAATGGCGATGATTTATCAGGCTATCGGCGAAGCGGTGATGGTCGCTGATGCCGATAATCGCATCATAGCAATCAATGAAGCGTTTACCCACCTGACCGGCTATACCGCGGAAGACGCGATAGGCCAGTCCACCGACATTCTAAAATCGGGCCGCCACGATCCGGATTTTTATCAAACCATGTGGCACTCGCTGTTACAAACCGGCCACTGGCAAGGCGAGATCTGGAATAAACGCAAAAACGGCGATATTTACCAAGAATGGCTGGTGATCAACACCATCTACGGCGAACACGGCGAAGTAGAACGCCGGGTGGCGATGTTCTCGGAAATTACCGAGCAAAAACATGTCGAACAAACCATCTGGCGCCAAGCCAATTTCGACCCGCTCACCGACTTGGCCAACCGACGCATGTTCCAGGATCGATTGAACCAGGAAATCAAAAAAGCCCAACGCGACAAAAACAGCCTGGCGGTGATGCTGCTGGACTTGGACCGCTTCAAAGAGATCAACGATACCCTGGGCCACGGCATGGGCGATATTTTGTTGCAGGAAACCGCGCGGCGCATCTTGGCTTGCGTGCGGAATGTCGATACGGTGGCTCGGCTGGGCGGCGACGAGTTCACCATCATTCTGGGCGAATTGGACTCGCAGACCAGCATAGACCGCGTCGCGCAAGCCATCCTGCACCAACTTGCCGAACCGTTTCGTTTGGGCGAGGAACTGGCCTACATCTCGGTCAGTATCGGCATTACCTTCTATCCGCAAGATGCGCTGGAAGCTGAGCAACTGATCAAAAACGCCGATCAGGCCATGTACTCCGCCAAACAACAAGGCCGCAACCGCTACAATTTCTTCACCAGCGAGATGGAGCAAACCGCGCAAAACCGCATGCGCCTGACCAGCGACCTGCGCCAAGCACTGACCAATCAAGAGTTTTGCCTGTACTATCAACCGATAATCGAATTGAGCAACGGCAGAATGCATAAAACCGAAGCGCTGATCCGCTGGCAGCATCCCACGCGCGGCATGATCAGCCCGGCGGAATTTATTCCGTTGGCGGAAGAGACCGGGCTCATAGTCGATATCGGCGATTGGGTATTTCGGATGGCGGCAAAACAAGTCGCCGAGTGGCGCGCCCACTATCGCCCGGATTTACAAATGGGTATTAACAAGTCGCCGGTACAATTTACGCGCAGCAATCTGGGTGACAGCAAATGGATAGACTATTTGCATGAGCTAGGCTTATCCGGCCAATGCGTCGTCATCGAAATTACCGAAAGCCTGTTACTGGATGCCGACAATATTGTCCGCGACCATTTATTCGCCTACCGCGATGCCGGTATCCAGGTGGCTATCGACGATTTCGGCACCGGCTATTCGTCACTGTCTTATCTGAAAAAATTCGACATCGATTATCTGAAGATAGACCAGAGTTTCGTACGCAATCTGGAAGCCGATTCCAGCGACCTGGCGCTGTGCGAAGCGATTATCGTGATGGCGCATAAACTGGGCTTGAAAGTGATAGCCGAAGGCATCGAAACCGCGCAGCAACTGGAATTGCTAACTGCCGCCGGCTGCGACTACGGCCAAGGCTATCTATTTTCCAAACCGCTGCCTGCTTCTGAGTTTGCGCGGCTGTTCGATACGGAAAATCAGCAACCGACACCGCAGCCAGCGCCCACCTCAATGGCAACAACGCCGGCAAAACCGGCCGGACGCGGCGATTCCAGTATTTCTAAATTGTTCGGTTCGGACAAATAAACGGCGCGCGGCGATGCACACACGTTTTCAGAATGAACGCTTTCGGCAATCTTCGGCCCAAAGCCTCATACTTTTTATCAGAATACCTATTTGAAACGGAGTTTTTATGTTGATCCACAAACTGTCTTTTCCCATCCTTTTACTGAGTGCCGCCGCGCTATGCCAGCAAGCGGCATACGCTCAAGACGCCCCGAGCCCGCAGCAAGCGCTACAGAACTTCGGCATCAGCGCCGCACAAATCCCGCAATTGGAACGCGGCGAAATCGTCGGTTACGACGTCAGCGAAACCAGCCAAAAAGAACTCGCCATTGGCGTAGCGATGATCATACCGGTAGGCTTGCCGCAACTGGCCGATTACATCAAAAAGGGCAAACTCAACGCCGGCGAGAGCGACATCGTCGCCACCGGCATACTGGGCGATAACGCCAGCGTCGATAGTTTTAAGAAGTTTGCTTTTACCGAAAAGCAATTGGACGAAGCCAAGGCCTTTCTGGAAGCGGAGCCGGGCGACGAATTCAACCTCTCCAAAGCCGAACTGGACAGTCTGAAAAGCCTGCAAGCCGGACTGGAGGATGCCGACAACAAAACCTTGCTGAAAACCGCCAACCAAAAATACCGCGAATTTTTACTGCAACGCCTGCAAGCCTATAAAAAAAGCGGCCTGGCCGGCATTGCCCCTTACAGCCGCGACGGCGGCACAGCCGACCCGGCTGCGGAACTGCGTAACGACGCCGTGAACAGCAAAGCCTGGGCGCGTTACTTTCCGGAATTGCAACAAGCCTGGTTAAACTATCCCGCCGCATTGCCGGCCAATACCAGCGAACAGTTTTTATGGTTGAATCGACGCGTGGAGGACCGACCCACCGCCGTGCTAAATCACCGCGTGATCGCCATCGGCGAAGGCGGCGGCATCATCGTCTCCAGACAGTTTTACGTCGGCCACTCTTACAACTCCAGCCAAGTGGTCGCCGGCGGCTTGCCCTATAAAGACGGCACACTGGTGTTTTACTCGATCCGCAGTTCTACCGATCAAGTCGCGGGCATAGGCAGCAGCCTGAAGCACTCGATAGGCCGCGAACAGATGAAAAAAGAAATGATCAAGCGCCTGCAACGGCTGAATAAAGACATGAAGCTCAAGCCCGCGCCTGTCGCCGCCGACGAGTAATTCCGATAAACAAACTCAACGGCATTTAACGCAAGCCTAATCAGATACTACTATTAGACTTGATTGACTTGCGCATTGCCTCCACTCTGGTAAATATCCCTGTAACCTTATTCCCCAAAGCCCCTTAAATCTTAGATGAATATAAAACACAAAGCCCACCCCTGGCACGGCATCTCGCCCGGCGACAACACCCCGGACATCGTCACCGCCTTCATAGAAATCGTGCCGTCCGACACGGTGAAATACGAAATCGACAAAGACAGCGGCTATCTGAAAATCGACCGGCCGCAAAAATTCTCCAACATGATTCCGACTCTGTACGGCTTCATTCCGCGCAGTTATTGTGCGGAAAAGATCGCCGAATATGCCGCCGCACAATCCGGCAAACCGGTCAGCAAGGGCGACGGCGACCCACTGGATATTTGCGTATTAAGCGAACGTAGCGTGACGCATGGCGACATCCTGCTACAAGCCATTCCCATCGGCGGCTTTCGTTTACTGGACGGCGGCGAGGCCGACGACAAGATCATCGCCGTCATGAAAGGCGACGAATTCTACCGGCAATGGCGCGACGTCTCCGACTGCCCCGAATCGTATATCAATCGCTTGAAGCATTACTTCCTGACCTACAAACATTTACCCAGCGAAAAAAGCGTCTGCGAAATTACTCATGTCTACGGCCGCGAAGAGGCACATGAGGTCATCAGACGCGCAATCGCGGATTATCAATATCATTTTGGCTGCCAGGACGACGAGTAGAGTTGTTTTGGAATGGATGCGCCTAGCTACGGTCGGCGCATCCCCAGTTGCGCTAGTTCTAGTAGCGAACAGGGTGAAAAATATGGCTGCTCGGCGTATGCTAAGGCTTTAGCAATCCGGAATTAAATCCATGCATGCCGAGAAAATCATTTTAGAAACCGATCAACAAGGCAACTTGCTGCAAATACCCAAATTGCCGCCCAATGCGCAATTGGAAGCTTTTTTCCTGGTATTGAATCAGTTGCCACCACCACCCAAAAGACGCAAACCTTCTGTTCTAATAGCCGGAAAAGGCAAAATCGTTGGCGATATCATGGCACCCGCAGCAACCAAAAGTGAATGGGACGGTGTGAGTAGATATACTTTCACACACGGCTAATAGCCTTACATCCTTGAAATTATTGGTTTTGCAGGGACACCAACAACTGTAGTTTCAGGCGGTACGTCGCCAACAACAACTGCACCGGCCCCAATGGTTGCGTTTTCTCCGATTACAACGCCACCAATAACTTTAGCTCCCCAACCGACAAAAGCACCTGACTTAATCACCGGAGCAGGTTCATGTACTGAAGAATATCTATCTTTGTGTTTATGGATTAAATCACCAAACATTTTGACATTCGATTCAACTACAGAGCCATTGCCTAAATAGCCCGATATTATGCAGTTATCGCCAATGATTACATCTCTATTTATTTGCGTGCCTGAATATACATAAACATTGTCACCGATTCTTGAGCCTTCCCGTATCAAAACATTATGCCCACAATCAAAATTGCATCCTGCCTTAGTGTTGTGGTAAATGACTGTGCCAGATCGAATAATTGCATTATTGCCTACAAAAATCGACTTATCGGTTTCTTTGTAATTTGTATTTCCAAAAACAACTCCGTCCTCTATCACGCAAGCAGGAGCTATATTTAGCCAAAGGCCGTCTGATTCAGTAGATTCTATATTGCCAGAAAAATCGGCGATTCTTTGCCTCAGCAATAAGGCATTTTCCACTAGCTCAGTCATTGGTATTTCTCTAAGCTTTTTGAAAAGATGCTCTGAAAGCCAGTATTTAGGCTCCGGGCAATCGCCTTCTTTTCTTGGAATGATATGAAAATGAAAATGCTCTATAGACTGACCGGCCAGAATTCCATTATTCGCAATTAAGTTGAAATCATCCGCTACGCCGATCTTTTTAAACAAAGTAATAGTGCGTTTCGCCAAATTTATTAAATCTGATAGCTCAATGGCTGGTATTTCAGCAATATCGGTGAAGTGACGTTTTGGGATAACTAAAGCCTGAGCATTATTCACCGCGTGTTTAGCTAACACAGCTATAGAGCTTTTTGACTCAGCCAACTGTCTTTCCCTTAAAGATGACTCGCAAAATGGACAAGTATTTTTTTCAAGATTCATTTTTCATAAGTATATAAATCGGGAGATACAAAGCCCTTGTCATAAATGAATTTTAAGTTATCAAAATTCCAATTTGTAACTTCGCCATTATTATTAACTTCTACACGGCCTAACACCAAGATACACAACTTTTTATTTTTTGATATTTTTTTAAATTCAGATTTTACTGCGCATAGTTTTTTTAGATACTCGGCTGCTAGCCTTACTCCATAAACAGAGTAGCCTGTTACTACGCAAACTGACTTGGCATTTGTTCCATTTTTTTCACGCAAGGCTTCGCTTTTTCCAACGAGTATCACGCCTACGTCATTTACATGAAGGCATTTACCTTTTTTCTCCTCTTTATAAGCTAACTCCTTTTCTCCATGATTCTCGGTTAAAATTGTAGCTTTTTTACCCTCTTCGTATTTAACCGGCGAGCCTAGCTCTCCAATCAAAGTTTCAGTAATTCTGTTCCATTTTGGCCCACCAACAGATATAACTATATTATCCAATTTATCAGCACCGTTAAAAAATCTACTATATGTTGGATTTTTTTTGAATGCTGAATTAAAAATTTCGCTCACAATTAAGGTTGATTCGATATCTCCATATATATAGTCTTGACCAGGCAATTGGTTAGAAGCGATGGTTCGACTATCGTTCCGCAAAACATTCCCAAAATACAAAGTCCAATCATCATTGTAGGAAGCGTCTAAAAACTGAAGCTGGGGCCTGCGCCATCGCATAATCAAATTATAAATCCAACCAAAAACCAATAAAGACAATTTTTCATATACCCAACTAAATGGTTCCATTTTCAACCTCAAACACTTGAATTGTATGGCTCTCTACTCCAATCAGATTTGCATTGGCGAAGTCATATTTCAGATTATTCAAGCCAACTTCATAACTCTCAATATCGATTTTATTTAGTACTGAGGCGCATTTTTTTTCAAATATTTCGACAAAGTGGTTGTCGGGCTCAAATTCTTCCAGATCATTATATGTTCGAATACATTCCATGCCTAAACTATTTCCGATGGAACACAAAGACATTAGTCTGCTTGCTTCTTGTAAGTCAACTAACTCAGCTTGCGGAAAGTACTTTGATAGTGTTTGTCGTTTAATATCATCAGGCGTATGCAAGGCTGCTATGAAAACTCCATTTCTCTTCAGCACGCGGCGAACCTCATTCAATGTTAAGGATAAATCTTTTGAAAAATGTAGGCAATCTACCGCAATTATAATATTAAAGCTATTATCACAAAACGGAAATGATGCATTAAAATCGGCTTGAACAAGCAATGACTGCTCTTTGTGTGATCTACCTTGATTAAGCATATTCAAGGATAAATCTATCCCGACTTTATTCATTGGCTCAATGGATTTTAGTTCGTTCAAATAGCTGCCTGTTCCGCATCCTATATCTAAAACCATTGAGTTTTGATTGCCGAACTCAGCTATTAGAGCCTGAAGGCGTTTGACCACTAGCCTTTTGGGCTGGCGATATTTATGGTAATCTCCGGAAATTTTGTCAAATATTTGTAAATTATTCACTAAGCTAAGAAAAGTCAACCCAGGGACGAACCAATGCTTGATCTATTAGTTTCTTTCAATAGCTTTAGCTCTCGTTCCTCAGTTAACGCTAGTTGTCGCATGGCTTCATCGTCGGACATATAGGCCGAACTAATGTATTCTAATTTGAACTCTTTATATACTTTACCAAAAATATACTTAACTCTTTCCTGATGAAATTCTGAGGTAATAATTACAATGTTTAATGGCTTAAGATGCTTTATAACTCGATAGCTAAGGGTGGCATCCTCTACAGTATCTACACTTGGAATTAGCGCAGATATTCTATCTGCATCGATACCATTATTTATTAAATATTCATATGCATACAATGAATACATTCTGTTGGTGGTATTGAAATGATCGCCAAAACCACCTGTTAAAATGATCAAGTAGTCATCTTTATTTTTTACAAACTCTACGCATTTTTCGAGCCTACCAATCGCTATTTCGGATAGTTTACCTTCCGAATTGATGGTTGAACCTAAAACCATTATGACTTCTAAATTGTCTCGCGACTTTATTTTGTTGGTTTGCATGCTAATTATTGAGGTGAATTAACTATTAACAGGCTGGTGATTTTCTGGGCAGTTGAATTGCGGTCATGGAGCCTATAAAACCTAATAAATTACTGAATATCCATAAGTTTCAATATTGGCTCTGATCGTCGAACTTAGAACTCTTACTTTAACTCAAACCGCGAGCGCAACTCTTTTTTAGCTTGCTGCCAATCCACAGCCTTAATGTCTCCGGACAAAAAACCGTCTTCAGTCTGCTTTAGCTCGGCTTCGTGCCACGCCGGTGGCGGAAGATTGTTTTCGTCTTCGGCTAAGTCGTTCCAAAGCGCTTCGATGATCTTGAGTTTTTCGATGGCGGGTAGCTGATGTAGTTCGGTTATAGTCATATTCAAATCCACCTGTTAACTTGTTGGACCGATACTAGCGGGTATTGCGGCCGGATACTAGCGAGGCGTGCAATAAATCACGCCATTCAACAATGACATGAGCAACTGTTCTTCTGGCTTCACCAGATTGACATCCTATTCGCACGCAATATTTACGCATGTCTCAAAACTTATATACTTCGCGTAACAATCCATTAGGAGAACTAGATGGCCTACACCCGAGTTTTTCAATCCAGCAATAGCCAGGCGGTGCTGCTACCCAAGGAATTTCGTTTCAACACTGCCAGGGTGGAAATATTTCGCCGGGGCGATGAGATCGTCTTACGAGAAACGCCTGCCCGCGCTGCCACAATATTCGACGCCTTGGCCGCATTACCCAACGATTTTATGACTGATGGCCGAGAAGACACCCCGCCCCAGGAGCGCGGAACGCTTGAATGAAAAACTGCTATTTGCCCGACGCCAATAGCTGCATTGACATCGCGTCATACATTGCTGATCAACGCCCCTTTAACGCCGGCAATTCAGCATATGTAAACTCAGGACAATCCGAATGAAACATTTATCAATGACGATTTTTTTGTTGGTTGCCCTGGCCGGTTGCACAACAAACTCTCCATATACCCAGCCCTTAGCCGTAGCCGACTCAGCGCCAAAATCTATATCGACCGCCTCTCTTTACCCGCCGGCGACCACCGAAAAAACCGGTCCGGTGAATGTTTATCTGATTCCGTTGAATGATTTCTCGGAAGATGTTGCGGCGCAAATCGGCAGGGATTTGACTAAGGAATTCGGGCTGTGGGTTAAGGGTACTGTGGCAATGGGCACGCAAGGCCTGATGCCGATGCCGGGCAGTCAACAATTCGCGGCGGAAGACATCTTCGAACAGGCGAAAACCGTGATGCAGCGTCTACCGGAAGCGGACAGCAACACCTATTTTATTTTTCTGACCAATCGCGACATCAACACCCGCGCCAGAAATTTTCGTTTCCAGTTTTCCTACCACGACAAGGTCTGCCGTTGTTCTGTGATTTCCGCAGCGCGCATGCACCCGGAACCGGAAAATTCGCCCGGTGGCCGCCAACAGCTTGAATCGCGCTTCATCAAAATGACCAAACGCGCCATCGGCCAGATGGTTTTGGGCTGGGAGCGCTCCAGCGACATCAAAGACCTGATGTATTCGCCGGTTATGAGCTTGGACGACATTGATCACTTGGGTAATCGACATCCGGCCATCCCCAAAAAATAAGCCGGCAAAAGAGGCCGGCTTTGATGGTTTCTGTTGGGTTTCCGTTGTTTTACACAACCTACGTTGCTGATTTGCTCTCCTCACCCCAACCCTATCCTTTATGCCCAGCGGGTGCGCGAGGAGAGGGCTGGGGAGAGGAGAATTAAACTTGCAAGTGCCCAATTTTGATTCCCCTAACCCAGCCTCTCCCGCTGGAGAGGAGCTGTTGTGCTTCGCGCTGAATAATTACGATTTTTTAATCTTTTAGCACCGGCTTAGCCTAAGGTATACCGGTTTTAGCCTCGCAATTGGTCGCAGTATCGGTGCCTACGCCACCGTTGCAGCTATCCGTACCCGCTTCGCCGTTCAGGGTGTCGTTGCCGGCGTCGCCTTTCAGCGTGTCTTGGCCTAGACCGCCGCAAATGATGTCGTTATCGGCAGCGCCGCTGATGGTGTCGTTACCGCTCAAACCGTGGATGATGTCGCGGCGTTTGCTACCGACTAACGTATCCCCACCAGGGGTGCCGACGATGGTGGGCACCAAACCATTACACAACAGCGGCTGCACCGCGACGGTTTGCGTGGCGCTATTATTAAGCGGCTGGCCATCGTTTTGGTCGGCAAGCACGGTCACTTGATTGCTCAACGTAACCGCAGCGCTAGGAATGGCTTTGACGGTGACCGTGGCGCTGGCTGTGTTTGCTAGGCTACCAAGATTACAAGTGATCTTGCCGCTGACTGGCGCACTGCAACTGCCTTGCGATGTAGTTGCGGAGATTGAAGACAATCCGGAGGCCGGCAAGGTATCGATTAACTTCACACCCGTGGCATCGGCTGTACCGTTATTCTTAACGAGAATTGTCAAGGTCAGGCTGTCGCGCACCATTGCCGCACTGGCTGTGCCGCTGACCGCCAGATCCGCGGAAGGTGCAGCAGCCAATTCGAAAGCACCGATATCGCATTGCGCGCCTTGCGGGCGAGCCAAGCCGCGCTGATCCAAATTGCTCACCGGAGCAGCCGCGCATAGTGCGCTATCGGCGGCATCAATGGCGGCGCTGCCAGGGATTAGCGCCAAAGTTTGGGTCGGACCGCCATTGTTAGCCAAATTAGCTGCGACCAATGTGCTCGCATCGACACCGGTGATATTGCCATTGCTACCATCTACCGGCACTATCGGGCCAATACCGTTCCATCTGTAAAACAGGGTAGCGGGAAAGCCAATCAAGTTGTAACTGGCAGTTGTTGGCGAACCGCCAATATCGGCATCACCCACTGCCGCCGTATTGCCAGCGACGATGCTGTTATGTAGATTCAGCGTACCAAGATTTTCGATGCCGCCGCCGTTGTCTTCCAGGGAGCAAAAAAAGCCCGGCGGGCAAACGGGTAGCTGCACGCTATTACCGACAATGGTGCTGTTGATAATCGTCGCCGCAATACCGGAGTTTCTAATCGCGCCGCCGAAAACCGAACTGTTGCCGGAGAAGGTACTGTTAACCACCGTGAGATTGCCGCCGGGATTGGCTAGTGAGGTATCCGAGTAGTTGGCGATGCCGCCGCCGGTGCGGGTGGCGGTATTGCCGACGAAGGTGCTATTCAACACGGTGAGGTTACCGAATTGGTTATAAACGCCGCCGCCATGCGGGTCCGCATAACCATTGGCGACGGTCAGATTCTTTAACGTTAAGCCCGCGCCGGGTGTGACCCAAAACACCCGCACGGCGTTGCCGCCGCTTAGCGTGACGCTACGACCCAAGCTATCAAGGGTCAGGCCATCGACATCGCTGATCGTCAGGGTGCTGCTCAGTACAGTAGTACCATTGACGCCAAAGGTGATGGTATCGGCGCCCGCACCGGCCGGACAATCGCCGCCGGTGGTATCGCTATCGCTATTCGCGTTGGCGACCGCTTCACGTAGCGTACAACTGCCATCCGCCACAGCGGCTACATCAAGCAAATTGGTGACGTTGATCGTGTTGGCCCACGCTGGCGAACCTATCAGCGCGGATAACACAGCCAAAGCCATGTGCTTACCGGATAGACTGGTTTTTGAACTATTCATAAATTTCCTTGGTGCTTGGTTTGCCTTGGAACAAGGCCATTGGTGGCCGATCAATCGGCACTATTAGTTGGGTAATTGCTGTATTCAAATCATTGGCGTGCCGCCATTTATGCGTTAACCGTTTGTTTTGAGAGGTATCGTCCCTTGCGTGGTTAAGCCATATCGGCTGGAACAGATTAACACCAGCCGTTTCGCGCAGGGCAATTACCTTGTAAATCACCTGAAATTAGCAAAGGTTCAAAGCGGATAAAAATTTAAGCGCGGTAAGCTGTGATTTGTTCGGCCGGCAACAGACTGGCTATTTAACCGAAGTATCCGAGTCGGATATACTCCGCCCCCATTGCCATTGGATTTTTAAACATGACACCCGCAATCCAGCGAAATATCAGACTGATCGGCTTACCGCTTTGTTTATTCCTGCTAAGCGCTACCGCCTTTGCCCACGGCGTCGATGCCAATACCGAACGGTTTTTGCTGGTCAACCAACGCATCGCCATTGGCCCGTTTTTGTATATCGGCGCCAAGCACATGGTTACCGGCTACGATCATTTGTTGTTTTTGGTAGGCGTGATTTTCTTCTTATTCCGCACCCGCGACGTGTTGGTGTATGTCAGCCTGTTCACCCTGGGCCATAGTTTGACCCTGCTGGCCGGTGTGCTGGGCCACATTTCGGTCAATCCATTTCTGATCGACGCCATCATCGGCTTGTCCATTGTGTATAAAGGCTTCGACAACCTGGGAGGTTTTCAGCGTCTATTGGGATTTCAGCCCAATACGAAATGGGCGGTGATGATTTTTGGCTTGTTTCACGGCTTTGGCCTGGCGACCAAATTGCAGGATTTTTCGCTGCCCGCAGCCGGGCTTTGGAAAAACTTGTTGGCGTTCAACCTGGGTGTAGAGATCGGCCAATTCCTGGCTCTGCTGTTTATCTTGATCGCGCTGGACTTTTGGCGCCGTCATCGCAGCTATTACGCCTTTTCCGCAGCCACCAACACCCTGTTAATGTCCGGCGGCTTGATTCTATTCGGCTACCAAATCACGGGGTACATCATCCATGGATAACTCGATGCAAGACAGCAATCCGCCGGTTCAATCCGTTAAATCTCTCACTATCGCCAGCCTGTCGGCGACGTTTTTGGCTGGCGCGGTTCTGGTCACCGCCGTATTGCCCGCCGAATATGGCATAGATCCGACCGGGTTTGGCGAAATGACCGGTTTAACCAGTTTAGCGTCGCCAAACAAAACCGGCAGCCCAGGAACAACCAGTGCTTGCGCGGAGCCGGCGGCGGTAAGCGCCGCGCAACCGGCTGCGGCCGCGCAGTGGCAAGATACGGTAAAAATCGTGGTGCCGGCCGGCGAAGGCCTGGAATACAAATTTCATTTAGCCAAAGGCGCGGCCCTGGAATATTCGTGGTCCACCAATGGCACGGCGCTGTATTTTGATTTTCACGGCGAGCCGCAAGGCGACAAAACCGGCTATTTCAAAAGCTACAAGGAAACGACCGACAGCCAATCCAGTGGCTCGTTAAGCGCGCCCTTCGAAGGCTCGCACGGTTGGTATTGGGAAAATAAATCCAGTGCGCCGGTTACTGTGGTTTTAAACACGAAAGGGGCTTATCGGATTTTGGGCTTGATGTGATCAGACGCGTCGCTGACCAAATAAACATGTACTGAACGAAAAATGCAGATTCAACGCACGGGCGCAATTTAGATAATTCAGAACCGCAAAACTGGCTCAATCCTCCGGCCCGAAGCACTGCGGATAATCTTTACAAACCTCACAGGACGGCGCCCGGCAGACATATAAACCTTCCGCTTCGCAGAGCTGTTTGTACAAAAACTTTTTCCATTTCATATCTTTGCTGTTGCGAACCAGCAATTCCGGAAAGTTGTAACCCAGCATGGCCGACAAATCGGTGCGCGACCATAAACCCAAGTCTTGCCAGAGATGATCGCTGCCCAAACAGGCCGCCACAATCAATACGATTAGCCATTCGGTTTCCGCGCCGGGATTGACGGCAAATTGCGCAAGCAGGACTTCCAAATCCTGTTTTTCCAACATGCGACTGTAATCCAAACTGCTTCCGGAAAACGCTTGTGGCGCTAACGGGTAGCCGGGAAAGTAACGGTCGAGCAATTGCTGAAATTGTGCCGGGTTCAAGCCTAGGCTGTCGGGAAGCACCCCATCGCCGACGCTCCAGCTGGCGATGATTTGCGCCAACCAGACGCTGTTGGGCGACTGGTCGGCACAGGCCATCAGATCTTGATAAATGTGTTGCCGCGACTTCATAACCGAGGGCTCTACCCTATCGTTCGGTGCCATGCTAAGTGTGCAACTCATACTCGATTCTCCGGCCTTTTTAACGATGACGCAGAATTAATATTCGACGCGAATATCTTCATCCCTAACGATCATCTGACAAGCCAGACGCCATTCGGGCGGCAGGTCGTCAACGATCATTTGCTCCAGCTGTTCGGTAGTGACTTTACCGATTTGTTTGAGCAGGGATTTTTCCTTCTCGGTCATCGTGCCACCCATGCGTTCCATTTTTTTATCGATGCTGGTGACGCGGACCACGCAAGTGCCGCATTCGCCGTCTTCGCATTCGAAATTAATGGGGATCTTGTTTTCCAGAGCCAGCTTCAAAATAGTCTGGGTGTGACTGCCGGCAACGGCGTAAACGGTTTTATCCCGGTATTCGGGACTGGTAAATGTTACTAAAGCCATGTGTTACTCCTTTGCGTTACTTATACTGGTTTAAGGGAAATTTCGCCGCCCAACACTTGCGCTTGGCAAGCCAGACGGTTGTGTTTGCCAGCCATGTTTTCGCGCAAAATTTTGTCTTCCAGTACGGACGGCTCGGTCAAGTTATTCCAACCAGCAGTCACTTTCATAATGCAGGTTCCGCAATCGCCTTCCCGGCAACCGTAAGTAATGCCGGAACCTACTTTCTCGGACACCTCAATAACCCGGGTGCCGGCGGGGACGGTAACAGTCACGTTTATATCTTCAAATGTAATGGTCGCTTTGGCCATTGTAAAAACTCCATAAGGTATTAAAAGTAATCTCGGCAGCCTCTAATCTGAGGACTCCCGGTTTGGAACCGAAACGATTCCTGATTTTCACCGGCCTTGCGGCCGGTGAGGTCACCGATGCGTCCTTGGATCGGTTTAGCCTACGAATACCGCTGTAGGCTCAATAGCAGGCGTCTGTTTTATCCGGTTTACAGGTCCGCAAAATTAATCACTCTCGACTCTCTGGCCCCGGTCAACTCCTGAGCCAGTTCCAAGCCGAAGGCTTTGCACTCGTGGATCTCGTCGTCGGTCGGAATCAGCTTGACGCGCAAGCCCTGAATCGGCACGCGCAATTTCAAGCCGCGCAAGCGGTCTTCCACCAGGCGCACGCCTTCGCCGGTCCAGCCGTAAGAGCCGAACACGCCACCGAGCTTGTTTTTTAGATTGACCACAGCCAACGAAGACAGCAGATCCCAAATCGGCTTGACCGCATCACCGTTGATGGTCGGCGTGCCCAACACCAAACCGTCGGCTTCCTCGATCAAATCCACGAACGGCGCAACCTCACCGCCTTCCAAATCGTAAAGCGATACCCGCACGTCCTCTATTTGCATGGCGCCTTGATAAATGGCTTCCGCCATCCGTCGGGTATTGCCGTATGAGCTGATGTAAAAAATCAGCAAGGTTTTTTGATTGGGCCTGAGTTCGTTATGCAGCGCCGGACTGGATAGCTGCCGGTAACGCTGGATGTAATGCTGTGGGCGGTCGCGCAATATCGGGCCGTGGGTGGGCGCGATCAATTTCAGCGGCAAAGGTTCGATCAACTCCAGAGCCCTGACCACGTATTCCTTGAACGGCCGCATGATGTGGGCGTAGTAGTATTCAAAGGAAAAGCGGAAATCGCCGACCTTGTCGTTGTACAAGCGGTTGTCGCAAAAATGACAGCCAAACACGTCGCCGGAAAACAGCATCGCCTCTTCCGGCGCATAGGTGCATTGGGTGTCGGGCCAATGCAAATAAGGGGTGTGCAAAAACTCCAGGCTACGGTCCCCCAATGAGACCTTGTCGCCGGTCACCACCGGGGTGTAGCTCAACTCATCCTGTTTCAGCAGGCCTTTGAGCATGGATTGGGCTTTTTGGGAAATGAACAACTGTGCTTGCGGCGCCCGTTTCATCAACTCCGGCAAAGCGCCGGTGTGATCGGGTTCCAAGTGATTGAGAACGATGACTTTGATTTCGGAATAATCGGCGACGCTTTCCAAGCGAGCGAAAAAGTCGTTGGCAAAGCCTTCCTTCACGGTATCGATTACCGCCACGCCTTCGCTGCCGCGAATCACATAAGCGTTGTAGCTGGTGCCATTGGCGGTCTTCAGGATAATGTCGAAAGTACGCAGGTTCGGATCCAGCGCGCCGACCCAATGCACGCGTTCCGACAGGGCTACCGCAAGCGGTACGCCGTCTTCGCTCTCCAATTGGACGCTGTTCATGGCTTGCAAGCCTCGGCGTGCGACTGCTTGGGACAGGTTTCCAAATTTTTGTGCGATACGGCTGTCGCCAAGCCCAACCAGGCATCGACCTGTTGTTGGTCGAAACCGCAGACGCGTTGTTCGTTGACCTCCATCAAAGGCCGCCGAATCAACAACGGCTGCGCCACCATCAGCGCTATAGCTTCGTCTTCGCTGACAGTGTTTGGATCGACCAACCCTTGTTTGACAGCCGGCGCGCTGCGGTTAAACCAATCCGCGACCGGCATGTCGCCGAAAAACGAGCGCAACTTGCCCGGTTCCCTGCCCCACGGCTGTTGCAGCAGATCGTAAACCACCAGCAAATGGCCGGCAGCACTCAACAACTGCTTTTGCCGGGTATTGTTCAAGCAGCCCGGCTTTTCATAGAAATGCACGGTGGCCATGGCCGTCAATGTGCTTGTAGTTCCGCCATCGCCTCTGCCATTTTTTCCGGCGGAATACCGGTCAACGAACCTGGCGGATTAATCGGAACGCCTAAGGCATCGAGAATGGCACCTTCAATCGGGCAGATGCTGGCGCATTGCGTATCTTTATAATCGCCTTCGCACTCGGTACATTTTTTCGGGTTAATCCGGAAATGTCCGGCTTTTTCCGACATGTAGATCGCCTTGCTGGGGCACAACGGCTCGCAGGCATAACAGTTGACGCAGGATTCGATAATTTGTAAGGCCATGACGTTACCTTTGTATTCGATGGTTAATCATTTCTAACAATCTCCCTCTCCTGATGGAGAGGGTTGGGGTGAGGAGAATTGAATAAGCAAAAGCTTTTTTGATTCACCTCGCCCCACCCTCTCCGGCCGGAGAGGAAATATTGGGCTATGCCGTCGCCCGCTCTTCTTGCGGCGCAGCCTCATCCAGCTTGCCGGCGGCAGCCATTTCCTTGTAAACCGCCATCACGGCTTCCTCGATAGGCTCCATCGCATGCTCGCCGTTGGGCACGATGCCGGCTTTTTCCAGTAAGTCCCAGGGCTCGTAACCGATTTTGGAGCACAACACCGCTTCACAGCCGGCCAAGGAACGAATCGTTTGTTGCAACACACTCTCGCCGTCGCCGCAGGTATCGTCGCCGCCGCAATACAAATCGGTCTTGCGGTGACTCATGAAGCGCACGCCATTTGGGGATGCTTCGTAGATCAGAAACTCTTTCGCATGCCCGAAGTGCATATTGATCACACCTTGACCGCTGGTCGCGATAGCCATCAACACCGGACGGGTATTCAGCTTGGGCTCGTCGGCATGGCTGGCGGCTTTTTCGACCTTGGCGGCGCGCTTGCTATGCATTTCCTCGGCAATCGCTTCGTGAATGACCTTGCGTTTTTCCATCGCCGATTGGTAATCGATTTCCATCGCCTCGATTTTGTCCATCGTGAACTCGTCGCCGCGATCTTCGCCCAGCAGACCGACCGCGTCGGCCCGACATTGCCGGCAGTGACGCATCATGTTCATGTCGCCGGAGCAAGAGTCTTGCAGATCCATCAACTCGTCCTGAGTCGGGCCGCGTTGGCCCATCACGCCGTAAAAGGTGCCGTGTTCGGCTTCGGCAATCAGCGGCATCACGTTGTGCAGGAAAGCACCTTTGGCTTTGACGATTTTGCTGACTTCCGCCAAATGCTTATCGTTGACACCGGGAATCATCACCGAGTTGACTTTGACCAAAATGCCTCTGGCAGTCAGCATTTCCAGGCCTTTTTGTTGCTGCTCGATCAAAATCTTCGCGCCTTTCACGCCTTTGATGCGTTTGTTTTCCCAGAAAATCCAGGGATAAATTTGCGCACCGATTTCCGGATCGACACAGTTGATCGTGATCGTGACGTGATCGATGTTGTGCTTGGCCAGTTCTTCGACCGATTCGGGCAAAGCCAGACCGTTGGTGGATACGCAGAGTTTGATGTCCGGCGCTTCGGCACTCAACCGACGGAAGGTTTCGAAAGTTCTTTCTGGGTTAGCCAATGGGTCACCGGGGCCGGCGATACCCAGTACCGTCATTTGCGGAATATTGGCAGCCACCGCCATGGTTTTTTTCACGGCTTGATCGGGCGTCAACAACTCAGACACTACACCGGGACGTGACTCGTTAGAGCAATCGTATTTACGGTTGCAATAGTGGCATTGAATGTTACAAGCTGGCGCCACCGCTACGTGCATGCGGGCAAAATAGTGATGAGCGTCTTCCGAGTAACAAGGATGATTTTCCACCTTTGAGCGAATCTCGTCGGACAAATGACCTAACTGGTCATCACTAGTGCCGCAAGAATGGGAGGAGCAGCCGCCTGCGCTGGCTGCTGGAGTTTCGTTTATTACTGGCAGTTCCATATTCTTCACCTCACTTGATTGGTTATGCAGTGAGAAAGCACAGGCCATGCCAGTTATGAAATCATTTTAAGTTATTGATTAATATGAAAATTATTAAGGATAACATCTAGGCAGCCGCAAAAAAGGCTGCCTAATGTTTGTAAAGACACATTCTCAGCCGAACGATTGTAAGGAGTTGCACAAAGCGACCGCGCTTAACCGGGCTGTTCCAACCTGAACACTGACCACGCGGCCTATTTGCGGATTTAACCCGAACAAGTTATTTAGTCCATCGAGCGACACCGGCGTCAGCCGGTGGGTTGGGCGATGCAACTGCCATCAAAACGGGATAAACACCATGGCAATTACATCGTTACGATAACCATCCTGCACTTTGTACTCGCGGTACCCCTTTGAGACAGCGACACCAAAGATGTAACTCGTACCATTTAGCTGTATCACTTCCGAACTACGATGACCGGTTTTCAATCCGAAAAATGCCGCATCAACGTCCAAGGTGTCTCCAACTTTGAGCGCGGGATTATTGGCGACGGCAATAATCGTTTTGTTTCTCTGCGCAAACACGCCAAAACAGCCAGCCAATACCTTACCTTGTTTATCGCGAGGCAAAACATCGTTCAGCATCGATTCAAACTGCGGTTCGCTATCAAACACAATGCCTATGCCACCCAACACTTTACGCGGGTCCTCCAGATCGGTAATTGCGGCGTTATAGATGTAAGTATGCCGATTGCCGTAGAGATGCGTTTTATCAAACGCCGATACCGTGTAATGTTGGGAATCGCTGTGCTTTAAAGCCTCGGTCGCACCGGTTGACTCGTCTAACTTGACGCCGACTAACATCTGATACTGGGGCGAGGAGACTGCCAGAATTCGACCTTGGCTGTCATACAGATAAAGATTGGTATACACCGTATAAAGTGCGTTGATATATTGCAGGATTTCGCTGATTTGGCGGGCTTCGGTGAAACTAAGCTCAGCATTCGTCAAGCCCCGCCTAAAGGCTGAGGTGAGCGCCCACCAGCGACAATCGTTAGCCCGCTCGTATAAATTTCGATCCATGATATCGACCGCCAAGGACGCCAAAAATCCAGCATTATTTAGATGCGAGGACATCACCGTCACTTCCTGCAGGCTCTTAACCGACGCGTTAAATATGGCGGTAATATCAGAGCCAATTTGTCTGATGGCCTCCAGCACCGGCATAAATTCGGTGGCATTTTTACGGGCAGATGCAATCTGTCCGTTTAACACCAGCAAGCCAAGGTCGGTATTGATATCGGAAGAAGCCTGATGGATTTCCCGTAATTCCTGCGGAAAAGAACTTGCCTGATGCATGATCTCGGTATAGCTGTTACGGGACTGCTGCCTTTCTTCGCGACCGAACGCCATACCCAGCCCAGTCATCATTTGGCCGCGCCAACCCAGACCATAAAAGCCCTGATAACCGTTGGTGCTGCGCATATTCACGATATAGTCTTGACGCCGATAATTCAGCATTCTCAAGCCCGCATCACCTTTAAATCCGGTATTGAGCGGCAGCAAGTGTTCGTTGCTGCTGGCAATCACCTGTCCATCCCGATCAATAATCGCTAAAACCCCAATATCACCCGACATCAAGAGTCCATCGAAAATGCTATGCATTTCGTCATCAAAGCGAAAGCACAGGCATAAAACACCCAACACCGGCGAACTCTTGTCATCGGTTTGGGTAATTTTGCAGGAATAGATTAAAGAGTGGCGCCGCTCACTTTGTAAATCGGAATAGCGAAAGGTTTCGAGATAATCCTGATCTGACTTCAGCGTTGCCGCCAACAAGGGATCATTGGAATAGGATATGGAATTGGCTTTGTCTAAATGGGCCTTTACGTTCCCTTGGGTATCAAAGACGATAATCTCGTCGTAAACACTGTATTTTTTGACATATTCACGGAGCCTGTTTTCGATGAACTGCGTTTGCTCGGTGCTGACATTCGCGGAACCAAGAAACACTCTGATATCGTCGTCGGTTGCCAGAAAACCCACATCTGCAGTGCGCTCGAATAGGTTACGAATCAACAAATCGATAGCCACTTGCGCTTTCGACGAGTTATCCAGCACCAGTTTTTGCACATTTTCGACCAGTAAATTATGGGTCAATTGTTTCTGTAGTTCGCCGAATTTAAGCTGGGTACGACTCATATCGTCCAAAATAGTCGTCGCCACGTTGTGGCTATTTATTTTCCCTATCAGCGTGATTTTGCCCCACCAATCGTTTAAAGACGCTAACCGCCCCTCAAAACTTTTAACCACCGGCATTGATCCCAATAATTTTGTCGAGTGGGACTGCAAAAAATCATTCATAAAACTCCTCTTGCTAGCAATTGAAAATCGGGGATTAGCCATTCTGTCAGGCTAATCTGCGGCTCACCTTCACCTACCGCCAAACCCCGACGAAATCCACAAAATGGCATTCATCCTCCTCCCTTTAAAAACTTGTCAAACCTCATACTGGCTAGACACCTCAACACCTAGCCCATTCACTCAAATTAAAAAACGCTTTTTACAAGACAGCGTGCACCCAACGCTTGTCGACAAGCTTGTATGGTAAAGGTTAAGAGAATCGGGGAGACTTTGGTTGTCGGGATGGAGGGACATCGACAAGCATCTGCTAAGACAGACCTCACTGAGAAATCATCCCATCGCGTCTTCCAGAGTCGATGAAGAATCTAGCGGTTAGACCGCCGATTTGTGCACAAGCTTACTCGGCAGACGCACCACCCCGACTCTCTTATTTTTCAACAGGTGGAGGACGTATGACAAGCGAAATGTTGATCGGTATCGATGTAGCAAAAGATGAACTGGTGATAGATTCAGAGCAGGGTTTGTTGACGCTTGCCAATACGGCAGAGGCCATCGATGCCTGGCTGAAGACGTTACCGACCGGGAGTTATATTGGCCTGGAAGCCACCAGCGATTATCATCAACTCATGGCAGAGCAAGCGGTATTGATGGGCATGGTCGTCTATGTGCTGAACCCACGGGATATGCGCCATTATGCCCTGGGTTTGGGCAGACGGGGCAAGACGGATCGAGTGGACGCCCAAATGATCCGGCGATTTATCACCGCTGAACGGGGTCATTTACGTCCCTATCAACCTGCTTCGGCGATGCAGCACCAAGTGGCTTTACTGCAACGGCGCCGTGCGACGGTCGTCAAGCATCGTCAAGCTCTGCAAAAAGCCTTGCGAAGCGTGAAGGAACTTGAAGCGCCACTCATTGATACCGTGGTCGCCTTGGACGGATTGCTCAAGCATATCGATCAGCAACTGGATGACTTATTAACTTTGCAGCCTGCACTGAAAGCCGAGGCCCGACGTCTTGAGAGCATACCGGGTATTGGCCGGCAAACCTCAACACAGCTGGCTGTCTTGTTTGATCGGGTCCCGTTAAGCCGCAGCGATGCCGTAGTAGCCTTTGTCGGGCTGGATCCCCGAGCCTGTGACTCAGGCCAAAAGCGGGGCCGCCGACGCGTATCCAAACGGGGACCGGGTGAACTGAGACGGCTGTTATACAACTGCGCCCAGGCAGCCGCCAAAACGGCTGTGTGGAAACCCTATTACCAAGAGTTAAGAGCCAGAGAGTTCTCGGCAACTCAGGCGCTAGTGATTATCGCCAGAAAATTATTACGCATCGCATTCTCGCTTTGGCAACAAGCCGATGCCCGATTTGACGCTCAGAAAATTGCTTGCCTCAACAATGCAGCTTGACGAAAACCATAGAATCTCAAAAACCCCACTAAGACACTGTTTTAATGACCTTATTTCGACAATTGCGGTAAACAAGCATAGATTATTCCAGAAAAAAACAGCGACGAAGTTTGTCTTAACCGGCGCTTGAAAAGCGTTTATTCAGACCTTAATTGAGCAATAAATTGGCAAATTTTTGTGAATCCATTCAAGCTTATCGGCGGAAAACAGCCCACCTAGCGCGACAAACACGGAATTTCGACTAGCTGTTAAACCAACTCATTTTGCACCTAACTGATCCCAAAAGCCGGCCGCGTCGCATCGTTGTGGTGCAAATACCCCAGCACTAACGGCGAACATAATCAACTACGCGTTAATGCAAGACTTGCCTTGGCCTTTGCGTTGTATCTTTAGTACACTTCGGCTATCCCTATATTCAGGCACAGAGCACATGACTTACTGTATTGCTGTATCTCTAAAGGACGGATTGGTCTTAACTTCGGATTCCAGAACCAATGCCGGCATCGACAACGTCAGCATTTACGGCAAAATGCACCCATTTTGTACGGCATCTGACCGGAAAATCGTGCTGCTCAGCGCCGGCAATCTGGCCACCACGCAGGCCGTAATCGACCAGTTGAAGCGCGATATGAAGGAAGAGACCGAAGTTAATCTGGACACGGTCAACTATCTGTCGGAAGCGGCCGCCTATCTGGGACGGATCAGCGTCGAAAAACAGCGCCGCCATGTGGATGCCGGCCAAAGCAGCTTCAATCCGTCCGCCACTTTTATTTTGGCGGGGCAAATCGGCCAGGAACCGCACGGCGCTTATTTGATTTACCCGGAAGGCAATTGCATCACTACTTCCAGGCAGACGCCTTATCTGCAAATCGGCGAAAACAAATACGGCAAACCGGTACTGGACCGATTTTTAAAAATCGATACCTCACTGCACGAAGCCGGCCGCTGCTGTTTGATTTCGATGGATTCGACGATGCGCAGCAACGCCAGCGTCGGCGCTCCGGTGGAACTGTTGATCTATCATCGGGATACACTGATACTGGACGAATACTATTGTTTCCAGGAGGACAACGAGTATCTGAGCAAAATCCGCAAGATGTGGCACGAAAAGCTGAAGGAAGCCTTCGCCACCTTGCCGCAATTCAGTAAAGAGGATTCTCGTCCGCTACCGGGCTGCATATAAAGTCCGCAATTCATCAGGAACATAGTTCCAAGCCCTTTGATTGATAGTAATACGCAGTTGAGCATATCGACATTCCGTTCGCCCTGGGCCTGGCGAAGGATGGGCGGGGTGGTGATGTGCTCAGCAACTGCTCCTGCTTTGCTGTACTTACTGCATCCCTGCAAGTCGACCACGAACGGTTTGCAAACCCCTCAACTGATTTTTAGGTTTATCGTCGATAACTCGTCACGATAGTCAGTAACCGCTACAATTGCCGCCCCTAATCCAATTCCTGCCCGCCGACCAAGCTATGTTGCAGTTCGGCGATCAGAACCGCAGCTGGCGATGGCACAAACTCTAATTCAAAAACTTGATTACGGCTGGCGTTTACTGGCCACGGCGATCAGCTTTACCAGCTTCGGGATCGGCGGCGTGATGCTGTGGCTGCTGGTGTTTCCGCTCTTGGCCATATGGCCGGGCAGCCGCGCCGAAAAAGCCTGCCGGGCGCAATACACGGTACATCTGAGTTTTTATGTGTTTATAGGCTTGATGCACAGACTGGGCGTCATGAGCTATGAAGTGATCGGCCTGGAAAAACTCAACCGTCCCCGCCAGCTGATTGTCGCCAACCACCCAACCTTGGTGGATGTGGTATTTCTGATCAGCCGAATCAAACAAGCCAACTGCATCGTCAAGGCCAGCCTGTGGCATAACCCGGCGATGCGCGGCCCAATCTTGAATGCCGGCTATATCAGCAACGCCGATTCTGAAACGATGGTCAATGATTGCGCCACTTGGCTGCAAAACGGCGGCACCATGATCATTTTTCCGGAAGGCACCCGCTCGGTGCCAGGCCGGGCCTATCGATTTCAACGCGGCGCGGCGGCCATTGCCTTACAAGCCGATAGTATAATCACGCCGGTAACGCTGACCTGTAAACCCAGCACCCTAACCAAAACCCAAGCCTGGTACCAAATCCCACAGCGGCGTTTTCATTTGCAAATGATTGTAGGCGAGGATGTCGAATTACAGCCTTTCCGAGAACTGCAACCGCGCTCGATAGCGGTGCGGCGCTTAACGCAGTATTTACAGGATTATTTTACTCAACAACGAGAACGCCATGAGCGAGATGGAAACTGAAATAAAACACCTGATTATCGACACACTGGCGCTGGAAGATGTCGATGTGGCGGATATAGACAGCAATGCCGCGCTGTTCAATGATGGCTTGGGCCTGGATTCCATAGACGCGCTGGAACTGGGCTTGGCGATTCGCAAAACTTATCAGGTAAAAATCGATGCCGAACGCGACGATGTGGTGAAAATCTTCGGTTCCGTGGCGGCCTTGGCGCAATTTATCGAAGCGGCGCGGAGTTGAGAGGGTTTTGACGAGTCGATGCAATTCTAATGTTGTAGCGAAAAACTACAGACCTTATTCCGGCCGCTGTGTTTGGCTTGATACAAACCCTTATCAGCCAAATTCAGTAAATCGCCGATACTGCTGTTTTTATCCGTCAGGGTAGCCACGCCAATCGATACGGTAAATTGCAATTCAAACCCCGATTCAACCGGAATCACGCTGCCGGCCACCACGCTTCGGAGTCGCTCCGCCACCTCAAGGGCTTTAAGCAAGCCGGTTTCCGGTAATAAGATTGCAAATTCTTCGCCGCCCATGCGGCCGGGAATGTCGATTTCCCGCAAAACTTCCACCAAAATGCAGCCCAGTTTTTGCAAGGCCTGATCGCCGGCCGCATGGCCGTAGTTGTCGTTGACGGCTTTAAAATAGTCGATGTCCAGCATCAATACCGACAACGGGTTGCCGTAACGATCACTGCGCGCCAACTCCGCTTCGCCCTGCTCCATGAAATAACGGCGATTGGCAATCCCGGTCAGATAATCGATGCGCGCCTGGCGCTCCAACTCCGCTTGCAGGGCTTTGCGCTCGCTGATGTCGCGCACGAACGCGCAGTTATACTCCAGGCCTTCGAAGACCAGATAATTCGCGGCCACTTCCACCGGAATTTCCCGGCCGTCTTTACAGCGATGAATGGCTTCCATTTTTAACGCGCCTTTTTGTTTGACTTCCTGCCAATGCGCGGGCCAATTTTCCGCTGTTAACTCCTTGTCTATATCCATTACCGAAAATGTCAACAACTCCTCCCGGCTATAACCCAATACTTGGCAGGCGGTGTTGTTTACAAATTGGAATCTAGCGTCGGCGGTTATCCAGTACAAACATTCAGTGGCTCTATCCACCGAAAACTGCGTCAGATGCAAGGCCTTTTCCGCCAGCTTGCGCTCCGTGACATCGTTGTAAATCGAGACGATTTCACCGCCAGGCAATTTATACACATAATTTTCCCGCCAACCCTGAATCCGCTCGTCATGGTAATACGACGGCGGAAAAGCCTCCGGCGTTCCGGTTTTGGCCACTCGATGCAAGACTTCGAATAAGCCGAATTCGAATACCCCCGGAAACATTTCGGTAAGTTTTTTACCGATCAATTCTTTGCGGGTGATTTTTTCGATTTGCTCGGCGGCTTTGTTGAAACCGATGATAATGAAATCCCGGCCGTCCTCGCTGGCTCGGTATACCGCCACGCCGCTACTCATGTGTTTGAATAGCGCCGATAAGCGCGCTTCGCTGGCGGCCAAGGCCCGCTTTTCCAACAGCAGTTGCTGATTGTTTTGAATCAGTTGCTCGGTTCTTTCCTCGACGCGCCGATTCAATTCGTTATTCAGCTCCGCCAATTCCGCAGCCGCCTGCTTTTGCTGCAACCGATCCGCGCCGTGTTTGGCAAAAGCTTGCGCGAGTTGCGCGTACATTTCGGTGATGGTTTCCAGCCGCTGCTTCGCAATGACCGGTACCTTGCTGATGCTTTGCAGATAACTATTTTCTTCGAACCCATAAAGCCGGGCCTGGCGGCGGAAGAACTCCAGATCGGGAGGCTCAATAAAACATTGACCGGTAAAAATATTGGCGACGTGCTGGCCCTCGACGATAATCGGCATGGCCGAATCCACCAACCCGTTCAGACATTTGTAGATTGCAAACCGCTCACCCTTCAGCATGCTTTCAACCAATGCCGTATCGCTTTCTATGCAGTTACTGCATGTGTTGTGGTTGACCCGATGAAATTTTACGCAGGCATCTTGCCATCCGGCGTTGGTGATAACGATGCCGTCGGTATCGATAATCGCGTTTGGTATGCCGACCACCCGGTACAAATCGTCCATCAGCGTTTGCAGACTGGCAAGATCGACAAGTTGGGCGTATTTGATGGTGTTTTCAGACATCGGCTGGTTTGGAATCGAGCAGTGAAGTTAACAGTCTGTCGTGTGAGATTGATAATAGCAGCATTCCGATGAAGCGGAACTGAAAAACACTGGATTTTGGCTAGCGACAAATGCCTGACAAGCCCTATCGGCATGGCATTGACGCGAATGACCGCTTAGCAAGCACGCTATGGCGCCTAGACTAGGCCATTTCGCCACCCCACAAAGCACGGTCCAGCCAGCACTTACCTCGCGGCGATCCGGACAAGAACCGCCGAACGCGTCATAAGGCGTATAAGCAAAACGCTATACGCCATTCCGGAAGACGACGTCTCGTCACAGATTTCCCCCGTGGTAACAGATTCGGAAATAACTCCCGCCCAATCCAAAGGATAAACGCGGGCCTGGAGCAACCGATGAAAACGTTATGCATTCCCACGCCGGAGCGTGGGAGCGAGATAAACGTCTAATTCGGATGAGTTCTAATGTCAGGAAAACTCCCCGGGATTAACAGACCCTGTTGAACATACAACGGCCTCTGACTGCCAGACGCGCCGTATATCCAATAGGTAAAATACAAGGAACCGGGGGTGGCTACCGCGCGTTTCTCCAGCTGCCGGAAAGGACCAATATTGACGGCGCCGAGCTGCGGAACCAAGTTAATATCTGTCGTTCCACCCAGGGTATGCGGGATAGAGTGGCCCCGGTGATAATCTGGACCATCACTGAGAGGGTGGCCGGCCATTCGAGAACGGTCGCGGGCACCAGCATGTCGACCGTTGCTAACACCCCATGCGGCGATCAATCGTTCAACCGTCACATCGAACAAATACGAAAAGTCGTCAACATTAGTCTCGAAAATTTCACTGCCTTTAATGAAACGTCTGTAGTCGTCTAGCCAAGTCTCCAGCAGATACGGTATGACGCGCGTTTCAAAGACATGCGATGAATGGATGTTAGTACCGGCCATCATAGACGCCAGCATCGGATATACCGCCATAAATTCTCCTGATTCGAATTATAAATAAATCCGGTGTTTGAAGCTGAGGATCGTAGGGAGGATAAGCGAAGCGCCAGCCGCCATTCGAGCATTGCAACTCTCCATCCATTTCCCCCGCAACATCGCCGCAAAGGTCATGTTAACCAACCATTTCCAACGTTCTCGACAACCCCACAACCTCCGCCTTTTTCAAGGACTTACTCAGCAACATGTAGGTATCCCGATCAAAAGCCGGGCGCCCGCTCTGCAATATCGCCACTATCTCCCCCTCGTTTTTGGCCGAGCCCAAATAACACCAGCGGTCGATGATGTGCAGTTCCCCTGCCTCGCGCACGCCGATCGCGCCCGGATACGGCCAAACGGTGAGTTTGAGTTTTTGCATGGCGATCAACAGCCGTGCCGCGTGCGCCAAAGGCGCTTCCAAACCGACGCAGGCGCCGCGGCATTTTTTGATCTGGTGGCCAAAGCAAGGCCGGCCGACGGCGGTTTTTTCCAGGCCCAATACGCTCAGGCACAGGCCGTGCTGCTCGGCGACGCTGCGCAAGGCTTTTTGCGCATCGCGCTGGCTGTGATACAAACCGTATAAATTGTTCTGCGCCCCAAAATCCAGATTGTCTGCCCAGGTCAAAACCGGGCGTAAATGTTCGCCCTGCTGTTGCAATTGCCAGGCGCACAACGCGCTTTTCCGACGCAAGCGCTGGTTATGCACCGGCATCATTTGCTTGATCAGTTTGGACTCGGTGAGTAAAGCACCCAACTCGCCGGCGGTTTCGATCCAGTCGATGCGCCGCAGTTGCTGGGCCAAGCTCATTTCCTTGTTGTTTTTATGATCGGCGCCGAAATGCGCCAACACCCGGTTACGAATATTGACGCTTTTGCCAATGTACAACGGTAAGTCGTTCTCACCGTAAAACAAATAAACGCCCGGCGTTTCCGGCAAGTCGTGAATCAATAAGGGATCGATATTGGACGGCAAACTAGAACGACCCACCAAACGCTGCACGGCAGCATCGACGGTTTCGTCGGAAAATTGTTCGTAAGCTTGGGTCCAAAACTGATGAATCAATTGGGCGTCGGCCAAGGCCCGGTGCCGGTCTTTGGCCTGCAAACCATGCCGTTCGATCAGGCTATCCAGGTTATGCCGGTGAAAATGCGGATACAAAGCCCGCGACAGTTTGACGGTACACAACACTTGGGGGCGGAAAGTCATGCCAACCCGGCTGAACTCGTTCTTCAAAAAGCCGTAATCGAAACGGGCGTTGTGGGCGATGAATAAGCGCCCTTCCAGCAATTCCGCCACTTCACCGGCCACTTGCGCAAAGCTGGGGGCCTCGGCGACCATTTCGTTGCTGATGCCGGTCAATTGCTCGATAAACAGCGGAATGCGGGTTTGCGGATTTACTAATTGGTTCCACTCGCGCACGCCGTCCTCGTCAACCAAAACGATACCGATTTCGGTGATGCGGTCTTTGGTAGCTGAGGCGCCGGTGGTTTCCAGGTCAACAAAAGCCAGGGCTTGCATATTTGAGTTCAGGATGCGGGCTCCATCGGCTCAGCCCAATCGGTCGGGCAACTGCACATCACATTACGATCGCCGTAGACGTTGTCGATACGGCCGACCGGCGGCCAGTATTTGTCGTCGTGCTGATGACTATCTGGAAAGAAGGCCTTTTGCCGGGAATATGGTAGCGTCCATTCTTCGAGCAGCAAACGATGGGTATGCGGCGCATTGTGCAGCACATTATTATGGCTGTCGGCCAAGCCGTCTTCGATTTCTTTAATCTCCTGCCGAATCGCAATCAAAGCTGCGCAGAAGCGGTCGATCTCGGTTTTATTCTCGCTTTCGGTCGGTTCTATCATCAAGGTATCGGCCACCGGGAACGACACGGTCGGGGCGTGGAAACCGTAATCGATCAGGCGTTTGGCAATGTCCTCGACGGTAACATTGGCGGTTTTGCGGAATTGATGGCAATCGATAATACATTCGTGCGCCACCCAGCCGTTGGCATCGGTGTACAGAATTGGATAATGCGGCGCCAGGCGGCGGGCGATGTAATTGGCATTCATGATGGCCGCCAAGGTAGCCCGGCGTAAGCCGGTGGCGCCCATCATGGCGATATATGCCCAGGAAATGGTCAAAATGCTGGCCGAGCCCCAGGGTGCGGCGGATACAGTGCCGACCGTGCCGTGCTCGCCTTTGGCCGGGTTGACACCTTCGACCAGCGGATGATCAGGCAAGTACGGCGCCAGATGTGCACCGACACCTATCGGCCCGACGCCAGGACCACCACCGCCATGCGGGATACAAAAAGTTTTGTGCAAATTCAGATGCGCGACGTCCGCACCGATTTTCCCCGGCCGGCTGATGCCGACCAAGGCATTGAAATTAGCACCATCCATATAGACCTGACCGCCGTGTTGGTGGACGATGTCGCAGATCTCGCGGAAGGCTTGTTCGTAAACGCCGTGTGTAGAAGGATAAGTAATCATCAGTGCCGCCAGCGTGTCCTGATATTGCAGGGCCTTGGCGCGCAGGTCATCGACGCTGACATTGCCTTGCTCGTCGCAAGCCACAACCACCACGGTCAAGCCGGCCAAACTGGCGCTGGCCGGATTGGTGCCGTGCGCGGACGCCGGAATCAGACAAATAGTGCGCTGCCCCTGGCCGTTGACCTGGTGATATTTACGGATCACTAGCAAGCCGGTGTATTCGCCTTGCGAGCCGGCATTGGGTTGCAGGGAAAACGCATCGAAGCCGGTCAAATCGCAGAGCATGTCTTCCAGCTCCGCGAACAATTGCTGATAGCCTTGGGCCTGATACAGCGGTGCAAACGGATGCATGGAATTGAATTCGTAGAACGAAATCGCCTGCATCTCTGTGGCAGCGTTGAGTTTCATCGTGCACGATCCCAGCGGAATCATCGCTCTGTCCAAGGCAATATCGCGCCGCGCCAGTCGGCGCATGTAACGCATCATCTCGGTTTCCGAGTGATACAGACTAAACACCGGATTTTGCAGAATCGGATCGTCGCGCAACAGTGCGTCTGGGATGCATTCATTCAGGGATGCATCCAAGGCGCCGATATCCGGCAATTCAGCGATGGGCGAAGCAAACACTTGCCATAAGGTTCGCAAATGCTCGCGGTTGGTGGTTTCGTCCAGGGAAATCCCCAGCGTATCGGCGTCGATAATCCGCAGATTGATGTTCACATCAGCCGCCTGCGCGGCGATGCGGCGCGCGCGATTCGGTACGCTAACCACCACGGTGTCGAAATAACATTGGCTATTCACTTGCTGGCCGCATTGCGCCAAACCCGCAGCCAGAATCTGTGCGTAGCGATGCACCCGGCTGGCGATTAGGCGCAGCCCGTCCGCCCCGTGATAGACCGCATAAAAACCGGCAATTACGGCCAGCAGAACCTGCGAAGTACAAATATTGCTAGTAGCCTTGTCGCGGCGGATATGTTGTTCGCGGGTCTGTAAAGCCATCCGCAAGGCGATCTGGCCGTGGCTATCCTTGGACACACCGATCAAACGGCCCGGCATAGAGCGCTTGAAGTCGTCGCGGGTGGCAAAAAAAGCCGCGTGCGGCCCGCCGTAACCCATCGGCACACCAAAACGCTGGGCGCTGCCCACGGCGATGTCGGCATCAAAAGCAGCCGGCGGTTTTAGTAACACCAAACTCAGCAAGTCGGCGGCCACCGTCACCAGTGCTTGTTTGCTGT
Source organism: Methylomonas sp. 11b (assembly GCF_000515215.1). Classification (NCBI taxonomy): domain Bacteria; kingdom Pseudomonadati; phylum Pseudomonadota; class Gammaproteobacteria; order Methylococcales; family Methylococcaceae; genus Methylomonas; species Methylomonas sp. 11b. Next base: position 2,422,874 of record NZ_KI911557.1, read on the forward strand.
GAGCAATTGCGGTGGCTTCGCTAAGATCGCGGATTTCGCCGCTGGAACCTGGGTATTGCAGAATCAAGGCAAAGAAATCGTGTTGGGCCAGATTGTCGAAGGGATCGGCGACTACGACTTCATAGCCCAAGGAGCCGGCTCGGGTCTGCACCACCGCGATGGTTTGCGGATGGCAGTCTTTATCGATCAATACCTTGTTGGAGGAGCTTTTCGCCAGGCGCCGCGACATGGTCATCGCTTCCGCCGCCGCGGTCGCTTCGTCCAGTAAGGAGGCGTTGGCGATGTCCATGCCGGTCAAATCGATGATCATTTGCTGAAAATTCAACAAGGCCTCCAGCCGGCCCTGCCCCACTTCCGCTTGATACGGGGTGTAGGCGGTGTACCAGCCGGGATTTTCCAATACGTTGCGCTTGATCACCGCCGGCATGATGGTGTCGTAATAGCCCATGCCCATCATCGACACCAGCACCTTGTTACGCTCGCGCATCTTGCGCAGGTATTTGATCACCGCTCGTTCACTGATCGTCCCGGTGAGTTTTAAGGGTTCGTGGTTAAGAATATTGGCGGGAATGACTTGACCGACGATATCTTCCAGGTCTCTCAAGCCCAACTCGGCTAGCATTTCCTGAGTCTGCTGCGGATTGGGACCGATATGGCGCTGGATGAAATTACCGCGCATTTCCAGTTGGTCGAGGCGGGGGCTTTTTGCAGACATGGGCTTATCTTCTTAGGTAACGATGGGGAACAAAAGGTAGCGAAGTGACCGTGACACTAATCGGCGAGTTCCGCACCATTGCGGTTAATGTCGTGCCGAGCCCGGCAAACCGGCGATCCAGCAAGGCCATCGCTACCGGCCGGTTCAGGCTGGGCGAGAAACTGCCGCTAGTCGCATAGCCGATTTGCTGGTCTTGATGAACGATCTCACAACCATCCCGTACCGGAATTCGGCCATCCACCAACAAACCGACCCGCACTCGTTCTGCACCGGTTTGCCGTTGCGCCAGAATTTTCTCGGCGCCGGGAAAATCGCCATGACCTTTTTTAAATACCCATTGCAAGCCCGCCTCTATCGGCGTGATCGTTTCGTTCAGTTCATGGCCATACAAACAAAGCCCGGCTTCCAAGCGCAAGGTATCGCGGGCGCCCAAACCAATCGGTTCGACAGCCTCGTCCGCCAAAAACAAACGTGCGATTCGTTCCGCGTCGGCTTGCGGCAAAGAAATCTCGAAGCCATCTTCACCGGTGTACCCGCTACGGCTAATATGGCATGCGCTCCCGGCAATGTCGGTGGCACAAGCCTGCATAAATTTTAGTCCGCCAGCCTCGGTCGAAAACTTAGCCATTACCGCCGCTGCGCCCGGTCCTTGTATGGCAAATAAAGCTAAATCGTTTGATGGTTCGAACAAGCAATTGACCGGTAACTGGCTGCGTAGATAAGCAAAATCTTTGTCCTTGCAGCCGGCATTGACGATGAGGGATAAGCCCGCTTCAATGCGGGTAACGATAATGTCGTCGACTACACCGCCCTCGGCATTGGTCAATACCGTGTATTTCTGCGCACCCGGCTTTAAATCGACGATGCCACCGGGCGTGAGCTTTTCTAAGGCGTCTGCTGCGTGTTCGCCCACTATCCGGCATTGGCCCATGTGCGAAATATCGAAGAATCCGGCCTGACTGCGGCAGTGCAAATGCTCGTGAATGATGCCGTTTTTATATTGCACTGGCATTTGGTAGCCGGCAAACGTAGTCATCTTGGCACCAAGTTGCAGGTGTAGATCGTATAAGGGCGTTTGCTTTGAACTAGTCACCATGACCATCCTATACTGTTTAGGGATTTCATTAGTCTAGCGCCGGGCCGGATCTCCAACCAAGTAAATTTACAAACGGCTGATTTGCCCGTTCAAATTTCAGCCAAGTGCGTTTAATGTATCGAACGGGCCTTGGCAACTTGTAAATCAGCTGCGTTTCTTGGCGTGTAGTTTAATCGCCTTTACCCTCTACCCTGCTTTAATGAGCTAAGCAAACACTATGATAACTATCGCAAGTTGGATCCGTAATACTTTCGAAATATCCCATGTTGGCCATAACGCCATTCGCTCGATGGAAGGTATACGCGGTTTTGCAGTGTTTCTGGTATTTCTGGTTCACTATGTGACATTAATAGAACCGTGGTTGCTGACAAATTCGATTACTCACGAAATCGCGAAAAACATCCATACCATAGGCAATACCGGCGTCGATTTATTTTTTGTATTAAGTGGCTATTTGATTTACGGCATGCTGATAAAAAAGCCCACCGAATTCAAAAAATATTTATACCGCAGAATTCAGAGAATTTATCCTACCTTTACCGTGGTATTTATTATTTATCTGGCGCTTTCGTTTGCTTTTCCGTCCGAATCTAAAATTCCTGTCGACTGGAAAAGCGGATTTATTTTCGTAACACAAAATTATTTGCTGATGCCCGGTCTGTTCGATATTACTCCCATCATCACCGTGGCCTGGTCATTGAGCTATGAATTTTTTTACTACCTGCTGATTCCGCTACTAATAACCACGCTCAAGCTACGAGCCTGGCCGAGAAAATACAGGATATTATTATTTTTATCGGCATCGCTGATATTATTCGGCTATTTTTATAGTCATGATGGCCCTATCCGCTTATTAATGTTTGTTGCCGGAATAATTTTATACGAAACCGTCGAAATCGGCTATTTAAAACGCTTCCCGCCTATAGGCTTGTTAGCTTTAATATTGGCTATTACATCATTCGGGATAACCAGCTATTACCCCATCAATATTTCACTTAAGTACTTATTACTTTACGCCCTGTTTTTTATTTTCTGTCTGGAATGTTTTTGTACTTCAGGATTTACCAACTATTTATTTACCTTACCCTACCTTAGATGGCTGGGCAACATGAGTTACTCTTATTATTTAATTCATGGCCTGTCATTAAAAGCCATTTTCATGGCATTTGCCAAATTACTTCCCCCACATCACGGTAGCGAACTACTATTCTGGATAGGTTTAGCGCCGATATTCCTGGTTACCTTATTACCCTCGGCCGCATTATTTTGCTGGATAGAAAAGCCGTTTTCCTTGCAAAGACGACATAAATAGCCCAGCTATTAATCGCGAATCAAATTTAGATAATCAGCGCGCGGTAACACATAGATAGGGCTGGATGAAATGGAAACAAAGGCTTGGCCCGCGGCACCGACGGCCAAGTCTTCCGCATGCCCGACTACATCCACCGCCACCCAGGCTTTCTTCGGCTCTAGCTGCATGGTCCAGACGCTGCGGGTTTCATCTGTGCGCCAAACCATAAAGGTATCGCCAAAATAGGCGGCCTGAATATTGCTTTCCTGGGTATCGACAGCACGGTACGGCAATCCGTCGATCAGCGCGCTGGCGGTATACATCGCCGCTTCGCCGGGCTTGTGACCCAAGGAATAGTCCCAGATGCGGCCATAAGCCAAGTCATATTCATGAGCGATGCAAAACGCCACACCCAGATAATCCTGACGACTATTCACCCAGGCGATGATTTTCGCCACCTGCTCGGCCTGCCAGCGCCGGCCATTGGGACCGTGCATGGCCTTGGCGCCGGTTTCGCCTAGCCAGAACGGCAATTTGTTGCTGCGGCCCAGGCTGGCGTAGGTTGCCAGCACACCGCGCTCATCTTCGTTTGAACCATTACCAATGGGTCCGCCGAAACGCGGCGGCTGTTGCGGATAAGCGTGGACGTCCCAGGCGTCCTGATAATTATCCAAACCTAGCTGCAACACCTGTTTAAACCAATCGCCCTCGCCCGGCCTGACCAGGCTGCCGCCGACAACATGCGCATCGCTGCGCGCTTGATGGGCCAACTGGTATTCCCATTTCGCCCGTTCGACCCAGTGCGCCGGCTCGCGCAGCTTTTGCCAATCGGCTTCATGGCGAATGTCTATTTCGTTCGTGGCTTTGAAATAGCGGGTGTAAGCGGCCGCAGAATTGATGAAGTTTTGGCCGTCAGTAGGCTGGTCGTTCAACCAATTGCTATCGCCGGAGGAATCGGCGAATAGCTGCAAGCCACGCTGCTTGGCTTGGTTCCACAGAGGCTTATATTCGGGATCAAAGCCCGGATAGCTACCGTAGCTTCTGAAAATCCCCATTCGTTCCAGCCAGGCAAAATAGCCGCCAGACTGTCTAAAACTTTTATCGCCGTCGGCCAGCGCGTAGTAATCGTTGTTCCAGAGTTTCTTTTGCGGCAGCCGTTGCTTTTGGGCGGCATTGCCGCCGACCACACTAAAGCCGTCGGCCGGATAATGCATGATCAAGCGGCCGTCGTTCGTATACAAGGACGGATAAACCGCGTAATAACCCGCCTCATGAAGCTTGCCAAAATCGGCTTCGACCTGACCGGGAAAGGTATCAGTGACTTCCCGTTCGGCGATTTGTTTACCGCTGTAATCAACCAGGCGCAGGCGTAACTTTGCCGGAAAGCGCAGTAGCGGCACCGGTAAAGTTGTTTCTTCCAAAATCGGCTGCCAGCGTAAATCCACCTTTAACCTCATCGAGTCCCCCGGATGCGGCAAATTGGCCGGAGCATCGACGAACATTATTGACCGCAATTTGGCGGCGATGCGTTGCAAAGCCAAATCGACATCGGGATCGGCGATTTGAGTTTTCAAGCCCGACAGCGACCGCTCGGCGGGATCGGTAAACAGACCGGAAAAATAAAAGCGCTGCCCTTGCTCATGTTGCATCACCAGTTTCAGCAGCAAGCTATGCCAGCCGGGTGTCAGGTTTAGCATCGCCACTTGCGGGGACTGCGTGCGCTCCGCTGATGCAGTTGCCGGCAAGCCTTCGGTGGTCAAACCGTGCAATAGAGCATTGGCTCGGGTGCCGATGGAGTTGGCAAACCCAGCCGGCGGGGTTGGATCATCGCTAAACGTAACAGGCTGACCATCCAGCCAGCCGAGGGATTTGATACCGGAATGTCGCAAATGCAAAAGCGTTTGAGTTGCCCGTTCGGCGTAAACGTAAAGCTGGGCATACCCAGTGCCGCGCGACCAGCCATAGGCGTGCTGGGTGCTGGCTTCAATATCGGTCTCACCGTTGGCCTGAGTTAGTGCGATGCGCCAATCGCGCATTTTGCCGCCCATCATTTCCAGACTCAGATACGGTTGTTCTGGATTGGGCCTTGAGACAGTTTCAGTGTCCAAGCCAAACACCGACAGGCCGGCCTGCCCATCCTGCAAGCCGCCGACCAGCCACGCTGATGGCACGCCATTGTTCAGCGAAGTTGGCTGCGAGGGAGCAACTGGAGCTGGTTTCGGCATCGTGCCGAATTTGGCGGGTTCGGACAGAAATTTGAGCACCTCCGTTTCGTTCCTAGGCTGCGTGAATACCCCGAGCACGGTGAAATGATCGTCGGTGATTACCGCTGCGGGCAGAACCTCGATATTCAATCGCCTGGCCATTGTTTCGGCTTCCGGGCCAATCAAATAGGTCACCGGCAAATTTTCATAGAATGGCCGCACCACATCCGCAGCCAACCCGCGAAACAACATCTCGGCGTTTTCACCTTTGCCATCCAACAGATAAAGGCGTCGCGGGCCTGCGGCGGCAGGCTTGGTCAACGCCAAGAAACGATTTCTGGCTTGAGCCTGCTCGACGGACATCCAATCGCCCAGCGGCTTATCCAGTTTTAATAAAAAGGCATCGAAGACTTTGGCACCGTCCGCCTTGCCGCTATTTTCGATGTCCAACCAACGGTCGCCGGGTAGCAAGTTGATAGTCGTAGGCGCCGGCAACCATTGGTATTCCCACGGCGTGGTATTGGTCAGCGCAAACTCGGCGCGAGTCGCCAACTCCTCAGGCTTGGCTCCGGCCTTGACGATGAAGCTTTGTTTGACCTGCGACACCTCGCCGCCGCTTTTATAGCGGGCCAATAGCTGGTATTGTCCAGGCTTAAGCGCTGTCGGTAATTCAAAGCGAAAACGTCCACCCCACTCACCAAAGCCCTGATGAAACAATAATGCTTCATCCTGCTCGGTGGCCAGTGCGCCGGTATTGCGGCCCGCCGTGGCACTGCCTGTAACAACGTCAAGATAGCGCGGCTTGGGCAACGCTGCCAAAGCCGGCGCTTTGCCCAATTCCAACAGCACCGCCGGTTGATCAACACTACCCGCAAACGGCAATACCGCCCACGGCGACGCCAATAAAAACGCGTCGAACACTTTAGCATCGTGACCGTTGCCGCTATTACGAATCTCGATCACCCTATCGCCGGCTTGGAGAGGCACCGACTTATCGCCGGTCATCCAGGCATATTCCCAGCCCTTGGGTTTTAGCGACAAACTACCGCGCAGCGCCAACCGGCCGGCATCCGGTCCCGCCCAGATGTCAAAAGTCTGTATGCAAACATTCGGATCGCCGCCCTGCCGCCAGCGCGCCCAAAATTTAAAATCACCCGCGACAGACTGAGTTAAGTTGAAACGAAAAGCTGCTGACCATGCGCCAAAGCCTGAATGCAGCACATTGACGGCTTCAGGCTCGACTTGCCAACTGACGACGGCTTGCGGCTCTTGCAGCGCTTGACCCTGTATGAATTGAACTCCGGGTAAGGAGCGAGACTGTGCGTGAGGTGCGCTGCCCAACTCGAGCAAGAAGGCCGGGTGCTGTGGCGTAGGATGAATGGGGAGATTATTAGTTGCGTCATTTAATCCGGCGTGGGACACACCAAGCTCAGTTATTGCCAGCAGGCAAGCAAAAATGAAGCGCGCGGAGGCCGAAAACAGCCGAATGGATACAGTGCGGGGAAGCATCGAAAATCCTTGTCAGTTATAAACACCCGAGTCCAGCCCGGGAGCAACACATCCTTGTTGACACCATGATAAAACAGCTTGGCAAAAATTTCCGCTTTAGCTTGACCGGCACCGCCGATAGCTTTTGGCTAACGCAAATTCTTTAGCCCGAGGACTAATGACAGGGTGTTGTGCTGAAACAGTAAAGCCTAACTGCGACGCAATAGGGTATCGCCTAGTGGAATTACAGATTAGGCCTTAACCTTTTGATGTTGGCTTACGAGGGAAGACAGACTTCGGCCAATAGCGGAAATTCAAATTTTTTAACATATGGCGGCTACAAATCAGAAAACTGTCGTTCAACGTCAATAGGGTGTGGTGGGTTTCCGGACCGCATCAATCGCGAATGATACGGTGCACGTTGTCCAGCAAGTCCTACGGCTCTTCCATCCCAGTCAAACACGGCGGCAGGTTGGAAAAGTTCCTACAGCATGCCGCGCGAAACTGTCATTTTAAGCATAGTCTTGCTTTGGGCATCGGTACTGTGCAAACTCAACGTATTCTTAGCCAAGTCGATTCCAATGGTCATATTCGTCATGTCGGATTCTCCTATTTTTGATTGGTCGGGTTATGACCCTTCAATCTCGCATTTTTTCGCCATTTGAGGCGGTAGAGTCCATTTCATTCGTTAGGTTTTCACAATTGCCAAAAGAGATGCAATGAATCAGAACAAAGAAATTATTTCGCAGATTGCAGGCATTGAAAATTGGAGCGAATTCGAAGAATTTGTAAAGGGCCTTTACGCTCAAAACGAAGGCACCATTCACGTTGAGCGCAATTACAAAGCCAAAGGAGCATCCGGAAGGAACAGAGAAGTTGACGTGCTGGTAAAGTTTGGATTCAATCCGCATATTATTACTCTTGGTATTGAATGCAAATATTGGGCTTAGAAAGTAGACGGCGATATCATCGATATTGCTTTCGCGAAGAAGGAAGACCTCAAGCTAGATAAGTATGCTGTCATAACAACAATAGGTTTTGAAGCTGGAGCGGAGCTTTACGCAAAAAGCAAAGGCATCGATCTATTCATCGTACGACCATCGAAGGATGACGATTTTGGATATTCAGGTCGAATAATTAAATTCAGAATGCATACACAAGGATCTAGACCTATATGCATTAACTTCAACGCCAGTATTATTGCCGAACAAGGAGCCCAAGCCAACGCATCAGAGTATGTCCAATCGAAGCTTTCAAACATCACGTTGTCAGAAATCGATGCGGACTTGAATTCCGAAATTGATTTATATCGATACACGATTGAAACAATGCCTAATGGCATAACTTCGTACATCAGGGGGAGCTACGTCAATAATCTAGCAAAACTAATTTTGGAAACTTGGCGAACGGGAAACACCAATTTCTGGAACAAGCGGCCGTCGAGCATTGCTCAGAAAATAATTTTTGAAAAACCCACCGCAATATTCTTCTCCAATCGCATTGTTGTATTAGTGAATGAAATTGATTTCAAAATACAATATTTGCGATGCGAGAGCGAGTTTGAAATAGACAGAGGCGCGCAGTACCCATTGATTTTAGAAAACGTTATAGAGAATGCGGTAACGCCATTGAGCACATCGCCGCCAAGTGCATCTGTTAAATTCAAAATGTGCGAATCCTCGCCAAAACTCGAAATCAATCTCGCGGACAAACCAGATGACGTCGTTGGTCGTGATGGAGTGACTATACATATCCAGTGCAACGTCCCAATGAGCATTCTCGAATCCGATCCAACATCCATATATTATGAATTTGCAGGCAATGAAAATGGTGTTGTTTGGGAGCCAATACGCAACCAATCCGAATAATCCAATATGAGAACCTAGCTCTGGCGTTGAATGACGGCTTAGGGCGTAGCTGCGGACATTAGGCAGAAAGCTTTGAATGTCTCTGAAGGGTCGAATTTGATCAGTCAGCACCTACTTTGTTCTTGATCGATTGTAAATCGCCCGAGCCCAGCCCAGGAACCACCACATCCTTACAGGTACCATGGTGTCAAACAGCGGCACAAATTTCCGCTTTAGTCAGCCATTCGGACGCATTGAGATCGACCTTAGAAATAACGGATCTGCACTTTTTTTGCGCAGGTCAGTTTGATTACCAGGCCAGGCATCACATGACGATACATAGATGGACCGTGTTTGACTGCGCTGCGGCACGTTCAAGCTCGGACTTAAAATCGGTAAGCTCGTCAATGACATCGTCTTGCTTCCAGCCGTCTGCGGTCGTTAACGCGTTAGGATTGGTTTGCAGGTGGTCCAATATCACGGATACCGAAGACAATACGGCTGCGGCCGGAAACCAATTGGCGGCTGATGCCGACCAGCCTTCTTCGCAGTCTTCAAACTCGCCGGTTTCGTCCATGTTATAGCGAACGTCAGTATCATCATAAAAGGCGCTAAGCAGGGTGACATTGAGTTTGTCAGCCAACGCATCCAGTGGCTCTTGCAGGTAGAAGACAGCGGAATGATCTTCGCCGTTGCTCTCGTAAGTTTCGCCGTTACGGATGTTCAACCAAAGCGTCATACTCATCGTTGTTTCCTTGTGGTGGTGGGTAGAATTGAATGGGGTGCTCCGGTATATGTCGCTAGGTTCGAGCCCAGGACCGTTTAAGGGTGCAAGATACCCAGTGTTATCGAAGCTACCGAATTAAATCAGACCTATCAATTAACGGCCTGAGATATTTGTAACAGCGGCGGGCTGAAGTCGAAACCGAAATGCTTAGGGTCTTCACCTATTACTGCCGCCGAGACGATGTAAAACACATAGTCGTAGGTTTCCAGCGGAATTTCGTATTGTTGAATGAATTTCCAGAAGTTGCGGTCGCGCGGATTGTCGGGCATTTTTTCCACCATGCCGCGCACTTTATTGTGGCCGTAGTTATAGCTGGCCATCACTAACAATCCCGATGCTTGCGCTTGCTTGCTGTAGATGTATTTCAGGTATTTGGCGCCGGCTTGGGTGGCCTGCGCAAAGTCGAAACGCGCGTCCTGCTCGTCGTATTCCCTGACATTCGCCAACGGACCCGGCGGTAAACCGTATTCCTGTCCGGTGGTGGCTAAAAATTGCCAGGCACCCTTGGCAATGCCAAAACGCGTCTCCGGCCCTATCGCCTTGGTGTCGTAATTGCTTTCCTGCAGCGGCAAATACATAAAATAAGCCGGCAGCCCTTCCTTATCCAGCGCATCCAAGACCATCACGCCATATTGGTTATCTTGCATATTTTTAATAGCTACGCGCAACCGACCAGTGTCCTGCCAGTTCTTGATGTATTGCCGCACTTGCGTGACAAACTCGTCCGGCAATTCCAACTCGCTTTCGCCGAAACCCCTGACCACGCGGGTGATCAACTCGCGTTCGTATTGTTCATCGGTCGGAAAGCTCAGGCGCAGAAAATCGATTTCCTTTAGATACTCCTGATATTTGGCTTTCATCAATTTCAGCTTTTGCCGTTCCTCTGCTAAGCGTTTTTTCTCTTCCAGAATTTTTGCCTGCTCGGCTTTGATGCGCTCTTGCGAGACTTTTAATTTTTCGTCCTTTAATTCTTCAAAAGCTTTGGCCAAGGACTCGACATTCTCCGCCAGTCGCATGTCGGCTTGCGACAAACTGACTTCCAAGGTTTTTACATCGTAAAACATATTGATCGCCAGCTTGCGGGCATTGTCCAGCGCCAGATATTGATAAGTGACCAAACCGACGGCTATCACAAACAAGATTCCCAAGGACCAAATCAGTTTTTTGTAATTTTTGGTTCTGACCGTTCTATCCTCGCGGATCACCCGCCGCACCATGCGGGTGTAATCGCCCATATCCGCCGATTCTTCTTCGGACAAAAGGCGATTCTTGATGGCATCGGCCGATAAATTCTGCTGCGGTTGGGGAGGCGGGGCTTTGGGCTGATTTAAAACAGGCGTTGGCGCGGCGGCAAATAAGGTGACATCGTCTTTTGGCGTGGGTAAAACAGGCTTTGCATTTACGGAGGCGATTTTTAGTTCAAACGGCGAAACGCCCAGACCCAACAACACCGGCAAATGCAACTTGGTTTTAGCAGCCAGCCGTTGTTTGTCCAGATACACGCCGTGCGTGCTGTTTAAGTCATACACCCACCAACCATCGGACTCACGCTTGATTTCCAGATGATGCCGGCTTATGGATTGATCGTTGACAACCACCGAATTCTCTTGGGCACGACCAACACTGAAACTGTTTTCGAACGCATAACTGGCGATCACTTGTCCGCTGATATTCAGTAACTCAACCAGAAGCGTTTCCGGCTTGGCCAATACGGTGCGATCAGCATCCGCTTCCGGTGCTTTAAACGGACTGACTCCCATGAAAACGGTTTTATCGTCTTCCATCAACTTGCCTCATCGTCACATTACTCGCGCCAAAGCTTGCTATCCAGCATTAATCTTGTTTTGAAGATTCACTTGATTAATCGCTCATTTCAGACATCGAATTCAGAAAACCGCTTTGGCTTTCAATCCTGAAACCAGCTGTTCGGTAAAAGCCTGCTTATCTCGCACATCCAAATGCGAGCCGTCCGGCAATGTAAAGTTTAACGCCGGATAATCCTGAGAATTAAAAGTAATTGCTCGGCTATGGGCGGCGAATACATCCCAGCCGAATTCGCGCGGGCTGCGGTGCTCGTCAATGGCGAAAATCAATCCCGTCATCGGGAAATTGATAAAGGCGATTTTGCCGCCACGGCCCAGAATCCGGTCGGTTAGGCGATTGACGTAGAAAAACTGCTCAGGCGCATAATGGGTCGGCGCCGATTGTTGCAAGGCGTCGATCACCAAGTGTTCGAAATCGGCTTGCGAAGCCACTTTAGCAAGATCGACCGTTTGCCCAAGGTTGCGTAACACCCGCTGAATATAAAACATCGGTTGTTCGACCAATTGATAATCGGCGTCGCGTTGCCGATTGGGTTTAGTACTGAGATAAAGCGGCCTAACTTTGCCGGGCGTGATCAAGCGTATCAGCAGGTCGCTGGCCGGCAAGCCGCTGGCATATAACGCCGACCATTGTTGCACTCGACTTTTCAATAGCGTTTCCAGCTTGGGTGCTACCAGGTCTTTGTATTCTGTGTGGTAAAAGCTGATCCATTCGTTGGCGCGGTCGGTGTGCGACTTTTCGACCAATTTCCAGACATCGCCGGACACCAGGACGGTGCCGGTGATACCTTCATCAGCGGCCAAATCGGCCAACACCGGTAAAAACTCCGAACCGTCTATGGCCAGTTGTACCGGCGTTAAACCGGTTGTGGCAGCCAAGACATCCAGATCCATATCCAGTTGCATGCGCGAGTCGCCAACCAAAATTAGTGCCTGCTTACCCAACAAAGCGGCTTTGCTACGCTCGGTGGCCCAAAGCTCCTTGCTGTCCTGCACAGTGGGCTGGAAACCGATTTGCCTTAATCTTAGCTCGACAACCGCCAACAGCAGCACAGCAATAACTAGCCCGGCCAGACAGCTACGTTTAAGCGCTTGCTGAGGCAAGCGATCGCTAGAATTGGAAGTAGATGAATGCACGGCTGTCACCAGTAGAAAAAATACCCACACAAACTATCAACAAGGCGATGACGCTGGTTTTCACCATGGGTGAGAAATTGTCGAATCGTTGTTCAAGCCTGATCTCCCGGCTGGCGATGTGCCAAATCAACGTTGTCGCCATTACCGCCACGACTACAATCCTGCTGAGCATGGCTAATTCGCTACTGCCAATCGTATTGGTCAGCGACCCTAGCACTGCCGCTAAATTGTCGAAGCCTTGGGCGCGAAACGGTATCCAGGTCAACGACACGATGACAAATGTCACCAAGATCAAAACCAACTTCGGCGCCAGCCCAACCGGGCGATAAGCCGTGATTTGCTTGATACCGTGCTCGATAACCAGAAACAAGCCGTGCAAACACCCCCAGACCGCAAAAGTCCAGGCAGCACCGTGCCACAATCCACCCAAAATCATCACCAACACCAGATTGAACGCAGTCCTGACCGGCTTACCGCGACTACCGCCCAAACTAAAATACAGGTAATCCCGCAGCCAACTGGACAGCGAAATATGCCAGCGCTTCCAGAAATCCGAAAAGCCAAGCGCGCCGTATGGACAATGAAAATTGTCGGGCAAGCTAAAACCCAAGGTCAGCGCAGCACCAATTGCGCATAGGGAATAACCGGCAAAGTCGAAAAAGATTTGCCCGGAAAACGCCAACACACCCAGCCAGACATCCAGACCGGCAAACGCGGTGGGTTTGGCGTAAATCTGATCAACTACCGGCGCCAAGGCGGTATCGGCCAAAATGGCTTTAGCGAAAACGCCGAATAAAAACAGCGTTAATCCCCAAACAAATTGTTGACTACTGGCTTTTTGCGGGGTTTTACACTGGGGTAAGAACTGTGGTGCGCGGACAATCGGCCCGGCGACCAGTTGCGGAAAAAAGGTCACGAATAAGGAAAAATCCAGAAAACTGCTCTCGGCCGGCGTTTTGCGCTGGTAAACGTCTAGCGTGTATGACAAAGTTTGGAAGGTGTAAAAGGAAATACCGATCGGCAACACAATGCCCAAAGGCTGCGGTTGATAGGCGATGCCGACCAATCCGAGCAGGCCGGCAAAACTTTGATTCAAGAAATCCGCGTATTTGAAAAATCCCAAAAAACCAAGATTTACCAACAAACTAATCGTCAGCAAGCCCTTGCGGCGTTCTTGGCTTTTCGCCGCCGCCATAGTTTTGGCCAGCCAAAAATCCACGGTCGTGGAAATCCACAGCAACACCACGAATGGCGGATTCCAGGCCGCGTAGAATAGATAACTGGCGATTAGCAGAACTATTTTTTGCGCTCGCCAATTGCTTATCGAGTAATGCAGGGCTAAAACGACTAACCAAAAAATCAGAAATAAAAACGAATCAAATTGCATAGGCCCGCTGCCAAGTGAAACAGGGCCGATAGCATCGACCATGTAAAGTCAGATATAAGCGCTACTAGCAAGTTTGGTTTTGCCAGTGCCGGACAAGAATAGTCCATCAATGGCAGTCATGCTTAAGAAGCCTTACGGGCGGCAATGGCTTGGCTTAGTTGATAGACAGCCATCGCGTAAAGCGGGCTGTGGTTGTAGCGGGTAATCACATAGAAGTTATGCAGGCCTACCCATAAATCTTCGCCAACCTGCTGCTGGTAAGCCAACAGCTTGACAGTTTCGCTAGAGGCTAATTGTGTCGGTACATCCACCCCTAAGCGGCGCAATTCGCCGACATTAGTATCGGGTTTAACGCCCTTGCCTAGCGCTTGCCGATAAGCGCCGCCGCGCGCAGTGACCGGGTAAGCCACAGCCCCGCCGGGTCGCCATTGGTTGCGGACGAAATAATTGGCCACGCTGGCAATCGCATCGGCACTATTGGTCCAGATATTCCGTTTACCGTCCAGATCAAAATCCTTGGCATAACCGCGAAAACTGCTAGGCATGAATTGCGGCAAACCCATCGCCCCGGCGTAAGACCCCATAGGTTGCAACGGGTCCATATGCTCTTCGCGCGCCAGAACCAGGAATTGCTCCAGTTCTTTCAGGAAAAATTCGCTACGCGGCGGATAGGCAAAACCCAAGGTCGCCAACGCATCGATCACCCGATATTTGCCGGTATGCGCGCCGTATTTGGTTTCTACGCCGATGATGGCGATGATGATTTCCGCCGGCACGCCGTATTGGCTTTCCACGGCTTTCAAAGCTGCTTCGTTGTCTTTCCAGAACTGCACGCCGCCGGCAATCCGGGCTTCAGTCATGAAGATCTCGCGATACTGAAACCAGGGCTTGCCTTCCGCCGGCTTGGACATCGCGTCCAAAATCGGCTGCTGGATTTGCACGGCTTTGAACAGGCTGCGCAACTCAGCTTCGTTGAAATGCTGTTGTTTAACCAGGTTATGGATAAATTGTTTGAAACTGTCGGTTTCGGCGATTTCAGCCGACGCCGAGCCGGCAGCAAACAACGTGACGGCCAATAGCCAGGCGAATTTATTCTTGTTAATTTTCATAAGCCAATTAGACGGGTAGTAATTTACGGTGGGTATGGATAGACATCAGAATACCGAAGCCGGCCATCAGCGTCACCATCGAAGTGCCGCCATAGCTGATCAACGGCAGCGGCACACCGACCACCGGCAATACACCGATCACCATACCGATATTCACAAATACGTAGACAAAAAAAGTAAACGCCAAACTGCCGGCTAACAAGCGCGAGTAAGTATCCTGAGCTTGCACCGCAATATAAAAACAGCGGCTGATGACCAATAAATATAAAACGAGCAAGCCTACGCAGCCGAATAAGCCGAATTCTTCGGCAAACACCGCAAAAATAAAGTCAGTGGAGCTTTCCGGTAAAAAATCCAGCTCAGCTTGACTACTGCCCAACCAGCCCTTGCCGTTAATGCCGCCGGAACCAATGGCGATCTTCGACTGGATGATGTGGTAACCGGCGCCCATCGGATCGGCTTCCGGATTCATAAACGTCAATACTCTATTCCGTTGGTATTCGCGCATGAAGTGCCACAGCACCGGTGTCAAAGACGCCAGCAAAGCCACAATGCCCAGCATGAACCACCAGGATAAGCCGGCAAAGAACAATACCGCCGCCCCGGAGCTAGCAACCAGCAAGGAGGTACCCAAGTCCGGTTGTTTAGCGATCAGCAAAACCGGCACGATCAAAAGCGTCGCCGCGCCTAACACGTGCTTGGGCTTGGGCGGCAAGGCGCGCTCCGATAGATACCAGGCCACCATCATCGGCGCGCTGATTTTGGTAAATTCGGAAGGCTGAAAGCGAAAAACACCTAGATCCAGCCAGCGCTGAGCGCCCATACTTATCTGCCCCATCACCGCTACCGCCAACAATAACAGCACACAAATGGTGAAGAGGGCCACTGAAAAACTTTGGAAGCGGCGCGGGTTGATATGAGCCAAGACGATCATCAATAAAATGGCGAAACCCATGCGGGTAGCGTGCCGAATCAATAACGGCAATTCTTGCCCGCCGGCGCTGTATAAAATCACAAAACTGGTGGCGCAAATCAGTAACAAGCCGATGAACAGCGGGATGTCGATATGCAGCTTTCTGAGTAAATTGCCAAGCAGCGACGGCGGCTGAAACTGCTCATTGCGCATTTCGGTTCTCATGGCTGCGGCTCCTTTTTCTGATTCAGATAGGCATCAATGATTTCGCCGGCAATCGGCGCCGCTACCGAGCCGCCGTGACCGCCGTGTTCGGCAATAATCGCCACCGCGATTTGCGGGTCATGCACCGGCGCGAAGGCGATGAATAAGGCGTGATCGCGCATTTTAAAATCGATGGCGTCTTCGTTGTATTTCTCTTCCTGCTTGATGGTAAATACCTGTGCGGTACCGGTCTTGCCGGCAATTTGATAAGTAATGGCCTTGGCCAAGCGACCGGCGGTACCCCTGGAACCGTGCACCACGTTGGTCATGCCTTTGATGATATTTTCGACATTCTGCGTTTTCAACGGGATCAACGCATCGGCTTTGCCGCCAATCATGTCGGCGTAATCGGCACTGATAATGCTGTGCACCAGATGGGGGGTGATCACCTTGCCATAGTTCGCCAAAGTAGCCGTAGCGTGCGCCAGTTGCAGCGGCGTAGCTTGCGTGTAACCCTGGCCGATGCCGGTAATCAGCGTTTCGCCGGGAAACCAGGCCTGACTGCGGTAATGTTTTTTCCATTCCTTGGACGGCATCAAGCCGTCAACTTCACCGACCAAATCGATCCCGGTTTTCCGGCCGAAACTGAACTTGTCCATGAACGCGTGCATTTTATCGATGCCTAGCGCCAGCGCCAGATCGTAGAAATATACATCGCAGGACTGAGTAATCGCATCGTTCATGTCCACCATGCCGTGTCCCCATTTTTTCCAGTCCCGGTATTTGTGATCGACATTCGGTAGCTTGTAATAGCCAGGACAAAACAAGCGATGGTTGAATTCAGTCACACCGTATTCCAGACCGGCCAAGGCCAAAAACGGTTTCACCGTCGAGCCGGGCGGATACTGGCCGCGCAAGGCTCGGTTATATAAAGGCTGATCCGGCGAGTCCTGCAAAGCTTTGTATTCTTTACCGGAAATCCCCGAAACAAACGGATTGGGATCAAAACCGGGCCGGCTGGCGAACACCAGTACGCCGCCGGTCTTGATCTCAATCGCCACCGCCGCGCCGTTATACTCAGACAACGCATCGTAGGCGATTTTTTGTAGGTCGATGTCCAAGGTCAGATAGATATTGGACCCGGCTACCGGCTCCACCGTGGCCACGGTATTCACCGCCCTGGCCTGGGCATTGGTTTCTATTTCTTCATAGCCGGCGGTACCCAGCAGATGCTCCTCGTAGGTTTTTTCGATGCCGGTTTTACCGATGTGATTGGTCCCCCGATATTTCGCCAGCGGCAAGGTTTGCATTTCCTTCTCGTTGATCCGGCCCACGTAGCCGACCACATGAGAAGCCAAATCGCCGTAAGGGTAATGCCGCACCAAGCGGGCGTAGACATCGACGCCGGGAAAATACGGTCTGACCACCGCGAATTTGGCGACTTCTTCGTCACTCAGATTCTGCAGTAACGGCGTGCTGGTAAAGGATTTGTTGCGCTTACGCTGCTTTTGAAACAGATCGATTTTTTCTTCGGAAATGTCCAGCAGCTTTTGCAACCGCAACAGGGTGTCATCGAGATTTTCGATCTGCTCCGGAATCAGCTCCAAACTGTAGGTCGGCACATTTTCCGCGAGCATCCGACCCTTGCGGTCGTAAATCACCCCGCGCGTGGGCGGCAACGGCGAAATCTTGATGCGGTTATCCTTGGATAGAGTCGCATAATGTTCGTGACCGACCACCTGCAAATACACCAAGCGCACCACCAAACCGGCGATCAAAAACAGGATCAAGATAAACGCCGCGACGATGCGGCTCAGGAACAAGCGGCTCTCCGCTAGCGGATCCTTGATGGCGAATTTTCTATCCATGCCCCGTTAAAAGATGCGCGCCATCACCCGGATATAGCGCAACACCACAAACACCAGCGGCCATACCAAAGTCCCGGATAACACCGGATACCAGAACGACAGCGACAAGCGGTTGCCGGCTTGCATGCTTTCCGTGCCGAAAATAATGCTCTGCGACGCAAACAAACACAAAAACACAAACAAGCATTGCTGCACCATCGGAAATTGCCGCAAACGCCGATGCTCGTTGATACTGAAATAGCAAATCAGCGCATAGATCAAGGCGTACTGGCCCAGCAAGCGACCGGTCAACACGTCAGTCAACAAGCCTATCGACCATGCACTGAATACGCCAAACCGTTCCGGCAAGGCAATGGACCAATAAATCAACACCAGTACGATCCAGTCCGGATTGAACACATCCATGCTGGGAAACAGCGACATTACCCGCAGCACCATCGCCGCGCCTATGGTAGCGATGAAGTAAACGGTGGCGGCAAAATCAAGGCGCGACATGTTCTGCATCCTTGGATTCAGGTTCGACCGCGGCTTTCGCCGACTCCCCTAGCACAACCGGGGTGGAGTGGCTCCAAACGATCAAAAATTCGCGACTTTTATCTAGTTCCGCCTTTGGCGTGGCGTAAATATTGGCAAAGGATTTGTCCGGCCTGGCTTCGAACTTATCCACCACCGCCACCGGATAACCGGCCGGAAACACCCCGCCAAGCCCAGAGGTAACCAACAAATCACCCGGCACAATATCGGCGTTATTCGCCAGAAACGGCAAATGCAGACGGTTGGGTTGGCCGGTACCGAAAGCGATGGTACGCAAGCCGTTGCGGTTGACTTGTACCGGGATGGCATGATCGGGATCGGTGATCAGCATCACTTCCGAGCTGGACGGTAAGGCCCGCACCACTTGGCCGACGATGCCGTTGGCATCCAAAACAGGTTGTTCCGGATGCACACCAAAACGCGAGCCTTTGTTGACTACCACCGTATGTTCGTAAGGCGCCAATTTTACCGAAACCAGTTCGGCTACCAGCACCTGCTCGCCAAGCTGAAAGGAGTTTTCCAGCAACATCCGCAGACGAGTGTTTTCCTTTTCCAAGGCCGCGAACTTCAACAATTTCGCATCGTTGACGAACTGAGCTTCTTTCAAGCGGCGGTTTTCTTTTTGCAGTTCCACAAAAGAAATGACCGTTCCGGACACTGTCTGGTAAAAATCCACCGGCAGACTGGCCAGCGACTGTAATGGATAAGTGAACACCGATAACAAGGAGCGCAACCGGTCCAGACGCTCGCTACGATAATCAATCACTAACATCGAAATTGATACCAGCAATGCCACCAGTAAACGGGTATTAAGTGAAGGGCCTTTAGCAAATAAGAGTTTTATGGCAAACCTCTAACAATCAAGACCGGCGTCAATTGACGCGAAAGTAAGCATATGGACTTCCGCTTCAAGGCACTTTCATCGCCGAGCGGCACAAATTTCGTAGAAAAGGCCGCTGTAACCGCTTTTCGCGATTACAGCGGCCTTTTAGAGATACTTCAGCTCAGCGCTTATTCCAGAGAGAACGCCGAAGCACCTTTAGAGTCCAACATTTCCAACACCATGCCGCCGCCTCTGGCCACGCAGGTCAGCGGATCATCGGCAATGTAGACCGGCAAACCGGTTTCTTCGGAAATCAAACGGTCAATATCTTTCAACAAAGCACCGCCACCAGTCAACACAATACCGCGACTGGCCACGTCCGCGCCCAGTTCCGGCGGAGTTTGTTCCAACGCCACTTTAACGGCGCTGACTATGCCGGATAATGGTTCTTGCAAGGCTTCCAGAATTTCATTGCTGTTCAATGAAAAGCTGCGCGGCACGCCCTCGGCCAGATTACGGCCGGTGACCTGCATCTCGCGCACTTCACTACCGGGATAGGCAGCACCAATTTGGTGTTTGATTTTTTCGGCTGTTGCTTCGCCGATCAAGGTGCCATAGTTGCGGCGCACATAGCTGATGATGGCATCGTCGAAGCGATCGCCGCCAATTCGGACTGAGGCGGAATAAACAATACCGTTCAAAGAAATGACCGCCACTTCCGAGGTGCCCCCACCTATGTCCAAAACCATGGAGCCATGCGCGGTATCCACCGGCAAACCGGCGCCAACAGCAGCGGACATCGGCTCTTCGATCAGATACACTTCTCTAGCACCCGCCATGGCCGCCGATTCACGAATCGCGCGGCGTTCAACCTGGGTCGAGCCGCAAGGCACGCAGATCAAAATCCGCGGACTGGGCCGCAACAGCTTGTTTTCGTGGACTTTTTTGATAAAAAACCGCAGCATGCGCTCGGTGACGGCGAAGTCTGCAATCACGCCGTCTTTCAACGGCCGAATAGCGGTGATATTACCGGGCGTGCGGCCCAACATGCTTTTGGCATCCGCCCCGATAGCAGCGATGGTTTTTTGGCCGCGAATTTTGTCTTCCTTGATCGCCACCACGGAAGGCTCGTTGAGTACGATTCCCTGGCCTGGAACATAAATTAACGTATTTGCCGTACCCAAATCGATCGACAAATCATTGGAAAAAAGGCCACGAATTCTTTTAAACATTGTAAGCAGTACCCTAAGCGCACACGGAAAATCCCACTACTTTAACAATCAAGCAGGTATTTGAGCAAGATATAAAGTATCATAGTTTTACTAAGAAAACCTGGAGTTAGAAGAATGTCGTTAACGGCGAATGACGTTAAAAAAATCGCTCACCTGGCAAGGCTGGGCATTGCTGAACAAGATGTCGAACACTATGCAAAAGACCTATCCGGCGTACTGGAATTAATGACCCAGATGGGCCAGTTAAACACCGACGGCGTAACGCCAATGGCGCATCCCTTGGATCAAATGCAACGTCTGCGCGAAGATGCGGTGACAGAGACCGACCAACGCGACCATTTCCAATCCATAGCCCCGCAAACCGAAGCCGGATTGTACCTGGTTCCGAAAGTCATCGATTAAGGACGATTATGCACAAAAAAAACCTTAGCGAACTGGCAGCCGGGCTGCGCAGTAAAGAATTTTCCAGCGTTGAACTCACCCAATTCTTCTTGGACCGCATAAGCCAGCACCAAGACCTAAATGCGTTTATCACCGTTAGCGCAGAAAGCGCCTTGTTACAAGCGAGAGCCGCCGATCAACTGCTGGCCACTGGCAACGCCGGACCACTTGCCGGCATCCCCATCGCCCAAAAAGACATTTTCTGCACGCTAGGCACTAAAACCAGCTGCGGCTCGAAAATGTTGGACAATTTTATCGCACCCTACAACGCCACCGTTGTTGATCACTTCAACAGCGCCGGTGCGGTGATGCTGGGCAAATTGAACATGGACGAATTTGCGATGGGTTCGTCCAACGAAACCAGCTTTTACGGCCCGGTGCGCAACCCTTGGGCGACCGATTGCGTCCCCGGCGGCTCGTCCGGCGGCTCGGCGGCGGCAGTCGCGGCGCGTCTGGCGCCTGCCGTGACAGGCACCGACACCGGCGGCTCGATTCGCCAACCGGCGGCGCTGTGCGGTATCACCGGCTTAAAACCGACATACGGCCGCGTATCGCGTTACGGCATGATCGCCTACGCGTCCAGTCTGGACCAAGGCGGACCAATGGCCCGTAGCGCGGAAGATGCAGCCCTGTTATTACAAGTCATGGCCGGCTTCGACCCCAAAGATTCCACCAGTGTCGATCAAGCTGTGCCCGACTACAGCGCCAGCCTGAACGATAGCCTGCAAGGCTTGAAAATCGGCCTGCCGAAACAGTTTTTCAGCGCGGAGCTCGACAGCCAAATGGCCTCTACGATTCAGGCCGCCATCGCCGAATATCAAAAGCTGGGCGCGGAAGTCAAAGAAGTGGACATGCCTAAATTGAATCTAGCGATCCCTGCCTATTACGTGATCGCCTCGGCCGAATGCTCGTCCAACCTGTCGCGCTACGACGGTGTGCGCTTTGGTTACCGCTGCCAAAATCCGGCAGACTTGACTGACCTGTACACTCGCTCGCGCGGCGAAGCCTTCGGCGCGGAAGTCAAACGCCGTATCCTGATGGGCACCTATGCGCTGTCGGCCGGCTATTACGATGCTTACTATTTGAAAGCGCAACAAGTGCGCCGCCTGATCAGCGACGACTTCAAACGGGCTTTGAGCGAAGTCGATGTGTTGATGGGCCCGGTCACGCCCAGTACCGCCTTCCGCATCGGCGAAAAAACCAGCGATCCGATTCGGATGTATCTGGAAGACATTTACACGATAGCCATCAACCTGGCCGGCCTGCCGGCGATGTCAATTCCGGCCGGCTGTATTGACGGCAAACCGGTTGGCCTGCATGTGATCGGCAATTATTTCAGCGAAGCCAAATTGCTGAATGTCGGCCATCGCTACCAACAAGTGACCGACTGGCACGTGCAAATACCCAAGGGCTTCGAATAACACGGGAGGCAAAATGGCGCCAATCACGCAATTATCGCAACTAGACCCCAACGGCATCTACAGCTACGCCGACTATTTGACTTGGCAGCTCGAAGAATCTGTCGAGCTAATCAAGGGTAAGATCATGGCGATGTCGCCCGCGCCAAATGTCAAGCATCAAAGGATTGCGCTTAAGTTGCTGCGGCCAATTGACAACTACTTCTTGCACAAAAATTGTGAAGTCTTTATTGCCCCCTTCGACGTGAAACTTTACGACCGCCGGAAATCGCTGCTCAAAAATGGTGAAGCGTTTAGTGTCGTGCAACCCGACCTGTGCTTGATTTGCGATAAGGACAAACTGACCGAGCAAGGCTGCGACGGCGCACCCGATTGGATCATTGAAGTGCTGTCGCCGGGCAATAGCCGCAAAGAAGTTCGCCTGAAATACGATTTATACGAAGAAAGCGGTGTCAGCGAATATTGGCTAGTGTTCCCCTACGAACAAATCGTCCAGCAATTTGTACTAGACGAGCAGGGCAAATACCAATTGCGCGGCCTGTATCCCGGCAACGAAATCGCCACCCCGCATTTATTCCCCGACCTGCAAATCGACCTGAACGACGTTTTTGCCGAATAAGTTTTAAAGGAACCACGAATGAACTCACAATGGGAAGCCGTTATCGGCTTGGAAATCCACACCCAACTCTCGACGAAATCCAAAATCTTCTCCGGCGCCGCCACCGCTTATGGCGCCGAGCCTAACACTCAGGCGTGTGCAGTGGATTTAGGCTTGCCCGGTGTATTGCCGGTGCTGAACAAAGACGCGGTCCGCAAGGCCGTGACCTTCGGCTTAGCCATCGACGCAGACATCGCTCCGCACTCGGTGTTCGCCCGCAAAAACTACTTCTACCCGGACTTGCCGAAAGGCTACCAGATCAGCCAGTTCGAGTTACCCATCGTCGGCAACGGCCATCTCGACATCGAAGTCGATGGCGTGACCAAACGTATCGGCATCACCCGCGCCCATCTGGAAGAAGACGCCGGTAAATCGCTGCACGAAGACTTTCACGGCCTGACCGGCATAGACTTGAACCGGGCTGGCACACCGCTGTTGGAAATCGTTTCCGAGCCGGACATGCGCTCCGCCAAAGAAGCCGTGGCTTATATGCGCAAACTGCACGAACTGGTGCGCTACCTGGAAATCTGCGACGGCAATATGCAGGAAGGGTCGTTCCGCTGCGACGCCAACGTCTCGGTGCGCCCAAAAGGCCAAGCTGAATTCGGCACCCGCGCCGAAATCAAAAACATCAACTCCTTCAAGTTCGTCGAAAAAGCCATCAACCACGAAATCGAGCGACAAATCGATGTGATCGAAGGTGGCGGCAAAGTCGTTCAGGAAACCCGTTTGTACGACGCCAACAAAGACGAAACCCGTTCCATGCGCAGCAAGGAAGAAGCCAACGACTACCGTTACTTCCCGGATCCTGATCTGTTGCCCGTGTTGATTGAAGAATCGTTAAAAAACGAAATTCGTGCCACGCTACCGGAATTGCCGGATGCCAAGAAACAGCGTTTTATCGAACAATACGGCCAGGATGGCGAAAGCGCCGCGACCTTAACTTCATCTCGCGAACTGGCCGATTTCTACGAAACTGTTGTCAAAGCCTCCGGCGGCGAAGCCAAACTGGCTGGTAATTGGATTACCGGTGACGTTCTAGGCGCGTTGAACAAAACTGGCTTGGAAATCGGCGATTGCCCGGTAAGCTCCGAACGTCTGGCCGGCCTAATCAAACGCATTGCCGACAACACTATTTCCGGCAAAACCGCCAAACAGGTATTCGACAAACTCTGGAACGGCAACGACAGCGCCGACGAGATCATCGAGAAAGAAGGCTTGAAGCAGATCACCGACAGCGGCGCGATAGAAACGATCGTCGACAAAGTCATCGCCGCCAACCCGGTACCAGTCGAACAATACCGGGCCGGCAAGGACAAGGCTTTGATGGCCTTAGTTGGGCAAATCATGAAAGAAACCCAAGGCAAGGCCAATCCGGGCGAAGTGAACAAAATGCTGATCGCCAAGCTGAAAAACTAAGTTCGGCGACTCTCGGATTGCTGAATTAATCGTCATCCCCGCGCAAGCGGGGGTCCAGAGTGTTGACTCTCCTGGGTTCCCGCCTGCGCGGGAACGACGAAATCTCTGCCGAAAAGCCTAGGTCTTTCCGACGTTTGCGCGCGGTAAATATAGAATTTCCGGCAACACCACTTCCCAACGCTCGCATCGCAGACTCTCAGAGTCCCCCGCTGTCTTATGCCTAACCGAAATCGCCGCAACCCGTACCTTGAGGATACTGCCTTTTGGCGGGGTAAAGGCCTGTGCCATCCGAGTCACAGCCACGCCATTTAAATCGGCTAATTCCCAACCGATTTGGCGGTCGCTTCTGGCCCGCAAAATCAATTCGCTACCCACATCCAACGCGGCAATCCCCCGGTGAATCGGCTTGTCGGCAGCGAAATAGCCGGGCCAGGACAACACGACTTGCCCCAAACCGGCCAGCCATGTGCGTTGCTCTAATTGCTGAAAACCCGCTGTATATTGCGGTTGGGTTTTGACGCAAAGCATCTCGCAATCCTTGATAAAAGCGTGCTTTCCGCCCCGCTTGGCGCACAAAGTCAGCGTTTTGCGGGCGCGCGTCATCGCCACATAAAACAGCCGCCGCTCTTCGTCGCTGGCTTGCTGCCAGCCGCCGCCATCCAGAATCAGGACATGATCGAACTCCAAACCCTTGGCTCGATGCGCTGTCAATAACAGCAGCGGCGCATGCCGGCTATCGTTTTCCCCGGACTGGCTGCCGGAACCGAATTCGTAGAGTGCATCGACAAGGTTGCTGACCACCTGCTGGCAACCCGGCGCGGCGACCTCGGCGGCGATGATGAATTGCGCCAGCATGGCTAGATAAGGATGTTCGATCAGCTCATTCACATTTTGCCGATAGCGGCGTTTGAACCAGCGCGACAACGATCCCCAACGCAGCAACACCCTTGGTTTGCGGGCCGTTCGCCTTTGCTTATTCAACAGGGCCAGCAAACTATGGCCTTCCCTAGTGGCATGCAAATTCAGCAAATAATCGTCGCGCATCAGCCTTACCGGAATGCCTCGCAACCGACACAATTCTGCCAGCGGCTCCAGCGTGTCCCAATGTCTAGCAATCACCGCAAAGCGGCCCCAGTGGCTGGTTTCCCCCAAATTCGCCAGCCTGTTCAGCCGCACTAACTCGCCCAACGCTACCTCGACTTCGCCGTGCAGCAGCGCCGGGGTTTCCAGAATATGTACGCGGCCTTGAGTCAAACTATCCAGCTCGGCAAACTCTCCGCCCTCCGCTGCCTCGCGGCGCGCGTAGTTAATTTGGATGGCCTGCTTAATTTTCATCCGCTCCCGCACCGGCGCAATTACCCGGTTCGCGCAATAGATGATCTGTGCCGTGGAGCGGTAATTTTCGATTAGGTAGTAGGTTTTTGCCTGATAGTCCACGGCAAACTGTTTGATGAAACGCACATTCGCGCCGCCAAAAGCATAGATGTTTTGATCATCGTCACCCACCGCCAACAAGGACAATTTATCGTCCTCGCTATTGATGGCTCTACCGGCCAGCGCGCTGATTAGCTCGTAATGCTCGGCGTTGATGTCCTGATATTCGTCAACCAATAAATAACGCAAACCGGACAGCAAGCGGTCACGTTGGATGCCCGGCCCAAGTTCGTCGCCCTGCTCCGCTTGTTTTAACAGCGCGGTGGCGTTTTTGATCACCGCTGAAAAATCAACGCTCTCACCATGTTCGGCAGCCACCGCATAACTGGTGCCGGTCAAGCGCATTGCCAAACCGTGCAAGGTTTGCACGGTGACGCCGGCGGCATCGGCACCAATCAAAGCCCACAAGCGTTTGCGAATTTCAAGCGCCGCTGAACGGTTATAACTCAGCACCATGATGTCTTCCGGCAACACCATACATTCGCGCAGTAACCAGGCCACCCGATGCACAATCACCTTGGTCTTGCCGGAACCGGGGCCGGCCAGCACCAATTGGCTGCCTTCCGGCGGTGCGGCGACGATGGCTTGCTGCTCGGGACTTTGCAGATCGGTGAGGATGCGCCGATGCGCGGCTTCGGTGGTGGCCATTTCCAGAATATCCTGGCGGCCGGCAAAATAGCGGCGCACGAATTCGGGTCTGTCCATGGCAAAGTAATCGACGATAAACGCCATCGCCGCCTGAATCTTGCCCAGCGCCAGCCGGGCGTATTCCGCCATCACATGCACCTGGATGATCTTGTCCTTGTAATGCAAAGCCAGCTCGGCATAATCGGATTTTTTAAATTGCCGACGCCGGGCTTCGGCATTGAGTTGGATACTCATCGCCGCCCGAAATACTGCCTTGCCGCGCGCCAGATGCAACACCTCGTTGCTGTCCAAATAGATTAGCGCTGCTGCCAAAGCCACCTGCCAATCGCGCACCTCCAGATCCTGCAAGGTCAGATCGGCTTGCAAAGCCGCTTCCAAATCGCCTTGTTTGCAGGTAACCAGCAGATTATTGCCTTGACGTTGCGCCAGAAAGAAATTCAGCAAGGCCTGAGCCAGCCGCATGCGTTTATGCCGAATCAGGTCGATGTCCTGCCAGCTGCGCAGCAATTTAAGATAGCGATTATCCTGACCGGCCGGACGCAACGCGAAAAAACCACGCTGGCTGCTACTGTCGCCAAAGGCTTCGGCAAACGATTTCATCAAGCGAGTCAATTTGTCCGGCGTCAGTTCCACGCCGGCATCGCGGCGCAAGGTATCGCACAGCCGCCGCACATTCAAAATCTGCCACTGCTCCCTATCCGCATCCGGCGCCGCCTCGCGCAGACTGGCAATCAATGTATCTTCCAGCTTACGCAAGTCTGCCAGCCGTTCTGCCGTGTCGGGATCGCGGTAAAGGGTCACACCGATTTCGGTATCGTTGGACACCAGTTTAAAGCGGTCCAACTCGCGTAGCATGCTCTGCACTTCGTGAGAGTTGCGGCCGGTAGCCAGCATCAGGTCGTCGGTACTAATGCCTTCGTCGTCTTCGCTGTAAAACAACTGCGACAACAGCGCCATGTACGGCTCAATGTTCGTATTCGGCCCCAGCGTCTTCTGCAGCAAAACTTGGGCTTCTTCAAGACTAGCCACTTGCAAGCTACCAGGGAACACCCGCGTATGATTTTCCTCGCGCTCCAGCAAGCGCGCCTCTTCCAGCCAGGCCACGGCGATGCGGACTTTGGTGTCGGCATCGGCGGCGTCGGGATCGATGCCGTGCTTGTCCGGAATTTCCAGCAATATTTCGCCGCTAGTGACCACCACCGAACCTTCGCTGCGGTCTTTGCGCTCGATGCTGCGCAGCGCTTTTAAAATCGCGGAAATATCGTGTTGCGTCAGCTTGGAATTACGCAGCAAGCGAAACTGCACATCCAGGTCGGCATCGTCATACAGCAACACACAACGCGCAGGATCTTGATCACGACCGGCCCGACCCGCTTCCTGCAAATAGTTTTCCAGCGAGCCCGGCGTATCCAAATGAATCACCAAACGCACGTCGGCCTTATCCACGCCCATACCAAAGGCATTGGTGGCGGCGATCACCCGTAGTTCGCCAGCAATGAAGTCTTCCTGCACTTGGCGTTTTTGCTCGGGCTGCATGCCGCCGTGGAAATAACCGCAATCCAGGCCAGCCTGTTTCAAAAATTCCGCCATTTCCTCCACGGTCTTCTGCCGCGCGCAGAACACGATAGCCCCGCCCTCATCGCGCAAGCTTTGCTCCAGCAAGCGCAGCACTTCCGGGTATTTAGCTTGGGCGGGCACTGCATGCACTTCGTACAGCAGGTTTTCGCGGTTGACGCCGCCGGTCAAACACACAAGCGTAATCCCCAAGCGCTTGCGAAAATGCTCCACAATGTCTTGCACCACGTCCGGCTTGGCGGTGGCGGTAAAGCAAAACACCGGCGACGGCTTGTCCTTTTGCCGGGTCTTGATAAAGCGCGACACGTATAAATAATCAGGTCGGAAATCATGCCCCCATTTGGATAAACAATGCGCCTCGTCGAACACCCAGGCCCCGATTTCCCGATGTTGCAAAGCCTTGGCAAATGCGCGGCTGCGAAATTGTTCCGGCGCGACAAAGATCAAACCCAAATCGCCCAAGCGCAACTTATCCAGCATCACCTGCCGTTCCAGCGGATTCAGCAGACTGTTGATGTAGCCGGCACAGGTGATGCCGCGCGCTTCCAGGTTATCGACCTGGTCCTTCATCAAGGATTGCAGCGGCGAGATAATCACCGTCAGGCTGCCGTTGCGATAAAAACGCGCCAGCGCCGGCAATTGATAACACAAGGATTTGCCGCCACCAGTTGGCAGAATCGCCAGGGTCGGCGTGCCGGCAAAGCCGTGTTCGACGATGACTTGCTGTAAGGACCGACCATCCTCGGTAGTCGGCATCGGCCGGAACTGGGTGATGCCAGGAAAATAACGAGGCAACAATTGCGACAGATCATGCTGCTCCCGACACCAGTCGCACTCGGCATCACCACAAGGCACATCGCGCAAGATCGCGATTAACTCCCGCGTTTTCGGGAAGGACAAACTCACCCAAGGCGGCAGCACGGAATTGCCACCCGCCACCCGCAGCCAGGCCAACACATAAGCCAAAGACTTATGCCAAGCAGGATCAGGCAAATAGTGATGAACGATTTTTTGCTGCCCGGCGCGGCACCCCTTACCCTCGGTAGCGCGTTGCCAGGCTGCTTGGGCATCAGGCAAGGAAGGCCGCAACGCGGCGCGCAAGCTGGCAAAAAAATTCGCCACGCCCTTACCGTTTTCCGGAGCCAATAAAAAATGCAGACACAGCGCTTCGTCAGGATGCTCGGCCACCCGCTGCCGCAAGGCCTCGGCCTGATCCAGAAACAGCTCGTAAGCCAGTTCCGCGTCCCGAACCGGATCGTTGCGAGTCGTGGTACAGAGTTTGTAGTCCTTCACCAAGCGGTGATAGGGATTTTGCGGAAAAGCCACCGGCGACAGTTCCAGCGTATCGACCAAGGGCAAACGATGCAGCGCCAAATCCGGATGCAATACCGATAGAGCAGGTTGATCGAAGGCAATCACGTTATGCCCCAACACAAACGCCGCGCCTTCGCTGATCTGATCCAGCTTTTGCCGCAAGTCGGCAGCTTTACCTGATAAGCGCAAGCGGGCATCGGTGTCCGGGCGATACGCACCAATCTCCCGCAGCTTTAAGCTATCCTGCCTCGCGGTTTCTATGTCTATGCAAAGGCACTTGGCTCGAATTCTGTCGGGTGGTTGAGCCATTGTGTCGAGGAATGTGGATGGACTTAGATGTTTAGGTTAGCGACGACTGATAATTGCTTAGTGCTATTCGGCCAACCCGCTATACGAAACTATTGGGCCGGAGGAAGCGGGCATTAACCATAGCGCAACAAACGGGTCTTGCCTAGCTTAGCTTAGCCAATCGCGCTGACATCCTGACTTTCCGGAATTATTCCCTAAAAAAGTGGGCGTAGACTGTTTAATGTAATCAAACAAAGTTGAAATGATGTCTCTCATTGTAGTACTACAGCATCCCTCAAAATTAAATTGCCTCCATCGAAAGCGTGATTTTTGGTCTCGCTGATTAAGAAACCCCATGCTTCAATACCAACGAAGCCAGTAAAAAAACCAAGCTTACCAACACGATAGCGAAAGACTGATTGCTACTACGTCTGGCACTTGCCAGTTGGTTTTGCAAGGCATGGCTTGTAATCACTTCGCCCTGATCGTAAAGAGCAAAAATACTGTTCAATGTCCCCGTGGCGGTGTCAAAGAAGGCCACCGGATCGATCGCCGGCTTATCCACAGTCAGCAATTTTTGTTCGATATGGCCAATTAAACTGGTAATGTGCACATGAACCGCAGCCGAAGACTGCTGAAAGCGGTTATCGGCAACCATGGATATATCGGTGTTGCCCATGCCGGCTTCAACCCGTTCGATGGCCTGACGGATACGCGTAATCAGAAAACCCAGCTTGATCCTATCAGTGATCCGACAGCGGCCAGCCGCGGCCACGCCGGTGCCGATAGCGCGTGCCTGACCTATCGCCTCCGCGGTATCCGGCAATAGATGCCATAGAATTTCTATAAAGCTGAACGGACAAATACTTTCCTGATGTAATTGGCTATGCTCCGCTATATCTCTTATCAAATTGAGAATAGTACCGGCCAATACACAGTGCCGTTCGAAACTTACTTCCTTGGTCAGATGCAATGCGGAAGGGTGTAGTTGCTTCCAGGCATCGCGAATGTCAACGAACGACTGACACGATTCCGGCGACCGCTTGAACTGCCCAGAGAGTTGATCGAGCTGCCGATCAATGTCGGATTGCAAGACCGTGATTTTGTATTTAAAGCTCAGATCGCCGTTCAAATAAGCGCTCACCATGCCGCGATGTTGTTGTATCTGCGTCAATAGGTTTTTCAAAGCGCCGGTGATTTCCAGACTATGCAATTGCCCACGTAGATGGTCAAGGCGCGTCTGGCGATTTTTGTAGCACATAAATGCAGCAGCACTGGCGATCACCGCCGCCAATAAAAACAATACAGAAACGTAATCGGGCACGTCTAATTCCCCTTTAAATTGGTTAATGAGCGACGATTTGCGCCAATTTAGCCAAATGCCTGGCTATTTCCGCTGATTCCTGGGCCGCATTGCTGTTTTGTTCAACGCTTTGAGCAATCGTCTCGATGTTGCGGCCGATTTCCTGGCTTACCTGGGTTTGCTGTTCGGCGCTGGTTGCTATCATCGTTACGTTATTTAAGGCTTGATCCGCATACAGCCGAATCTCGGCCAGCGATTGTTCAACTTCGAAGGCTTTGTCAATGCCTTTTTCCGTTTGATCCCGAGTGGCGGCGATGGACTGCGCGGCCAGATAAATTTTTTCCCTGACGGCTTCGGTGGTACCGGTTATTTCCTCGGCCGATTGCCGCACCCGTTGCGCCAGCGAGCGAACTTCGTCGGCCACCACGGCAAAGCCGCGACCGTATTCTCCGGCTCGTGCGGCTTCTATCGCTGCATTCAGAGCCAGAAGGTTGGTCTGATCGGAAATGGCTTTAATCACTTCCGAGATACTGGCGACCTGCTGGGAATGCAATTCCAGATTTCGCATCAATTGAGCCAAGTCCTGAATTTCGCCGAACAACGCCTTCATATCGGCAATAAAGCTTTCGATGGCGCGATGGCCTTGCTGGGAAAGCTGCTGCGTGGTAGACGATATTTTTTCAGCGTCCCGGCATTGCCCCGCCACGCCCATGATACTGGCTGACATTTGTTCAATGGCCGCCGCCATCATCGTGGTTCTTTCGCGTTGGTTATCGAGTTTTTCGGCTACGAAACCGGCACCCTGGTTGAGTTGGTCGGCGGCATAGGTCACTTCTTGAATAGACGCATGCACATCGCCTAGGCGCCGGCCCAACGCTTTGGCGGTTTCGTTAAAACCGCTATACAACTGCGACAGCTCATCCTGACCGGTAATCTGCAGACGCATATTGAAGTTGCCAAGCTCTAACTGCCTGTGTGCGCCGATCAATGCCGCAATCGCACCCGAAAGGGAAGAATAAAATGCTAACAACGCCACTATCCAAGCCAGATTAGCGGAGACTATCACCAGCCATTGTGACCCGGAAATTGACAGACCCGCATCGACGAGCATAATCAAGGTCAGCACGCCGGCCAAAACAATCAGCGTAAATATCAGCGCAAACTTACTTTTTAGCTTGAAGCGACCGAGAAACGAGTTAATCAGCAATACGGACATTTTGATGCGCCTTCAGTTGAGACATGCCGATTTGCCAGCAATTTTCTCGCCAGCGATATTGCTCAATGCCGCCCAAGCCAAATAGACGCGAGACGCACCAAAAGGACGAACTTCCCGTTGGAGTTCACAAAAATACGCACCAAGTTGACTCAAAATCGACAGCGAATTGACCAGGGCCAGGTACCGAAATCCATTCGGTGGCGTATTAGCTCAAACTCCAAGCCTCACTGAGTACCTCGGCTTGCTTTAGACACAACTCAACCGCTTCGTCGGCTTTATCGGGTGGATACTTCCAGCGCCGCAAAGCCCTTCTGACCAGATTCCGCAATCGGGCCCGCACGCTATCGCGTTTGGCCCAATCGACCGTCGTGCTATTGCGTAATTGTTCGGTAATATATTTCGCCAGTTCGCGTAGATTGTTATCACCCAACTCACGCACGGCCGATTCATTTTGAATCAAGGCCCGGTAAAAGGCTATTTCGTCTGGATTTAAACCCAGTTTTTCCGCTTGCGCCCAATCCGCCTGCATGTCTTTGGCAATCGCAATCAGCTCTTCAATTACCTGAGCGGTTTCGATGGCGCGGTTGTGGTATTTGCGCAAAGACTCCAGAATGCGCTCAGAGTATTTTTTCTCGGATACTACATCGGTTTTCATCCGCGCGTTCACTTCATCGCGCAGCAAACGTTCCAGCAAATCCACCGCCAGATTTTTTTCCTTCAGTTGGGCGACATCATCCATAAATTCTGGCGACAGCAAGCCAATATTGGGCTTGTCCAAACCCACCAAGCTAAAAATATCATCAACGCCTTCGGCGACAATCGCGTTATCAATGATCTGCTTTAGCGCCGAGTTTTTCTCTTCATCACTTAAGCGTTTATCCACTGTGGTGTTTTTAGTTAACGAGGCTTTCACCGCGCTTAAAAAGGCAATTTCCATTTTAAGCGGGGCGACTTCATCCAGCGTGCTACATAAGCTATACGCTTTGACTAATAAGGTCATTACCTCGAAAAAACGCTTTTTACCGTCTAACTCACCATTACTGCCTTGCAAACTCAAAATATGATTCATCGCCCCCGGCAATAAATGCAAAGCCTGGGTGGCAAAGGCACTGTAATCAAAGCCCTGCATCATGCCATGCACAATATCCAGCTTTTCGAGTAGCAGTGCATAGGCCTCGTGCGTATCCAACGTGGGCGCGCCTTTGCCTTTGGAATCGGTGTAGGTTTTTAATGCTTGCTTTAACTCACTGGCAATGCCGATATAGTCCACCACCAAGCCACCGGGCTTGTCTTTAAACACCCGGTTCACCCGTGCAATGGCTTGCATCAGGTTGTGGCCTTTCATCGGCTTGTCGATGTACATGGTATGACAACACGGCGCATCAAAACCCGTCAGCCACATATCGCGCACAATCACCAATTGCAGCGGGTCGCTCGCGTCTTTAAAACGTTTTTCAAACAGCTTTTTGGTGGTTTTGCTGTAAATATGCGGCTGTAGCTTGGCATGATCAGAAGCCGAACCGGTCATGACAATTTTAATCGTGCCCTTGTTGGGGTCGGCATCGTGCCATTCGGGCTTAAGCGCCACAATGGCGTTATACAGCTCCACACAAATATCCCGGCTCATGCACACGATCATGGCTTTGCCTGGCATGCTGGCAATGCGGGTTGCAAAATGACTCACCAAATCCTTAGCCACCTGTTCCACACGCGGCGCACTGCCCACCAGCTTTTCCAAGGCCGCCCATTTAGATTTGGTATTTTCGCGGCTGGCGATGTCTTCTTCGTCTTCAATGACTTCGTCCACTTCCGCATTCAAGGCTTCGAT
The DNA here is from genome assembly GCF_000515215.1 of Methylomonas sp. 11b. Taxonomy (NCBI): domain Bacteria; kingdom Pseudomonadati; phylum Pseudomonadota; class Gammaproteobacteria; order Methylococcales; family Methylococcaceae; genus Methylomonas; species Methylomonas sp. 11b. Next base: position 2,456,874 of record NZ_KI911557.1, read on the forward strand.
GTCTGCCGTGTTGATGTCCAGCTTGGCCAGGCGCGATTCATAATAAATCGGCACCGTCGCGCCATCATCCACCGCGTCCTGAATATCGTAAATCGACACGTAATCGCCAAACACCGCGCGCGTATCTTTATCTTGCGCGGCAATCGGCGTGCCGGTAAAGCCAATAAAACTGGCGCTGGGCAAGGCATCGCGCAAATGCTTGGAATATCCAAAGGTATATTGGCCTTTGGCATTTAACTTGGCTTTATCGCCATACTGGCTGCGGTGTGCTTCATCGCTAATCACCACGATATTGTGGCGATTGCTTAATACCGGATGACTGGTTTCATCGGCCAGCAAGGCAAACTTTTGGATGGTGGTAAAAATAATCCCACCCGCTTGGCGTGCGGCCAACATCTCGCGCAAATCATCACGGTCACCGGCCTGCACCGGGGTTTGTTTCAACGTTTCGACTGCCATGCTAAAGGTATTAAACAGCTGGCCGTCCAGATCGTTTCTATCGGTCACCACCACGATGGTGGGATTATTCATCTCCGGCTGCGCCAATAACTTACTGGCATAACACACCATCGAAATCGACTTGCCCGAACCCTGGGTATGCCACACCACCCCCGCTTTCCCAGAACCCGGCACCACCCGTTGCGCGTAATCGGCGCGGGGTTCGGCAGCACGGTCGTCTATCTGTTGCGCAGCAATGACCGTGGCTTTTACCGCCTCGCGCACCGCATGAAACTGATGATAACCGGCAATCTTTTTAATCAGCTGGCCGTCGTCCTGCTCAAACAAAATAAAGTAATGCAGATAATCTAAAAACAATTCCGGCTGAAAAAAGCCCTTCACCAAGGTTTCCAAACGGTATTGAAACAACGGCTTGTCGTCTTCACTCGCCAGAGTGCGCCACGGCAGAAACCGTTCTTTATTGGCCGTCAGCGAACCCACCCGCGCATGCAAACCATCACTCACCACCAGCGCTGCGTTAAAAATGAATAAATCGCTAATTTCATCTTTATACGTTTGCAACTGCTGATAAGCCGCCCAAATATCGGCATTTTGATCGACCGGATTTTTCAGCTCCAGCACCGCCAACGGCAAGCCATTCACAAATACCAGCACATCCGGGCGGCGATGGCCTTTGCTGCCGGCAATCGTGTATTGATTCACCACCAAAAACTGGTTATTGCTGACCGTGGCAAAATCCAGCAGCGCCACATAATCGGTTTTTTCTTCGCCATCGATTTTAAAATCAACCTTCACGCCCTCTAATAACAGGCGATGAAACACATGGTTGCTTTTGATTAACACCGGCGATTCCGGTTTGGCGATTTGCTGGGAGACGCGTTCTAAAACATCAAAGGGGATATGCGGGTTGATTTTTTGGAGCTGGTTGAGCAAGCGTTCAAACAGTACCACTTGCCGGTAATCGACCCGTTCTGGATGCTCAGCATCGGGCGCAATGTCATAGCCATTCACATAGTGATAGCCAATGTCTGTAAACCAATCGAGGCAAAGCTGTTCCAGTTGGTCTTCCGTGATCATTTGTAACCTACTTCGATTTGCGATGAAATAAAATAATCGTTAATTATCAGAACCCTATCCATAAAGCATGACTCCACTTGTATTTGCAACGAAATAACAGCTTTCATGGATGGGTAAATTTATAAAACCTTGTTTTACCTAGCCTTTAGTCCGTCCAATTGCTGGTCAAAGTACCGTCCAATTGCCGATTAAGGACAAAAAATAATCCTGCCATAGTTGGTTTTCTGCGATCATAAAGAATCAAAGTGTTCGAAAGTTTTACTTGTAAATAATGGTACACATGCAATAATTGCTCCGCTTCATTCACCATGTGTGAACAGAACGTTCGGGCCCGATTCATGGCAACATGTGTCGGGTCTAGTTTTTTCTGGGCTTTGCATATTTAGCTCGATTCCTCTCTAACTGCTTTATTTTTCCACTTTTTGTCGCAAGATAAGATGTTTTAAGCAGCCAATAATCCCTACGTTCAGACAACACGACAACGTATTGCTCTGCCTCAATCCAAATCACAATCTCATTCTGGTTATCTCTTTTCTCCACCCACCAACTGATTTCTGAATTCTCAATACAATTTTCTATTACCCAACTGACCCAGCCTATCCGTTCACACCGCCGTAAGTCAGGCGTCCTTTCTTCCTCAACATCACCCTCTTGCACCATATGCTAAAAGCCAAAGTGTTTACCCTTGGTTTCAGGTGTGTAACGGGGGCGCACGGGTAAATTATTAAAACGTAAATTGCTCTGAATGATCGTCTCAAAATATACAGAATAAACCCTATCTTCGTAAGCTTGCCAGTCTCCGCAAAAGAGAACCAAATCTGGCAAATCCATTGCCATTAGCTTGCCTCCCACACAAAAACATTGAATTTCCTTTCGGATGGCAAGGTACTGTAAATCAAACTTTTACCAGAACGTTGTTTTATACGGTCGATGACCGCCAGCTTGCCTGCATTAGTATTTAATCCGCGATGCACATAAGCCAATGCGCCAATAAACAGGTCGGTTAACTGCAACTGCGCCATTTCATACGAGCGAACATGTTGAATATTTTCAATCGCTTTACGATCAAAATCATAGTGGGCGTTATGTAATACTTTCTTCAAGTCATCAATTTTTTCACGCCCTAACGTATCTTTAATATCCAAATAAATATGGTAGCAATTGCCGTTTTCTAAAATGTTGCGCAACACATAAAAAAACATTTTGTAATAAAACAGATTATGGTCTTGAGCAAACTCGCCATGTTTCAGTTTTGATTTATCGGGTACTACCAGGCCACGAAAATGCAGGTCGGGATGGCTAAAAAAGTAATCAACGATTTCGCAATAAAAAGCCTGCTTACCAAGAGATATTTTTGTCCACTTAATCTCAAAGTCTGCCTTTAAACCATGCTTAACCTGTATTGCCCGAATATCTCGTGCGATTTTTCCGCTGATAGCTTGCGGACACCACACTGCCCCTAAAACCATGACGGGGATATTATCGCCTTCTAAATGACAGGACTCGTCGCAATAGACATTAAATAGTTCACTCATATCGCCTCCTGTAAGGAGGGTGATTCTGGATTAACGGGGAGCTCACCTGAAAGTAGCTTCGGTAATAATGTATCTCTTAGCTCTTGCAACGAATATATTACATCTATGTTTATTGACATATTTCTTTGCAAGTCAGCAACAATATATTGAAACTTGTCCGAAACCACCTTACTTGGCGCTAATAACTTAATCTTTCGTAAGTTTGTGACAGGCATTGCAATGGAAGGCACACCAACTTGAGATTTGTGCGCTAATAATTCATGTTGCCCTACATCAGATTTAAAATAATAAATCATGAATAATGGAGAAACAACTTCTCTATCTGGCCTTATGTAACATTGGCTTTGAGAAACAATATAGCGCTCATATTTTGACCCTTCAGGAATAATACTTACCTGACCTAATGTGCCGCGATGCGTAATTACAATATCTCCTCTATAAACATTAGATTTAATTAGTTTATCAGCGTGCTCATAAGTTAAAAACTTGTTATCTCCGTCCTCTAACATAGTGCCTTTAAGTTGTTGACCATTGATAATCGGGACACCTTCATCAACGAAAGTTTCTACCTTTATGTTTGACCCGAAAGGACCCATTGCTATAGTTGAAGATAGTTTTTCTAGAGTTTTTACTTCCCACCCCTCCGGTATTTCCCCTAGCTCAGAATCCACCAAAGCATCGGGGAATAAGGCGGCGGTGGTTTTGAGTTGTTGCAGGGTTTGCGGGTCGAGTTGGGCGAGTTGTTCCGGGGTTTTGCCGCTGATGGCGCAGATGGCGGCTTGTTCGATTAGCTCAACACTGGCGCCAGCTTGTTTGGCGGCCATTTTGGCTTTCACCGGCTCAAAATCGACAAACCAGCTTTTAAAAATAGCTTGGGCGATTTGTTCCAGGGTTTGGTTGGTTTGGCGGTTGAGTTCGATTTTGTCATCAATCGACCTTAATATCACTGCAATTTCCTTTTGTTCAGACAAGCTAGGTGCTTCAAAGGAGATTTTTTCAAATGAAGATTTTTTAAGAATTGGAGTTCGGGTACATGTCGCACCTAAATTGAATATTTCTTTTCTCTTGGAACTTAGAACATAGTAAAGAAAATAAAAATCTACTTTGTCTTCATCAGGAATAACTGTATTAATTTGCTGGTTAGTAGCAGCAAGTTTTTTGATAATAGCAGACTTTCCCATTTGCCAGCCAATGCAGGAAACAGCAATACCTTTATCGAATAAAATTCGACTTAATACTTTTTCACATTTATGGAAAGCGTTCTTTGTGTTTCAGTAATTTCTCTAAAATCACCCATATCAGTTGGAGTAATAAACAACGTTTTACCATTAAAATATTTTTCGTCAGTTCCTGGTGGAGTTTTACCTGTAATTACTTTAGCAACATCAGAAATTTGGTACTTAGTCCATTTCATTTGCATACTTCCATTAAACAGCATAACCACCAGCTAAAATACATTACGGTTTGTTTCAACAAATTAGACATCGTAACCTAACCCAGCCAAATTCTTCTTAATCTCCGTTTCCAGCTTGTCACTCTGCTCAAACTGGCTTTTAAGCTGTGCGGTCAAGCGCGCCATTTTCTCGGCGAAGGCTTCGCCATCGTCCACAACATCCGCCGCGCCGACGTAACGGCCTGGGGTCAACACGTAATCGTGTTTTTGGATTTCGGCCAGGGTGGCGGATTTACAAAAAGCCGGAATGTCGGTGTAGGTTGGGGTGACGTTAGGAACCCCAACAGATTCGGCCACTTGGGCTTGTTGGGCATCGCGTTGCTCGGCAATTGCTCCCTGCATTGCTCTACCTCCTGAATCCATGCAGTCGTCAGCCCAACCTACGGTTTGCCAACAATGAAAGGTCTCGGTGACTTTGTTTAAATCGTCCTGCGTAAAGTCGCGCAATACACGGTCTTTCATGTAGCCCAGATTGCGGGCATCGATAAACAAAATTTTGCCTTTGCGATCCCGTAATGTCCTGCCGCTGGCGGACGTGCGTTGGCCTTTGTTTTTGGTTAAAAACCAGATGCAGGCGGGGATTTGGGTGTTGGTGAACAATTGGCCGGGCAAGGCGACCATACATTCCACCAAGTCGTTTTCAATCAGCGCTTTGCGGATTTCGCCTTCGTTATTGGTGTTGGAGCTCATGGAGCCGTTGGCCAGCAACAAGCCCATGCTGCCATTGGGCGCAAGGTGATACAGCATGTGTTGCAACCAGGCAAAGTTGGCGTTGCCGCTGGGCGGTTTGCCGTATACCCAGCGCGGGTCGTCGTCACTGACACCGGTATCCCACTCGCGCATGTTGAACGGCGGATTGGCCATGACAAAGTCGGCACGTAAATCGGGGTGCTGGTCGTTGGTGTAGGTATTGGCGGGTTCTTTGCCGAAGTTAAAATCAATACCGCGAATCACCATGTTCATGGCGGCCAGCTGCCAGGTAGTGTGGTTGTATTCTTGTCCGTAAATGGAAACGTCGCCGATACGGCCTTGATGCTCGCGGATAAAGTTTTCCGATTGCACAAAAAAGCCACCGCTGCCCATCGCCGGGTCGTAGACGCGGCCTTTGAAGGGTTCCAGCATTTGCACAATCAGACTGACGATGGATTTGGGCGTGTAAAATTGGCCGCCTTTCTTGCCTTCGGCCAAGGCAAATTGGCCGAGAAAGTATTCGTAAACATGGCCGAGAATGTCTTTACTGCTGAGGCTGGCGTGTTTAAACGGGATGGTGGCGATTAAGTCGATGAGTTCGCCCAGTTTGGCGGGGTCGATTTGCAAGCTGGTGTAGCGTTTGTTGAGGATGCCTTTGAGTTTGGCGTTGTCGTGTTCGATGGCTTCCAGCGCGTGGTCGATTAACTGACCGACGGAGCTGATGCGGGTGCAAAGGCGTTTTTCGGTGTCATCTTCCGGCGCTTGGGTCAGTACGTCACCGGCTTTAGTCAGCCAAATAACGCTGTTAATGACGACTTTGTTCTGATTTTGCAAAAACTCCCAGCGCGCCACTTTCGGCACCCAAAATACATTGGTTTCGGCGTAGTAGTCGCGTTGTTCCAGTTCGGCGTTGATTTCAGCTTGGTAGTCGGCGCTGTCCTCGCCGCCAACGTCGGCGGGGTCTAGGTAGTATTCGTGGTCCGGATTTTTAAACTGGCAGGTGAGTTCTGCGCGGCGAATATCAAACGAGTCGCTGACGTATTTTAAAAAGATTAAGCCGAGTACCGTGTGTTTGTATTGCGAGGCGTCCAGGGTGGAGCGCAGCTTGTCGGCGCTGGTCCAGAGTTTTTTATCGAGGTTGTTTAAAAACTGTTGTTCGTCATCATTGACCATGGGCATTAGGCTTTTTAAATTGATTCTGGCGTCTAGCGGGATTTATCGGGGTTTGCCAATCACTACAAATAAGGTTGGACAAAACGTTTTACGGCATCCAACACATCAAGAAGGGAAGCTGTTAGATCAAGCGCCTTGTTGATGATTTCTGCTTTGAGTTCAGGATCATCAGGGTAATCGTGTGCAAAGGTGTTTCTGACTTCACGCAGCAGCAACCAATCATCTGCCGATGGAATCGCACCTATTTTTTCAAGGCGATTCAACTTGTCTATAAATGCTTTTAACTCACCCGGTTCTTTTGTCAGCTCCAACACCGCCGGGAACAGCTTAGCGCCCATTGCTTCCTGCAATTTCCCAAATCGCACGAAAAACTGATCCAAAACGGCAATCTCAGTATCGGTCAGACGACTTAAACCATGTTCGTCAAATGGGGCATGGCATTGCAGTTGACTTACAGCCCAACGCAACCTATCGGCATGACGGTCACAGATTTTTAGGATCTCTTGTATGGCTGTAATCATTGCAACTGAATCCCGGCCTGTTTAGCAATTTGATAAATAGGTAAGTCAACCGAGCCATTGGTCTTACGCAACACGACGTCGATTTTTTGATCCCCGAGCCTTTTGTGTAAATCACGTAGAAACTTCAATTTACTGTTGATTAAGTCCGCTGCCGATTGCGCTTGGACCTCAATATAAAGATCGATGTCGCCACCTTTTTCGTCATCCCGTACTCTTGAGCCGAACAACCAGACATGGGCATCTTCACCGAAGTTGCTTAAGTCACTTTCACGTATTGTTTGGGCTTGATATTGTGATAACCGCATGGTTTATTGCTCCTTCAACAGCATTTGCAAGACTTTCAGCCATATACTCAGGTAAACGAACGGGTACTGTGATTTTAGTAGACTTTACCAGACATAAAAAACCCCGCGAAGTCTTGAAACTCGCAGGGTTCGGTACATCTTAGGACTTTTAATACTCATTCTTGGTGGAGGCGGCGGGAATTGAACCCGCGTCCGCAAGCACTCCGCCACAAGCTCTACATGCTTATCCCGCGCTTTTAATTTAACTGTTGACTACCCGTCGGGCCAAGAGGATCAACAGCGATTTCGATTGGATTTAGCGCTTCGGGCTCCGAACTAAGCCTTGGCGCGAGCTTATGTAATATGATCCCTGAGCGCCCCCCGAAAGAGACTCCAGACGCATAAGTACATCTGGTCAGAGAAGTGGTGCAGGTTTTAAGCTGCTAAGGCCACTGAGTAGTTTTCGTCGTTTGCGAATACTTGTTTTCAGTAGGTTTTACGAGCTGTACTGTGCTCGGCATGCACCTGAGGTTTTGCTACCCACGTCGAAGCCATGTCGCCCCCAAGAAGTTGTATCTTATCAAATCGATAAAATAATTGTCAGCTATATAGGTTTTAAATCAATTATTTCAAGAGGGCCTTTTTCCCAATCGCCTGAACAGTAATGCCGCAAATTAAACCTTGATCTGCGGCAACTCAAACCCTATATCGTTCGATGTTGCTAAACCTTGTTTTATAAGTTGTCGGAGGCCCGGCTATCCGCTATAAGTCATAGACAACCATAACGCCCAAGCCCTCGTCACAGCATCAACAGGAGCCATTGCGTGCAATATAAAGATTATTATCAAATTCTCGGCGTGAGTCGCGATGCGGTGCTGGCAGACATCAAAAAAGCTTACCGCAAGCTGGCCCGCAAGTTTCATCCCGATGTTTCGAAGGAACCGAATGCCGAGGCGCGCATGAAGGAACTTAACGAAGCCTATGCCGTGCTGTCCGACACGGAAAAACGCGCGGCTTACGATCAATTGGGACGCGGCTATCAACCGGGCCAGGAGTTTCATCCACCGCCGAACTGGGATGCCGGCTTCGAGTTTTCCAGCACCGATACGGCCGATTTCGGCGACTTTTTCAGCGAATTATTCGGCAAGATGGGCGCCGGCCGAGCTCGCGGCGGGCCCTTTGAGGGCCAAGCCGGCTTTCATGCCCAAGGCGAAGATCATCACGCCAAAGTACTGCTGGATATAGCCGACGCCTTTAACGGCGCGGCCAGGCAAATCAGCTTGCGGGTGCCGCGTATGGATGCCGGCGGCCATGTGGTTTTGGATACGCGCACCTTGAACGTCAAAATCCCCAAGGGTGTCTACGAAGGCCAGATTATTCGTTTGGCCGGCCAGGGCGCGCCGGGCATGGGCAGCGGTAAACCCGGCGACTTGCTGCTGGAGGTGCATTTCAATCCGCATCCGCGTTTGCGGGTGGACGGCAGCAACCTGCATATGAGTCTGCCGGTCACACCTTGGGAAGCGGCGCTGGGGGCGATGGTGCCGGTGAATTTATTCGATACCGGTCTAAAAGTACGCATCCCGGAAGGCACGCAAAGCGGTCAACAATTGCGACTGCGCGGCAAGGGCATTCCCAGCGCGACGCCCGGCGATTTGCTGCTGGATATTCAGGTGGTATTACCGCCCGCCAGTTCGCCCAAAGCCCGAGCACTTTATGAAACCATGGCGCGCGAACTGGCTTTCGATCCGCGCGCTCAGCACAGGAGTTAAAGCATGCCATCAGCCGAGAACTTGATAGACGCCGTTATGGAAGACAGCGGCCTGACCTTGCAGCAGCTGGCGGCCATCTGCGCGGTAGAGCCGGAATGGATTACCCGGCATATTGAAGAAGGCTTACTCAACCCGCTACCGCAGCAGCAAAGCGAATGGCGTTTTTCCAGTGCGCATCTGGTGCGGGTGCGACGCATCGTCAGCCTGGAACGCAATTTCGAAGCGGTACCGGAGCTGGCCGCGCTGGTGGCGGATATGCAGGAAGAGATCGACGAATTGCGCCGCCGCTTGCGCCGGGCCGGCCTGGAGTAGGCTATGCAGAGCATCGAATGGCATCGTCATAGCTGGCTCAACCGGCTGCAAACATTGCTATTAATGTTGGCGCTACTGGCAATCTGCACCTTGGCCGGCAGCCTATTGTTCGGGGAAGAAGGCATCTGGATCGCCTTGGCGACCGGCGTATTTGCACTGATCTTCGAACCGGCGGCGGCTTGGCGCTTGACGCTAAGTCTTTATCGCGCGCGGCCTATCCATCCGCAAGAAGCGCCGGCGCTGTGGCAAATGCTACAGGTGCTGGCCAAACGCGCCGAACTGCCCAGCGTCCCAGCGCCGTATTACATTCCCAGCCCGCTTATCAACGCCTTTGCGGTCGGCAGCAGCCAACAATCGGCCATCGCCTTGACCGATGGATTATTCAAGCAACTTAACTCGCGGGAACTGGCCGGCGTGTTGGCGCACGAAATGGCGCATATCGCCAATAACGATTTGCGGGTGATGGGCTTGGCCGATGCGATTAGCCGGATTACCGCTTTATTCGCCGCCACCGGACAGTTGTTTTTGTTGCTGTCCATCCCTTTGCTGCTGTTCGGCGAAATCAGCTTTCAGATCAATTGGCCGGGCTTGTTGCTGCTGTTGTTTTCGCCGCATTTGGCCTTATTGATGCAGTTGGGCTTATCGCGCATCCGCGAATACGATGCCGACCTGAATGCGGCGGCGCTGACCGGCGATCCACTGGGTTTGGCGACAGCCTTGGCGCATATCGAACAAGTCAGCGGTGGTTGGAAGTCGATACTACTGCCAGGCTGGGGCAATCCGGAACCGTCCTGGCTGCGCACACATCCGCCGACCGCTGAACGGGTACGCCGCCTGCAAGCCTTGAGCCCAAGCCGGCCGCAAACCCTTTGGCACGAACCGTTCATCGCGCCGGCTTACGGTAGCCGGGTGATTGTCCGGCCAGCGCGTTGGCGCATCGGCGGTTTTTGGCGATAATCGCTTAATTTTGACGGGCGAATCAATTCGCCGATACTTATATTCGAGAACACAATATGAGCGAATCCCTACATTTAGTCTGCCCAAATTGCCAAGCAGTAAACCGCCTACCGGCGGCCCGTCTGTCGCAAAGCCCAAAATGTGGACAATGCCACCAAGAATTATTCAGCGGCCATCCTTTGGCGTTGACTGCGAAAAGCTTTGAAATACATCTGGCGCGCAATGATATTCCACTCCTGGTGGATTTTTGGGCAGACTGGTGTGGACCGTGCAAAATGATGGCGCCGGCTTTTGCCCAAGCCGCTCAGGTTTTGGAACCACGGATTCGGTTGGGTAAAGTCGACACCGAAGCGGAGCAACAGCTCAGCGCCCGTTACAACATTCGCAGTATTCCCACTCTGATTTTGTTTAAAGGCGGTCGAGAACTGGCCAGACAAGCCGGCGCACTGAGCTCGCAAGACATCGTGCGCTGGGTCACTAGTCAGCTATAAGCGCGGCTCGGTTTGGCCGATGGCTATCGGCAAATCGCCGGCGACGTGCCGCTGCCACATGGTTTTGTACAAGGCTTCCAAATGTCGGGTATAAGCCTTGATATCGAACAGTGGTGTGCTTAAGCGATTGTCTGCCAATTTTTGCCTGACTTCGCTTAAGCGTGCCGGGTTGGTCGCCAGTTCCAGGGCCAAATCGTAATAGCCTTCCAAATCGGCGGCTATCAATTCCGGCAAACCGATCGCATGCAGCAAACTGCCGGCCACCCGCGACGCAAAGGTATCGCCGACGCAAGTGATTATCGGCACCCCCACCCATAAGGCATCGCTGGCGGTGGTGTGCGCATTGTAAGGCTGAGTATCCAGCACCAAATCGGCCAAGGCCAGGCGGCCCAAGTGTTCGACCTGCGGCAAATCGTCGGCAAATATCAACCTGTCCGGCGCAATGCCGCGTTGATACGCTTCATTTCTAAGCCGGCCTTTGGCTTTGGAATTTTTTAACAACCACAACACGCTACCCGGCACGCTATACAACAGTCTGCACCAAATATCGAACACTTCCGGGGTAATTTTATAGGCCTGGTTGAAACAGCAAAAGACGAAGCTGTGCTCGTCCAAACCATGTTGCGCGCGCTTGGTGGGCTTACCGATTTCGGCATGCCGACCGTGCGGTTGATAGCTGTCGGGCAAGTAAGCAAAGGCTTCGCTGTAATCGGCGGCGCTGGCGGCTGGCGTCAGGTAAGGATCGGTAATGATGTAGTCGCAAAAATCGCCGCCCAAAGTGCCGGGATAACCCAGATAGTTGACCTGAATCGGCGCCGGCCGGTAGCTGAGGATTTCGGTACGGGTGCCGCGGGTATAGCCTTTTAGATCGATCAGAATATCGATGTTATCTCGGTGGATGGCTTGGGCGGCTTCGGATAAAGACAGTGCTTGCAGATCGACAAAGCTATCGAAAAACTCGCAGAGCCGTTGGCGCATGCCCAAGCCGTCGTCCGGCCCATACGAATAGGCATACACCTCGAATTGCTCTCGATCATGCGCCTCGAACAATTCTGCAAGCAAAAAAGCCGTGGCATGCTCATGAAAATCGCAAGACAAATATCCCAGACGAATTTTGGGCCGGCTGCTGGCAGCGTAGCTAAATGCCAGATCGGCCCGCTCCACCGCAGTAGCATCGATGCGATCTTTCAACCATAGATCGGCGCAAAGCCGCTGCTCCGCAGCCGACACACCCTGTATAGACAACAAATGAAACGGCGACACTTTATTACTTTCCTGAGCGGCCAAGCTGACGCGCATTTTCTCGCGCCATTCCTCAACCCGCTCCCACTCGCAAAGGCTGCGACTGCGATCATAGAATTTCATCTGCCCAACTCCGTCGCCATCCTGCCCAATGGCCCGCGAAGATGCGCGGGACCTGAACCTCATGGTACCCCAAATCCGTCGCAGTGCCGGATTTATCGGGGTGCCGACTAAAGCGCTACAGCATTTGCAACAGCGGCTTGAGCGGAATAGCGAATTTCTGGCGGGCGATGTCGCCGACCACCCCGGTATAACTGCGCTGCAAATATAAATCCACACCACAGACCCTGGCGATCATCGAGCAGCGGCCGCTGAGCGCAAACTGCTCGCCTTGCAGGCGATAAGTCAACGGCACGCAATCGTTGCGCAGTATCGGCCCGGCGACGACCAAATCGATACGCTGATCGAACATCTCGTATTCAATGCCGCCGGGCAACAAATCCAGCTCCGCCAGCAATACCCTGTCGTCATCGCCGATAGTGCCGTAAATACTGCAACGGCACTGGTGCAAATCGGTCAGCAATAGCTCGGCCAGTATTTGCGCATTTAGTCGCCCCGGCTGTTGCTCTACCAATTTTTCCAGTCCGTGTATCTGTCTCATAAGCTTTGCCGATAGCGTAGATGGGGGTTTGCCTTTAAAATAGCGGGCTTACACTTCACTGCAAACATGGCCGTGCGCCCCGGATATTTGATGACCGATTATAAATTAACCCATCTGAAACAGCTCGAAGCAGAAAGCATCCATATCATTCGCGAAGTGGCGGCGGAATTTGAAAAGCCGGTCATGCTGTATTCAATCGGCAAGGATTCCGCAGTGATGCTGCATCTGACGCGCAAAGCTTTCTTCCCCGGCAAACCGCCCTTCCCCTTATTGCATGTCGATACCACCTGGAAATTTCGGGAGATGATCGAGTTTCGCAACAACATGGCGAAAGATCTGGGCTGGGATTTAATCGTGCATATCAACGAAGAAGGTGTCGCCCAAGGCATAGGCCCGTTCACGCACGGCAGTAAAAAACATACCGACGTGATGAAAACCGACGGCTTGAAACAAGCCCTAAACAAATACCAGTTCGACGCAGCCTTCGGCGGGGCGCGCCGCGACGAGGAAAAATCCCGCGCCAAGGAACGGGTGTATTCGTTTCGCGATAAAAATCACCGTTGGGACCCGAAAAATCAACGCCCGGAACTCTGGAACATCTACAACGGCAAAGTCGATAAGGGCGAGTCTATCCGCGTCTTCCCGCTATCCAACTGGACCGAACTGGATATTTGGCAATATATTCATCTGGAAAATATCCCCATCGTACCTTTGTATTTTGCCAAAGAGCGGCCAGTGGTCGAAAAAGACGGCATGCTGATCATGGTCGATGACGAGCGCATGCCGATCGGCCCGAATGATAAAGTTGAAATGAAAATGGTCCGTTTCCGCACGCTGGGTTGTTACCCCTTGACCGGTGCGGTTGAATCGACTGCGACCACCCTGCCGGAAATCATTCAGGAAATGCTGCTGACCACCACGTCCGAACGTCAGGGCCGCTTGATTGATCATGATCAGGCAGGTTCGATGGAACAGAAGAAGCGCGAAGGCTACTTCTAGCAGCCCGGCACTGCGTTGACAGCGAACATGGCGATCAAAAGTTTGTTATTGGTGTTTATCGTTCTGTATGCGGCGGATAGCTTAGGCGCAGTTTATAAATGCACCGATACAAATGGCCGCATCGTCTATTCAGACACCGCTTGCGATACCAAAGTTGATCGCAAGACCGCGAATTTGAAGCCGCTTGCAGAAGTCAAAGCCGAGCAACAGCCTGTGTCCAAAATAACCGATAAGGTTAAGAGCTTTTTCCGTAACGGTTCAAACTCAGAGCAAGCGGATGCTGCGCCAACTGGCAATGCCGCGGAGCAACGTTCACAAAAATATGTATGCGATGGCCGCACTTATTGCTCGCAAATGACTTCTTGCGAGGAAGCGACTTTTTTCATCAACAACTGTCCGGACACAAAAATGGATGGCAACAATGACGGCATTCCCTGTGAAAAGCAGTGGTGTCGATAAGTCTTTTAGCGAGTTACTCATGCAATTACATGAAGAAATACAGCAGCATCTTGTGAGACTCGAGCCCCGTCTGCAAGCCGAGGTTTTGGATTTCGTATTGTTTTTGGAACAAAAACAGCAGGAATCATTAGGCAAGCCAGCAATTGACGATGAAGAAGCCTTAAATATCCATGCACAATTGATGGATCAATATGCAGACGCCTTTGCAAAATTGGCGCAGTAACAATGCCCGACTTGTTTTATATCTCGAAAACCCTGGCATTAACGATACATCAACAACAAATAGAACGCTTCGGCGGTACGCATGGAATTAGAGATGAATCATTGCTGGAATCGGCGCTCGACGCAGCCCAACAAACCTGGCATTACAGCGGCGACATTTTTCAAACTGCCGCTCAATATTGCTATTCGCTCGCCAATAACCACCCGTTTCTGGACGGCAACAAGCGAGCCGCCGCTGCTTGTATGCTGGTTTTTCTGGCTGCCAACCATAAACAACCGGCGATGGACAACACCCAGCTCTACGAATGGGTAATTAATGTAGCAACCCGGCAATTGAGTCGTGACGAACTAGCCGACTTATTAAAACAATATTGCAAGTAAGCGCTTTATAAAAAAAGCGCGGCACCTTTTAAACAAATAAGGCACTTAGGAATCCCATGTCCCACCAATCCGACTTAATCAGCACCGACATCAACGCCTATCTGGCGCAACACGAACGCAAAGAATTGCTGCGGTTTTTAACCTGCGGCAATGTCGACGACGGCAAGAGCACCTTGATTGGTCGTTTGCTGCACGACTCGAAAATGATTTACGAAGACCAACTGGCGGCAGTGCAGGCCGACAGCGTCAAGTCCGGCACCACCGGCGCCGGCAAGATCGATTTGGCCTTGCTGGTTGACGGCTTGCAGGCCGAGCGCGAGCAAGGCATCACCATCGACGTGGCTTACCGTTACTTTTCGACCTCTACTCGCAAATTCATCATCGCCGACACCCCCGGACACGAGCAATACACCCGCAATATGGCCACCGGCGCTTCGACCTGCGACTTAGCGGTCATTCTGATCGACGCCCGCTACGGCGTGCAAACCCAAACCAAACGCCACAGTTTCATAGCCTCGCTGTTGGGCCTGAAACACATCATCGTCGCTATCAACAAAATGGACTTGGTGGGTTATAGCGAAGAGACTTACCGGAAAATTCAGGACGACTATCTGGCCTTCGTGAAAACCCTGGATCTGCACGACGTACATTTCATCCCGATGTCGGCATTGGACGGCGATAACGTGGTCAACCCCAGCGAAAATATGCCCTGGTTTACCGGCATGCCGATGATGGAACTGCTGAACAGCATCGAAATCGCCAGCGACCACAATTTCGACGACGCCCGTTTTCCGGTGCAATACGTCAACCGCCCCAACCTGGATTTTCGCGGCTTTTGCGGCACTGTCGCTTCCGGCGTATTCAAAAAAGGTGATCAAATCACGGCATTGCCATCAGGTAAAACCAGCAAAATCAAATCCATCGTTACTTTCGACGGTGACTTGGAGCAAGCTTTTGCGTCTATGGCCGTAACCTTGACTTTGGAAGACGAAATCGACGTCAGCCGTGGCGACATCATCCTGGGTCAACAGCAAGCCGCACCCAGCATCGCCGACAAATTCAAAGCCACTATCGTCTGGATGACTGAGCAAGCCATGGTCCCAGGCCGGCAGTATGTGATCAAACTGGCGACGCGCAGCGTGTCCGGCTCGGTGTCGATGATTCATCACCGCATCGACGTGAATACGCT
Source organism: Methylomonas sp. 11b (assembly GCF_000515215.1). Lineage (NCBI taxonomy): Bacteria > Pseudomonadati > Pseudomonadota > Gammaproteobacteria > Methylococcales > Methylococcaceae > Methylomonas > Methylomonas sp. 11b. The sequence goes on from NZ_KI911557.1 coordinate 2,472,748, forward strand.
GGAACACCACGATGCCATGGAATTAAAGCTAAACGAAATCGGCTCCTGCACTGTGACGGTCAATGCGCCGGTGGTGTTCGACCCTTACAAACGCAATAAAACCACTGGTTCGTTCATCGTCATAGACCGCCTGACTAACGTCACGGTCGGCGCCGGCATGATTACCGGCGACGCCAGCGCGGAAGACTGGTCGCCGGTGTCCGCGGCCGAGCGGGCGATACGTTTCAGCCAAACCGCCAGCATCATCGCCTTGAACGGAGCCAATGCCAAACAAGTGGCTTACCAGCTAGAACGCAAACTGTTCGACACCGGCCATGCCACGACGGTGTTGGAACAAGCGAACGATGCTCTGGCTAATGCGATCAAAAACGCCGGCTTGTTGTGCTTGTGTCTTGATGAAAAACCGACTTCAGCCGATCTTAGCTTTGATTGCGATCAATACAACGTCGATGAGATTTACGTTGCGTTGAAAAATCGGGAAGTGATTCGATAATGAGGACTCACCGTCGGCTTGACGGTGAGCAGGATGAGGATTTTAGCGATTAAGTGGGCGGAAACCTCGAATACAGAGGTTTCCGCGTCAAGCTACGGTTGTTATTTCAATAGATCCAGCGCTTTTTCGGCGGCTTTTTCTTTAGCCTTGCCTTTTACTACACTGGCCGCTTCGCCGGTTGATTTAGGTGCAGCATCGACTTTGCCTTTCAGATCCGTTGCCGCTTCCTTGCCGGCTTTCAAGGTTTCCACGCCTTGCTTGGCTTCCGCCGGCACCGCCTGCTCCACTTTTTGCTGCGCGGCGTCTTTCACCGCATCCTGGGCCTGATCCTTAACCACGCCAGGCGCTGTTTGTACAGCCTGTTTTGCCGCGCCCGCGGATTCGACAGCCTGGACTGCCGTTGTCGCGCCCGGCACCGCAGTCGGCACTGCCGCTGTGGCGGCGTTGGTCGCGGCTTGCTTGGCAATACCGCCTAAAACAGAGCTTTCGGCGAAAGCGGAGCCAGAAATTAACAACAGTGAAGCCAAAAATACATTTTTGTGTTGCATGGTGAAACTCCTTAGTAATAGTTATTAACGCGGGGACAGAATACCCCAGCCAAACTTAACGGCTGATTAACGCTATTACTGACGTGCCATACAATTTCTCAAACCCCGGCAATCCGTTTTAACGTGGAACTAACCAGTGATTCAGCGCGCGCCATGTCGTCGGCTTCAACATAACAACGCAGTTCCGGCGCATTGCCGGAGGGGCGCAGATGGACAATCTCGCTATTGGCAAAAGTCAACCTTAGCCCGTCTGTAGTATCGCGACTTACCGGCGCACCAAGCTCATCGCCCCATAGGCTACGATAAGCCGTGGCCTCCGCCTGCAAACGTTCCAGCAAGGCCCGACTGTTAGCGACCGGAAACTCTTGGATACGGTCGCTGGCGGTGTAACGTTGCGGCAAGCCTTTCAACAGTCCCGATAACTTCACGCCTTGGGTACTAGCCATCGCCAGTAACGCCAAGGCCGGCAGCAGCGAATCGCGAGTCGGCAATGGTGCCAAGGCGTTGCCGTTCACGGACAAGCCGTTCCCAGCCAGAAAGCCGCCGTTGGCTTCAAATCCGGCCACGCCACCGCTTGGCACTTGCTCCATGCCCGCAATCACGTAAGGCGAACCGATTCGCGTGCGGATTACCTGCTTGAACCAACCGGACGCCTCGATGGCTGTATTGCAGCTCACCGGCGTCACCACAGTATCGGCCCCGAGAAACTTCGCGCACAGCAAGCCGACAATATCGCCGCGCAGCCATTCGCCGGTTTCGTCGCCGATCAAAGGCCTATCGCCGTCGCCGTCGGTGGAAATCAGCGCATCCAGTTTATATTCGGCAGCCCAGTTGCGGCCGCGTTGCCGATCCGCCTCGCCGACCGCTTCGGTATCAATAGGTACGAAGGTATCTGTGCGCTCCAAACCGATTACCTCAGCGCCCAATTCCGCCAGCACGTCTTTCAATACATCGCGGGCGGCGCTGGAATGTTCGTAAACGCCGACTCGCCAGCCGTTTAGCAAATCGTGACCGAATAGGCTGGTGTAACGTTGCCGAAATTGCGTCAGCGCAGCCGGATTGACTGGCGGCAGCTCGGCGGAAACAGTTTGCACGTCCACTGTTGCGCTAGTCATCGCTGCTTCGTCCGCCTTGCTGATCTCGCCGTCGGCCCGATAAAACTTGATGCCGTTGCGGTCGAACGGAATATGACTGCCGGTAACCATAATCGCCGGCAGACCGTTCGCCAACGCATACAAGGCCAGCGCCGGCGTCGGCAACACGCCGCAAAAATCCACTTCGCAGCCCGCCTGACGAATGCCGGCCACGCACGCTTGGGCAATGTCCGGACTGGACGGCCTGAGGTCCATACCCAATGCTATTTTTTGACCAGGCCGCGCCAAATTTAAACCTTGGATAAACGCCAGCGTATAAGCCGCGCAGACTTCGCCGGTCATTTGACTAACCAGGCCGCGCGCGCCGCTGGTGCCGAACGCCACGCCGCTGTCGGCCATCATTTGTTGGATGTTGATTGTTGTCATGAGTCAGGAGCAGTTGAGAGTCGATGAAATGAAAATACCGGCAATTCTACCGGTCAAATTGGACATGATAGAGAAAACCTGATTTTCGGCAACCCGAATCGTAGCGTTACCGGAAATCTCACTGCGGCAGGCAATGCATCCGCCGAATAAAGTCCTGCAAGGTTTGCCCGGCGTCGTCGGTAAATACTTCATCCAGTACCAAGGCCTGCTGGATACGATCCAGCCGGAAATTGCGAAAGTCGCCGCGTAGTTCGCACCAACCCACCAAGGTCCAGACATTGCCCCAAAAATATAAGCCCAGCGGCCTGATCCGCCGCTGGCTGAAGGTACCGTCGGCACGGCGGTAATCCATGGATAGCAAACGCTTGCCGTCCAGCGCCTTGCGGCAAATATCCATGGTCACATCCAAATCTTCGCGCGGCGAAAAACGCAGCGCGAATAATTTGCTGCGCTCCAGTTGTTCGCGCAATTCCGTAGGCACTACCGCCGTCACTTTGTCCAGCACCGACTGCGCGGAATGTCCCAACTCCTTGCCGGCCCAGGTTTTCACCATCCGCGCGCCGATTACCAAGGCTTCCAGTTCGGCGGCGCTGAACATGATGGGCGGAATATCCAGACTGTGACGGAGCATGTAACCGACGCCGGCCTCACCTTCGATAGGAATGCCGGACAGGCTTAACACTTGGATGTCGCGATAGATGGTGCGTTCGGATACTTCCAGGCGCTCGGCGAGCGCTTTGGCGGTAACCAGCCTTCGATTACGCAGGATTTGGACGATTTGAAACAGACGGTCAGCGCGGCGCATTTGCAGAACGGGCAGTCATATTCGAGACTGCCCGCCGTTTTATTTTCCGTTAAGATGGGGAATACAGTCCAACTCGGTTACCTTCGCTATCGAGCAGCATCGCAAAGTAGCCGCATTCGCCGTCGTGAATGGGGGTTTTCGGCATCAATATGCTGCCGCCATTTGCTTCCACTTTGGCCAGCGGCTCATTTAAGTCGGTGCCGCCGTTGAAATACACCACCGCGCCGGTCGCGCTAGGCTGATAATGTTCGCCCAATACCAGCATACCGCTGACGGCACCTTCATCGGCATCGAAAATCCCCAGTTGATAGCCGCTCATTTCCTCCTCCTTGAACGATGCATTTAAAACGCCGCAATAAAACTCCTGTGCGCGCGGCATATCAATGACGGGTAATTCAAACCAAGTGGCTAAGTTGTTGATCATGATGTGGTCCTCGTTGTGGTTAAAAGAGCCGTTATCCTAAAACAGCCCTCCTGACAGCGTTATGTCAGCAATGTTTTAGGCCTTAGCGCCGACCACCTAATAACGAGCCCAACACGCCGCGAATAATTTGCTTGCCCACTTCCTGGCCGATACTGCGGGCGGCGCTTTTCGCGGCCGCTTCCAGCACACTTTGCCCGCCGCTGCGACCGCGCCGCGATTTGGTAGCCGCGCCCACGCCGCCCAGCAATACTTCGCCCCAATTGAAACCTGAGCCGGAACCACCATTCTCGGCGGCGGGCTCAGGCGGAGCGACTTTTTCCGCGCGGCCTTTCAGAATTTCGTAGGCCGATTCGCGATCGACCTGTTTTTCGTAATGGCCGGCAATGACGGAGGTACTGATCGATTCCTGGCGTTCGGCATCGCTGGCAGGGCCGACTCGGGAACTAGGCGGCTTGATCATTGCTCGCTCTACCGGCATCGGCGTACCTTTTTCGTCGAGGAAAGACACCAAGGCTTCGCCAACGCTCAGCTCGGTGATGGCTGTTTCAACATCCAAACCTGGATTCGCCCGGAAGGTTTCCGCCGCCGCTTTCACGGCTTTTTGGTCGCGCGGCGTAAACGCCCGCAAGGCATGCTGCACCCGATTGCCGAGCTGGCCGAGAATCACGTCAGGAATATCCAAGGGATTTTGACTGACAAAATACACACCCACGCCCTTGGAACGGATCAAGCGCACCACTTGTTCGATTTTTTGCAGCAGCGCGGACGGTGCGTCGTTAAACAATAGATGTGCTTCGTCAAAGAAGAATACCAATTTAGGCTTATCCAAATCGCCAGCTTCCGGCAGATTTTCGAACAATTCGGACAACAGCCACAACAACAAGGTGGCGTAGACGCGCGGCGAGTTATACAAGGTGTCCGCCGCCAGAATATTGATCACGCCCTTACCGCCGTCGGTTTGCAGAAAGTCGTTGAAATCCAAAGCCGGCTCGCCGAACAAATTCTCACCACCCTCATGCTCGAGTTGCAGCAAACCGCGCTGGATCGCGCCGACGCTGGCCGCCGAGATACTGCCGTATTCGCCGGACAACTCGGAGGCATTTTCGGACGCGTATTGCAGCAAGGCCCGCAAGTCTTTCAAATCCAACAACAGCCAGCCGTTATCGTCGGCAATCTTGAACGCGGCGGTAAGCACGCCGCTTTGCACCTCGTTCAAATCCAGCATCCGCGCCAAAAGCAGCGGCCCCATTTCCGACACCGTCGAACGCAGAGGATGGCCCTTTTTACCCAACACGTCCCAAAACAGCGTCGGCATCGCCGCATAGTCGGCGGCTATACCCAGCTCTGCCAGCCTTGCTTCAACTTTGGCATTGCCGCCGCCGGTCCGGCTGATACCCGACAAATCGCCCTTCACATCCGCCATGAATACCGGCACGCCGATTTGTGAAAACGCTTCGGCCAAGGTTTGCAGAGTGATGGTCTTACCTGTACCGGTAGCGCCGGCGATCAAGCCGTGGCGGTTAGCCATGGCCGGCAACAGACAAAGTTCGGCAAGTTGGGATTTGGCGATCAGCAAGGGTTCGGTCATGGGCATTTCCTGAAAAAGCGGCAAGGATAAAAAAGTCGCGCAACCATACCATGACCTGAATTGTTAGGTATAGGTTGGCATTATCGTCCGCTGCTCATCGGCTTTGTCTCAAACAATCAAAGCCTCGCTTTAGGCTTTCAGTACAGCCATCCCTGCCATGGACAGCATACATTTGTAATACATTTCTTCAAACCTTCACGGTTCGGTAACCGTTTTGACTTGGACAATTCGTACGATTGCGCACCGACCGGAACTCTGCTAGGTCGCGAAGACAGAATTTCTAGGAAGAATACCGACGACTTTGTTTTTATTCGAGTTTTTCTCGACAAAAGACTGGACGTAGGTAGCTGGCAATGGAAGCGGCAACGCATTGAAAAGCTCCAAACGCAATGTGGCCAGCAAACTTTAACCGACTTTGATAGGCCTTTAGTGAAAGCTAATGGTTCGACTTGAAGTCAACTTGCCTTTTTAAAGTTATTAGGGACTTTTATGAAATTTAAAACTTCGCTTCTGGCATTTGCCGGGGTACTTTCAATGTTAAGCGGGAACGCTTCGGCGGCATTAATTTCGTTGGACGGTAACGGCTTTACGGCTATCTATGACGATACCAATTTAGGCTTGTTTGGCGCCCCGACTTTATCGGGTGACGGCAATAGCGTTTTGTTCTCGCCGTTGAACTTTAAGGCCCAAGCAACCGGTACGCAAGGCACGGTGTTCACCAACAGCAACGTGCAGTTTGACATCAGACCCGATGCGAATCTGAGTTTGAGTGGCGTAAGCCTGGTGGAAAACGGCGACTACCGTCTGGTCAATCGTTCCGGCAGCATCACCTTGGCGCCTTCGGTCGACGCATCCGGTCAATTGCGTTTAACCAATCTGTGGAATGGAGTGGATCATATCGCGACCAACTTTTCCGCTGGTCCATTGACAGATTCCTGCGCCACATCGTCCGGCTGCCCGCTAAGCACTTGGTCGGCCTCGGCTACGTTGAATACGCCTGTTGCTTGGGGTAATGCCGATGTTCGCGTCAGAATCCAAAACGACTTAACCGCCGAATCTTTCAATGTAGGTGATTCCGCATTGATCGAGAAAAAACAATCATCACAAAGTCTGGTATTTACGCCGTTTGTTGAAGGCGGATCAACCGCAGTGCCTGTTCCTGGCGCTGTCTGGTTGTTTGGCTCAGCTTTGGCGGGCCTGACTGGTTTGCGCCGCAAAGTAAGCCAGTAAGACCAAGTTGTATTGCTATACCCCAGCCTGACTTATCCGGAAATGGCCGGTTAGGCTAGCTAAAAAACGTTAACACTAGACACGGATGTCGCCTTAAGATTTCGTCATAAGCAGTCGCTGGCTTTGTAACTGCTGCGTCTAAAACCCCGCGCGAGCCAGAGTGACATTCACCGGCCGCATTCAATACCGTTTATCGCACTATCTGGCGGCTACGCAGCGAACCTAGCGCACCCGAACGGGAGTTACAACAGCTTGAGAATATCGGTTTCCAGATCGGGATACGCCCCAAACTTACATTGGACCAGCAAGCCCGCTCTATCAACCAGAATATAGGATGGGGTACCTTGTAACTGGAAAAATTCGAAGGTTTCGGCGTGATAATCCAGGGTTTGTAAATATTGTTTTACCTGCGCTCGCACATGCGGTTGCCGCAAACCGATGTCTTGTTCCAAATCACTCAAGCGTTGGCTGATAAAAGCGTCAATTTCGCTTTCGATACTGCCAAATTCGCGCTTGGTCAATCTATCCATTGCTACCGGAAAATCGAGGCGATACGGTAACTTGCCGTCCTGCAACAGACCTCGCCCACTTAACACTCGCAAGGTTTCGCCGATCACTTCGCCGGTTTCAACCAAGCGTTTTAGATTTTGCAGATTATTTTTATCGAAGTCCTCAAACGCGGTAGCCAACCCCAGCACGGTCAAACCGCTCTCGGCATAACGTTGTTTTAACGCCAAGACCTGTGGCAAACAAGACAAAAAACAGCCGGGACAGTTGACTTGAAACACCGCCACCAACACAACTTGACCACGCAATTGTTCGAAATTGACAGACTGTCCCTGCACCCATTCGGAAACCGATAGGGGCGGCACTTTTTGACCGATCATTACCGTTCGCATATCGCGCTCCCCCGATAGTTTTAACGAAATCTTCGAACAAGTTGCTGATGTTCACTGCTCAAGCCCGGCGCGAACGGATCAAACTTTTACCTGGCGTCCATGGTCAGCCAGTTGAAGTCCTGAAGAATCCACGTCCGCGGGCCCGCCACGACAATCCCTTTAGTTAGCTTAGACTTCGGAACCCAAACTAGTCGCGAAAATTGTTAAACTGCAACGGTTGCTCCAAGTCTTCGGTGCGCAACATTTGAATCACTTCCTGCAAGTCGTCACGTTTTTTGCCGGTCACGCGCACCTTATCGCCGTTGATCGCGGCCTGGACTTTTAGTTTCTTGTCCTTGATCAGCTTGACGATTTTTTTCGCCAGATCGGTGCCCACACCCTGCTTTAAGGTGATAGGTTGCTGAGCGGTTTTGCCGGTGTCCTGAATCTTGCCGCTTTCCAAACTGGAAATATCGATGCCGCGTTTACCCATTTTGGCATACAAAATAGGCAACATTTGTTGCAGTTGAAAAGTCGATTCGGCTTTCATCACGATGCTATCGTCCTGCTGTTCGAAACAGGCATTGGAGCCTTTGAAATCAAATCGGGTAGCGACTTCTTTATTGGCCTGGTCCACTGCGTTGGTCACTTCGTGGCTGTCGAGTTCTGAAACGATGTCGAATGATGGCATAGCATTGATTTACAAGTATAAAAGTTGGGCAACTATAACGGCCTTAGCGGCTTTATTCAACTGCTATCTGAGCGCCCAACGCCGATGCGCGGCACGCAAACCCTACTTGTCGGTGGCCGATTTAGCGGGTATCTTAAACTGACGTCAACGGAGACACAGATGAAAAACCCGACTACATTCACACTTGCCCTGATCGCCGGCCTTACCCTGCTGAGCTGCGGAATAATGACCGGTTGCGGCCAGGACCAAGCAAAATCAAGCGCTCCCAGCAAAGCCGCCGTCAAACAAACCCTGCGCACCTCATCGCTGCTCGGCGCGGTCAGCGACAACGCCGGACCGCTGAAAACCGGCACTGTCAGCTTACTATCCGAAAGCGGGATAACGCTTGCCAGCACCGAACTCAACAATAGCCAACGCTATGAAATTCAAGTACCCGCCGGCACCGATTTACCGGTCATTCTAAGTTACACACCGGGCCCCAACGCGCCGAAAGAGGCACAATTAATCAGCGTGGTGATCCATCCCGACGCCAGCAAATACGACATCAACCCCACGACCACCGCCATCGCCAAACAAGCCAAGGCCATGGGCGGTTATACCCATAACAATATGGTGCAAGCAGCGGAAAGCACCGCACATGTGCCCGATGCCAATAAAACCACATCCGGTTTTCGTGGCGACCCGACAACACAATACGGTGGCTGGCACTAGTCTGTGCTTGGACAGTCCGATGGTTTACGGCAAAAGCAATTAACCGCCGCTCAGTGCCTGAAAAATATACACAACCTCATGCTCCGAGACCCGATCCGAAAGCGTCTTTCTGTCGACCACAATGGTATCGTCAACGCTAAGGTAAACATGGCGGCGCAACGCCCCGCGTTCATCCAGTATGTAATCGGTGAATCCTGGAGCAAGCTGGTTGACGGCTTGTAAAACTTCCGCCACCGAACCGGCCGGCACCGTTATTGCGCGGCCCTCCAATCCAGGAAGGAAGCGGTAAAGATGCGAAGTCATTTTTACAGTCGGCATGGCGGCTAACCAAAACGTACCGAATAGACCGGCGGAAAATGGTTACCCAGACACTGCCAGGTCTCGCCCCGGTCTTCCGACAAATAGACGTTGCCGGTGGTGCTAGCAAAACACAAGCAATCGCCGGCAATATCGAGCCCATGCCTAAGGACAATATCGTAAGCATGTTCCTGCGGCAATCCGGCGCGAAAGGTTTGCCAAGTCTGCCCGCCGTCTGTGGTCCGGGCCACACACAAGCCGCCGCCAATTGCCATCCGTTCCGAATCCGCCCGTGCCGGCACTACCCAGGCAGTGCGACCGTCACGCTCATCGACGGCGATCGGAAAACCAAAATGTACGCCGGCATCCGGCAGACTGACCTTGCGCCAGTGCCGCGCGCCGTCGTCGCTGTAAAACACCCCGCAATGATTTTGTTGCCAGAGATGATCCGGTTGCCCGGGACAGGTGGTCATGAAATGCGGATCATGCCCCCAATCAGCTTCCGGATTCGGCAGATAGTCCATCAACAAGCCGCGATTTCGACCTTGCCAAGTCTGGCCGCCGTCCGCGGATTCCAATACGCCAGCCGACGATACCGCGACATGAATCCGATTCGGATCGCGCGGATCGACAGCGATAGAATGAATGCCAGGTTCGAATACGCCGTAATCGATACTGGCCGGCGTGCCGCCCCAGCGATTCTCGCTGGTCGCCTCGCCGGCAAACAAATCGCCGCCTCGGCTCTCGTGATTCCACAACGGCCGGTTTAGCGTCCAGCTGTCGCCGCCATCGTCGCTGACAAAGAGCCCGCCGGGAATAGTACCGGCATAAATCCTGCCGGCTTGTTCGGCGCTGCCGAAGGCCAGATGCCAGATCTTGAACACCGTGGCATTCTTATATTCGGGTTGTCCGGCCGGGGCCTCAGGATCAAAATCCGGCGTTGGTAGATATTGGGCAATGTAGCGCGCGCCTTCCGGATATTTCAAGGACGACAAATCCTCCCAGGTTTTGCCGCCATCGCGCGACCGCGACAGTTTCGGCCCCCAATGGCCGTGATCCAGCGAAGCCCACAAGGTGCCGTCACGCGGGTCGCGCGCTGCGTAGCAAACCGGAATGCCGGCATGGACAATGGGACGCGGACGCCAAGCGGCGTTCGTCCGATCAAATATGACCGTACCCTTGCGGGTACCCAAAATAAGCATATCGGACATGGCTATACCTCTCTTTGCAATGGATGTTTTTAATTCGAGCGAATACTTCAACCGCAGCCGCGTGTTGTCCATCGCTGCGCAAACTTGTCGCAGTTACGACAATTTCATCTAGATTTATACGGTTGTTGCCTTTCCACCCGTGCCGCAAAAAGCTGCAAGCCATGCACAGCAAGGCCTGTAAGCTAATAAGCAAACTGGATTGAATTTTGCTTGGGCTAAGTATTACTTTTCATTTAGCTGGGGCCAACCATGTCAAATACGGTATTTTCCGAAATTCTAAGCGGTTTATACGATAACCAAGTCATTCCCTATCTCGGACCGGGAGCAGTGTTCGATGCCAAAAGCAAACTGACGCAAGAACCGATGCCCGCCGACAGCGACAGCTTGATCTTGGCGATGAACGGCGGCAAACCGATGGCGCCGAAACTGATGTACGAGTTTCCGCGCGCGGCGATGAACCAGGAACTGAAGCGCGGCCGTAACTATGTAACGCAGTTTCTCGACAAGACTTACGGACAAATTCAATACACCCGCGCGTCCATGCACGATTGGTTAAAAGAATGGCGGCCCAAATATGTGGTCGACGTTAACCGCGACACCCAATTGCAAGACAGCTATGCCGACGAAGAACACACCTTGATCGTCGGCGTCGCCCGCATCGTCGCTACCGCTTTTCGTTTCAAAATTTATCATTACGACGGCAGCGCCTATTTCGAAATTCCGCAGGAACAAGTTGATAGAAACCTGCCGATTTTGTTTAAACCCATGGGCACGCCAAAACCCGAATCCAATTACATTGCTTCCGATGCCGACTATGTCGATTACATCACAGAGCTGATGGGCGGCTTCGCGATCCCGGATTTTTTAAAGGATTACCGCAAAGGCAAAAAATACCTGCTGCTGGGTTTGCCCCTCAATCGCGATTCCGAGCGGATGGTCATGAGCGACATTACCTACGGTGCCGACGAACACAGAGGCTGGTTTTTAAGAAAAAACCCTACCGACAAGGAAAAACGCTTTAGTGCCAAAATGGGCTTTGAGCTGATTAACGCCGACTGCCAGGACTTCCTGCAATCGGTGCAAGCTTCGGCTGTCGCTGCTTAAAAAAATCCCGCAAGCTCGGCCGGTGAGAACACGCGGCCGGGCTAAACCTAAACGGTCGAATAGTGTCCGCGCGCGCCGTTTCGACCGTTTTCTTTAGCCAAATACAACTGCCGATCAGCCTCGTCCAACAATTCGGACGGCATCTGTTGCAGATCCGGCACCACTACCGCAAAACCGGCGCTAATCGTCACCCAAGGCGAAGCGCTGGAGCCGGTATGCGGAATTTGCTGCGCTTCAATGCGCCGGCATAGCAGTTCGGCCACGCGTTGGGCGCCTTCGGCGTCGGTTTCCGGCATCAGCATGACAAACTCTTCCCCGCCGTAACGCGCCACCAAATCGCCGGAGCGACTCACCGAGGCCGCCAATATCGTTGCCACCTGCCGCAAACAAATATCGCCGGCGCCATGCCCGTGACAATCGTTATAAGCTTTAAAATAATCGACATCCACCATGACTAATGCCAAGGGCAACTGATTGCGCTGCGCCCGCTTCCATTCGTTTTCCAAGACCTGATCGAAGCGCCGACGATTGGGGATGCCGGTCAGACCGTCCATCCAGGCCATCGCTTCCAACATATCGGTCATCCGTTTCAGGCGAATATGATTACGAATCCGTGCCTTAACCACCGGCAAATAAAACGGCTTGGTAATGTAGTCCATCGCGCCGAGATTCAGCCCGTATTCTTCATTGGTCGCCGCATTCATCGCCGTCACAAATATCACCGGAATAGCCGCTGTTTGCGGGTCGCTTTTCAGACGCCGGCAGACTTCATATCCGTCCATGCCCGGTATCATCACATCCAACAGGATCAGATCGGGCGGACCTTGCCGGTCAATGGCCTCCAGCGCCGCCTCACCGCTGACCGCCACCTTGATGCGATACTCGTCGATCAAATTTTCCGCCAACACCTGAATGTTGGTCGGCGTATCGTCTACGATCAAAATCAAGGGCTTGGAGATCTCGGTAGTCATGACTATCCTCTGTTTTGTCGCTGTGACGCTATCAAAGTTACCAACTCGGCAAGCGTCACTCGAGCCCGCCCGTAGTCGATATTGCCGACCTGTTTTTCTATTTTTTTTATCAGTAACCGGGTTTCCGGGCAAGGCAGCGCGCTCTTCAATTGCTCGATCAAGTCATTCGGTACAAAATCGCTACCCTCCAACAAGTCGCGCAACTGGCCGGCCAACTCGTTTGCCGCTACCCAATCGGCGGCTTGGCTCTGCTCCTCTGCAACAACACCCTTAGCGGTGAAATCGGCAATCGTGTTCAGGGTTTCCGCCAAACTGGTCTCGCAAGCGGCGAGGCACGCGTCGAACGGCATGCCGGCATGCAAAGCTTCCTCCAGATTCGCCGCGGCCCGGCTCAGTTCTACAGCGCCCAGCACGCCGGCGGCTCCTTTCAAATTGTGCAGCAAATCGACCGCCTGCTCGGTTTTTTCGGCGCTATGCAACGCTCTCAGGCGTTGCATTGTATCGGCAAATTTATCTCTAAAACACTCAAACAAAAGTTGTAATTTATGACTGTCCTCGCCGATCATAATCCGAATATACGCCATATCGAATCCAGGCAACTCCCTGGATAAGCAGGGGACCGTAGACTCTGACTTCGACGGCGCCGGCTCGAGAGATGCGCTTCGTCCCGACGGTTTGATCCAACGTACCAACGCCGCCATCAAAGTCTGCGGCAACACCGGCTTGCCGATATGATCGTTCATGCCGGCAGCGTAACAATCGTTGCGCTCGCGCTCCTGTACCGCCGCCGTCATGGCAATGATGGGCAATTCGGCAAAGCGCGCATCCTGGCGGATCAGCCGAGTAGCTTCGATACCGCTCATCTCCGGCATTTGTAAATCCATCAATACGGCGTCGTAACGGTTTTTCCTGACCGCCTCGACCCCTTCCCGGCCGTTATTAACCACGGTGACGTGTAAGCCGGAGCTTTCCAGATATTCCCGGGCTACCATTTGGTTGACCTCGTTGTCCTCCACCAACAGGATGCGTGCCCCACGTATCGAAGCCGCCATACCCGCCAGAAGCGGCCGGCTTTGTTCAGTGCCCTGCTCCGGGTTGCCGCCCTGCAAACGCGTCAAGGCTTCCAGCAAGGTCGATGGCATCACCGGCTTGACCAAAATATCGTCGGGTATCGCATCGCCCGCCGCACTTAACAATTTCTCGCGGCTGAAGGCGGTCACCATAATTACGACCGGAGCGCTGCGAATCTCGGTGCGGCGCACCATCTCCCGAATTTCCCGGGTAACCTGCACACCATCCAGACCAGGCATTTTCCAATCCAGCAGCACCAATTCGAAATCCCGATTGACATCGTTGGCAGCGCGCAGTGCTTCTAAGGCTTGGGCCCCGGACGCGGCTTCCTCGACCTGGAAGCCCCAGGCCAGCAAAATATCGCGCAACATCTGTCGGGAAATGTCCAAATCGTCGACGATCAACACCCGCATGCTTTGCAGATGGCCGGGAATTGGCCGCGCTTTCTGCTCGGACGGAAACGGCAGCAGCAGCGTAAACTCGAATAAGCTACCTTCGCCAAGCTGACTCTGCACGGCTAAATTACCGCCCATCATTTCCACCAGCCGCTTGCTGATGGTCAATCCCAGCCCGGTACCGCCAAAGCGGCGGGTAATCGAGCCGTCGGCCTGGGTAAAGGCATGAAACAAATGCTCAAGCTGTTCCGCCGACATCCCAATACCGGTATCGCGCACCGAAAAACTCAAGGTGGAGTAGCCGTGGGTTTTTGCCAACTGCGAAACCTTGATATGAATTTCCCCGGCCTCGGTAAATTTCACCGCATTACCAACCAGATTGTTCAATATTTGCCCCAAGCGCAGCGCATCGCCAATTAAGCGCGGCGGCAAAGCGGAATCCAGTTCCAGCACCAGCTCCAGGCCTTTTTCCTCGGCGCGGACGATGAACAGATTCAACACATTCTCCAGCACATCCTCCAAACTAAACGCTTCGGTCTGCAATTCCATACGGCCGGCTTCGACCTTGGAATAATCGAGAATGTCGTTGGTAATCCCCAGCAAGGCGAGCGATGAGGTGTGGATTTTCCTGAGATAATCCCGCAGCTTAGGCGACAGATCGCTGTTCAACGCCAAATCCGACAAGCCGATGATCGCATTCATCGGCGTGCGGATTTCATGACTCATATTCGCCAGGAACATGCCTTTGGAACGCGAGGCGGCTTCCGCTTCCTCTTTGGCTTGCAATAATTCTTCGGTGCGCTGCGCCACTTCGGCTTCCAGACGGTCACGATGGCAGGTAAGGGTTTCGTCGCGCAATTGAATCTCGCCCAACATGGTATTAAAGGCCTGCACCAAATCGCCGATCTCGTCGTGGTCGCGCTGCGCCACGCGTAAGGCGTAATTTTTATCCTCGGCGATAAGCCGCGCGGCCGTAGCCAACTCCTCTATCGGCCTGGAAATGATGCGCTGCAAGCGGATTGCCAACAGATAAACCAATATCAGCGCCAGCCCCGCAGCCCCCAAACTCTTGCCCAAATCGGCCAGTTGATCGTTCCATTGCGCGGTGAAATCGGCTTGCAGCAACACATAGCCGACCAACTCGGTATTTTTGATCACCGGCGTGAATAGCTCGGCGCGCCGGCTCCAGAAGTTGGTGCGCAGTTCGCGAAACGGTCGCCGGTAGTCGCTGGGTATACCGATATCCGCCGTTCCCCGGCTCCATGACGCGAGTACACCGCCATCGGCCGACACCATCCAGGCCGCATACAGCTCAGGCCGGTCTTTCAAAGACACCAGCAACCTGCTGGCTTCGGCTTTATCGGCAAACACCAGCGCGGCTTGGCCGTTTTCGGCTAACACGTCCGCCAAACTGGACAATTCGTGCAACACGCTGCGATAGCGGCTCACCACCGAGCTAACTACCATCACCGACAGACTGACGAACAGGCATACCGCACAACTAAACATGATGATGGACACCAGTTTGCGCCGCAGAGACCAGTTGGCAAAATTGGGCAAAACGCGCATCAAACTATCTCCCGTAAACAATGGCGGCTATATTCAACAGTTGGCCGGGTAAATGCAGCCGGGCATTACGAATCGGTTCCAGATTCACTTCAAATACCACCTTGTTTTCACGAAACAGCAAGCTGATACCGCCGCCTTTTTCGGCAAAGTCGTCGATGTCGGATAAGGTCAACACTGGCGCATCGCGCAGTGCTTTTAAGGTCACCACAAAGTGGGCTTTCTCTGAGCTGCCGAGAAACAACAGATGGCAATTAGTCAAATCCGGATCGGTATAGTTATGTTGGACAAACCGCAAGGTGCGTTCGCCGGCTTTGCGCCCGTCCAGGGCTTGTAACTCGCTGTCCAGCACGCTATTACCGACCACACAGAGCAAAATGTCCGCACCGGGCGGCAATACGTCGGCCGGCCATTCCACGAATTTGGCAAAATTGTATAGATAGGCGGCTTTGATCTGCGCCTCCGACAGGCTGGCGGCCGGCAACACCTGCCAGCCAGGCACTAAAAGGCAAAAACAGGCGAAAATCCATTTGCGCGCCCTATAGCGTCTGGATTGCGGTGCGAAAAAACGCTTGGTCAGATAGTTTTTGACAATACCCCGCATCACGCCCGACGCGTAACCTAAACTTTTCTGTCCGGCCATTTTGTAATGTATGCGAGATCCTTTTTGCATCAGGTTTTGGTTAAGAACCGTCCGGGTAGATTAACGATGATGTTGTTTGACGGGAGCCGGCAATCAAGTTTGTTAAGGTAGAAACGCAAACCCCAGCAATCCAGTCAGGGACCGGCTTGCGTTTCTAAGCTTGATGTCGAATGATTCAGTAATTTAACCACCTCTACCAGGGCAACGGCAAAATCCGTTCAACTCTACGTAGGCATTTCCGGCCGCGGCACCGGCTACGCTGCACGCACCTTCCCAGTATGTAGGCCCCACCCAAAAAGTATGCTGCGCGCGTAATTCCTGATCCTGCACCAAGGGCTGCACGGTAAATTTTTCGCCACGCACCTCGACTTCCCAACCGGAGGGATACGTACAGCCGGTATTGGGACTAGTCCATTCACCGAGCACGGTAACCGTGAATTCGTGCGCCGCCAGCGTGACGGTTTGCCCTTGCGCATCGGTAATCGAGCCGGATTTTTCCACTGAAGTGTCGCTACCCTTGAAGTCGAACAACATGATTTGCCGGTTGTCGGCCAATTCGATCGCAAACCATTGCCAGCCTTGCAGAATAGCTTGGTAGAGTTCCCCGTATTGTCTGTCGAACCAACTGTTGCCGGTGACCTGAAAAGTCTGGCCGCCGATACTGATAGTACCGGTGGTCGCCATTTTCGGCCGGGAGTAGTAATAGGTGTAGCCGCCGAACCGGTAAGGATGCGGATCGCCGCCGTAATGTAATGCCGGCGGCTGAGTGGCATTGAGCTCCAGGTCCAGCACATAGTCGCCGACTTGCGCATGCAAGCGGTCATGGCCGTCGCCACCGACCGCTGTGACTTTATTGTCGGCGCCGGACGTCAGGTTGAAACCGTTTGGGGTTCGATTGGGCAAATGAAACTCGACGAACTCTTCAAACGAGAAACGTTGACCATTCACATCGGTAACCGCCGCCTGCACCAGCTGATCGCGAAAAATCACCAAACTGTCGAACGAGAAAAACACGATTTCAAAACCAAAGCGACGGCCGTCGTCGGTGAATAAATGCCCGGTCCAATACCACCACTGCACTTGCTCACTGGGTAAAAAGGCATCGTCGGCCGGCAATTCGACCGGACCGATCAGCCCGCGGCGCGGCAGAAATAAACACGCTAGCACGGTCAATACTAACAACAGCCAAGGCAATAACGGCGGCTTCAGCAGGCCGACAATCAACACAATCCCGGCAATAATCCAGGGCAATTTTTTCCAGAGCTTACGCATGGTCGATACTCTTTACGGGTTGAAAAATCAAAAGCGCCAGCTGAGTTTGCCGTAGATCGAGCGCGGCACTTCCACAGCACTACTCGGCAAGGACAACGCGGATGAATCTTTATATTCGGGATGGCTGGGCGAGAACAGATTTTGGGCGATGACGGCGAACTCCACGCCGTTATAGGGTTCGTAAGCCAGTCTGGCATCAAAGGTGGTGTAGGCCGGCACCGCCTGGCTGGTGGAATGCAAGCGGCCAACGTGGCGCAGGGTAAAGTCGAGCTTGATTTTTTCCGGCAAATCCATCTGCCAGCGTAAGGAGCCGCGATGGCGTGGGCTCAGGCCGGCAATATCCGGATTGAGCGGGTCCTGGGGGATTTCCATTTTCAGATGACTGTAATTGCCGCTGAAGCGCATCCAATCCAACACATGCCATTCACTGGCGATCTCGATGCCGCGCGTGGTGAAATCTTGCTGGGCGTTACTCCAGATCAACGACTGGGTGAGCCCTACCAACTCCCCACGGCGGAATAGCACCAAATCGCTGTAATGGTTGCTGAAGGCGGTAATATCGGTGGAGAATTTTTCGGTCCACTGAGTGCGGTAACCGATTTCGGCGGCGAAGATTTTTTCGGCGCGCAAATTGGGGTTGGGCTGAGCGATGACTTGAATCTGATCGAAAGGCGCCGGCAAACCGGTCGGCACGCCGCCCAGCCCCACATTGGCCTGGGCTTCGCCGCGCGCCGGCGTCCGCGACGCCCTGGAAACCGAAGCCCATACCGAATGCACTTGGTCCGGCGTCCACATTAAACGGGCGTTGGGCTGCACTTGAGTATTACCAAAGTGGCTTTCTTCCAGCTTGGTACCCAGCGTCAAGCGCAGGGTGTTGTCTATCAACGTGATGTCGTCCTGCACGAAGACGCTGCCGTTGTGGTAACCCAAGCTGTTGGGCGTAAAGGCGATGGCCGAGGTATTGACCGTGGTACTGTGAATAAACCGGTAACTGGCGCCCCACATCAAATCGTGGTCGGCATTGGGATGCAGGCGATGCTGAAAATCGATATCCAACATATCTTGACTGTCGGACAGCGCTGCGGCGCTGAAAGCGACCCGGTCATAATAGCCTTGCAGCATGAATTCAGAACCGTCGCTGAAATTGCCTTCCCAACGCGCCAGCAGGTTGGCGCCATCGGCATGGTCGTCGAAATTGAACTCGCGGTTAAACGGCGGCAACACGGTTTGCGGTACCACGGTATTACCTATGGTCTTGCGGTAAACATCGCCTTGCACGGTGTAACGGCTGTCATTGGAGATGCGGTCGTCGATGCGAAAACCGCCCTGCACCGAGCGCCAGTCGTCGTGCAGCCTTTCTCCGCTTGCGTTAACAAAGGTATCGCGCTCAAAGGTTTTGGCATACACCCGGTAACTACCGTCGTCGCCGATACGACCACCGTGCCGATAACCGGCGAAGCCGCGCTCCTGGTTGCCGCCGCCGGCCACGAACAGATTACCTTGGGTGTCCTTGGCCTTCTTCGTAATGATATTGATCACACCGTTTACCGCATTGGCGCCCCACATCACCGCGCCCGGCCCACGGATTACTTCGATACGCTCGATGTCTTCCATCAGCGTATCCTGTAAATCCCAGAATACCCCGGAAAACAGCGGCGTATAAACGCTACGACCATCCATCAGTACCAGCAATTTATTGGCATAACGGCTATTGAAGCCGCGCGCGGTAACCGCCCAGACACTGGCGTTGATTTGCGCTACCTCAAGGCCGGGCGCCAGGCGAAGTGCATCGGGAATACTGGTGGCACCGGAACGGCGAATGTCTTCCTGACTGATCACGAACGCCGCCGCCGCGGTATCGGATACGGTCTGCGACTTTCTGGAAGCCGACGACACTTCCATTTGCATCAGTTCGTTGATGGAAAAAGCTTCGATATCCGGCGCGTTATCTGCCACCGCGCTACCGAAGATATTGACGTTAAGCGCCATACCGAACAGGAACAGGTTTAATCGATTCGTCGCTTGTATTTGATACCGACCATCAAGCCATATCTTTGCTTTCATTTTTTTTATTATTTTGAGGTGACAACTATTTTGACGCGGGGGGCCGTCGGCTATCCATCCAGCGATACCCGCTCCGGCAAACCGTTTACAAGATAGTCGCTAAATGCCGATAAAGGGTCTGCAATGCGCCAACATCGAAAAATTCATTGCGTTTTTTGAGGGCTATCACATTTCATGCGGCAAAATTGCGCGCCAGCGACAAGTAATCGGCTCCGCGCTAAGGCAACGCTGGTTGCAGCGCCATCTCTGCGAAAGCGAAGCTCCTGAACTTTGAATGTTCCGGGTTCCGATTCGGACGGGAATGACGGTGATGAACAAATCAGCGCGGCCAAACGCCGGACCGTAAAAGTGAGCGGAAATGCTTACCGAACGATGGAAGTACCCTTGATTTGCACATAGACGGCCATGCCGGGCTGCACGTTTAACAACATCGCCGATTTTTGGGTGATATGCGCCAGTAGCACCTCGTCGCCGACTGCCAGTTGCACCACGATTTGGCCCTGCCCCATTTCGCTAAGCGCCAAAACCTGGGCCGATAAAATATTCAAGATGCTGGAAGCTTCCGGCGGTTGCAAGGTAATACTGACGTCGCGGGCGTAAATTCTGATTCTCACCGAGCTACCAATCGGCATATCCAAATACGGCAAACTCAGGCTGCCACCGGCGAATTCGGCATGGCTGAGATGATACTCGGCTTCGTGGCTGATCAACTTACCCTGCCAGACGCTGGCCGCTTGCCGATCCAAAGCCATAGGCCCATCCAGCCGCGTCAGGGTTTCCGCCAGCGGCCCGCAGGCTAAGGCCTTACCGGCGGCCATCACCAGCAGGTGGTCCGCGAGTTGATTGACCTCCTGCAAGGAGTGGGTGACGTACAGAATCGGGATTTGCAGATTCTGATGCAAGCCGGTCAAATACGGCAGGATGTCCTGCTTGCGTTGCTCGTCCAGCGAGGCCAGCGGCTCGTCCATCAACAACACATCCGGACTGGCGGCCAAGGCTCTGGTAATGGCTACGCGTTGCCGTTCGCCGCCGGACAGCCGGGCTGGCAAGCGGTCCAGCAACGGCCCTATCGCCAGTAATTCGATAGCCTGCTCTAAGGAAAATGCCCTATCTTTGGTTCGCAAGCGCCGCACTGCATAATCCAGATTGCCGCGCACCGACAGATGCGGGAACAGATTGGCCTCTTGAAACACATAAGCCAGATTACGTTTATGGGTGGGCAGGAAAAAGTCTTGCTCGCTATCTTGCCAAAGGGTGTCGCCGATTTTCAAAAAGCCCTGCGTTGGCCGTTCCAACCCGGCGATACAACGCAGCAAGGTGGTCTTACCGGAACCGGAGTGACCGAACAGCACCGTCACACCGCTGGCAGGCAATTGCAAATCCACATCCAAATCAAATTGGTCGTAAGCCAGGCGCAAGCGGGCCTGAATGCTGGGCACTTGGGACATAGTCATTTCAAGGATTGCGTCAGGGTTTGGGTTTGTTGGCTGTTGTACAGCAGCAGTAACACCAAGAAAGAGAAGATCAGCAAGCCGCCGGCCAGCCAATGCGCCTGCCCGTATTCCAAGGCTTCGACATGATTGTAAATTTGCACGGATACGACGCGGGTTTTGTCGGGAATATTGCCGCCCACCATCAATACCACGCCGAATTCTCCGACGGTATGGGTAAACCCCAACACGCCAGCGGTTAAAAAACCCGGCTTCGCCAGAGGCAGCGCCACGCTGAAAAATCTATCCAGCGGCCCGGCTCCCAAGGTCGCGGCAGCTTCCAGCGGTGCATCGCCCATTGCCACGAAGGCGTTCTGCAAAGGCTGCACCACAAACGGCAACGAATACAACACCGACGCCACCACCAAACCACCAAAGCTGAACGGCAAAGTGCCTATACCCAACCACTGGGTGAATTGCCCTACCACCCCAGCCGGCCCCATCAACACCAATAAGTAAAAGCCCAATACCGTCGGCGGCAGCACCAGCGGCAGAGCTACGATGCTATTGATAACACCTTTCCAGCGCGAGCGGCTGCGCGCCAACTTCCAAGCCAGCGGCGTACCCAACAATAGCAACAGTAAGGTAGCCAGACTGGCGACGCGAAAGGTCAAAAACAAGGTGTCGAGATCGGCGGCGTTTAGCATGCAAGGCTTGGTCTAAGTGACGGGGAAATCGCTACGAGGCGACACATCTGCGGTCTATTTTCGCTAATCGGGCTGGTAGAACGCCAGCAAAATACGCAATGGCGTTCAGCAAAACCGCAGCTACGATGAGTATCGGCACAATAGGCGCGACATTATCAGCGCCTATCCCGATTGAGTTATTCGCCCGGCCCTTAATTTCCCTGGCGTCGTCGTGCCCGCAAAGGCGGAAGCGACGATTTTAAGGGCCGGAGTAGTCTTCAACTTGCTGCATCCCCCTCTTTTTCAAAGAGGGTATATCTTAAAGATTTAAAGTTATTGCAGTTAAATCAACAACAAGGGCTTATTTTCCGATAATCTGCAAGCGGTTTTCCAGCTTGGCCGCCACCAAGGCATCGTAATGCCGTTGCAGCATCGAATCGGTTGGCCGCGGAAACAAGGTTGCCTCAATCTCGCTTTGCAATTGCGTCAAAAAATGCCGTTTGAGGACCGAATCCTCGGGCAGTCCCTTCGCCGGACCACCGACATCACCTACTGCTTTGCTAGTGCCGCTGGATTTACTGGACTTTGCATAAGCCGACAGCATGCACCCCAAGGGCGCGAATGCACAGGCAGCCACAATCAGCATAATCAATCCGACCCATATCACTTCACTCATTTCATCACCTTAATGACATTGCCAAAAAATCGGCGATAGGCTTTGGCACGCGCCTGCCGCCCTCTTGAAAATCCCAGTGATTCTCAATTGACCCACAGCAATATCAATGCCACGGAACTTAGCGCCCGCAAGCCCCGGAACACAGGGACTTTCAGGGATGTGTCACAGTTTGAGTGTATTGTTTTGAGACAGGAATGCGACAAGACCGCAACATTCAGAAAAAATTGTCAGCGATACAAGTGCAGACGTTTTCATGGGAGCGATGCCTTTCCCAGTCACTAGACTTAGTACCCAGGCAAAACATTCCGCTAATAGATTGATGGTTTGCTCGCGCAATTCACGCATTGCCAAAATGCCTCGGCAAATTGGCATGCAAACCCGCTACGCACGTTAATTCGACTCAAGCCTCGCCGCCAGCTATTGAAACGTGATCAACGTCCGAAACCCTTGATTCAGACGAGTTGGCCAGCAAATCTTTGACTAAAGCATTCGGGAAACGCCGGCTCGGCGTGATGGCATAAAAGCGCTCGCGAATATCCGCGATACGGTAGCGCTCCACCAACAGACCTTGGCGTAATTCATCCAGCACAACCACCGGCGGTACGAGGGTCAAATGGCCGGACTCGCGCGCCAGCAAGCGCAGCATCGCCATGTCATCGACTTCGGCCACCACAATTGGCCTCACGCCGGCTTGTTCCAGCAAGAAATCGAACGCGGCCCTAATTTCGCTTTCAATGCTCGGTAACAGCAGGGGTCTGCCATGCAGATCCTGCGGGAATTGAAACGGCAGATTGTCGGCGCAGGGTTTACCGACCAAGCTGACCGGCTGTTCATCCAATAGATGGCAATGCCAATTGGTTTGCGCATCTCGCGGTACCGGCCGGTTGGACAGCACCAGATCGATGGTGTGGGTATGCATTTGCGCCAGCAATTCGCGCAGGCTGCCGGAATGCAACACCAGTTCGACATCGCTGCGCAGGACTAAGGAGCGGACCAACTCCAGCTGAAAATTACGCGACAGCGTAGACACTGCACCAATCCGCAATAACTGCCGTTCGCCCGCCGAACGGCCATGCATCAAGCTGATCAATTCATCGCCAGCCCGAAAAATGGCGTTGGCGTAATCCAGGGCAATCCGTCCGGCTTCGGTTAATTGCAGGCGTTTGCCCTCACGCTCGAACAACTTTTGCCCAAACGATTCTTCTAGCTGACGCAATTGAATACTCAGCGCCGACTGTGACACATGTAAGCGTTCAGCAGCCCGCGTCAAATTGTTTTCGTTGGCGATCATCCAGAAATAACGCAGATGGTGATAGTTCAGTGAGGCCATTTAGTCATTAACAAAAAAGAACATTTAGATTAAATACATATATTGGATGAATCAATAGCCGATTGCTAGCATGACCTCACTCTCAACACTTCGGAGATTCTCATGAACCGTACTATCAGCTGGGCAATCTTATGCATCGAACAATCTGACAGCAACGCCACATTGCTAATTAGACAGGAGTTGCTGCCATGACATCCTTGATCAGTTACTTGGCTGTTTCGACTCCGCTGCTGTTGTTTCTATCCGGCACTCCGTCCTCCGCCTGGGCGACACGCCACCCGCAGCAAATGGGCAAACTGTGCGGCGCTTTATCCATCATGGCGGTACTCACAGCCGGGCTTTCCGGCATCGGCATTTTCTATCCGGTTTCATTACCTGCTGGTGTCGCAGATAACGGCTTATACATCGACAGACTCTCGGTCATCATGCTGATGCTGGTGGCGTTCATAGGCGCCGTGGTCATCCGCTATTCACGTCATTACCTGGATGGCGATCCTGGTCAGGGCCGTTTTTTTAAGTGGCTGGCCTGGACTATCGCGGCAGTGATGACCCTAGTCATCGCCGGCCACTTCATATTATTTGTGCTGGCCTGGATTCTCACCAGTCTGTGTTTGCACCGATTATTGTTGTTTTATCCGGAACGCCAGGGGGCTCGTATCGCCGCGCGCAAGAAGTTTGTCTTCAGCCGCTTAGGCGATTGCGCGCTGATTTTGGCAGGGGTTTGGCTTTATCAAGTCTTCGGCACCCTTGAATTCAGGGAATTGTTCGCACTTGCAGACAGACCGGTTGCGGACACCGGCTTGTTGAACGCCGCAGCCTTTGCCCTGGTGATTGGCGCTGTGATCAAATCGGCGCAGTTTCCATTTCACAGCTGGCTGCCGGAGGTCATGGAAACCCCCACGCCGGTATCGGCGTTGATGCATGCCGGCATCATCAATGCCGGCGGATTTCTAGTGATACGCATGAGCCACATACTGGTGCAGGCGCCCGTCGCACTGCACTTGCTGGCAGTCATCGGCACCATTACTGCTCTTTTCGGCTCATTGGTGATGCTGACTCAAACCAGTATCAAAAAATCGCTGGCCTTTTCCACCGTCGGCCAGATGGGTTTCATGATGTTGCAATGTGGGCTCGGCGCATTTTCCTCGGCGATGCTGCATATCGTCGCCCACGCCTTGTACAAGGCGCACGCCTTTTTATCCAGCGGCAGCGTGGTGGACATTGCTCGCGCGGCCTGGGCTCCGCCGATTCGCGACAGTCGCCATCCAGGCGAACTGTTGCTGGCGTTCATAGCGGCCTTGGGCTTGACCGTTGGCAGTGCCGGCTTGTTCGATCTGACATTTAGGGAAGAGCCGGGCATTGTGCTGTTGGGTGCCATCTTGCAAATGGCCTTGACCTACTTGTTGTGGAATGCCGTGGCCCATCAAACCGGTCCAGCGCAAATCGGCAAAGCCCTGCTGATTGCCGCCGGGGTTAGCCTTTTGTATTTCGCCCTGCAAACCGGCTTCTTGCATTTACTGCGCGCAGACATTGCTGACCAGATGCCGATAGACAGCGTGTTCGATAGTGTTTTGCTGATCATCGTACTGGCGGGCTTTTTCACGATTTTGATGTTACAGATTCAGTACCCGGGCCCGGCGGCTGCCCAGGTTTGGCAAGCAGCCTACGTGCATATCTACAACGGCTTTTACATCAGTACTCTGACCAACCGCATGATTCATCGGTATGGGTCCAAGCCCGTCAGTCTTAGCCATCGTCACTCTGGAGGAATGCCGCAATGAACTCAGCCGTATTGTCATTTAAAACACAGCCCTCATTCGCTGATGCCGAGATAGTCAGCGTTGCCGATGGCACGCATACCTACCAAACCCCGGATATAGTTGCAGCCGTTGAAAGCGCCTGCACCCGCATCGCGCCGTTATGGCCCCTGCAACAGTTCGTCGCGGTCAATCCGTTTCTGGGTCTAACTGAGCGCAGCTTTGCTGATGCTTGTGAAGTCAGCGCGCGGATGGGTCAAGGCGAGATGCTGATGCCGGCGAGTTTCTACGCCGAACACTATCGTTCGGGCCGCATTGAAGAGTCCGATGTCAGGCAGGCACTACAACTTGCCGGCAGCAGTATGTCGCTAGAACAATGCCTGTCCCTATTGCATGAAGCGTCGGGCCAGGATTTCGGGTTGACCGGCAAGCGCTGGCAGACCTTGGCGGAGCATCTGGACGCCATGCGTGGCAGCCAGTGGTCGGTATTGATTACCGAGGAAATATCCAAATGGTGCGCGGCCTACTTCGATCAAGGACAATCCGCATGGCGCATGCCCTGGCGGGGGCTGCCGCTGTATGTGGCCTGGCGCCGCGCTGCGGCCTTTGATCGCACGCCGGAATTAGCCGGCCTGTCGGCGTTTCGTCAGACGATAAACGCCTTGCCTGAAGAGCCCATTGAGGCGATTACGCAGATACTCACTGAAATGGGTTTGCCCAGCGCCCGACTCGATGATGCCTGTCATCGGCAGTTGCTAACGGTGGCCGGCTGGAGTTCTTGGGTGTGTTACAAACATTGGCAAACCAGCCCCGAGAAAAACCAGGATGCCTTGCGGCAACTACTGGCCATACGGCTCAGCTATGACTATGCGCTCATTTCGGCGGTGGCAAGCCGGCAAGATGTCGAGACATGGCGAGGCCATTGGCAAGACGCGCCGTTGACAGATACCGATACCGGCGTAGCGCTTGAAGTACGGCATATTATGCAGTCGGCCTACGAATTGGCAACGCAACGCCCCTTGTTCGAAAAACTCGCGTCGGCGCTGGCCTCAACAGGCCCTTGGCAAGCCCAGCGTAAAAACCTGCAGGCAGTGTTTTGTATCGACGTGCGTTCCGAAATTTATCGGCGCGCTCTGGAAATGCAATCTCATACTATCGAAACCCTTGGTTTTGCCGGTTTCTTCGGTTTCCCCATCGAATACATCGCTCTTGGGCACCATCATGGTCAGCAGCAATGTCCGGTTTTGCTGAAGCCTAGATTCCGGATTCGGGAAAGTGTAACCGATGCCGATGTCGGCGAACTACGCGACATCCTGGAAAAGCGCTGGCTGCGCAAACGTTTAAATCGGCTTTGGAAGGGCTTTAAAAACTCCGCGGTGTCGTGTTTCTCTTACGTGGAAATTTCCGGTCTGAGCTTCGCCGGCAAATTGCTCAGCGACAGCCTGGGTTTGACCCGGCCGGTAGTGAAACCGGGTATCGCCGGTCTGGACAAAGCCATCGTCCACCGCATCGGACCGGTCATTACCCGCCAGCGCGGCCGTCTGATTGCCAAGGGGCCAGTGGTCGAAACCGGTATCGCCCTGGGTGACCGCGTCGAACTGGCGCGCAAAGCCCTGCAGGGCATGAGCCTGACAGGCCGTTTTGCCCGGCTGGTGTTGTTGTGCGGCCACGGCAGCAGCACCGTCAACAATCCTTACGCCGCCGGCCTGGATTGCGGCGCCTGCGGAGGGCACAGCGGCGAAGCCAACGCCAGGGTGGCGGCTGCGGTGTTGAACGATCGCGAGGTTCGTGCCGGCCTGGCAGCGCAGGGACTGACTATCCCGAAAGATACCTGGTTTGTCGCCGGTTTGCACGATACGACCACGGATGAGGTGCGGCTGTTCGACCTTGAGCAAATCCCGCATTGCTTCGGCGAAGACCTGTTGCTATTACAGCGCTGGCTGAATCAGGCTTCACAACTCACTCGCCAGGAGCGCGCGCCGGGTTTGGGATTACCCCGCCACGATGCCGCTGCGCTAATGAAAGCCGTTACTCAACGCAGCCGCGATTGGTCGCAGATTCGTCCGGAATGGGGTCTGGCGGGGAATATGGCTTTTATTGCCGCACCCAGACAACGCACGTATCACTTTGAATTCGACGGTCGGGTATTTCTACACAACTACGATTACCGGCAAGACTCGGATACTGCGATTTTGAGTCTGATCATGAGCGCGCCGATGGTGGTGGCCAGCTGGATTAATCTGCAGTACTACGCCTCGACCGTGGATAACCGCCGCTTCGGCAGCGGTAACAAAGCGTTGCACAATGTGGTCGGCACCATCGGCATTCTCGAAGGCAACGGCGGCGATTTGCGCACCGGCTTGCCTTGGCAATCGCTACATGACGGCAAAACCCTGCGCCACGAGCCGGTGCGTTTGACCGTGGTCATCGAGGCACCCGCCGAGATGATCGAGCAAGTCTTGGCAAACCACGCCGAGGTTCGGCAATTGGTCGACAACCACTGGTTGCACCTGACGCGTATCGATCCGTTGGACAACCGCTGCTATCGCTATCTACAGCCGCAGCACTGGCAAGCCGTCACCGATTCTGGCAAGGAGAGTTAATATGAACGAGCAAGTAAACACACCCGTCAACCAGACACACGCAGCGGCGGACCACCTGGACTTACTGGAAGCCGAGGCGCTGTTCATCCTCCGCGAGGTGATTGCTGAATGTCGACATCCGGTGTTGTTGTTTTCCGGCGGCAAGGATTCGGCGGTGTTATTACATCTGGCTTACAAGGCTTTTCATCCCGAGCGCATCGGCTGCGCGCTATTGCACATTGATACCGGCCATAACTATGACGAAGTGATTGCCTATCGCGACCGGATGGCCGAACGCTACGCTTGCCAGTTGCACGTGCGCAGCGTCGAAGACTCGATCCGTAAAGGCTCGGTACGTTTGCGGCATGCGTTGGAATCGCGCAATGCCTATCAATCGGTGACTTTGATGGAAGCAATCGCCGAATTTGGTTTCGATGCCTGTCTGGGAGGTGCCCGACGTGACGAAGAGAAAGCGCGGGCCAAGGAGCGTATCGTCAGCGTGCGCGACGAGTTCGGTCAATGGGAACCCAAAAATCAGCGCCCTGAGCTCTGGTCTTTGTACAACACCCGCGTCGCACTGGGCGACCATCTAAGGGTATTCCCGATTTCAAATTGGACCGAACTCGATGTCTGGCAATACATCCAGCGCGAAGACATCGAACTGCCGGCGCTTTACTTCGCCCATCCGCGCCAAGTGGTGCGGCGCGGCGATATTCTGGTACCGGTGACGCATCTGACACCGGCCCAGGCCGGCGATACCGTAGAAACCATCAGCTGCCGTTTCCGCACTGTCGGCGATATTTCCTGCACCGCGCCGGTGGCATCGTCAGCCGGTAATGTAGCCGACATCATCGCCGAAACCGCCCAATGCCTGCTGACCGAACGTGGCGCGACCCGCCTGGACGACCGCGCCTCCGATGCGGCGATGGAACAACGTAAAAAAGAGGGGTATTTCTGATGAACGCACCTAGCTATGTGACACTTGAAAGCCAATTTGACGAGACCGTGCAACCCGCTAATTCCGGCCTGCTGAGGTTTATCACCGCCGGCAGCGTCGATGACGGCAAGAGCACGCTGATCGGTCGCTTGTTGTACGACACCGGCAACGTCGCCGCCGATCAATTGGCGGCGATTCAAGCCACTTCGCAAAAACGCGGGCTGGCGGCTATCGATTGGTCGTTGTTGACCGATGGCCTGATCGCTGAGCGGGAACAAGGCATTACGATTGATGTGGCCTATCGTTATTTCGCCACATCGCGGCGTAAATTCATCATCGGTGATGCGCCCGGCCACGAGCAATATACCCGCAACATGGTCACAGCCGCCTCCAGCGCCGACTCGGCGATTTTGTTGGTCGACGCCAGGAAAGGCGTCACCACCCAGACCCGCCGCCACGCCTATCTGGCACATTTACTCGGTATCCGCGAGTTAGTGCTGGCAGTGAACAAAATGGATTTGGTGGATTGGCAACCTGCGGTATATCAAGACATCGTAGATGCGTTCAACGCCTTCGTCAGCGCCTTGGGTCGTCATCACGTGCAAGCCATTCCGCTATCGGCTTTAAACGGTACCAACGTGGCGACGCGCGCGGAGGCGATTCCTTGGTATCACGGTCCCAGTTTGCTCGAATACTTGGAAGCCGTCCCGGCCCGGCGCGATGCCGAGCGGGCCCCGCTAAGGCTGCCGGTGCAGCGTGTGGTGCGGGTGATGCTGGGCAATGCCGCCAACGGAGCAAGCGATACGGAATTTCGCGGTTATCAAGGCACACTGGCTTCGGGACGGCTGCACATTGGCGACGAAATAGCGGTGTGGCCGACCGGCCAGCGGGCGCGCGTCAAGGGTTTGACTGTGGCCGAACAGTCATTGGCCATGGCAAGCGCAGATCACGCGGTGGTAGTGGCGCTGGAAAGTGAAATCGACATTTCGCGTGGCGATATGCTGTCCAACGCCATTCAGCCGCCGCGGGTCGTCAAGACACTCACCGCCGATATGTGCTGGTTGTCCGAGCAGCCAATGCAAGCGCGGGGTAAGTACCTGGTTAAACATACCACCCGCACCGTTAATGCTTTCTTCGAAGAGTTGAGTTACCGGGTTGACGTCAACACGCTGGACCACCAGGCCACCCCGGAAACGGCAGTCATGAACGACATCCTGCGGGTCAAACTTAAATTGCAACAGCCACTGTTAGTCGATGCGTATGTCGATAACCGCACCACCGGCAGTTTCATCGTCATCGATCCGGCGTCTTTGCACACGGTAGCGGCTGGCGTGATTATTTAACGCTATAGGGTCTAAAAACAGGAATCCTCCAAATGAATTGGAACGAATATGTGCAATTGCTCGCCGGCTTGATTTCCGTAGTCAATCCGATCAGTGCCATGCCGATTTTTATGTCGTTGACTGCGACAAAATCACCTTTGCAACGTCGGCAGACAGCAATGACCACCGCATTTGCCGTGGCGATGGTGTTGTTCACTTCGCTGTTGGCGGGCGAGCCCATCCTGAATTTCTTCGGCATCGGCCTGCCGGCTTTTCGGGTGGCCGGCGGCCTATTGTTGCTGTTGATGGGCATATCGATGCTGCGAGTCAGCGATGATCGTTCTCGGCACACACCGGAAGAAGACGCCGAGTCGCACGAAAAGTCCTCGGTAGCGGTGGTGCCCTTGGCGATTCCCTTGTTGGCAGGGCCTGGCGCGATCAGCACCACCATCGTCTATGCACATCGCGATTTGTCCTTGGCGCACTATTTGTTGTTCAGCGGCGTGATCGCGTCCGTCAGTTTGATCGTGTTGCTAATCCTGCTGCTGGCGCCGCGCATTATCGCCGTGATGGGACAAACCGGCATGAACGTGGTGACGCGAGTGATGGGCTTATTGTTGACCTCGACCGCCGTCGAATTTATCGCCGGCGGCATTACGGAGCTATTTCCTATTTTGGTGAGAGGCTGAGGATTGCGCTAAAAATAACTTCCCGAAATGACTTACCGGCCAAACCGTTCTTGCTCGACTTGCATGGATGCAGAAGCAATTGTCGAGCTCAGTCGAAGCATGAACGGTTTGGGGCGGCGGATGCCCGGATTTTCCCGTCCATCCTTCGACAAACTTGTATGGTAAAGGTTAAGAGAATCGGGGAGACTTTGGTTGTCGGGATGGAGGGACATCGACAAGCATCTGCTAAGACAGACCTCACTGAGAAATCATCCCATCGCGTCTTCCAGAGTCGATGAAGAATCTAGCGGTTAGACCGCCGATTTGTGCACAAGCTTACTCGGCAGACGCACCACCCCGACTCTCTTATTTTTCAACAGGTGGAGGACGTATGACAAGCGAAATGTTGATCGGTATCGATGTAGCAAAAGATGAACTGGTGATAGATTCAGAGCAGGGTTTGTTGACGCTTGCCAATACGGCAGAGGCCATCGATGCCTGGCTGAAGACGTTACCGACCGGGAGTTATATTGGCCTGGAAGCCACCAGCGATTATCATCAACTCATGGCAGAGCAAGCGGTATTGATGGGCATGGTCGTCTATGTGCTGAACCCACGGGATATGCGCCATTATGCCCTGGGTTTGGGCAGACGGGGCAAGACGGATCGAGTGGACGCCCAAATGATCCGGCGATTTATCACCGCTGAACGGGGTCATTTACGTCCCTATCAACCTGCTTCGGCGATGCAGCACCAAGTGGCTTTACTGCAACGGCGCCGTGCGACGGTCGTCAAGCATCGTCAAGCCCTGCAAAAAGCCTTGCGAAGCGTGAAGGAACTTGAAGCGCCACTCATTGATACCGTGGCCGCCTTGGACGGATTGCTCAAGCATATCGATCAGCAACTGGATGACTTATTAACTTTGCAGCCTGCACTGAAAGCCGAGGCCCGACGTCTTGAGAGCATACCGGGTATTGGCCGGCAAACCTCAACACAGCTGGCTGTCTTGTTTGATCGGGTCCCGTTAAGCCGCAGCGATGCCGTAGTAGCCTTTGTCGGGCTGGATCCCCGAGCCTGTGACTCAGGCCAAAAGCGGGGCCGCCGACGCGTATCCAAACGGGGACCGGGTGAACTGAGACGGCTGTTATACAACTGCGCCCAGGCAGCCGCCAAAACGGCTGTGTGGAAACCCTATTACCAAGAGTTAAGAGCCAGAGAGTTCTCGGCAACTCAGGCGCTAGTGATTATCGCCAGAAAATTATTACGCATCGCATTCTCGCTTTGGCAACAAGCCGATGCCCGATTTGACGCTCAGAAAATTGCTTGCCTCAACAATGCAGCTTGACGAAAACCATAGAATCTCAGCCCAAACGGAATCCCCGTGATGAATTGGGCCGGGTTAATAGCTTTGTCTGGAGCCTGAAACCACCTCGAGATTAAAACCGGTATTCCACCCCGCCAAACACCGACCGGGTGGCGCCGGGATTGAATTGTTCCAAATCGGCACCATTGGCATTCCCTATCACCCAAACCGAAGACGCGTAATGTTCGTCGGTCAAATTTCGACCATCCACAAACAGCTTCCAATGTTTGCCGTCATCCCAACCCATGCGCGCACCCAATAGCGCATAAGGCTTGGCGGCCAAAGTATTGGCAAAGTCCGCCCAGTTGGAACTGACGATGCGGGCATTGGGGCCTATGTAAAAACCGCTGGGATGCTGGTACAGCGCTTCGACGAAAGCATTGTGTTCGGGAACGCCGGGCAAGCGGTTATTGGCTAGCGCGGGGTCGCTGTCAAACGTAAAGTCGTTCCAGGTGTAGTTGCCGCTGAGTCGCAGGTTGTCGCCGGACGCCGCCAGATTTAGAGGCAAAGTGGTTTCCAAGCCGAGTTCGACACCACGATGTAGCGTCGTACTATCAGCGTTGGTGGAGGAAAACGCCGTTGGATTTCTGGGATTGGAAACAATCAAGTACTCGTTGTTGACCCATGCCTGGTAAAAAGCCAAGTCCCATTTCAAGCGCTGGGCTTGCCCGCGCGTGCCGATTTCCACGGTGCTGGCGGTTTGCAGATTTCTTTTGGGTTGTAGATAAATATTGGCAAGATCGGCCATTTTTGGCGGTTCGGAGCTGCGGCTGACATTACCGTAAATTTGCGCTTCGTCGGTGGCTTGCCAGGTAAAGCCTAGTTTAGGGTTAGCGGTGAAAAAATCTTGATTAGCCTGATTGCTGGGTCTGGCGGCACTGGCTACATAGCCCTCGTAACGTTCGTAATTGACGTCGCGATAATTTAATTGGATGCCGGCTATCAAGGTAAACGCGTCGGTCAAACTCAATTGGTCTTCCATAAAGGCTTCGACATTCAGCCAGCGGTCGCGCTCCGCCGTCAACAACGGTCCAAGCTGCCTGCCAACGACGCCGTAGTTTTTATCGTTGATAAATTGCCATTGGGTCAGACCGCCCCATATCACCCGGTTTTTTAAACCCAATAATTGACCATTGAGTTCGTGCCGCCAATTGAAGCCGACATCCTGCCACTGGTCATGATTGCCGCTATCGGTATAGTCGTAACGATAGTTATTGATCGAATAATAAGTACCGATATCAAAGTGGTCGCCGCCATTCAATTTTACCGAATGCTTTAGATCGAAACGGTAGGATGAAAAGCCATTGGGTAAGGACCAGTCGTTGGCGTTTTGTTGGGGATTTTGATCGATTTGTCGCTTGCTCAGCGATGCCGGCCATAAGAAATTATGGTTTTGCGCATCGAAATATAAACGGGTTTCGTGATTTTCGTTCCAGCGATAGCCGACATTGCCATGTCCCAAAAACTGCTCTTGATGGTTGTTTTCCCGGGTCGTATCGGTATTGACGTAGGAAAACGTGCCGAAAACATCCAGGCCGTTTTCAAACGCTTTGCCCCCGCTGAAATACGGGCGGTAATAATCGTTAGTCCCCCCGACAATACCGATTTTCAGCGGATCGGCGGTATATCCCGTCGGCGTGATGTAGTTGATGGCACCGCCTAGATTGCTGCCGCCATATTCCAAGGCATTGGCACCGCGATAGACTTCGATATGCTCGATGGCATAAAGATTGAGCATTTCGACATCGAAAGTCCCGTTGGCGTGGGTAAACGGCATGCCGTTGCGCAGGATTTTGATCCCGCGAATCGGCGAAATATCGGAATTGCCGTCCGAACCGCGGATGGAGATGCGCGATCCGCCGGTCGCGCCGGCGCTAATATCGCCCACATAAACACCCGGCGCCGTCGCCAAGGCATCGCTGACCGACAAAGGCGCACCTTCGGCGATCCGTTCGCCGTCGATTACCGTGGTACCGCCCGCCACTCGATTGAGTTTGGTTTGCGATTCTTGCATCGATGGCGTCGTCAGGCTAAGGCTTTCGCTTCCTAAGGCTTTGCCCGTCACCGTTAAACTCGGCAAGGTTGTCGTACCGGCCGCCGACTGCGGTTCCACCGCCGCCGCTTTTTCCAAGGTGACGGTATTGCCGTTGCTGAACCGGTAGCGCAGCCCGGAACCGCGCAGCAAGTTCTGCAAAGCCTGTTCCTGCGTATAACGGCCTTTTAGTTCCGGCGCGGTGATGCGTTCGGCAATGTCGCCTTCATACAGCACTTGCAAGCCGGTGAGCGCGGAAAAACGAGTCAACGCGGAGGACAGCGCTTGGGAGCGGATATCAAAGCTTTGCGCGGTTTGCTCGGCAGCTAGGGTAACAGTAGAAGTCAACAGGCCGGCAGCAAGCGCTAGGTAGAGTGGGGCACGGCAAGCTGGTATGGGATATTTCATATGTCTATCTCCTTCGTCGATGGATGGTGTTACCGACAAAGACGACGCAGGTTCAGGCTTACCCTTAGTGCTGAAAAAAATATTTTTTAGTCGTTAAAACTACTAGCGCAAAGCACCCACCGACCACGTCAATACAACAACACCAGATCGCCCGGCATCTGCAAAGATTTGGCTTGCAGCGTGTTTGTCAGCGCGGCCAGCACGGCATCGGGATCGCCGTTGTTGAAGACGCCGTTGACGACCCGTTCGGCCAACTGCGGATTGACAGCGACAATACGGCCGCGCCGATAGCGGTTAACTTCCGCCAACACCTGGGTCAAAGGTTGGCGGTGAAACACGGTTTGGCGCCGCCGCCAGGCCAGCGCGTCGTCGTTGTCGAGGCGGGCAACGGCTTGCAGCCGGCCTTGTCGATACTCGGCTTGCTCGGCGGCGTGCACCAAAGCCTTGGCGCTATCGGCGCCGACCTCCACGGTGCCTTCGCTGACGACGACGCGCAGCTCGTCGGCTTGTCTGCGAACACTATAGGCGGTACCGACCGCGCGCGCGGTCGCTTGGCCGCCGTCAACGACAAACGGCCGTTGCTTATTGGCCGCGACTTCGAAATAGGCTTCGCCGCGTAACAATTCGATCTGGCGCAGGCTATCGCTATAACGGACTACCAAGGCCGTATCGGTATTCAAGGTCAGCCGCGAGCCGTCCGCCAGATCGACGCCGAGTTGTTGGCCGGCTTCGGTATGATAATCGCTGCGCCAGTTTTGCCATTGTTCGGGTAGCCGCCAGCCGGCCACCAGCAATAACAGCCCAAGACAACCCAAGGCAACCCGGTGCAGGTTTCGGCCGCTAGCTGGCGGTGGCAAACGCCCCTTACCCCACCCTTTCCCAGCGGGAGAGCGTTCTGTTTTGGTTTGGGCGGCATCCGCTTGTAGACGTTGCTGAACTCGCTCCGCCGGCTGTTGCAGCAAGTCCCATAGCTTGCGGGATTTGTCGTAGGCTTCGGCGTGGCGGGGATCGGCGTGGTACCAAATTTCAAATTGGCGACGCGCTTCGTCGCTGACGTCATCCGCTTGCAAGCGGGCAAACCAGGCTAGAGCCTGGTTCGAAAGCGAAGCGGATGAAGGGGATTGGGGCTTATCGGACATGGTTAGGGGGCGCGAAGCGTTGGGCCGAGGCAGGCATGATGCCACGATTTTAGAACGAGGATAAGTTGCATGAGATAAGCGCGCGGAGCATCAAAGGAAATCGATGCGGTCTTTCAAGTGCTTCAAGGCCTTATACATATGACTTTCCACGGTGCGCGCCGATATGCCCAGCTCGGCGGCGATTTCGGAATAACGCTTGCCTTCCACGCGGCACGACAAGAACACCTTCCGACATTGCGGCGGCAGTTCGTAGATAAGTGTTTCGAACAATTCCATTTGTTGCTGCCCCTCCAGCGTGCTATCCGGTTGCGGTTGACTGCAAGCGATGTCATCGCCGACCGGACCGCCGTCGCGTTGTTCTTGCCGAGCCCTGCTGCGCAAATGGTCCAGAGCCAGATTGTCGGCGATCCGAAACACGAACGCCCGCTGATTGGCGATCTCGCCGGCGGCGGAATAGCGGGCAATGCGCAAATAAGTTTCCTGGATCAAATCGGCCGCGGTTTCGGCACAATTGACCTTATGCGTCAAAAATTGCTGGAGCTCCTTCCGATAGAGCAGAAAGCTAGCCAGTAAATCGGAATCGGTGATTGCATCCATGAACACATAGTCGGCAATGAAACGTGTTCTGCTACAGCAAATTTTAAGCCACTAGCCTGCAAAGCCAGTGTTAACTGGCGATTGATCCATCAGTTGGCAGCATTGAGGGCGAAATCCCCGAAAG
Organism: Methylomonas sp. 11b; assembly: GCF_000515215.1. Taxonomy (NCBI): domain Bacteria; kingdom Pseudomonadati; phylum Pseudomonadota; class Gammaproteobacteria; order Methylococcales; family Methylococcaceae; genus Methylomonas; species Methylomonas sp. 11b. The sequence continues at coordinate 2,509,281 of NZ_KI911557.1, forward strand.
CGCGACGACCAAAGTGCGGCATATGACACACTTTTAAACTAGCCTCCCGCTGCGATGCGCGACTGACATGGGCAAATTCAGACATCTCTTGTTGGTCGAACATATTGCCCAATCGTTTCAGTACCTGATAACCGATCGAGTTCAGCCCTTCCGTTTGTGCCGGGTTGCGGCTTTTTGCCGCCAGCGGATCACACCGGTGACAAACAGCACCGGGCAAGCCAGTCCGGTGATAAACACCAAAATCCGCCCGGTCATACCGAAAGCTTGGCCGGAATGCAAAGGCCATTGCCAATGGGTAAAGACTTCGGCGGCTTTGGCGGTCGGCAGGCTGGGGTCGTCCAGATCCAGGACTTTGCCGTTGTATTGATCAATGACGGTGCAGCGGCGTTGCAAGATGCTGCCCGGCGCATCGACACCGTCCTGGCAAACCGTGTAGGTGTCTGTTGGCTCCACTGCACCGTAAATCCAATGTGGCCGGCCACTCGGATAACGTTGTATGGCCATCTCAACGGCTTTATCCATGCTGATGGCTGGCGCATTTGCAACGGGTGGCGCGGATTGAAACCAATGACGGTAAGTCACCGGCGAAAACAACTCTAAAACCGGCACCACATTATGCGGCAGCACCATGTAAATCCCGGAAAACAACACCGGAATCAGTACCGGCAGTGTGTAGAAACCACTAACCTTATGCAAATCGTAATTGCAGCGTACCTTGCCGGCACCCGCCTTGAACGTCAGCGCCTGCCGCCATTTGCCAGTCAGCGGCCACCAGACGATCAGGCCGGTCAGGGCGGAAATGATCAGCAATGCTGCCGAGACGCCGACGATAACGGTACTGACTCCCTCGGACCTAATCAGCAACGCATAGTGCAGTTCGAACATCAAATCAATGAAGGTGTTGGGCAACCAGTCATTGGAGTTTCGCATCAAACGCTTGCCGGTTACCCTCGCGGAGTATGGATCGACATACACTTGCCAGTTTTGGGTGACGTCCGGGCTAATAGGCAAGACATAGGACAATTGAAACGCGGCCAATTGATTGCGCGGATAGGTGGCGAAACTCAATTTGGCCATCGGCGGCATGGCGGCTCGTCCGGCGGCAAAAACTTCCGCTAACGGTTGGTAACTGGCGGTTTGTTCAGAAGGAACCACGGTCAACAGTTCGCTATTGAGCCATTCGTCTATTTCCGCGTGAAATACCAAGATACTGCCGGTGATGCCGTAGATCGACAGCAACAGGCCCAGCGTCAACCCTAGCCAGAGATGGACAGTCAACCAGCGTTGGCGCCGGGTTTTCAAAATAGTCAGGCGCTGGCTTGACGTATGGCGAAGAGTTATCACCGTTAGGTTATTGGCTTTGATGTCCATGGTTTTAGTCGAAAACAAATTTGGTCGTGCTTGCAAAGGCGGGTGGTCATCAATAGGACGTCCCAGCAAAGAAAATCCCCCACGCCAATTGTCATTTGATCAATATTTGTCCGCTCGGATGTCGCGAGCGGGTCAAGTGAATTAGCAACATATAGGTCGAGCGTGTAAACCCGACCTGTTCAGATGTCGAATTTGCCTGCCGGAACGAACTAAAACTCCAAGCGCACAGACCCCATGGCCGTGAGTGGCGCGCCAGGGTAAATACCAACGCGCGGCGGGGCGTTTTGGAAGGGATCGGTAGACTCGTAGTAGGTTTTATCCAGCAGATTGCGGATATTGAATTGCGTAATCAACCGGGACTTACCCAGTTGATAGGTATAGCTGGCAAAGGCATCCAAGCGGGCGTAGCCGGGTAACGCAAACGTGTTGTCGTTATCGCCTTGCCGTTGCCCGGCGGCAAACATGCCCAAGCCAAAGCTCAAACCGTTCAACGGTTCGTAGTGATGAATATCGTATTTGAGCCAAAGACTGCCGGAATGCTCCGGCACGTTATTCAGACGATGGCCCTGCAGACCGGAAAAGTCTTTGGTGATACGGGCATCGGTAAAGGCATAGTTGCCGATGATACTGAACTCGTCGGTAAGCCGTCCGGCTATATCCAGCTCGATACCTTGGCTGCGAGCTTTACCGATAGCCGCACTAGCGAACGGGTCCGGGCTGTTGAAATCGCGGGTCATCAAGTTTTCTTTGGTCAAATGGTAATACGCCAAGGTTGTGGACAAGCGCTGATCGAAAAACTCGGTTTTAACCCCGGCTTCGAATTGTTCGCCGATTTCCGGATTAATCGTCGCGCCGGTGGCTGTTATGCCATTATTGGCGCCGAAAGAAGTGGTCCAATTGCCGTAGATGCTGGCCCAGGTCCAGGGTTGATAAAGAACACCCACCCGTGGACTAAAGCCTTCATCCCGGCGCGAAGGCAGAGCGGCGTCGGCAGTACTGGCCGAATCGCCCATTCCCACACCGGTTCTGGCCCAATCGTAACGGCCGCCGCCGAGGATATGCACTTTATCCCATAGGGTAATGTGGTCCTGAAAATACGCACCGTACCAGTCATCCCGGAACAGGTAATGGTTAGTCCCGCCGTCGGAGGGCGTTGCCAGCGCATTGGCGTAATAGGCCTGATCGATACCGTATTGGGGATTATAAATATCTATCTCCAAACCCGGCACGGGGTCCTGATAGTTGCCATAGAATTCATAGCTGCCGACTGCGCGCAAATAATCGACGCCAATCAAGGTTTGATGGCTGACGCCCATTAAGTCGAATTTTCCGGTTAAATCCAGATTGGTCGTATAGGTTTCGCTGTCCGATGTTTGAGAAAATATATTCCGCGCATAGCGGCGATTACCCGTATTCGGATCGAAAAACTGTTCGACTGTAAAGCCGTTAGCGGGTTTGACGGAGGTGTTTTTATCGTAAACAAACGAAGCCAGGAACCGATTACGCAAGGTCCAGTTTTCATTGAAGGCGTGCGTTAGATTGAAGCCGAGGTTCACCTTGGAGTTCGTGTCGACAGGATCGTCGGGGTCGATGAAAGAGCGGCTGACGGGAATAGGCGCCGGGCGATTGCCGATAGCAAATAAGCCTCTGTCAACCTGGGTGTCCTCGTGCAAGGCTTCCAAATCCAAGGATAGTTCGGTCGCATCGCTGGGTCGCCAGGTCAAAGAGGGGTTTACCAGAACCCGGTCATTGAAATTAAAATCCCGAAACGATTTGTTATTTTGATAAGCACCGGAAAAACGATAGCTCAACGACTTATCTCCCGAAATAGGGCCGGTGGCATCCCATTCGGTTCTATAAAAATCATAAGCGCCGAAACGCTGCTCCACCGAGTAATAGGCCTCGTCGCGAGGTTTTTTGGTGACCAAGTTGATTAAGCCGCCGGGCTCGATACGGCCAAACAAAACCGCCGCGGGGCCTTTCAGTACCTCGACGCTCTCAAGGTTAGCTGTTTCGTATTGAGCGCCTTCCCCGATATTCAAGCCGCTGGATATCAAGCCGTTGCGATAAACCCGGCCGTTCCTAAAGCCACGGACAATATAGGCGTTGCTTAAACCCAAGGACGATTGCGGACGTATGCTGCTGACGTTTTCCAGCGCGTCTTTAATGGTGGTGGTTTTTTGATCGTTCATCACTGCCCTGGGCACTACCTGAATCGATACCGGGGTTTCCATGATCGGCGTATCGGTTTTGGTGGCGGCGCTGGCGCTGGTGCGGTTGTAGTCCGGATTATAAGGATCGCTGTCGGCATAGCCGGATCTGCCTGTTACCGTCACCGTCGGCAAAGTCGTAGAATTAGCCGATTGCGGCTCTACCGACTTTGTCGAATTTTCCAAGGTTACCGTACCGTCACCCGCTGATTTTGCGGCCAGACCGGAGCCGTCCAATAGCTTATGTAATGCCTGTTGCGGCGTATAACGGCCTTGCACGGCATTGGCGCGCAGCCTTTCGGTCAATTGCGAGCTGAAGAACACCTTGACGCCGCTTATCTCGGAAAATTGCAGCAGGGCGTCGGCCAACGGCGCGGCCGGGATGGCAAAATTGATTTCACTCTCCGCCACGCACCAGGGGCTGGCACTTAGAGTTGCGGCAAAAAGGGTGAAACAGAGAGGGTTAACAAAGGAATAACGCTGACTCATCCGGCCTCCTGGCTTTAAATACGCTGATAACGGCTGGCGAAGAAGGCGCTCCTTCGCGGTATCCGTGTGGGTTCGTAAGCAAAGACGACCGAGCAAGTGGGTTTTATAACCCGGATGAGAAAATTTATTTAGCCGAAGGCCAAACGGCGCGGTTTCGCGACCATTGACCAGGAAAACAACGCGGCGAAAACTTATTGGCGGCGCAAGATCACCAAGGCGTCGGTCAAGCGGGTTTCGCTGACAGCCAAGGTTTTTTCGATGACATTCAACGCCGCTTCCGGGTCGTCGGCGTCGAATATGCCGGTGACCAAATGCTCGGCCAGAGCCGGATCGGCGATGATTATTTTTCCGGGACGGTAGCGGTTCAGGTCATCCACCACTTGTCGCAGCGGCTTTTCCTTGAACACCAGGCGCCGTTCTTGCCAGGCACCGGCCTGCTTTAGATTGACGCTTTCCGGCAGTCCGGCTTTACCGCCAGCCGATGCAACGCGCTGGCCTGCCGCCAGACTTTCCACTGTCTCGCCATCGGCGAACGCGACGCGCACGCTGTGTTCGTAGACCGTCACCGCCAGGTCGCCCTGCCATTGTTTAACATCAAAAGCCGTACCCAAGGCCCTGACCCGGCCACCACTCGTCACCACCTCGAACGGCCTGGCCGCATCGGCGGCCACCTTGAAATAAGCCTCGCCGCCGTGCAGGCGGATAAGGCGTTGTCTTTCGGAAAATTCCACCGACAACGACGAAGCAGTATTCAGGATTACCGAAGAGCCGTCGCTGAGTTGAATTCGACGCTGTTCGCTGGTGCCGGTACGGAAATCGGCAAAGAAACCGGCGCTGAATGCCCAACCCAAACAAAAGGCCAGCATCAGGCAGGCGGCAATCGGCAACATCCGGAGGCTGCGCTTGGGCAGTGTTCGGGCAGGCGTTTTGTGTTGCGTTCCGTTCGAGGCCCTTACTTCCCGTTCGATTTGGTTGATTTGCGCCGGGTTTAAGCCCTCTATACAGTCAAAAAACTGCTGTGTCTGGCGCCAGGCTTCCTGATTTTCCCGACTGGCCGCCAACCAAGCTCGCCAGCGTTGATCCTGCTCGCTGTCGAAGAACGGCGATTCGCGCAAAGCTCGCCAGTATTCGGCTTGCGCATTCGCGTCGGCGTCGGGGAAAGGCGGGATGGGTTGGTTCATAAGAAGGCTGCGCCGCGGTCGGTTCGGGAATCGGATTATAAAACGCCGGCCGGATAAACATAGGTGTGTTTGCCGATAAAGGCATCCCGTTCAATCCAGGTCGCCTATCCTCTGCCGGCAATGGCGCAGGGCCTGGGTCAAATATTTGAAAATCATGGTCTGCGAGATGCCCAGCCTTTGCTCCACTTCCGCATAACTACAATGCTTGAGCTTCAGCAGAATAAATACTTCCCGGCATTTGGGCGATAACTCGTCCAGCGCGGCGATCAAATGCTCCAGCTGTTGTTGCGACATGACGGTCCGTTCGACGGATAAGACAGATTGCTCGCCGCCCTCCGCCTCGTCATCGGTGGAGTCTTCGACGTCTCTTCCTGAATGGCGATTGTGGCTGCGCAGATAATCGGTGGCCAGATTGGCGGCGATGCGGAAAATAAAGGCGCGGGGGTTTTCGACGCGGTCTTTGCCGCCGTAGCCGGCATAGCGGATAAACGTCTCCTGAAAAATATCCTGCGCGGTTTCCGCGCAGCTGATGCGTTGCGACAGAAAGCCCAATAATTCGCGGCGATGCTTATGCATCAGGTCGGCAATGTCGGTGGCGGTCAATTCAAGCATAGGACAAGTAACGCAGGGCGGCCAAGGTGTGGCTTTTTGAATAGCAATATCCGCGCCCGACTTGAACTGATGGGCCCTCCGCATAGGTGACGCCTGGAATGCTGAAGAATTTTTGCTCTAAGCTCCGCGACGGTTAGCACCTCGATCTTTTAAACTGTGTTATTTGACTCGCTTCGGTCGCGATTAATCTTCGCAGGTAGGCTGTTTGCTCGCCGCTTTTGCAACCAGCGGATCACACCGGTGACAAACAACACCGGGCAAGCCAATCCGGTGATAAACACCAAAATCCGCCCGGTCATGCCGAAGGCTTGGCCGGAATGCAAAGGCCATTGCCAGTGGGTGAAAATTTCGCCGGCTGTGGCGGTCGGCAGGCTGGGGTCGTCCAGATCCAGAATCTTGCCGGTGTAGCGGTCGATCACCGTGCAACGGCGTTGCAAAATACTGCCCGGCACATCGACGCCGTCCTGGCAGACCGTGTAGGTTTTGGTAGGCTCGGTGGCGCCGTAAATCCAGTGTGGCCGGCCTTGCGGATACTGTTTAAAGGCAATCGCCACCGCCTGGTCCATGCCTATCGCCGGTGCGTCGGGATAGGGCGGTTTGGACTGATACCAATAGCGATATGTCACCGGCGAGAACAACTCCAAAACCGGCACCACGTTATGCGGCAGCACCATATAAATCCCGGAAAACAACACCGGTATCAGCACCAGCAGCGTGTAAATGCCGCTAGTTTTGTGCAGATCGTAATTAAAGCGCACCTTGCCGGCACCAGACTTAAAAGTCAGCGCCTGCCACCATTTGCCGGTCAGCGGCCACCAGACGATCAGGCCGGTCAAGGTCGAGATAATCAATAACGCGGCGGACACGCCGACTATCGGCTCACTGATGTCTCCCGGAATCAACAATGCGAAATGCAATTCAAACATCAAGCCTATAAAAGTGCTGGGCAGCCAGTCGCGGGAACGCCTCTTGAGTTGCTTACCCGTCACATTAGTCGTATACGGGTCAACGGCAACTTCCCAATTTTCCAGCGAACCGTCAGCGTCGGCAACTGCGTACCGCAGTTTGAAGGCCGCGAATTCGTTCCGCGGATAGGTGGCGAAGTTATATTTGGCGTTTGGCGGCACCGCCTGCTTGCCGGCCGCGAAAATTTCTGCCAAGGGTCGATACTCCGCATCCACCGGTGCCTGCACCACCAGCATTTCATGGTGCAGCCATTCTTCGATTTCCGCATGAAACACCAAAATACTGCCGGTGATACCGTAGATAGACAGCAGCAGACCCAGTGTCAATCCCAACCAAAGATGGACGGTTAACCAGCGTTGGCGCCGGGCTTTCAAACGGGTCAAGTGCGGGCTTGACGAATGGTGTAGAGGTGTCGCCCTTAGATAATTGGCATTGATGTTCATGGTTTTTAGTCGAAGTTAAGCGATAGTCGTGCTAAGGCAAAGGCAGGTTGTTATATAGGACGTCTCAGCACAGAAAATCCCCATGCCAATTGTCGTTTGATTGATACTTGGCGGTGCGCAGGCCAAGTGGATTTGAAACATTTAGGTCGAGGTTGCAAGCCCCGACCTGCTTGACTCTGACATCTGCCTAACCCGAGCCAGCTAGAACTCCAAGCGCACCGTTCCCATCGCCGTCAAAGGCGCACCAGGGTAAATGCCGACGCGCGGCGGCGCATTTTGGAAAGGATCGGTGGATTCATAGAGCTTAGGTAGGGGTTCGTTACCTCGCCCCAACGGTCTCATGCGCGCTGTACCTCAGCCCCAACATGAACAAGTCAGACTTTGACGTGGTCCATTCTCTGGGCGGCAATCCTTATTGAACCCGACAGAAAAAAGGCATTGAAGCTTAAAACTCCACCTTGACCGACCCCAGCAAAGAGCGCGGCGTGCCGATGGTGCGCGTACTGCTGGCGCCGCTCCAGTAGGCATCCGGAAAGTAGGTTTTGTCGAGCAGATTGTTGACGTTTAGCTGGACGGTGATTTTGGATTTTTCGACTTTCCAAGAATATGCGGCCAACAGATCGACTGTCGCATAGCCGGCGGTTTGATAGCCATTACGGGAGCCGTCGGTGGCGCCGTCGCGCATACTGATGCCGCCGCCGACTTTTAATCCGCGTAAATCGCCTTGCCGGAAATCGTAGGTCGACCATAAACTGCCGACATTTCTAGGTACTGCAAAAAGCCGATTGCCTTCCAGGCCGTTATTATCCTTGCTGACGCGGGTATCGAAATTGGCATAGGTAGCGATCAGATTCCAGCCCGGCAGCAACTCGCCGCGGATGTCAACTTCCGGCCCTTTACTGCGTACTTCGCCGGCGGCTATTGAAAAATTGCCGGTAAAGTCAGAGGGGTCGCGAGTGACGACATTTTGTTTGGTGATGTCGTAGTACGCCAGCGTTGCGCTGAGTTTGCCGCCGAAAAATTCGAATTTGCTGCCTACTTCCCATTGCTGCGCGCTTTCCGGCGGCAGCGGCTTGCCTGTGAGTGTAGTAGCCCACTGGTTGGAAACGCCGAAGTTTTCGATGTAGTTACCGTACAGACTCAACCAATCTTGAGCTTGCCATAGTACGCCGACTCTAGGCGTGACATCGTCGTCGGCCGGCTGTTCGGTGTGGTTCAAATTGTCCCATTGCTTGACGTATTGGTAACGAAAGCCGCCCATCACATGAAAACCGTAAGGCAATTTGATCTGATCCTGGGCATACAGGCCGACAAAATCCGCGCTGTTGTTGCTGGCCCAGCCGGCTGGCGTATAGGCTGTTATCGGTTCGACGGTGTGTACGGGATTGTGGACGTTGATCGGTGCCAACGTGGCGATATAAGGATTGCTGACAATGTCGGTACGATAGTAATCTCCGCCCATAAGCACGGTATGGGCCAACGGGCCGGTTTTGAAATGGCCGGTGACGTCCAGCGTCGTGTAATAGGTATTGTCCTGAGTTCTTACCTCGTATTGCTGGCGCGCTAACAGATTGTCCGGCGTCAAGGTATCCGACGCCCCCATTACCCAGTTCTCCGCCCTGTCCTGTAGATTGGCTACAAAGCGCTGCTTGATATTCCAATCGTCGTTGAATTGATGCGACCAATCCAGCCCGATCAGCTTTTCCTCGACATTCACTCGTGCCGGCTCCATCAAATTGCGCGATCTGTCCATACCGATAAACTGGCCGTCGACAAACGGCCAAGTGTTGTTGTCATAAATCAGGTTGTCGTGGCGGTATTCCATTTCCAGACTGACTTGGGTCCGCGGACTGATATTCCAGGTAATCATCGGTGCGATAAAAGTCCGTTCTTTATCGACAAATTCGCGAAAAGAACCGCTGTTCTCGAACGAGCCGTTAAATCGGTACAGCAAGGTATCATCCTGGGTCAACGGTCCGGTGGCATCCAAGGTGGTTCGATACAGATCAAAGGAGCCGAACTGCTGTTGTAATGCGTAATAGGGCGTATTTAGCGGGCGTTTGGTCACGACGTTGACCATGCCGCCCGGCTCCATTCGACCGTACATAACGGCGGCCGGGCCTTTGAGCACTTCCAGCTGCTCCACGTTGGCCATTTGTCGATTCCCTACCGAGCTATTAGCGTCGCCGCTCCGCAAGCCGTTACGGAAATAAGTACGGCTACGAAATCCACGTATAAAAATATCGTCGGACAATGCGCCTGATCCATTGCTAAACGTGGCACCGGCCACATTCTTTAAGGCCTCGGTCATCTGTATAGTTTGCTGGTCGTCCAGCACCGCCTTGGGGATCAGCTGAATATTGACCGGTGTTTCCATCAGCGGGGTATCGGTTTTGGTGGCCGTCGCGGTCACCCTTCGGGTGTAGCTGGGGTTGTAAGGGTCGGTATCCGCGTAAATCTCCGAGCCGGTCACCGTGACACTGGGCAAAGTGGCGGCATTCGACTGCGGCTCTAGCGCAGCCGATTTATGCAGTGTCACGGTATTACCGTTACTGAATTGATAGGAAACTTGCGAGCCTTGTAACAAACGTTTCAAAGCACCTTCCAATGAATAATTGCCGCTGACGCCTTGCGAATCGATACCCTTCACCAACTCCGAGTTGTAAACAAACTGCACGCCGGACTGTTCAGCCAGTGTGCTGAGTGCGGAGTACAAAGGCTGCGCGGCGATGTTGTAGGTGCGGCTTTCGCTAGTGGCGCTGAGGCTTTCGGCCTGAGCCGTCGGCAGCGTCGCAGCGGTTATCAAGCCCAGACAAAGCGGCAATGCGCCGATGGCGGATGAGCCTTTAGTTTGGGCTTTTCGCGTCCGGCTTGGGTTTCCGGTTTTTCTCATGATGTGTCCTCAGTTTGAGTGGGTTTTAGCTGAGAACGATTGGCGGCTGGCTGAGCCGTACTAAAGGATGTGTGGCAAATTGTCGCAGGCAGCAAAGCCGGCCATCAAGACTGCAAAAACACGAACGGCCCCGCTTCAACGGCCTTGATTGGCAAAGTTTGCTGCAAAGCCTGTAGCCAGACATCGATTTGCTTGATGTCCACGGCGATATTCACTTCGCGTTCCGCCAGACTGTCGTCCAATAAACGGATTTGGCTGCGCCGGTAGCGGTTGATTTCGGCGATAACCTGTTTTAACGGTACGAAATTCATCAACAAGCGGCCACGGCGCCAGGCGTCGGCGTTGCTTAATTCGACTGCTTGCGGCACGCCCAACATCTCGGTATTGAAGCTTAGTTGTTGGCCGGGTTGCAGTGTGGCGCTATCGGCTTGCGCACCGTGCGCGGACGGCCTGCTACTACGGACTTTGCCTTGCAATAGCGTAACCGCGCCGGCTTGGCCGTCGTAACGGATGATAAAGCGGGTGCCCAACGCTTCTGTGGACGTAGAACCGGATACGACCCGAAACGGCTTGTGCTCGTCATGCGCCACGTCAAATTCGGCCTCGCCGCGCAGCAATTCAATGCGTCGCTCATTGGCATTGATTGACACATCGATGGCGGTATCGGTATTCAGGTGCGCGATACTGCCGTCGGCCAGCGTAATTGAGGTCTGCTCGCCGATGCGGGTACGGTAGTCTGCCAGCGGATGTTGCAAGTAATCCGGATAAAAACCACTCATCACGCTCAGCAGCAGCGAAGCGGCCACAGCCAAGCCGAATCCGCGCTTTAGCCTACGCCCTCGCCGCTGCCTTATCGCCAGCGCGCGGCGGCGTTGCCGGTCAGCGAGCAGCGACCGCGGCAGGTGTTGCCAAAGGGTCTCGACATCACGATAGGCTTGCTCGTGTTCGGGGGTTTGCGACCGCCAGTTTTCGAACTCAGCCAATACCGTGTCATCGGCAGCACCGGACTTTAGGCGCACGTGCCAGGCAACGGCTTGTTGCTGCAAGGCTTCTCGGCGAGTTGAAGAAGTTTCGTTCATTACGGCGTTGTTTGGAGCGGGATATTTACTATAACGATCCACGGCGCTTAAATCCACACTAAGCTCATTGGCTATCAACAGCCTGCCGGCAATGCAGCAACGCTTTTGCCAGCTGTTTTTCCACCCAACTGGTCGAAATTTTCAGTTGCTTGGCAATTTCAATATGGCTTAAGCCCTCGATACGGCTTAAGTATAAAATCTCGGCGCATTGATCAGGCAAATCGGCCAGTGCCAGCTGAATGTGCCGCAATTGATCTTGCGCTTCCGCCGTCCGCTCCGGCGCTGCCGAAGCGTCGATGTCGGTTTCGTCGCCCAGATATTGATCAAGCAGTTCATAACGGCGTTTTTGCGTGCGCAGATGATCGAGAGATAGATTGGATGCCACTTTAAACAGCCAGGCCTGGACTTCGATCTCACTGGCGGGAGGTGGCTTCAACAGCGTCAATCTCAAAAAAATGTCTTGAATCAGGTCGGCCGCAGTGTCGTCGCAACGAATGCGCTGTCGCAAAAAACGCTGGATTTGCGGGCGGGTACTTAAAAAAATTCGGTAAATATCGTGGTCTGAAAATGCCATGCGCGAAGCCAGGCCATGCTGGAGTTAATCGTGGCATTTGGCGCAGCAAAGTTCACGCCATGACTGGATTCAGAGACTTAAAGGCCTGAGAATAAGGGCTTTGTGCTGGTTCGGAAAAAATCTGAGGCTTGGTGGACTTCATAAAACCGTGTGAAATGCCACACCCCCACGGCATTTCACGCAGTTTTGTTTTTCGTTGGCTCGAAACACTTATCAACCCGACCCTGTATATCACTGATATTCCGTACGAGTTGAGCGTGTCGAAGCTCAGGCTGGTTTGCCCTTCGACAGGGCGAACGGCAGTTAAGGGTCGAGTTAATAATCCGCAAGACGGAAGAAACCGGGCGCTACCGCATCGTGGTAAGAATGGCTAACAGAAACCGCAGGAGCCTTTGTTACGGCTGACACTCCGGCATCAAGGAACTGCGCCAATACTGGTCTTCCTTCTCGAACAAGCGGCGGCTTTCTTCCGGCCCCCAGGAGCCGGCCGGATAGGTGGCGATATAATCCCGCTCGGTCACCCAATTTTGCAAAATTGGGTCAACGATACGCCAAGCGTATTCCACTTCGTCAAAACGCAAAAATAGCGAGCGGTCGCCTTTCATGACGTCCAACAACAAGTCTTCGTAAGCATCGACACGGCGTTCGTCAGGATTGCGAAAACTCGCGTCCAGACTGGTGGTGCGGGTCCGCATTTCCAATCCGGCTTCCTTGACAGTCATTTCGATGCGGATGCATTCTTCCGGCTGAATTCCCAACAATATCCAGTTTGGCGTCATACACTGCACATGGGTATCGCGGAAAAATTGAAAGGGCGGATGCCGAAAACAAATCGCAATCGAAGACTGGCCCTTGGCCATGCGTTTGCCGGTACGTAAATAAAACGGCACGCCGCGCCAGCGCCAGTTGTCGATCAACAATTTCATCGCCGCATAGGTTTCGGTACTGCTGTCAGCGGGAATATTGGCTTCTTCCAGGTAGCCAACCACCTTATGACCGTCGATATTGCCTCGGGCATATTGGCCGCGAAAGGCATGCGCATGCACGGCCGATTTCGGGATCGGCCGAATGGACTTCAGCACTTTGACTTTTTCGTCGCGCAGCGATTCAGCGTCCATAGACACCGGCGGCTCCATCGCCACCAGCGTCAACAGTTGCAACAGATGGCTTTGCAACATGTCGCGCATCGCTCCGGCGCTGTCGTAATATTCGCCGCGGCTACCTATACCCAGCTCTTCGGAGTGAGTGATCTGCACATGATCGATGTAATTTCGATTCCATAAGGGTTCCAACATGACATTGGCGAAACGAAACACCAATACGTTCTGCACCATACCTTTACCCAGATAATGGTCGATGCGGTAAATCTGGTCTTCGCTCAAGTACCGGCTGAGGCGTTTTTGCAAGGCCTGCGCACTTTCCAAATCGTAACCGAACGGTTTTTCGATCACCACTCGTCGCCAGCCATATTCTTCGTTCAGCAGTTCCACCTGGCTCAAGGACTCGATGACGTTGCCGAAATCGCTGGGACCGATGGCGAGATAGAAGGCCATATTGCGGGAAAATCGCGGCTGAGCGTTTAGCGTTTCCGCCAGGGTTTTATAGCATTCCGGCTGATCAAGATCGCCGCGATGATAATCCAGCCTTTCGGCAAAACGGTTGAATACGGCCTCGTCCAAAGGCGTATTTGCCTGTTCTAGCAGTAAGGTCTTCACTTCCGCCAGCCAAGTCGCTCTATCCCAGGGACGGCGGCCCACCGCCAGGATACGCGTACCTTCCGGCAGTTTTTTTTCCAGCTCCAGATGATAGAAGCCGGGCATCAGCTTCAGCCGCGCCAAATTGCCGGTAGCACCGAAAATGACGTAAGTGCAGGGGTCTGTATTCATAAAAGCTACCTTGTCTTTACTTTGCAATATAGGGTGCAGTTTGCATCATTTGTGCGGGCGCGTCGAACTGGAAAGCGCGGCAGTCGCTAAAAGTGGCCAAGTTAAAACCACGCCAGATTCACCTTGGTCATAGTATGCAGCCATCGTCACCCAGATATTTCAGAACTTGATCCTGATTATCCAAAAGCCGAACCAGCTTAATTTTCATCGTACTAAAGCGCTGGCGCACCAACTCTGCGTCGGCTTGTGCCAATGCTTTTTGCAAGTTCTCGACGACCGCCAGGCAGTCGGCAAAATCGTAAAAACAAAAGGTGCCATGCAGTTTATGGTTCAACTCCCAAGCCTGTTGCAGCAAGCCATTGTCCACGGCCTTCTCGATCTCAAGTATTAATCCCGGCAACTGCTCAAATAATTTGACCATCAGGACTTGGCTCAACTGCTTATTATCCTGGGCTTTACGCAAAAGTTGCCCGGCATAATACTCGGCATTCACTGGCTCATGTTGCCGCCAACGCACCAGCAATTGCTCCAACTGGTAAAGGCGGACCGGTTTGACCAGACATTCGTTAAACCCGGCTGCAATCGCCCGTTCCTGCTGCTGATTTTGCGCGTGAGCCGTGACGGCGACTGCCGGCGTTTGCCGATTGTAGTTTTCGGTGCCGCGCAAATTTACGGCGACATCGAAACCACTCAAAAACGGCATATTTACATCCAGGAAGATGAAGTCGTAGCGGCGTTTTTGCAATAATTGCCAGGCCTCCCGCCCGTCTTTTGCCGACGTGATATTCGTCGTCCAGTATTCCAACTGCTCGCGCAATAGCCATAGATTGATTTCATTGTCGTCGGCAATCAGAATCGAAAAATCGTTGGTCATGGTTAATAGCTTCGAGCTGAGAATAATTTCCTGATACCGTTATCGAATGTTTCGCAGCAAAAATCAATCTATTGCATGGCAATACATCGTAAAACGTTCCACACCAAAAGCGCTAGGCAATAAAAAACCCCGGCACCTCGCGGCAACCGGGGTTTTCTGGCCGAGGCCGAACGGCGATTACATCATGCCGCCCATACCGCCCATGCCGCCCATATCAGGCATTGCAGGGGCTTTGTTGTCGGCTGGCGCATCGGCGATCATTACTTCGGTAGTGATCATCAAACCGGCAACCGAAGCTGCATTTTGCAAGGCAGAACGGGTGACTTTCGCAGGGTCCAAAATACCCATTGCGATCATGTCGCCGTATTCGCCGGTTGCCGCGTTGTAACCGAAGTTACCGGTGCCTTTTTTGACTTCATTTAAGACCACAGAGGCTTCGTCACCAGCATTGCTGACGATTTGGCGCAAAGGTTCTTCCATCGCCCGGCGCAGAATGCTGACACCCACATCTTGATCGTGGTTGATGCCTTTCAAGCCTTCCAGCGCAGATAATGCACGGATCAGCGCGGTACCGCCACCGGCAACCACACCTTCTTCAACCGCAGCGCGAGTTGAATGCAGCGCGTCTTCAACGCGAGCTTTCTTCTCTTTCATTTCCACTTCGGTCGCAGCACCGACTTTGATAACCGCTACGCCGCCAGCCAGTTTGGCCAAACGCTCTTGCAGTTTTTCACGGTCGTAATCGGAAGTGGCTTCATCGGCTTGCGCGCGGATTTGCGCAACACGACCTTTGATTTGATCTTCGTTACCAGCACCGTCGATGATGGTGGTGTTTTCTTTGTTGATTTGGACGCGTTTTGCAGTGCCCAATTGGCTGATGTCGGCTTTTTCCAAAGACAGACCCACTTCTTCAGAAATCACCACACCGCCGGTCAGAACCGCGATGTCTTCCAACATGGCTTTACGACGATCGCCGAAGCCTGGGGCTTTAACAGCGGCGACTTTAACGATGCCGCGCATGTTGTTAACAACCAGAGTTGCCAAGGCTTCGCCTTCGACATCTTCAGAAATGATCAACAAGGAACGGCCTGATTTAGCTACGCCTTCCAGAATCGGTAACAATTCGCGGATGTTGGAGATTTTTTTGTCGTACAACAGGACAAACGGGTCGTCCAGTTCTACGCTCATGCTTTCTTGTTTATTGATGAAGTAAGGAGACAGGTAGCCACGGTCGAACTGCATACCTTCCACTACATCCAGGTCATTTTCCAGACCGGTGCCTTCTTCAACAGTGATAACACCTTCTTTACCGACTTTTTCCATCGCTTCGGCGATGATTCTACCGACAGACTCGTCAGAGTTTGCAGAGATGGTACCTACTTGGGCGATAGCTTTGTTGTCTGTGCAAGGGGTTGAGGCGTTTTGAATCGCTGCAACCGCTGCAGTAACAGCTAAGTCAATACCGCGTTTCAAGTCCATTGGGTTCATACCCGCTGCGACTGATTTCAAACCTTCGTTAACAATGGCTTGAGCCAAAACGGTCGCAGTTGTAGTACCGTCGCCGGCTACATCAGAAGTTTTAGAAGCAACTTCTTTAACCATTTGCGCGCCCATGTTTTCGAATTTGTCTTTCAATTCGATTTCTTTCGCAACCGATACACCGTCTTTGGTGATGGTTGGCGCGCCAAAGCTTTTATCCAACACAGCGTTACGGCCTTTAGGACCCAAAGTAACTTTTACTGCGTTAGCCAGAACGTTAACGCCTTGCACCATCAATGCACGAGCGTCGCCACCAAATTTTACGTCTTTTGCTGCCATTTCTTATTCCTGAGATATTGGTTAAATTGAAAAAGAGTGTGTCGAACGAATTGGGATTAACCCAAAACACCCATGATGTCTTCTTCGCGCATGACGATGTATTGCTCGCCATCGACTTTAACTTCGGTGCCGGAATATTTGCCGAACAACACTCTGTCGCCAACTTTAACTTCCAGGGCACGTACTTGGCCGTTATCTAACGGTTTACCTGAACCGACTGCTAAAACTTCACCTTCGCTTGGTTTTTCTGCAGCTGAACCGGGCAACACGATGCCACCAGCGGTTTTGGTTTCTTCTTCAACGCGTTTTACGACGATACGGTCATGTAACGGACGAATTTTCATCAATGTCTCCTTAATGTAGATAAAGTTAAAGGTTAAAAACTTAATAAAGCTATTTAAAAAAAAGCTACCCCTTACGGAAGAAGCGAGCTTTTAAGCGGCCTCAAGTTTATTAGCACTCTCTAGCAACGAGTGCTAATAATATCCGGCTTTTGCACTCTGTCAAGCTCTTTGGCATCATCTGCGCCTCACTCAACCTCTGCAAACCATGAACGACGAACAATTACTCCGTTACAGCCGGCAAATCATGCTGCCGCAAATCGATATTGCCGGTCAGCAAAAACTACTTGATGCCAAAGTGTTAATCGTAGGCGCTGGTGGTTTAGGCTCACCTGCCTCTATGTATCTGGCCGCGGCCGGTATCGGCCAGATCACCGTTTACGACGACGACCAGGTCGATTTGACCAATTTGCAACGGCAGATTGCTCACAACACAGCCGATATAGGGTTGGATAAAGTTATTTCAACCCAGCAGACTTTGGAAAAAATTAATCCGGGCGTAAAAGTATTTGCTCGCAAACAGCGATTAGCCGGCGAACAGCTACTGGCAGAAGTGGCGGACACCGACGTGGTGCTGGACTGTAGCGATAATTTCACCACCCGCTTTGCCATCAATAAGGCTTGCGTAGACCAACAAACCCCATTGGTATCCGGCGCGGCGATCCGCTTCGAGGGCCAAGTCAGCATATTTACACCCGGCTTAAACGATAGCCCGTGCTATAACTGCCTCTATCAAAGCGATGGCGAGGAATTGCAAAATTGCGCCCGCAATGGCGTGATTGCTCCGATCACCGGCATCGTCGGCAGCATACAGGCCTTGGAAACGATAAAGCTGATAGTTGGCACCGGCAGCACATTGACTGGCCGTTTGCTGTTGCTGGACGGACTGAGCATGGAATGGCACAGCATGCGCTTGAAGAAAAATCCAAATTGCCCAAGCTGCGGCGCGAAGTAGGCTAATCCGCACAAAAAAGCCGGGCTGGCCCCGGCTTTCTATGACTGACGAACAAAAGCGCTAATTTAATTTTTACCCAGCTTGCCTTTAACCATCAGAATGGCTTTACTGACATTTCTCAATAGCGCCGAATCGCTATCGCCGTGCGGCTCGATGTCGCCAAACGGCTCGCCATTCTTCATGGTATACATGTAAATGAAATACCCTAACGGTGCGAAAGCGAAGATGGCAATAATCAACATCAACACCATTAATTCGATAACTCCGCCCATAAATACCTCCAACTATTTGTTTTTATTTTAATTTAGAATGAGATCATAGACCTCGGGTATGGACTATAACCCCATACCTTTTAGGGAACAAGTACAAAATACTGTTTGTCAATTCATGGGTTTAGCCACTGACCTATTTGCCCCTGGGCCAACTACGCCAACGCCGTTTTCAACCATCAATCTGAGCATATGGACAATTACCCTAAAGCCGACTGGCACAGCCAAACGCCGGAAACCGTATTAACGCATTTTGCCGTAGAACTGGGTCAAGGCCTGAGAGATGAAGAAGCGCAAAAACGCCTTGTGACAAACGGCGCAAACCGTCTGACCGCTCGCCGTGGCAAAGGCCCTTTGCTTTTGCTACTGGCGCAATTTCATCAACCCCTGATCTACATCCTGCTGTTCTCCGCTGCCACCACCGCGTTCCTAGAGGAATGGACCGACAGCAGTGTCATCTTCGGTGTCGTCATCATCAATGCTGTAATCGGCTTCATCCAGGAAGCCAACGCGCTGAAAGCGATTAATGCGCTGGCTCAGACCTTGAACATCAGCAGTAATGTACTGCGTGACGGCCAGCGCCGGAGCATAGCCGCTGCTGAACTAGTGCCCGGCGATTTGATATTTCTGCAATCCGGCGACAAGGTACCCGCCGATTTGCGCCTATTGCAAAGCCGCGAACTGAAAATCGACGAGTCCGCGCTCACCGGCGAATCGGTACCGGTGGAAAAACAGGCGCAAACCTTGCCCGTAACCACCTTATTGGCTGATCGCGCCAATATGGCGTATTCCTCGACTCTGGTCAGCTACGGCAGCGCGCTGGCCGTAGTGGTAAGCACCGGCGACAACACCGAAATCGGCCGCATCAACAAGCTGATCGGTAGCGCCGAACCCTTGGAAACGCCGCTAACCCTAAAAATGAGCCAGTTCAGTCAATTGTTGCTCTGGGTCATCGTCGGCTGCGCGGCGGTAACCTTTGCGGTGGGTGTCTGGCGCGGTGAAACCATGTTGAATATGTTCATGGCTTCGGTGGCGCTGGCAGTTGGCGCCATCCCGGAAGGCCTGCCGGCCGCGTTGACCATTACCCTGGCTATCGGCGTCTCGCGGATGGCCAAGCGCAATGCCATCATTCGCAAACTGCCGGCGGTGGAAACACTGGGCAGTACCACGGTGATCTGTTCGGACAAGACCGGCACCTTGACGCAAAACCAAATGACCGTGCAATTCGTGCAGGCCGGCGGTGAAGTATTCGAGGTCAGCGGCAGCGGCTACACGCCGGACGGTGAATTTACCAGCCAAAAACAAGCGGTCGATCCAACCCAAAAACCGGCACTATTGGAATGTCTGAAAGCCGGCCTACTTTGCAACGACGCCAGATTACTCGCCGACGCCGACAGCTGGCGTATCGAAGGCGACCCTACCGAAGCCGCCTTGCTGGTAGCGGCCCACAAAGCCGGTCTGCATCAAGCCAGCGTCAGCGGCGATCATCCGCGTCTGGACGCGATTCCTTTCGAATCGGAACACCAATTCATGGCAACCTTGCACCACGATCTAGCCGAGGATGCCCGGCATATTTATTTGAAAGGTTCCCTGGAAAGCCTGTTGCAGCGCTGCGACAACGCCTTCTCCGCCGACATGCAATTGGTGCCGCTGGATAAAAATCGTCTGAGCCAACAAGCCGAAGCATTTGCCGCACAAGGCTTGAGAGTCCTGGCCTTTGCACGCGCAGAGCACAATGACGATGCCGTTGAACACCGCGAAGTGGGTGGCGGCCTGACTTTTCTGGGCTTGCAAGCCATGATCGACCCGCCCCGCCCCGAGGCTGCCAGAGCCATTGCCGCCTGTTATAAGGCCGGTATCTCGGTGAAAATGATCACCGGCGACCACCCAGTCACCGCGCTGGCCATCGCCAAGCAGCTGAGTATGCATCACACCGAACGCGTGATCAGCGGCGCCGAACTGCAAAACTACAGCGAGGCCGACTATCGCAAACACGTCAAGGACTGCGATGTATTCGCCCGCATCGCGCCGGAGCAAAAATTGCAACTGGTGCAAGCGCTGCAAGCCAACGGTCACGTGGTAGCCATGACCGGGGACGGCGTCAATGATGCCCCGGCACTGCGGCAAGCCAACATCGGCGTGGCGATGGGCATGGGCGGCACCGAAGTCGCCAAAGAAGCCGCAGCCATGGTATTGACTGACGACCACTTCGCTACCATCGAAGCGGCGGTAGAGGAAGGCCGCGGCGTGTTCGACAATCTGGTGAAATTCATCGCCTGGACCTTGCCGACCAATCTCGGCGAGGGTCTGGTGATTACTGCCGCCGTATTCGCCAATGTCGCCCTGCCTATCACCCCTCTGCAAATTCTGTGGATCAATATGACCACTGCGGTGTTACTGGGCTTGATGCTGGCTTTCGAACCCAAGGAACCGGGCTTGATGCTGCGTAAGCCGCGTAACCGCAAACAACCGATCTTGACCAAACACCTGATGTTTCGTATCTGTCTGGTCGGCTTTTTATTGCTTGCAGGCGCGTTCGGGCTGTTCGAATGGGAACTATCACACAACGAAACCCTGGCCAAAGCCCGCACCGTAGCGGTCAACGTGTTTGTATTCGGTTCCGTGTTTTATCTATTCAACTGCCGCTCGCTAAATTATTCGATGTTCCGCGTCGGCGTATTTTCCAATCTATGGCTGATTTTTGGCGTGGTCAGCATGACTTTGCTGCAACTACTGTTTACCTACTGGCCACCGATGCAGGCCTTGTTCGGTAGCGCGGCAATCGGGCCTGACGAGTGGCTGTTGATTTTGGGGGTTAGCGTAGTCATTTACGCGGCGATAGGGCTGGAAAAGCTAATCGTTCGGCGTTTCAGGCGACATTGATCCGGCAAACGCGTCGAGCGCTGCCAATAGCGTCTCCAAGCTTGTTAGGGACTGCTTATCCAGCGCATCTTGTGATTCCAACTGCGCTTTGACTATGGCGCCGTCGATCGCCACCGCAGCCGCATTTGCCAACTGCTGCCGGTTTGGGCCATCCGGCAATAGCTCGGTAATCACCCGCACCATATCCTGTTTGTGCTGTTGGCAGATGTCCAGCACATCGGGTAATACTCCACCTAATTCGGCAACAGTATTGATAAACGCGCAGCCACGATAAATCGGTTTGCGAAACCATTCTGCCATAGTCGCCACCAGCGGCATCAATCCCGCACCCGCTCGCCCGCCGTGACGCTGTAAGGCATCGTTAAACCAGGCCATCCACAGGTCGTGCCGGTAATCCAAAAACGCCCGGATCAAATCGTTTTTGCTGGGGAAATACCGATAGAACGTCACTTTCGTCACGCCGGACTCGGCGATCACTTTGTCGATGCCGGTAGCGCGAATACCGTCGCGATAAAACAGATCATGCGCGGTCAGCAAGATCCGCTCCCGAGGCGGGCGGTCCGAAATACTAGTTGTGGGATCAGAAATCATTTTTCGATTGTAGACAAGTCTGTCTACAATTGCTACCATCACCAAACGTAGACAACCCTGTCTACATCATTTTCAACCCGCCCAGGAGCACAACAATGGACAGCAAACCGCCTTTACCGCCATTTACCGCCGAAACCGCCGCGCAAAAAGTCCGGATGGCCGAAGATGCCTGGAATAGCCGCGATCCAGATCGCGTCGTCCAGGTATATACCGAAGATAGTCGTTGGCGCAATCGCGCCGAGTTTCCGGTGGGTCGCGCACAAATCCGCGAATTTTTACAACGCAAGTGGGCCAAGGAATTGGATTACCGGCTGATCAAAGAGTTGTGGGCTTATACCGACAACCGGATCGCGGTGCGTTTTGCTTACGAGTGGCATGACGACGCCGGCAACTGTTTTCGCAGCTACGGCAACGAGAATTGGGAATTCAACGAATACGGATTGATGCAGCGCCGCTTTGCCAGCATCAACGATTTACCGATTAAGGCCGATGACCGCTTATTCCATTGGCCGTTGGGCCGGCGACCGGACGATCATGCCGATTTAACAGAATTGGGCTTATGAAATTTGCCGGTAGGGGCGAATTTATTCGCCCTCTATAAATAAAAAAGGGCGGATAAATCCGCCCCTGTGATCAAGCCAAAAACGTATTAATGACTAACTTCGACTTTGCCGCCTTTTTTCTGGCCGATGGCCGCCAGCGTTTCGGTGAACCAGTCGGTATCGATATTGAACGGCTTGCCGCCTTTGATACGTGGAAACTCGATAGCGCGCAATACGTTGCCGTTATCTTCGTCATGCCCCATCACGCCGGATTCACGGCGGAAGGCACATTCCACTGCCAAGTCGGCGCATGATTTGATCAGACGCATGTCATCAACGTTGGCTGCGGCAGCGCGGGCAAAGTAACCTGATTTTTGTACCAGGGTTTTTTCCGCACCGATCATTTGCGCGAATTGTTCACCGAACCATTTGCCAGGATTAACTGCATCCAGTTTGATGTGGCCGAATGCATCACGCGGCACTTCCTGGCCTTTGGCTTGCAATTCGGCAACTATAGCTTCTACGCCGGCACCTTCTGAAACGAAGATATTCACGCAGTCGACTTTATCCATCACTTCGCGCAAACGCTTGGCTTCGGCTTCTAAATCAATCGCCATTTCCGGGACGAAAACCGCATGCACTTCATATGATTCGCGCGATAAACCCAACTCAGGCAACCACTCGGCGCGATCCAGTAATTTGCGATATTCCTGCGCAGTCGCGGCGGTCAACCAGCCGCAGTTACGGCCCATCACTTCGTGAACGATCAACATGCGTGGGTTGGAATTGTTCTCTGCTACCACGTTCATGAAATAACTGGCGCCTTGCTCAGCAGCGGTCCAGGCACCCAGGGATTGTTTGATCGGGAATACGTCGTTATCGACGGTTTTCGGCAAACCGATCACGGTCAAGCCGTAGTTGTTTTTGGCCAGAAACGCCGCCAAATCGGCAGCGGCAGTATTGGTGTCATCGCCGCCGATAGTGTGCAGAATATCGACGCCGTCTTTGATTAATTGGTCAGCTGCGACTTTTTGTGGGTCTTCGCCTTCTTTCACCAAACCGCGTTTCACGCAGTCTTTGATATTGGTCAGTTTGACGCGGCTGTTGCCGATCACTGAGCCGCCGAAACGTTGCAGCAAGCCGGCTTTGGCGCGCACCTCGGCAGTCACAGGGTAAGAGTCGCCAAGCAGCAGGCCTTTGTAGCCGCCGCGATAGCAAATAATTTCGATGCTGGGATCAATTTCTGTGTAGCGTTCAATCAGGCTGCCGATAGCGGAGTTCAGGCAAGGCGCCAAACCGCCGGCCGTGAGGATTGCGACTTTTTTGGGTTTGTTCATGAGCGTTTCGAATAAAAAGTTAAGAAAAAAGTGATGGCTCGGCGTACCAACCATCAGCTATCGCCGCGTCTTAGCGCCGGCGTTGCGATCCCTTTTGCCGCAACACTCGCCAAAACGGTGCAAGCCGCGCGATTCTAACACAAGCTTTTCTTTTATCAGGCAATGTTCGATGATCGCTCAACTCACCCAGCTTAACTGGCTGCGCCACAAACACTACCGAAGCAAAATCCAGCGGCGCGGAAACATGAATAAACGCCGAATAGGTTAACGGCTCGACATCGGTCGTAGTGATACTAACTTTGGTGTGTTTGCCGCAATCGCTGACTGATAGCGACAAATAATCGCTGAGCCCGTGCTCGGACTGAGTGAGTAACAAATCCTCAAGTGGCACCGCAAGCTTGCCGCGTCTGACACCTTGAGTTTGTTGAGATGAATTGACTGTCATGATGTACCTACTCCGCACTGAACTAGCTAAATAGCGGTGGTAAGCTTATCGTCATTCCGATTTCTGACCAGTGTACCAAGGTTCTAAATCAACCTAGATCAAGGACTTAAGCGCTACGCGGCAAGCAACCAATCCTCAACCAAGCGACAAAACGCGTCCGGCTCTTCAACGTAAAGCCAATGGCCGGTATCTGGAATTTTCGCGATTTTGGCTTGCGGAAACACCGCATAAATCGCCTCTTCATCCAGATATTTTGAGTTTCCACCACCAATAAATAAAACCGGCCGGAAAAATCGGCTGTTACCTACATCCGGAAAACCGACGATGTGATGGGCATTTCTTTGAATAATATCCAGATTGATCCGCCAGTAGTAATTGCCGTCTTTCAACAGCAAGTTTTGCAATAAAAACTGCCGGTAAGCAAGATCGGGAACCGCTTCCGCTAGCGCCTCTTCCGCTTGCTTACGATTACCAATGCTATCGACCGGTAAACGACTAAGGGCATCGACCAGATCGTCGAAGCTATGCTGATAACTGACCGGGGCGATGTCGGCAACGATCAAACCGGCAACCCGCTCCGGATAATGCAGCGCAAACCACATCACCGCCTTACCGCCCATGCTATGACCGAGCAGGTGCGCGCTTGCTATACCATGATCATCCATGAAAGCCAACAGATCGGCGGCCATGCTGGGATAATCCAGCACCTCGGCATGCGGCGAACTGCCATGATTGCGCATATCCAACACATAAACATGTTGCTGCTCGGCCAGGCGTTTGGCCACGGAGCGCCAGTTACGCGAGGCGGCCAGAAAACCATGCACAATGAGTAATGGTGTGCCGCCGGGCTCCCCGAAACTATCGTAAGCCAGTTCGATGGTGGTCATCGTCACTCCGCTCAAGCAAAGCCGAAAATTGCGCCCAACACCCCGCCGAACACGCCTCCCCACACGACCAACCACCCCAAATGCTGCTTGATGATGGACTGCACCATTTCTTTGACCAATTGCGGCGTTAGTTCGCTCAAACGCCTATCGATCACCATTTCGATTTTGCCGGTCAAATCCTCGCCAATCTTGTGCGCATTCAACCCGTGCTGCAAAGCGTGTTTAAACCGTTCGGACTCCACCATTTCCGATAGGGTGTGCTGCATTTTTTCGGTAAAGGGTTGTTTTAGCGGCAATAACGCCTCTTCGCCGCCCATCATCAACAACATGCCGCCAAACGACGAAGCCATGATCGACGACACCAAGCCTTCATAGACTTTGTCATAATCGACCGCGTTTAACAAAGGTTGCAGATTCAGAATCCGCCCTCCTTGTTGCTCTTCTCTTTCGATGAACTGTTCGATGTTTTCGACGGTAAAAAACTGCTGCATCATCAAGGCCTTGATCGATGCTTTAAACTCTTCGAAGCGCGCCGGGATAATCCCCGATCCATATAAGAACGGCACTTTTTCGAACAGCATATGAATGGCCAACCAGTTGGTAATTGCCCCGGAAAACGCAAAAAAACCGATCGCTTTCAAAGTTTCCGGATAAAACGGGCTGACATAGCCGGCAGCGATAATCAACAGGGAGATAAAATTGGTTAAAAAGCTTTGGTTTAGTAATTTTTTCATTCTTTTGTTAAGTAACATGCGAACAGCAAATTTTGCCAAACACTGTTGCCGTAGGCCAGCATAAATTGGGACTAGATATGAACATGACTATTTCTCCGAATCATCACGGTGAACCCGGTAGCCAAATTCGATTTGCAACCGGGATATGTCCGTTGGGCTGGCTGCTTGTGGCTGTAAAACCAAGCGGCGTTTGCGCAATTGCCTTGGGCGATGCTCCGGATAAACTGACGACAGCCTTCCAGGACAAATATCCCGAAGCGGAATATATAGACGTCTCCCCCGAATTAGAACGCATTTTCGCCAAATTACGAAAATTTATCGACATACCAGAGCTGGGACTGGAGTTAATTTTAGATACTGGAGGAACACCGTTCCAACAGCGCGTTTGGCAGGCATTACGGGAAATCCCTGTCGGCGCCACCGCTAGTTACAGCGAAATTGCCCGGCGCATAGGTTCGCCGAATTCGGCGCGTGCGGTGGCGAGCGCTTGCGCTGCCAATCCTTTGGCCATAGCAATACCATGCCACCGGGTATTAAGCATTGACGGAAAATTATCGGGCTATCGCTGGGGCTTGGAACGCAAAGCAGCGTTATTACACAGGGAGTTGCTGTAAATCGAAAGCAGATGGTAGAACTATAATCCGAAAATCGGCGGCCCGCGCCGATGAAAACCCATTGATTCAAGGCCCACTAAATGGCTTGGCAACGTTCCGCAATAATTCTGCCGATAGGAAGTGCGGAGGTTGCGGCCGGCGAAGGCGCATTGCAAACGTGCAGCATCCGCTCGGTCTGCTTAAACAGAAAATCGTGGACGGCCAGGCCCTCATCGGTAACAACCTGAGCACGGATACCCGCCCGGAACGGCAATAAATCTTCGACGCTTAACGACGGGCAATATTTGCGGCATTTCCGAAGGTAAACCCGTTTGCTCAACGACGTCACCAACTCTTGCAGCGCGTGGTGGCGGTAGCGATAAATCAATTTCCAGAACCCGGAAAATCCTAAAAAATCTGCGCAATCTCGCCGGGAAAACGATAACTTGGGATAGCCTTCGCGGGCGAAACCAATCACCGCGTTCGGCCCCACAGTCACGCTCCCGTCTATCATACGGGTCAAGTGGATGCCCAGGAACGGCAGCGCCGGGTCGGGCGCAGGATAAATGAGGTGGTTAACGACCGCGTTTTTGGATTGCGGCAATTGAAAATATTCGCCGCGGAAGGGCACGATACGAAAATCAACATCCAGACCTGCCAAGCGGGCCAACCGGTCGGCTTGCAAACCGCCACAGACGATCAATTGGCCTGCGCGAAAGAGCTCACCGCCGCCCCCGACTTCAACGTAATGAGCACTCTCCTCAATGCGATCCACCTGCAAACCGAAACGTACCACTGCACCGCCTTGCACCACTTGTTCCGCCATTTTACGGCATACCAAGCCGTAATCTACAATCGCCGTTTCCCGGCTATACAAGGCAGCAACCCCACGAATATTTGGCTCACTGCGGGCAAGCTCAGCTCCGTCAAGGCGTTCCAATTGCAAACCGTTAGCAAACGCGCGGTCGTATAGCGTATTGATCCGTTCGTGTTCCACGCCATCAGTCGCTACGATCAGCTTGCCGCACTCGTCGTAGGGAATCCCGTGCGCGCGACAAAAATCCTTGGTCGCGACCAAACCCTCCCTACACAGACGCGCCTTCAGGCTCCCCGGCTCGTAGTAAATACCTGCGTGTATGACGCCGCTGTTGTGACCGGTCTGATGTCGGCCGGGCATCTCCTCTTTTTCCAACAACAGAATGCGAGCGTCGGGATGACGTTCCTGCAGCGTCAGTGCAGTTGCGAAACCGACGATACCCCCGCCGACAATACAAAAATCAGAAAACGTCGTCATGTTGCCCCTTCAAATAATGCCGCTCGAGAACAGCGCAAGCCTCGGCAAGCGAACATATCGCCACAGTCGGCCGGACGTTGTCGACATCCTCGCCTAGCAACAGCGTCACGCCTACCCCCGCCGCTTTTGCGGCAACGATATCGGAATGTTTGTCGCCTAAAAGCAGAGAACGGGACAGGTCCAAACCAAGTTCATCGCGGGCCCGCAACATCATCCCCGGATTGGGCTTGCGTTCGAAAGACTCACGTTTGTAGTCGCCAACACCATGCTCGGGATGAAACGGACAAAAATACACAGCAGTCAACGGTGCGCCTTCTGTCGCGAAACGCTCGCTCATCCACGCCGTCAGCACATGAAATTGTGCTTCCGTATAAAAACCCCGTCCGATCCCGGCCTGATTGGTCACCACCACCAGCACCAAGCCCAACCGGGTTGCCAGTCGGCATAGGTCGAAAATGCCATCAACGAAGTCGAAATCTTCGATACGGTAGACGTAATTTTTTTCGACGTTGATGACGCCGTCGCGATCCAAGAATAATGCGGGCTTAGCGTAAGTTTTCGTCATAGAATGGCTGACCCATCAAACAAACGGTTTCAGCAAACCGTGAGCCGCCAGTTGCCGACCCAAAAACCATACCCATAACGATAAGCGCCAGCGCAACGGCAAACCTTTATCTAAAAAAATAAAACGTGTGATATAGCTAGCGACGCCAACCATTCCATGAGGCACTGAGCTCGGAACACAATCATCCAAAGCGGCCTGCACTTTTTCCTTCTGATTCACTTGAGATAATGCCCGAGCGCCATTTGCCCGCATGGTTATTAACGACAAGAAATCTCCATCATCTGCAAACCTTCCTCGCTGCCGGTAGGTATCGTCCAGGGGCGCCTTCCCTGCCCGATAATGCATATGCTCGAATATCAGCTCAGGTAAATAGCGAATACGTTTAAGGCCCAACTTCTCCAAGCGCTTAAAAATATCCATAAGGTGATAATCGATGAAGGCCCCTTTATATACCATTGGAAAAGGCTCTCGTAAAATCTCGCACGTTTTTCGAGAAAGGATGGGGAATGTGCAAAGATTTCCTTTCTTAAATAAATCGTTTCCATAGGCCAGATAGATACGATCCGGAATACTGTCATGTAATTGGCGTATTATGCTATCCCAGCCACGAGTGCGAATAATCATGTCGTCGTTGGCAAGAACGATAATATCCCCACCAGCCATTTCATAACACGCGGTGTTGTATGCGCCCATGGTTGCCCTAGGTCCTATAATACGTTTAATCGTTAGCCCGGGACATTCCATCGAGTGGCTAGTAAAATCATCCTCATCCAGGTAAACAATAACTTCCACATATTCCGGATACTCGCTATTCTCAAGAACACTTTGTAAAAATTCGTTGGCGCGTTGCAAGCGGCCGCGGCTAGGTAATAGAAGGGAAATCAGCGTATTTTTCATAACGCCCCGATACCATCTAATTTTTCAAAAAATCCAGCCGAGCTTAAATAAATCATTAAACAAAATTTAAAGTTGACGATCAAATATTCCTCGCTCTCCAATTTAGAGATTTGATATTCCGTTTTTCCATAAACTAAGGTAGTTTTAGCGCGCAACAATATTGGCACCAACAGACGTTGCCTTTCGGCAACATAAACTGAATCATAACAGCCTTAGTTTGACAACACGAGTTGGAATTGTAACTGAATCCTTTATACGGCCAGACTTGAAGACAAATCGCACCTTCTATAGCCAATCCCCAATAAAAGCAACCAGATCGATCCCCCCAACATCAAATATAGACAAATCAAAAAGCGAGAGATTGTAAAAAACTCTACCTGCCTTTGCAAAGCTGTTGTTGGAACGCAAGTCGTTGGATTGCAATCTGTTTCGACAGTTTCAATACTCTTATTGCGAAGGCTTTTTCGAGGCGCCCTCGGGATATTGGCTACTCCCTGAATTAGGCAGCAAGAAAAGTAAGGATATCCTTGACAACATATACCTCCCGTAGACGCCTACAGTCGTCAAGAGTAGGGCAATCGTCAAAATGTAATTGATCCAAATCGTCGCGGCGGTCCATCGGGAGCCTCCTGTAAAGCGGAATGTCACCTCATGGTGCCCGGGAGTCAATTCTAAGGCCTTAAAGGCAATATTGGCTGGAAGAATTGGCGCGGCATGACCATCGATCTGCGCTTGCCAGCCAGGATGCAGGCTGTCCAAATAAATGAGGAAACTGTTTGAACCGGACGGCATATCAATATTGGCTATCAGTTGGTTGGCACTGAAACGGCGAATTGTGATTACGTCCGAAGAAACGACTGATGGTGAAGTTGGCATCGCGTCGTACCGCCTTGGATGACTAGTCTGGACGACTGGCGTTTCGTAAAGAGTCGCCGCAGTATTCACGATATGTCTCGCCTGGGCATCGTTATCTGCGACAACGGGTGTACGGGCTAAATAGAGTTTTGGCGTTTCGCAGCCAATTGCTGCCATTAGTGCAGCATCTTTTACTACGCTTGCGAGCGTGAAATATTCCTGCGGAGACTGCCCATCCGTTACGGCAAGACGTGTCTGGATAAGGGAATCAAACGACGTACTTGTCATATCCACGCGGTGAACAGGAAAACACAGGTCGAGCGACAAGCTTCCATATCCCAAGCTGTTGCGCGCCCCCCATACGTCCATCAGGGATAACCGGTGAATGATGTCTTGCTCGATTTCTCTTCGACGCTTCGGGCTATAAAGCAACGGACGCACATCGTAGGCGTGACGGAGAGACTGCCAGTGCCTGAACCAATTTGGCGTCATGGCCGGAGCGTACCACTCCAGCATGAACTTGTAAGTCATCATTTCCAGCAAAACGCAAACCACAAGACTGGGACCCAGTATGTCGTGTGCAATGCGCTCAGTCCTTAGCCCAAATGCCACCAGGACAAACAGAAGGACGATAACCCACTGCAAGTAGTGAAAGGTGAAAGGTATATCCAGGCTGGAATCAGTCACATAAGCATACCGCCATCCGTGCGCGGCATCGACCATCACAAAAGCTGCACCCATTACAATAGTGAGCGCTGTAAGGATTAATGTGTTGCGCTTGCGTATGGATATGCTTTCCAGATAATGATCAACACCAAATCCCGAAGCAACGATAAGCAGAATCTTCGCGACCGGCGTGACAAATCCGATGTGGCGGAATTTATCCATCGCCGGAAAAAACCTATAGGCAATTTCCGCCACTCCCCCCGAGGTACCTAGAGAAAACAGCAGCACCAACCCGGCTAAAAGCATGAACACCCCAAAGACCTTTGTCCTTGCGTGTACCAGTGCAAATATCAAGAACAGTATGGTGAACAGACCGCAGTAGGCAGTAAAAGCAAAGCGAACCGGCGCTGCATAGATGAACTCCATAAATTTCACGGGTGATACATACCCCCCATAAGTTAAGAAGATATCCAGCCCGACGGACCCGTTGGACTGCCGCAGGGAAGTGAAGCTTTGCATGCCGTCGATTACATGCAGGGCAAATTGAACGTTCATAACAGCAATGACCAGCGCTACGCAGACGATTAGCAGCCCTCCTGGATTAGGAACCGCAAAGCTTAGAAGTGACGATATTTGAGGCCGTAGTAGAAGCAGCCAGATACAGACGAATGCGCACAGTGTGGCCGCAATGAATATCTGCGTATAAAAAAGCCCGCCCAGCGTCATCGCAATCAGCGCGAATGCTAAGTGTTCCAAGCCTCCACCACGTAGAAACCGGGCGGTGTGATACAACATCAATGGATACAGATAAATCAGGTGGAAGTTCCAATGAATCTGCGTCCCCCAAGAAACCGAAAGCACGCCAGTGATGCCAATGATGATAGGGCTGATGCGGTGCCGATGGAAAAGCGAGGACAGTTGGTACAGACCATAGAGCAGCAGAGCTTCTTCGAGATAAAGTCCGAACCGAAACAGTAATAGAGTGTCAGTGACGGAAAAGAGTTTTCCCAAAAAAACTGCCGCATAAAAGGCCGGCGTGAACGTGAAAGCATAGGCAAAATCCGCCGTGACGCCCTGATTGGTAAATGGTAACCAAAGTGGAAACTCATCCGAGAGTAAAAATTCACGATAGACCGTACCAAACATCTGGAAGTTAATCATCGTGTCATGAGCCAATGGCAGATTGGCTGCTGCAAGAGCCCAAAATAGGCAGGCATGCAGACTCAGAATGATGACTAGGTCAGAAGGCAGGTAGTTGCCTATAAGATTTTTAGGAGTGCTTTCAGTCACGAATTACTACCGCTTCCACCTGACCGTTGAAAAAATAGCGGCCGCAATAATTTCATTTGCGCGTTCAGTCGTATGGGCGAAATCCAGAAACACCTCACTTTGTCTATTATCAAGAATACTTCTCAAATCTACCGATATAATTCCATTGGCATTCAATGCGTCACTCTGGTTAGCAAACTTGTCGATGCTGTGCGTATATACAAACTCCATTCCTGGTGGGGTCAACAAGAAGTTATCAATAAGAAATTGCTCGTGTTTAGTGCGAGATTTAAGCGAAAAGATGGACGGTTGAAGAAAATGATAAAAATCAGCTCCCGACGTTTTGCTGTATTGATGCGCTAACCGAATATTATTGGCAAAATTCTCGCTTGCCTTAATCGCCCTTGCGTTTACCTCTTCGGCATTACGCGTATTTAGAGGGGGCGACTTCTGTTTGATATATTTGAGCAGTTCGGCAAAGTGTATTAATTTTACTTTCTCTAAAACCGGCAATATTTGTGATTCAAGGACACCCGGTTTTTCTGAATTCCGTAGAGTGTTTATGTTGAGACCATATTCGTAATCGTTGTATACGTTATATATAATATCGCAGCCACCATCGAAAAATATTACGATATCACCTTTTTTTAGCGTTGTTTCGTGTAAGAAAAGAAGTTGCTGCTTGGTGTTCATCGATGAGGCACCGTAATTGACGACCTTATATTTAGTCGTAATTTCGTTAATCTTGCGCTGCACTATGCTTGGGATAGTGTATTCGTCCGGTACTTCCTGCGAATATATTGTGGACGCGCCATAGATATACACAGTATTTGTCGCGTCTTCCGGGACAAACGCAGTCCGGCGGTGCTCGTCAATCACATTGATATACTTACCTTCAAAATTTACTAATCTACGGACTTTATCATCAAATTTTGCTTTTTCTCCGTTAGAGGATTCATGAATG
Organism: Methylomonas sp. 11b; assembly: GCF_000515215.1. NCBI lineage: Bacteria > Pseudomonadati > Pseudomonadota > Gammaproteobacteria > Methylococcales > Methylococcaceae > Methylomonas > Methylomonas sp. 11b. The sequence continues at coordinate 2,541,764 of NZ_KI911557.1, forward strand.
AATTCCGCGCTAAAGTAAGGCGAATCAGAATATGCCGGTGGTTTTTTTGCCCGAAAAACCCACCGGGACTCATATACCGGCAGTTTTTTTATAATGAGCTGGCTACATACTTCTATTAAATAGGTCGTAACTATAAGAGTCACAAGGACAATTATCAAATTAGATATTTTGTCGAATTTCACCGTCACCAATACTTCCTCTCGTAAGGTTTGTTATTGTTCTTTAAAGGGTTTGAGTCCAATCATGCCTATAAGCAACGTCCTCAATCTTATCGGTTGATCCGGTGTTTCCAGTCTCTGCGCTTAATAGCCGTTTTGGGTCGTAGGCGGCTTATGGGTAAAGCCTTGTTTCGTGCGATTCGTCAGAAATCGAAATAGATAAAAGCCGCCGTGTTTCCTTGGCTTACTGTAATCGCCATAAGCCAACAGAAAACCAGCGCAGTCCATAGAAGCTCCGGCCGCAAATAATGGGCCGCAAATTTGACCTTCCGGATGTCGTCAAACCGATGTAGCGCAAAGAACACTAAGATCAACAACAACGGAAAAATATTATTGTGGGCGAATGAAGCAATCCCGCCCCAACCGCCGATAAAGGGGGCAGCCCAGATGTTTAGCGCTTTTGCAATAGTCGGGCTACGAAAAAAGACCGCTGCAAAAGCGAAAAAATGAAATGTCAGCAACACTCCAATCCAATCGGGCATTTTGCCGGATGGCAAACCGCGTAAGACGGGCCGCAACAAATAATTAACCGATATACCGATACCGTGCAACAAGCCCCAGATCAAAAAGGTCCAATTCGCACCATGCCATAAACCGCTTAACAGCATGGTGATCAATATATTACGGACGGCCTTGAACCGTCCGTGCCGGTAGCCGCCGAGCGGTTGAAAAAGATAGTCACGAAACCAGAATGAAAGCGTAATATGCCATCGAGTCCATAAGTCGCTAAGCGAACGCGCGGCGTACGGGCGGCGGAAATTATTAGGCAGATGAATTCCTATCGCGAGCGCAAGTCCAATTGCCATGTCCGTATATCCGCTGAAGTCGCAATATATTTGAACCGAGAAACCGTAAATTGCCAACAGCGCATCCGGCGCACCAAGCGTTCCATTCTGTTTATAAACATCATCGACCGCAAAACCTACTTGATCGGCAAAAACCAGTTTTTTTACCAAACCGAGCGAAAAGATTGTAAGTGGCACCGCAAACCGGCGTAACGTGGCGATTCGCTGCCGCTCGAGTTGCGGCAACAATTCGGCAGGGCGCAGAATCGGCCCGGCAATCAGGTGCGGAAAAAACAAGACGTAGGCAAGTACCGTCGATAGGGAGGATGTCGCCTGAAACCGACCTTTGTAGATATCGATGACATAGGCTGCGAGGGTAAAAGTGACGAAAGACAAGCCAAGCGGCAATGGCAAATTGAGCAAATTGTCGTGCATATCAACAAACGGTCCGATCAGTTCCCTAAAGAAAAAATCAGTGTACTTGTAGAAAACGAGCGGCAAAAATAAACCGATGACGGTTGTAACCGCCAGGCGTTTGCGTGCGACTGGATTGACCGCGCCATTCATACAAATTACGCCCAAGTAGGCGATCGCCGTCAATAAGTATGGCAGCCATATGTATTCGATTCGCCACCATCCATAAAAAATCGTGCTGCCAAGAATGATCAGGTAAATTCTAAATTGCTTGGGAATGACGAAGTGGAGCAGGAAGTAAACGGAAAAAAATACAAAAAACACCGGCGAACTAAATAGCATTCCTTATCCTGTTTACTTGTTGACTGAGGCGTTGCCTGATTGGGAAAGCATTGGCTGGATTGCCTCGGCCATTAGTCGGTGGCCGAGTGCGTTGGGGTGCGGATCGGTCGGCGTCGCCCAGATATCTTTCTGAGGCACACCTTTCATTGTGGGCAGTTGGTCGCAATAAGTGTATCCATACTCGGCGGATACTTGCTTCATGATGTCATGGACAAACCCGAATTTGTAGTCAACTAAGTTGTATGTGATGGGCGTCATGGCCAGATATATACGAATATTGTTCGCTTTGGCATACTCCGAAAGCTGCTTGAGCTTTTCTTTCATTTTGAGCATGCCGGGCGCCTCTGGCTGATAGACGTCGCGATAGTACTGAACCATCGATTGTTCTCCATTCTTATCGAAGAACCGGTGATAAACGCCCCATAAGATCACCGCCAGTTGACTGTGACGTAACAGCAAATTATCTCCGCCAGCAGGTAGATCTTCGGCGTCGCGCAGACAATAATGCACGACGATATCGGTCGGCTTCAGATCGGCAAGTTCATCAAAAAAACGGGAAACGTAGCGCTCCGTGTTGTAGTTGCCGACTCCGGCGTTAAGCACTTGCACAGGCTGTTTGTCGATAGCGTTCAGCGCCTTCTCAAGCCTAACTTCAAGGGTATCCTGTTCAGGAACACCCCAGCCAAACGTGATGGAGGCGCCGAGAAAGAGGATTCTTCGTCCGCCAGGCGGTAAAGGGGAAAGCTGACCACCGCGCAATCCATGCTCGTTAAGGCGAATTTCGACATTTTGCAATATCGCGGATTTCGACTTAACGTGATCGAAATCAAGCATAGGCTCGGAACGGCGGATTTTTAGCTCTTTGCCGTAGCGCCACATCTCGATATCGTAGTTGGTCATCGAGCTGTTTTTTACGCGCAAGAGGCCTTCTGCGAGACCTAGTGAGATTACCAACGAAATACAGACTAAAGCAATTGAGTGAAATTTTTTATTGGTTTGCCGCATAAAAACTTTTGAGAGAATTTGAATATAAATCCGGGCATCCCAATTTCAAAAATCTTCGTTGTACTTGGCGTCCCGCATGCAGTTATATATAGATTGTGTTCCGCCGAAGCTTGTAGTTTGAGCGCCTTTATTATCGAGAGAATTTATTAATGCCATAACCTGCTGCTTTTACCGTAATTCGCCGGCCGCCTTTAAATTGACCACTATCGAGCGGCGCAATTAATCCAGCTCAAAGGCAGGGCTGTCATTTATTTTCAGGCGGGCATCCTGTTTTTCTTTGTACAGAATGTAGTTCTCAATAACCAGCAATTCGATCTCCGAGCCCATGAAACAACGAAAAGCATCTTCGGGACTGCAAACAATAGGTTCTCCACGAACATTAAAACTGGTGTTAACGAGAACAGGGCAACCGGTCCGTGCTTTGAACGAGGATAGGAGTTCATGAAACCTCGGATTGGTTTCTCTATCCACGGATTGTATTCTTGCGGAATAGTCGACATGGGTCACGGCCGGTATTTCGGAGCGTTGTACATTAAGCTTATCGATTCCAAATAGCGCTGACTCCTGTTCCGTTATTTTTCTGCGCTTATTTTCGGCTACATTTGCAACGAAAAGCATATATGGGCTATCACAATCAAGCTCAAACCAATCAACCATATCTTCTCGTAATATTGCCGGCGCAAAAGGACGGAAGCTCTCGCGATACTTGACTTTGAGGTTTAACGTTTTCTGCATCACTGGATTGCGAGGATCTCCGAGTATAGAACGGGCCCCGAGCGCGCGAGGGCCAAACTCCATACGCCCTTGAAACCATCCCACGGCTTTTCCCGCTACCAAAGCATCTACGGTGGCCTGAATCAAATCGGAGTCATCTAATTTTTCAAAGCCAGCGCCAGCATTGACGAGTTGCCGTTCAATCTCACTATTGCTGTAACTCGGCCCAAGGTAGCCGCCCGACATCGCATCACGCCCGTTTGTTCGGCGCGGCTTGTTAAGGTGTGTGTAATAAGCAGCCAATGCCGCGCCAACAGCGCCGCCGGCATCGCCGGCGGCCGGTTGAATCCAAATTTTTTCAAATTTACCGTCGCGCAAGATTCTGCCGTTAGCCACGCAATTTAGAGCCACACCACCGGCAAGACAAAGATTTTTGCTGCTGTTTTCACTGGAAAGGCTACGCGTCAAGCGAAGCACTATTTCTTCGGTAACCCATTGAATAGATGCCGCAATATCCATGTGCTTTTGCGTCAATGGCTGATCCGGATTTCGAGGCGGCTCACCAAAAAGCTTGTAGAATTTCTTGTTGGTCATCTTGAGGCCGGTGCAATAATCAAAATATTGCATATCCAGCCGAAAACTACCGTCAGCCTTCAGATCAATGAGTTTATCCAGAATAACGTCGGCATATTTTGCTTCTCCGTAGGGAGCCAACCCCATCACCTTGTATTCACCTGAATTAACTTTAAAACCAAGATAATAGGTAAACGCTGAATATAAAAGGCCAATAGAATGAGGAAAATGCATCTCTTTCGCCGTCTCCAAGCGATTCTCGCATCCGATCGATACTGAAGTCGTTGTCCATTCGCCAACGCCATCCATTGTTAGCACAACGGCTTCCTCGAATGGTGAAGCAAAAAAAGCCGAGGCGGCGTGACTTTGATGATGTTCAGCAAATAACAAACGGCTTTCTATACTCGGATCTGCACCCAGCTTTTTCAACTCATCCCGCAATACTAACTTTTGAAAGAGCTTTTCTTTCAGCCAAATCGGCATTGCCGTTAAAAATGATTGAAAACCACGCGGAGCAAAGGCAATATAGGTTTCAAGAAGTCGTTCGAATTTTAAAAAAGGCTTGTCGTAAAATACAACATACTCAATTTGATCCAGCTTTTTACCAGCCGCATTCAGGCAATATTCAATCGCGTTTTTAGGAAAACCCGCATCGTGTTTTTTGCGCGTAAAACGTTCTTCTTGCGCGGCGGCGATTATTTGCCCATCTACAATCAGACAGGCCGCACTATCGTGATAAAACGCCGAGATACCTAATATGTTCACGGGTATTTCGGCAAATTTCAAAATATGGCGTAAATAAATGGCGCTATTGCGGAGCCTTGGCTTAAAACAACCAAACCGCCGACCAAGGCTAGCACGAATATGATTGGCAATAGCCAATACTTCTTTCGCATGGATAGGAAAACCCAAAGTTCTCGCAAGGTATTCAGCATCGCTAATTCCACATTAAAATTGATTTTTCATATTTTGTTGTTTAACCACAACAAGCGGTGTATTTTGCCAATAGGTTGACGATTTGCGATCAACTTTCAGCTTAAGTAAATCTTTTTTGAGGAAGCGCATTAATAGCCCAACCGGCAGAATAGTTAATAAGAAAACGACGCCCATTATGATGGGATTAATTAAATAAGATAAAACGAGGCCGAAACGATGCCAAAGATTGTTAAGAGGTCGTAGTGGTGCTACCCAAAAATATGCAAGGATAAGCAAAACTGCAGCAAAGAATAACCATATCATCCACCAATGATCGTGCAAGTCATGGGATTGATATAACCTCAAAAAACCTATAATGCAAAATATGGCAGCAAAAGTTATTCCAAATCCGCGTTCACTTGGTTTTTGTGCATTCTCTTCTTGGCGCGAGTTTTCAAGCACGTAGCCTGATCGTTTATAAGTGGATTTTCTCATAGATTTTGATACTACCGGCACTGGCCGATACGGCGTTTAACCATTGGCAAAAAGTGGTCGATAACACTGCGGAACAACGCTATCCCATTGCTCGACGCCTCATCCAAATAGCGTGAAGGATGCTAATCAACACCCCGACTCCCGCATCCATCGCGACGATGACCGCCAAACTTTTTTCCTGCTTATTATTTGGTTGGCCAGATAGGCAATACAAAAAAGCACGCCAGGAACAAGAAAATCGAGTGCGACACTCAAACCATAGATGAACTCAAGAGCGGCCAATTCAAAACCGGATGAATTTTGTTCGTTAGCCTGTTGTATTGAAAGAATATAAGCTATTCTCTACGGTATGTTTTGTTATCTATTCAGACCAGGATGATAAAACAATGCATCTCGCAATATGGATTTTAATAAAACAAGAGCGCTCTTATATTTTCCTAGCACCCCAGGATGGGCTCGGCTTCCTTGTACACCTATCCTAGGAGGTTCAGAAGAAGAAATTTCCGTTATCTTCAAACCGTACCTCGCACCACGGGTTAATAACATTATTTCCGAAAACTCACTCTTGAATTTATCTATTTCCAATGCATATAGATGAGACTTTTTGAATGCTTTGTACATCACGAGCCCATCTGTGTATTTTGTTGAGAACAGTATATTAATAAGATGGGTAAAAAACTTATTGGCAATTCCCGATGCGAAATCGTCATCTTCCGAAATTGCATCGCCTTTGTATCTCGATGCTACAACTATATCATAACCGTCGTTTATCTTTTCAATTAGCCTTGGAATATCCTCCGGAATAGAGTTGCCGTCCGGCGAAAACGGAATAATGACATCACCTTTAGCCAATTCAAACGCCTCCCAAAAAGCAGCTTTGACTCCTTTTGATTCTTGGTTAACGACGTTATATCCTTTAGAAACAAGGTATTCTTTTGAGCCATCATCAGAACTGCCATCAAGAATCAATATCTCGTCACACCAACTTTTGTCAATACGCGGCATTATAACCTTTAATGCATCTATTTCATTTTTTACAGGAATAAAAAGCGTTGTTATAAATTTTAATTTCGAATTATCCATTTTATTCTTCAAATAAACAGCCGCATTATACCGCAGCTTGTCACTCGTTTTTTTTGATTTTTAATAAAATCCAACAACAATATGCTGTCAAATAATTTTTTTAAAATTATATAGACCAATACAATGGCGAGTTATAGCATAAACAACCCCATCTTGACTAACGCGCACATTAATAACAATCCTATCATTTAAATTGGTACTTCTACTTTAACGGAATAAATAGCGCCACGAGACTTTAGTTATATCAAAACTCCCTTGAAACTTCTGCCGGCAAGAAAAATATCGCTATTTGGGATGCTGATGCGCCATCTTATAATTGATCGATATTTATCTTTTTCATAAGTAAGCTCATGACTATTAATCAGGTGTCCAAACGTTCTAATAAACTCCAATATTCTATCAAATCATGCGGAAACAGATGCTTTGCGAGAAAAGATTGGCGCATGCTTTCATATCGCGTTAAACAATCTTGATAGGCATGGGGCCAATTATTCACCACCCGCCTTAATTCATCTTCCCACCCTGCTTCATGCAACTGAATACAGCATTCAGCAATACAGGATTGGTCTTGAGTTCCAATCGAAACCGTCGCCCGGCCGCAACGCAACGCGGCAATGATGCGCATCAGTGAAAGCCAACGCCAGTTGGGTCGCTGGGGAATATTCAACACGACACGCGCTGACTCGTTGAGTCGGTCTCGCCCCTTTCTCGGTAGAAATTTTGACGTTTGCGCCAACACAAAACGTTCAGCAATAGCCCGTAGCGTTTGATCCCGAAACGCAGTAAGTGCGCCGGAAAAAACAACTTCGTGCATCGGCTCCTGATTCGTTAAGTCAACACTCAATAATTCGGGAAACGGTAGGGTTCTGACTGTAAGGCCGGGAAACATACTCCCTGACCCAATTAATTCGGGCAGATCTCCCAACACAAAAACAGCCCGGAAATAGGGCACGCAATCCATGAGATTCTTAATTCTCGAAACTTGAGTTGCCGGGTGCATGTAATCATTATTGTTCCATAATCGGTCGCCATGGATGAACAATTCGTCCCCAACCAGATCAAGGTGCTCGGTCATGATAACGGCTACTCGCTTACCGGTGCGTTCGCAATAATCGATGAGCGTCCTGCTGGTCATTTCCGAAAAATTCTCGATGACCACGTTTAGTGCAGTATCCTTTGGGTTACGCCCCATTGTTACGGGATAACCATGCTGCTGCATTATCAGAAAAAAGAACTCAATCTGATCGCTAATCATTTGCACGGGGTGGTTATATACCCACAGATGAACAGGGTGTCTAGCGGGCCTCCCGATCACAATATGCTCCGCTCTACCACTGCTCTAACCTCATTTACCGAACTGCCTGAAAATATTTGACTATAACCGTTATCAAGAACTCGCTGTAGGTTAAACGCGCCGTCACATTGGGGTATGGCAAAAAACCTGTCGCTACAACGGATGATATTGAAACCATACATCCCCTCCTCAACTAATTCCACGTTGTGGATTTGGTCTACGCGGACGGGTAAACTATCGATTCTTTTTAACAGGTCTCTCAGATTGTCCCCCGTCACGCAAAAGCTATAACCACCTTTGTCCACCCGAGCTGAAGAGAATTCACCTTCACTCATCGGAATGGCATAAAAGCGCTTCCCACTGCGAATGACGTTCAATCCGCGAACATCATGCATCACTAGCCTAACTCCTTCATCTATCAAACCGACATCGGACGAAGAGGCCAAATTCACGGTGAATTGGCGCCTCCACGCTCTCAACAATCTAAGCATTTGAGAAGCAACCAGATACAGACGCGGATAGGGCGTTAAATACTTTGCAATAATCTTGACGATCCGTCTTGTGATCGACATACCATTATCCTCAATCGAACATCCGATGTAACAGCCATTGAGACCTTTAAGGCTGTTTGAGAAACTCAATGAAGGAGCCGCACTATCTACAAACTCGGCAATTGGAGACCAGTCGTGTAAGTTCATGATCTGGGAATGGGGTGTCGCCACAAAATAGCCACCTATTTCGAATACTCTCCCTCTTCCCGCTTGAAGCCGTGGCACCGGTTGCGGCACACTGGAAATTATTTTCGGCCAATCATCGTCACAGATTAAACATGTATTGAAATGTTCGCCCTGTTCTTCAAGAGCATTACTAGAACACGCTGATCGTTTATAATCAAAATAGATCGTTCGAACCTTACTCCAGAAATCTTCACTGAAAGCGCGCCCCGAAAATTCGACTTGAGCTTTATTGTAAGCCCTTAAACTCAACGATTCGTACTTGTTGGGATGATTAAGCAAATCACTAACCCTGCAAAACATTTGTTCTACGAGCGAATCCTCCAAATCAAGATTACGAGCATATCGATCAGTCATAACTCCGGATTCGGGGTCTCGCCGCCAATTGTTGGCATAGACGCCAGACAAAACTATCCCATCATTTCCGTCTACGACATAGCGGTTGGTCCCAATCGTATCGGAGACAATCGGTACGGCTCCCGCCGCCATAGCCTGCATGATTGAAACAGAATGTAGGGAAGCACTTGGAAGCAGCAAAAAATGTGCGGCGCGCATAAGTTCGTCAAGCTCGCCCGCCGTCAGATAACTCTCAATCCAGATGATGCTGCGGCCTTCGTGATAGCTCAACCAGTCTAAATCGACCCCATATTCCCACAACATCGCATTCGAAGGCCGGCCACAACGCATAATCAATCGCTCGTTTCCAGACTCGGCACATAGTGCCTGCCAAAAACGCAACACAAGATGTCCGCCACGTAGGAAAAAGTTGTCTGGGTTTTGATGCGCGGAATTGATGAACAAAAACCTAGCTGCCGCGAGCCCTTTTTTGGATTGCCTATCTCCGCCCGATACGCCAATGAATCCAATGCGCGATAAATGAAGCTTGGCATCAATGATCGGCGACGCAAAAAAACAGCTCAAATCCGTGATTGTCTCCGGTAAATGAGAGAAAATTCCAAGACACAGCGGATTTTCGAATATTCGCTTGTAATAAGCTCGTACCTGTTCTTGCGATTCCATGCTCCCGGTTCCTTGATGCGCAAATGGAAAAAAAACCGGCGCAAACGATTCGCAATGAAATACAAAAGGGCGGCACAAACTCGGAAACGGCGCGGTGTGATGAACTTCAATCTCACCGGGTAATAAACGGGTTAAAGCCTGATTGGCGGGCCAATAATGCGCAAAGTAATCCTTCTCGATAGGCGACAAGGAAACGTTTTCCAACTTAGCGGCATCCTTCGCAACTTCCGCGAGCAGGGATTCTCTGAACGCATTGTCACCGCGCAAAGATTGCGATAACTCGACATTGTCCCATGCCGCGATATTCAACCAGTCGGGCTTCTCTTCGAACAACGCCCGGTAGAGGGGATGAAAGCCATTCAGCGGTATGTAGTGTGTCAGGCTCCAGGGAATTGCGACGTTTAGTATCTGTTCGCTCATCGGGGGTTCCTCCGAAACAAACGCGATAGGAAACTCGCGTTACGAATGTCGAGCTTATTATTCAAGACCATAATTTGTTCTTCTTGTTTTTGTAGTTCACCTTGCAAGACCGCGTGCTGTTGAATAATGCTAGTTAAAGTATTCTGCAAACCTTTGACCACGGAGTCCTCAATTTGCAGGCTCAAAGCCTGTAGAGAACCTTCGATTTTTTCTCCGTATAAACGGGCCATATCATAAACGTTCTGTAACTGTTCCGATTGCGTTTGGATCGAACGCGTGCAGTCGTCTAGCTGAGCTTGCAACCCGGAGATATTTCCGTTGGCATTATTCGTCAGGCGAACCGCCGTCGAGATACCATCTATATCATCCATCAGAGTATCGACATCCCTTGCCATTAGAATAGCGTCCGGCGTGTAAAGGGACAGCAAGGTCTGTAAATTTTGCGCCAAATCGATCATGCCAACGGACTGACGCAAAGCGAAATAACGTCCCTTCCAGGCAACCAAATTGAAGCCTTTATACGTGTCAAAGAGACAAGGCTCTTCGGATTCCATCCAATAGGCCGGGGAAACGTTGTTCGTAGTGTTGGAATGCAACTCGAATCCCGTTTGGTTAAGCTGCGCCAATTGCCGGTCATAAGCCTTACGGCCAATCAATAATACGGACTTTAATTCGGCAAGCGTCGCTGCCGAAGGCAAGCGCGCAAGTTGCTGGGCCGTGCATTCGTCCAGAGCGATGACACCCGCCGAAAGAGGGGCGGCATAAAAACGGTGGGCATAGCGGACAAGGTTGCAACCCATGAAGTCTTGTTCCACGGTTAAAGGCATCTCGTTGAAGTCCTTGGCCGAATACCGCAACGGACGTGATTGGAATTCAGCAACCCGGCGAGGAATCAACGAGTCTCCCCTTACCGTGTAGCCGAAGCCGGAAAGAACATCAGCGCATCGATCAGCTAATTCGTCGATCAGGTTTGAAGGCAATTGCGAAAGATAGCCACCAATTCGGCCTTCACGAAAGGTCGCCGAATTCTGATTGAAGACCTGAGCCGCAATGTCTTTGGTAATACCGTCCGCCTGAAGTTTTAACTGTATAGCCCAAATCGATTTAAGTTGAGCGCGTGCCGAACCGCCGCCAGCTCCGCCCACCAGCTCCTCGAAAGCGATCGGGATGACATTAGGAAAATTCAGCCATGGCAGAAAACCGCCCACACGCTGCCTTAAGGAGCCCAACAACCATTCGTCGTCTACTAATTGCCGCACCCGATGTTCAAAATCCTTGCCGGAAAAATAGCCCGCAAAAACCGTTTTACCTTCGCGATGGTAGTAATGCGCCTCAGAGACCAGAATATCCAACGGGTGCCGGTAGACAAAAAGCACAGGGGTTTGAGTAACCGGATGGTGCCGATTACCAAATGGCGCTCGGCGCACCGAATCGATAAAGAAATCTCGGGCAACCGTATGCGAGTTACTGTATTCGATACAATACCAAGTGCCTGGCTTGGGAAAATCAGGGATTTGGATACCAGCAGCATAACCCAACGCTCGAGCAAACTCGTAGGCCAAATGCGTACCGGCCTTGGGGATAGAGACTATAAACAAGGGTTTGCGACTCATGTGCCAATCACTTTTCGGCGCAAAAATCCGGACCTGTTGCAGATCCAAACATGCCAACAACAGATCCCCAAGTTGCTCGCCCCGAGTTTCTGTAAACAACAACACGCGAGCTTGTTTTAGAACTTCCAGTGGTGGGATATCAGTGTGAGCAATAACCGATACACCTTCGTGAGTAGCATCCCGCACGATGGTATCCGCAAGCTCGCCGTGACCCACAAGATAAACAGGCCCGGTTAATGGCGGATTGTTGCGCAAGGCTTCTGCAAAGGCTGGCGCAGTCGGTTCGATAAATCTAAGTTCGCTGCCGTTTCCTTTCATTCCTTCACCATCAAAATGAGTTCGGAAAAAGAATCTGCAATTCCCGTAAAAGCAATGCCGGAGAGATTCGGCAAGCTAAAATCAACAGGCCCTAGCGCCTGTGGAACCGCATAATACTTGCCTTGAAAAAATACGACATTTGTCGTTCCCAGGCTATCCAACAAAAGTGGCTCCGAATATTTCTTCCCGGTATCGGCATTGGAGCCTCGATCAGCGTTGATGGCAGCAGTCATGGCGGATACAAACACTTCAAGCTCGGCATCGTTAGCGTAAAGCTCTGAAACCACCGACGTTATAGAATCTATCGCCGCCGTATCTAAACCGTCATTTTGCGCCGCGTTAATCCAGATAGCGGCCGCTTCATTAAAAATGCCGCACGCCTCCTCCGCCACATCCGACACTTCCATGACCAAACTTTCGTCGCGGCACGAGGACCGCTCGATGGCCGTATGGGTTCGCCAAGGATATTGGCGAAAACCAAAACGGGAAAAATCGATGTTGGACTTGTTGAAGGCAAATCCAAACAAATCTTCGTCGCCGTAATCACGAAATACTTCGCCCCGCCGAATATAGTCCTCAAGCGTTTGCTGAAATGGCGTGTAAGTGCTTTCGTCTAAAGGCGAGATGGGTCCGTAACCGTAGCGGGCGGCATACGTGTCGATACCGTGGTCGCGCAGAATATCAAGATGAGTATTGGTTATCCAATCCTTCCAACCCTCAACGATGCCATGCCCCCGACGCAGATTGTGCTTATGGGAGCCGGTTAGGTTCACGTGGTCGAGTTTTGCCCATAAGGCTTGCGCCTGAGGTACGCTTGTGTTGTAACCCAATTCGCCCGCAATACCGAGAATGGTCTTCACGGGACTGTCAATTAAGTCTTCCCAGCGCATCAAATAGTAGTTGTGATCTTGCTGAGTGAACTCTTCAAGGTAAGCCTTGAAAGGCGGCAGTAGCGCTTCGAAAAAGTTAAGATCGCTAAGCTTGTACAGAGCGAGGCGTTGTCTTAGAAAGTCGTTATCTTCCTGACAGGGAACAAAACGTTGGATATATTCGCTGGCCAGCGCATTGATCGAAAAACAGGCGGACGTTAACGTTCCCGCGGGATGACGCATTGATGCGAAACGCAAGCCCTTCGGGACATCAAGCGCGCTTAACCAAGCCGCCGGTCCAACGTGCGAATGGACAACCTCGTAATAATTGAGAATTTCGCGGGGATGAGAAGTAATTAAGGTGAAATCCCCGCCGCCACGCAGGCCGATATATTTTCGAAATCGAGCATCGCGAAACTCGGAACCGGCCAACCATTTAGGTCCTCCGGCCAATTGTCGAAAGTTGTAATTGTAAATGAGATCGTGCGACAAACCGCGGCGAATAAACACGTCTTCTATTCGCCGGGAAATCTGGAATCCGGCGGTGTCGCACAGCGCTTTGATGCTAAGCGTACGCCTATCCCGTGCCGGGCCGACAAGTTCAGCAATCACATTGATGAGTAAAGAGAAGCCGCTACGGGGATAACCTACCACCAACGGCCGTGGAGCTACCATTAAGCTACTGCTCATCCAGAATGTCCACAGCCACTAATTCAGCCACGACTTCAAGGTCAACAAAACCGACCGATTGCGGTGTATCCGAAAATTTCAATCGAGCCACTGAGCGTCGTACATCGACAAAACTATCTTGCCCATCGACAAATTCGTTACAACCGAGATTGAGAAAATATTCGCCCCCGGTAAGATGTGCTTGCCAATGAAATTTTAACGCCACATAGCCATCAGGTTCGATTTGAACAAAAGGATGTCCCATCATTGCCAGGTTGGTGCCAAAAACATAAGTTCCTTCAAGCGAAACGATGGCAAAACCGACAGAGAGTTGCACGAACTCGTCACTGACTAATTTGACGATCAGCTCGCAATTGGCATGCGAGGCAATCTCGGGAGGATTCAAATCTCCATCGACCACTAGATCGAAATCGACAATCCGGGCCTTACCGGAGCCCATTCTGGCTTCGTGACGGTTATAGGTAGGCTTGAAAGGGATTTTGTCGGTTTTGTCCGCCCTTTCTACGAAGAGCAAGGCCTTCTTTCGTTTAACGTTGCTATTCTTCGATATGTTTTGAGCCTCTCCAAACAACAACTTTTGATAATGATTAACAGCACTCGTGATCGGGCCGATGTGTACCAACTCTCCCCGATCCAGAACGACGCCACGACTGCAAATCCTTAACAGGGTGTCCGTGCTGTGGGACACAACCAAAATAGTCTTGCCTTGCTCCATGAAGTTTCGGATGCGTTGGAAACAACGGTGTTGGAATTTTGAATCGCCAACGCTCAGAGCCTCATCGACGACAAGGATTTCGGGGTCTATATGAATCGCCGCTGCAAACGCGACCCGGACAAACATTCCCGAGGAATAAAGCTTAACCGGTTGATCAAAGAATTCGCCGATGTCGGCAAATGCTGCGATATCGTCAATACGCTCCAGCATTTCCTGTTTCGAAAAACCTTGAATGGCGCCGTTCAAGATGACATTTTCGCGCCCGGTAAATTCGGGATTGAAACCAGCCCCCAACTCCAACAATGCGGAAATTCTGCCGCTGGACTTAACCTCTCCTCCAGTAGCCTGCATCACCGCGCAGATAATCTGCAATAACGTCGACTTGCCTGAACCGTTACGCCCCAAAATTCCGACGATTTCCCCGCGATGTACATCGAAACTAATATTCCTAAGCGCCCAAAACTCTTTGTGGTATTGCTTACGGAAGGGATGAATAGCCTCGATTAACCGTTCTTTCGGAGAAGAAAACAATCTGAATTTCTTACTAACGTTGCAAACTGATATTGCGGGCAACGACTCCATTAACCCCCCTCAATTTCAGTTAAATAACGCTTATTAATCACATTATGGCCCATTATTTTTCAAAGCATATCGGCAAACTCAGGCTTGAGCCGCCGAAAAATATAAGCGCCGAAAAATAGAATCGAAATTGTCACACACCAAAAAAAAACAGTATCCGTTAAATTTGGTAATTTCGGCTCAGGAAATATAAGTAAGCCACGATACCCTTCAACAATATAGTAAATTGGATTATAAGATAATAGATGGCGATAATTTTCCGGTAACAGTTCCATTGACCACACAATCGGCGTTAACCAAAACAGGACATTCAATATCACGGAAAGGGCTTGTGCTATGTCCCGGTAAAACACTTGTAGCGCGCAAAACAACCAACCCAGCCCGAGTAGCAATGTGGCGTTGCACAGCATGAAATAGACCACCAACAAACGCATCGGCGAAAATGCAATGTCATACCAAACTTGCATTCCTATCACAAAGATCATGAAGATCATATGCGGCACAATACCCGCCGTGATGAACACGAAGGGAAGTATTTCGGTTGGAAAAACGGTTTTCTTAATCAGATGAGCGTTACTGGTTACAGAACCAGTAATGGTGATCAAAGTTTCATTGAAATAAAACCAGACCATCAGTCCGGTGATGAACCACATAATAAAAGGTGAACCGGCGGGCGCGGCCGCTTTAAAACCTACCGAGAACACAAAATAAAACACGGCCACCGTAGAGGCCGGCTGAATGATCGACCATAACGCCCCTCCCATAGTCCCAACGTACCTACTTTGCAAATCACGCAAGGCAAGTGCGCCAATTAGTGACCGATACTTCATAATATTACTGACAATATCCAACATGGAATCAAGGCGGGGATTAGATTACCGGGCAAATTAATTTGGTTGAACCCAAACGCGCTATTAGCACGTTTAAAAAGCGGTAGCAGACCAACAAATCAACAATGTCTTCAACCATTCGACTCGTGTTCGATTAACCACTTATAAACCAGCACCAACGAACTGGCGTCTTCGATTTCACCCTCGGCAATCATTTGTAATACGGTGGATCGGTCGAAAAAGCGAAATTCGCCGTGGCCGAACTCCGGTTCAACCTTGACGGCTGCACCGGCATCGACCAAAGCGGCAAACAGCCGAGAGCGAGCCTGGATAACGCCTGCTTCCGGCGACAGCGACCCCAGATCCCTCAAACCGCCGGTCAATAGCGCCAACCCCGTCTCTTCCATCAGCTCGCGTTCCGCTATGGCGGCTGGGCTTTCGCCGGGTTCCCCATGCCCCTTGACCACTTCCCAGGACCAGCGCTGTAACGGGTGCCTTAGCACTCGCATCAAGCCAATAGCGTGCCCGGCAACCGGAAGTACCGCAACGCCGGCGACAGAGTCGTCGACTAAACAGCGAGGCACGACGCTCAGATAGCGAGGCACTTCGTTGCCGTGAGAATCGACGACGTGATCGGCATAAACCCGAAACAGCGCGTTTTCGAATACCTCTTGTCGCCCCAAAAGTTCGATCCGAAAGTTCTGGTCCGTTACCTTATCTTCGTGTTGCATGCCGTAGCTGATAGTTAGTTTGGTGTTGGATCAAACGTTGCCGTACATCGAATTCTTGATCATGGTAAAACCTTTGATCAATTCGGAGATACCGGCATCAAGGCTGACAGAGGTTTTGTAACCTGTTGCCTCGATTTTGGCGTTGGATACGATGTAGTTTCGTTGATCAGGATCCTTACCGACCGGCGCGTCGATGAACACGAAGTCGGGAATCTGCTTTTTGATTGTTTCGCATAATTCTTTTTTAGAGACGTTGGCTTCTGAAAGACCGACGTTGTAAATCTGACCCTTCATCGCGTCATAATTGGTAATCGCATGTTGGAAAGCGCGGGAAACGTCGCGCACATGTACATAATTGCGTTTGAAATAGCCTTCGAACAGCACGACGAATCGGTCGTTGACCGCGCGGTAGGTAAAGTCGTTGACCAATAAATCGACGCGCATTCTAGGCGACATGCCGAATACGGTCGCCAAACGGAAGCTGATTGCGTTTTCGCGCTGCATCAATTCCTGTTCGATTTTGACCTTTTCAATTGCATATTGCGAAATCGGACGCAACGGCGATTCCTCGGTACAAAAGTTGTTTTCATCGCCGGTGCCGTAAGCGCTATTCGTGGTCGGCATTAACACGATTTGATCCTTGGCCAACAACTTCAGCATCAGCGTTATTGCGTCGTGGTTGGTAGTTGTTGCGCCGATTGGATCCAGATTGCACAGCGGCGCACCCACCAGCGCAGCCAGCGGAATCACAATATCGGCATTTTTGAGCAACGGCGCGACATTTTTTTCCAAGCGGATGTCACCCTTGACGACCGAGAAATTCGGGTGGTGACAGACGTGGTTCAAACTGCTTTGCTTGAACATGAAGTTGTCCAGCACCGTAACTTTATGTCCTGTAGCCAGCAAGTCGGGTACCATGGTAGAGCCCAAATAGCCAGCGCCGCCGGTTACTAAAATGTTGTAACTCATAACTCTCCTTTCGGTTCGAAAAAATTCATTCGCCAAAGATTGCCGCTTCGACGCACTCGCACAGCGTATGTGCCAAGACTATGTGCAATTCCTGAATAGTGCTGGTCGCGGTTCCCGGGACGACTACTGCATACATCGCAAGTTCGCGGGCTTTGCCGCCATCGCGGCCGCAAAATGCGATGCTTGGTATCGACATAGCGCGGCACTGCGCCAGCGCTTGCAAGATGTTCGGCGACTGGCCCGACGTGCTGATGCCCAAAAAAACGTCATTGCCGCAGGCTTTGCCGGCCAGTTGCCTGGAAAATACGTGTTCGAAGCCGTAGTCGTTGCCGATTGCTGTCAGAATGGAACTATCGACGGTCAGGGCTTCTGCGGGCAACGCATCACGTTCCCGCGCCAGTTTACTGACGAACTCCGCCGCCAAATGCTGAGCATCGGCCGCCGAGCCGCCATTGCCGGCAATGTAGATGCGGCCACCGTTGCGATAACAAGCGATCACAGCTTCCACGGCCGCTCCGAATTCGGCTAACGCGTCGGTATCAGCCAACAGCCTGTTTTTGGCATCAATCGAGGCCTGAACATTAGTTATGAGGCGCGAAACTATATCCACTCCGACTCCCCGCTCAACACTTGCGCGGCGCGCGCGTAATCATCGGGAATGCCAATATCGATGAAGGTTCCCGGAAACTCGACACCGGTTAAACGACGGCCGGCAGTCAAAGCCGCTGGAAAAATATCGTCTTCGAGAGACCATTTGGCGTTCGGCGTAAACCGTTCTTCCAACAATGCGCTGCGCCGCAGGACGTACACTCCGCCGTTGGCCAGACTGCGGACGCCTCCTTTGCCGGACTGCAAACACTCGATGCGCCCGTCACCGGATACTTCCAACGCCATAAAGCGGCCTTCTTCGTTGGAACGAAACAACGAAAAACAGCAATCCGCATCGCTACGTTGTGCGAAACGCATCAACTGTTCCAAATCCACAGCGAAGAAAGTATCGCCGTTGAGCAAGAGAAAACGTTCGCCGACCGGGATGTTGCGTGCGGCTAATAGTACGCCCCCACCGGTACCCAAGGGGGTTTGTTCGACCACGTATTCGATCACCGCACCACGGTAATTATTACCGAAGTAATCAATGATCGCATCACACCGGTAGCCAACCGATAGAATGAAACGCTCCACGCCCTGAGTACGCCAATACTCGAGTAAAAATTCGAGAAACGGACGGCCATTGATTGGAGCCATCGGTTTCGGCAAATCGGGTACCGCGTGACGCAAACGCGTGCCCAAGCCGCCTGCAAGAACAATTGCCGTGGTCACGACGTCGCCATCAAGCTGCGTTGAGCAACGCGCACAGTTCGTCGACTTCGTCAAACCTCAAGTCGGGGAAATTGCCGATGTAAAACCCGTAAAAATGAACGTGTTCGGTATTCGGATATTCCAGATGATGGCCTTCGGGCACGATGCCTCTCAAATAAGGTTGGCGTATCTGATTGCCGCCGCCGGCGCTACCTCGGCGGAATTCGATGCCGGATTCGCGCATTTTTTTCATCACCCGTTGAACCAAATTATCGTCGGCCTCATTGAGGATCAGATTAAAAGCGTAATTGCTCGAACCCTCGAGTTTGAAATCGGTGCGGTATTTGGACGCATCAATTTTATCGAGAAAGCGCAGCAAATTTTCGGTACGGCGTTGCACGATCATATCGAGGCGCTTGAGTTGGCTACGGCCCATTATGCCGCCGATTTCAGTATTGCGGGTGTTATAGGCCGGATAGGCAAAAATGAAATCCGGGTTGAGCTGCGGATTTTCGTCGATGTAACGTGCCTTCAAATCATTGTCAGTCGCCTCGCGCACCATGCCGTGCGAACGCAACATGCGCACTTGCTGATAGACCTCGGGGTCGTTGGTGCAAACCATGCCACCCTCAATGGTGCTCATGTGATGGGCGTAGTAATAGGAAAAATTGGAAATCCAGCCGATACTGCCGAGCAATTTACCGTTATGGCGGGCGCCGTGCGATTCACAGACATCTTCGATCAACGGAATGTTGCGGCATTCAAGTTCCGCGACCAGTTCGTCGGTCAGGCCATCGAAACCTTGGACGTGAGTCAGAAACACGGCGCGGGTTTTGTCGGTAATTTTACTCAGAATTTGTTGAGTATCCATCGCCAGCGTTGCCGGATCGATGTCGGCAAATACCGGGGTGAATCCGTTCTGCAACACCGATGCAACATCCGATACCCAGGCCAGCGGCGGCACGATGACTTCGCCGCCTTCGGGATGGCGTATCTTCAACACCGCCATGGTCAGCAGGTTGGCCGATGCACCGGAATTCAGGAAAACGCTGTATTTCACACCCAGCCACTCCGACCACTCGGCCTCGAACGCGCGCACGTTTGCGCCATGAGTCAAAATCGGATCGTCCTGTTTGAGATGTTCGATCACTGCGTCGAGATCTTCGCGCAGAATGTTGTTACGCATCAGGGGGAATTTCATGTT
The DNA here is from genome assembly GCF_000515215.1 of Methylomonas sp. 11b. Classification (NCBI taxonomy): domain Bacteria; kingdom Pseudomonadati; phylum Pseudomonadota; class Gammaproteobacteria; order Methylococcales; family Methylococcaceae; genus Methylomonas; species Methylomonas sp. 11b. The sequence goes on from NZ_KI911557.1 coordinate 2,561,593, forward strand.
GTCGAATACCCGGTTAATGAGAAAGTGATTGAATGAATGCCGCAACGCGCCGTTGCACGGCTTCCGGCCCTATGCCGACTTGTTCGTGTAATTCGGCCCGTGTACCCAGTTCGAAACGGTAGCCGCCATTGACCCCCAGATTGAGCAGTGTCAAGGGCAGTTTACGTCGGGCCAGGAAATCGAATAGCATGGCATCAACCCCTCCGCGACCACTAAAGCCTTCTTCCAGACTGACCAAGCCTTGATAGCCAGCGAGTTCGTCAGCTAATCGATCCGCATCGAAACGCGCAATGTCCACCAAATCGATGACACCGACATCGTGCTCGGGGTCTTGCTGAGCCGCCACCTTCAGCGCGGTATGTAACATGTAGCCGGTGGCCAGCAAACACACGCGCTGGCCGCGACGGTGAACGTGAAAACCCAATCGTAAGTCCGGTGCCGTTTGTTCGTAGATTACCGGCAATACCTGAGCGTCAAAGCGCAAATATTTGGGGCCGGTAGCCGATACGCAGCGCTCGAACAATGCTCCCGCCGTTACATGGTCGGCGGGTGAAAACACTTGGAAATTCGGCATCGCGCGCATAAGGGTCAAATCTTCGTAGCACTGGTGCGTCGGCCCGGAAACCACGTAACTATAACCGGCGCCGACGCCGATCAGGTTAACGTTAATCGGCCGCACTTCCGACAGCAATGCCAAGCTGACACGAATCTGTTCGTAGCAGCGCATGGTTATGAACGGCGCAATCGCGTAAGCAAACACGGTAAACCCTTCGAGCGCCAGACCGGCAGACACGTTGATCAAATTTTGCTCGGCGATACCGACGTTGACAAAACGGTCGGGGAAATCGGCGCGTATTTTATCCAGTATCGGCGAACCAAAATCCGCACTGACGAAAAATATTTTCGTATCCTGCCCCATCGCTTGCCAAACCCGATCAAGCAGAACGTCGCGCATCGGTAGCGGTTTGGTCGTCATGGCAATTGCTCCAGTAGACTGTCAATTAATTCCGGCTTGGGATTAAGAATGTGCGACAAAGGCGCATTCTCCAATCCCGGCACACCGCGACCTTTCAAGGTTTTGGCGATCAGCGCTTTCGGCTTACCGGCCGCCGTCACCTTCATCTCCAACAAACCCGCCTGCACAGCCAACACATCGTGACCATCGACTCGCCGACAATCCCAGCCAAACGCGGTTAAGCGCTCGCTTAGCGAATGGTGGCTGACGATATCATCGGTATAGCCGAGCATGCTGATACCGTTGTCGTCGATGATGAGATTCAGATTGTCGAGCCTGTGTTGAGAGGCAAACATCGCGGCCTCCCAATTGGCTCCTTCGTGCAATTCGCCGTCACCTGACACGACGAACACTTGTCGGTCACTATCGAGCCGCTTCAAGCCCAGAGCCATACCGGTGGCTACGCCCAGGCCATGGCCGAGCGAACCGTTGACAGTCTCATAACCAGGAATCACCGGATCGGGAATACCGCCCAAAAAACCGCCGCTATGGCAAACCCTCAACAATTCATCTTTCGAAAAAAAACCAAGATCGGCCAAAATCGGATACATACAAATTGAACCGTGACCCTTGCTGATCACGCAACGGTCACGATGCGCCGCCAATGGCTGAGAGGCATCGAAACGCAATACGCCTCCGTAATACAACGCGACAAAAATTTCAACGGCTGATAGCGACGAAGCAAGCCGAGTCTCGGGCGCGCGACGGTGGATCGCGAGCGTCTCTCTCCAGACCCAATCGGCCTTGGCGCGCAAATCAAGGGTTTCGGAATTCACAGCAGCGCCTCCATTTCGGCGTTGGTTCGGTAATGGGTCGAACCGTTGGTCTCCCCGGCATGAAGACCAAGACATAAGAACTGGTGCATCACAATTAAAGTCCGTTGGGTTGGTAGAGAACTACACGGCTGCCGGAGTCTTCGAAATTGAACGGCACGTGAATCAGCTTGTCGAGGCGTTCGCGAATCGCGGCCTGTTTCTCCGGTTTAGCAAACAACAACAAGAAACCACCGCCACCAGCACCCAAAATCTTGCCGCCGATGGCGCCGGCATCCATTGCCGCATTGTATATTTCGTCGATCTCTGGGGTGGACACCCGTTCAGACAAACTGCGTTTGTAATGCCAACTGGCATCCAACAGCCTACCGAACGATTCGATGGGTTCGCGGCCGTCCTGCAGCAATGCGATAGCCTCGTCGACCATCGCCCGCATCAGCTTCAGCTCTTTCTCGCGATTTTTCAAATTGTCGATTTTCGACTTCGCGACTTCGGAGGCAATACGCGAGAAGCCGGTAAAGCACAGCATCAAATGCTGACGAAGCTCTTGTTGGCGCTGTTGCGGGAGAATCACCGGCGCAACGTCGAAGGTATCGTTGGTATGAAACTCGATCCGGTTGAAACCACCGAAGGCCGCCGACACTTGATCTTGGGAACCGACATTCTCACCAATCAAGTTTTGTTCGATGTGAATCGCGTCCCTAGCCAATCCATCCTTGTTGGTCATTCGTCCTTGCAAGGCTTGCAAGGCGTTCAACAAGCCGACGGTAAACGACGAGCTGGAACCCAAGCCGGAACGGGCAGGTAGGTCGCCATCGTGATGAATTTCCAGGCCTTCCTCAACATTCGCCCAGTTAAGCACCGCGCGAACCGCGGGATGTTGAATTTCGTCGTTATGTTTGACGTTTTCGATCAGGGAATAGACGATGCGGTGTTTATGGTCGAAAAACGGCGGCAGACGGCGGCAACTGATGTAGCAATATTTGTCGATCGAGGTCGACAGCACGGCGCCGCCATGCTCACGATACCAACCCGGGTAGTCGGTGCCACCACCGAAAAACGAAATCCTGAACGGGGTTCTGGTGATAATCAAGTGCTTAATCTCCCAACAATTTCCGCTTAAGGCGGATGCTCGCCATGTCCTCGATATTCTTGCGCTCCTGCACGCCGAAACGGCGCTCGGCTAGCTCAAGATAAGCGGGATTTGAAAAATAGGTTTGCCATGCCTGATCACGGAAGCGCAACACATCCTCCGAACTCAAATACTTGGTCGGCAACGGTTCGCATTCATACGACAGGAAGGCAAAGCCTTCGTAAGTCTTGGGCAGTTTCCAGCCGTTGCGTTTGGCAATATGGTACATGGGACTGCCCGGCAAGGCCTGACAAGGATACATGTTGGCCATCTCGGTATTGAGCTCGATGGCAAGATCGAGCGTTTGCTGCATCGTTTCCAGCGTATCATCCGGGAAGCCAAAGATATAGTTGCTGATGATGCTGATGCCGGCATCGCTGATCGTGTCGCACACGTCACGGATATTGACTTCCTTGAACGACCCCTTGGAAACTTCTTGACGCACCATCTGATTACCCGCCTCGACACCCAATGCCAGCCAATTTACACCAGCGCGCTTGAATAAATCGAGCGCATTGCGCCTGACAGTATCGACGCGGGAATAGGTCCACATATTAAAGTCGAAACCTCTATCGACCACGTTTTGCAGTATGGGCTCGTAGTACTTACGATTGAGAAAGAACATTTCGTCGCTGATGCGTAGCGTGCGAACGCCAAGCGTCGCCAGTTTTTCCATTTCGCGAATCACCCAGGCTGGCGACCAAAAACGCATGCCGCGGGAATGCGAGGCATCAATGCCGACGCTGTTATCGGACCGATTGACGATGTTGATCATGCAGAAATCGCAACCGAAATTACAACCTAGCGAGGTGTAAATAGCCGCGAACGGTGTGCGTTTATCGTGGCTGAACTCGGCATGCCAGAAATGCGCCCGGTAAAGGTCGAGTGGCTTGTCGCGGTAAGGCAGCAAATCCCAAGCATAACCCGGCAGGTCTTCGTCCATCCGTTCCTGCGGTACCACAGACTGAGGCGGGTTGAGCACGGGCAAGGCCGAAGAGCCCTGTTTATAGCCGATGCCCTTGACATGCGCCAAGTCGCTCTCGAGATTGCCTCTCAACAGATTATGCAATGCGTAAACGCCTTCGTTGAGCAACACAATATCGACGCAATTATGAGCCAGAACGTCCAACGGCAAAGCACTCGTATGAGAACCAACGAAGGCAATCCGTATTTGGTTACCAACAGTATCCTTAAGCGCGCTAGCCAGAGCCAATGCACCGATCATGCTGGTTGTTCCGGAATTGGGATTTTGCCCGTAGACGACGAACACTACCAGACGTGGATTGAACTCATCAATGCGTTGCACCGATTGTTCAAGCGTCAAACGCTCAGCGTCGCAATCCATCAAGGCGACATCAAATCCCTTGCTTCGGCATGACTCCGCCAGTAACAGTGCCCATGTAGGGGGCTCGATAGCTGAATAGGTTTTAGCGAGATCCTGATAAGCCTTATTAGACGAATCTGGGTTTATGAACAATACATCCATCTAGTATTTAAATATGTAGGGCCAAGGACTGTTGCGACTCATCTAGATAACCGAAAAAACACAATCTAAAGCATCGACGCTTTTGTAATTGCGCTTCAATTTTCATTCGGCATCAATTGTCATACGCTGTAAAAAAGTCTCTCCAGGGACAGCTGACTCGTACACGATAAAACACCCTTACACTGCTTGCCGAAGCCTTAGTAGCGTTGTATATATTACGGTGTGCCCGCCCGCTTCTCTTTAAAATTGAAAACTCAATCAATTTAATAAATCGGTTCGATTTCAAACCAATAATAGCATCCTTGACTAGCTTCTGGTGCTAGTTGATTTAAGAGCCCGTTAAAAACGCAATTCGGTCAAAAATCACCCTCCAAATATAGCCTTACCATTAAAGCTTACTCATCGGCAACAACAAAAAATCAATAAATTATAGACAACATTTTGTAGCAACCATACTTATGGTTACTCAACGTGAAAAATAATTTCAATAGACTGTTGAAAAGGCGATTAGCAGAAGATAAAACGTAAGTATTTGACCAGAAACTTTATACTTTATCTCTGAATTATTGTATTTATTCAACACGATATTAAGAGCTTAAAATGTTTTTTGTAAAAAAGCAATCTACGTTGCCAACCCATTTAATAAGAGCCATGACTTACTTCATTCGATACAACCATGATCGATCAGCTCTGAATCGTCAAAATTAACCAAGCATTATTTGCACAGCGATCCTACACCGTATCACCCCGATCTTGCCCGCTTCCACCTATAGACAGATTTAAGTTCGAAGGCTTCTGGTGATTAAAACAGAAAAAATGGTCGTGTCAAAATCCATCCTAACCGAATTGTTCAAGATCTTACTCGGGTTATCAACAATCCGAGGACCTAATTGGTGAAAACGGCCTGCTCCGGGGAGTCGCTATTTTTGCCGAAAGATTTTTTCGGGCATCCTGCTGGAAAAAATCGGCAAAAATGACGCGACCGCTTATGCCTTCGGCGCCCCGATTCGTCCGCGTCACCTCGTTCCGACCCAACAAGGGGTCGAAACATCGGCTCTCGCATGACTTAACGCCGTGTCGCGATGCCTTGCAGGTTTTCTCCGCTTCGCTGCGAAAACCCGCCCGGCGCTACGGCTATCGGGGACTAAAAATCTTCACTTCGCTGGCGCTCCGTTTCCAAGATTTTCAGCGGACGCAATTTCCCCAAGACCAAAAGCTATCTTGCTCGGTGATACCGAGCATAATGCGCAAATCGGGCTTAGCTTCAGAACGAAGTAGCGCTTGCCGCCGCGTGCTATCACCCCCGGCTATGGCATCGAACAACCAAGCCACCCCAAACCGGAACAACTGGCTTTTTCGCGCTTATCCACGTGAGTTTTTACGTTTCGATCCGCCAGCAATCCGGCGCACTACATTGTTTAGCGTTATGTCAGCGGGCACTGAACACGCGAGATTACTAATGCTGTTGCCGCTACTGACCTTAGCTGGCGGATTTGAAACTGAAGGTAGCCGTTTTACAGTGGCTCACCGCCTCCTCTCCAGGCTGAAGCTAAACTGGGATTTCGAAACCGCGCTTGTATTTTTGTGGGACTGATCACGGCGCAAGCCTGGCTCATGCCGCTCAGGGACCGGGAAAGCCGCTCACTGCAATTGCGCTTCGCCGATCATTTAAGACAACGGCTTTATGATGAGGCAGCCCATTCGCGCTGGAGCTTTCTAACAGACCAGCACAGCGACGAAATTTTCAACGCTCTCACTTCCGAGACGCAGAGAATCGGCATCGGCACCTTTTTCCTTATGCACCTATTTACCCTATCTCTGCTGGCACTTGCCTACCTGTCCGTCGCCTTCCGCATGTCGCCCCTCTCACTCTGCTTGCACTGGGCATCGGTTTACTGCTTTGGCTTTTGCTAAGGAGCACGGACAGAGCAAGCAGGGAAAGCGGCATACTGCCAGGAGAAGCGAACCGCAACCTGCTCACCAGGACACAGGACTTACTGTACGCGTTGAAGCTCATAAAAATACACGACGAGGAAGCATGCCACATCCGCCGTTTCAATGATGCAGTCACCGACGTCAACCGGCGATTTATCGATTTCCAAAAATGCTGAACCCGCGCACAAATGACCTACCGCATGGGCGGTGCCGTTGCGCTTGCCTTACTCAGTGAGCGCCCACCCTGATCGACTTGACGCCTGCCCGTTTGCTTAACGATTGCCATATTCGCCCGTATGCGACCCCACCTTTCTGAAATCGCCGGCGGTCGACAGCAATTACTGCACGTGCTGCCAGCGTTTTCGGCCCGGCAAAACCTATTGGCGGTTACCTCGCAAACCGCGACTTTCGGCCTCCCCATGATAAGCCTGCACGGCTATACATCTTCTCCTTGCACTGAGAATCAAAGTGAGAAGCTGATGAAAGAGGAGCGTCAGCCTTACCATGCTAGATCGCCCGAGGAACAGGCTCGAGCTAAGCCGATGAGGCCGCTATCGTAGCCAAGAGACGAGATGAGGGTGAAATTGCTTTACTAGACAGAAAGTATCGGGATGCTTTGGAGCGAAGGGATATGCAAACGGCCAATTCTCTTAAAAGTTTGATAGATACAAAATTAAAAATCCTCAAAGGAGTACCAGACAGTTATAGCGATAAATTGAGTGATCAGGCAGCAGCGTTACATGGGCAAATGTCTGCTCGACAAGCTGAAATGAATGCTCGTATCCAAGGTCAAAAAATGCAGATGGAGAGTCAGATGCATCGTATGGAAACTCAAATGCTGCAACAGCAACAGCAGCAGCAAATTCAGCAGCGTCTATTCCAATGATGCCATTATCACCTGTTTAGATTGGCATCCAGAGAGAGTCAGAAATAGATCATATACCCCTAGCTTACCAAACGCCCCCAGATCTAACCATCCCCCCCCCAGGGTCTAGGAATTAGAAATTGACCAGGAACTTGCTTGGACTGACAGGAAGAAAGGAAAAAAATGAAGTAAAGTAGATACAGGCAAGGCGAAACCCTGTCCTTTTTTTGTCCTTTTTAAACGGACGAACAGCTAGTATTGATTGACTTGCAGAATCAGATCTTTGGAGAATTTCTTATCTATCAGACTGATAAATAAGTTGGAATGGTGGGGTGAACGATGGGGCTCGAACCCACGACAACCGGAATCACAATCCGGGACTCTACCAACTGAGCTACGCTCACCATAATGATGAATTTTTGCGATGGCACGCTTGGCAGGACTCGAACCTGCGACCCTCGGCTTAGAAGGCCGATGCTCTATCCAGCTGAGCTACAAGCGCAAATCTTGGTCGGGGTAGAGAGATTCGAACTCCCGACATTCTGCTCCCAAAGCAGACGCGCTACCAGACTGCGCTATACCCCGAATTGACCTTCTTATTATCCCGAAGAGCAGAAGCACTCCAGAAAGATCGCTATCATAAAGACATAGATTAATTACGTCAACAGATTTTTTACTTTTCACTAACAAACTCTTTTTAGCCTATTACTGATCAGCACAAACATCGACATAATGTATTTGAAGTTTTAATCCACGACGCAGTCCAGTCCGTCCACTTTTTGGAAGCCACGCGGCAATGCTGTGCCACGATTGGCACGATGACCGGTATATTGAGCAATATCCATAGCTTTGAGCGTGACATGCCGTTTACCGGAGACGATTTTCAATTCGCTGTTCGCCGACAGCGCTGTTACCGCAACCACCGCATCCTTACCGGAAGCCAAGTCCCCGCCAGGAATCTGAATCAGCTTATTCCCCTTGCCTTTCGCCAGCTCGGGCAGATCCAACGCCGGAAATATCAACAATCTGCCCTGCAATGTTGCAACCGCCAGCAAGTCGTGACCAGTTGGAATTGACGCTGGGGTTAAAACTTTGGCGCCAGTCGGCAAACTCAACAGGGCCTTACCGGCCTTATTTTTACTTTGCAGTTCTTTTAACTGCACTCGAAAACCATAACCTGCATTGCTAGCAATCAACAACCAATCGTCAGGCTGCCCGGTGAACACATCGGTAAACAAACTGCCGGGCGGCGGATTAAGCCGACCTGTCAGCGGCTCACCCTGACTGCGCGCGGACGGCAGATCGTGGGTGGTAATCGTATAGACCCGCCCGGTGGAATCCAACACATAAGCAGCCTGGGTAGTTCGGCCTCGCGCTGACGACAAATAGGCATCGCCGGCTCGATAGCTGAGACTTTCCACCTCGATGTCGTAACCCTTCGCAGCGCGTATCCAGCCTTTTTGCGACAGAATAATAGTGACCGGCTCATTGGCGATTAGCTCTGTGGTATCCAACGCCTGCGCAGCATCACGCGCGACGATGGGCGAACGACGATCATCGCCGTATTTTTCCGCGTCGCGCTCGATTTCCTTGCGGATCAGACGATTCAGCAATCGCTCGGAACCCAAGGTTTTTTCCAGCGCCTGCCGTTCTTGCTCCAATTCGTCTTGTTCGCCGCGAATCTTCATTTCTTCCAGCTTGGCTAAGTGGCGCAGCTTCAGTTCAAGGATGGCTTCGGCTTGCAAATCGCTCAAGCCAAACCTCTCCATCAAAACCGGCTTGGGATGATCTTCGGCTCTGATGATGGCAATCACTTCGTCGATATTCAGATAAGCGATGAGCAAACCTTCCAGAATATGCAAACGTGCCAGCACTTTATCCAAGCGATATTGCAAACGGCGGCGCACGGTTTCGGTTCTGAAGCTGATCCATTCGGTCAAAATCATCCGTAGATTTTTGACCTGCGGCTTCCCGTTCAAACCGATCATATTCATATTGACCCGGTAATTTTTCTCCAGATCAGTGGTGGCGAATAAATGCGACATTACCGCATCGACATCGATGCGCTTGGTCTTGGGAATAACCAGCAAGCGGGTGGGATTCTCGTGATCGGATTCGTCGCGTAAATCCTCGATCATTGGCAGCTTTTTTGCCAGCATTTGCGCGGCAATTTGTTCCAGCAACTTGGCGCCGGAGACTTGATGCGGCAAAGCGGTGATGACGATGTTGCCATCTTCCAGCTCATATTTGGCACGCATCTTCACCGAGCCATTGCCGGTCGCATACATTTTTTGAATATCGGCGGTAGACGTGACGATCTCGGCATCAGTTGGATAATCCGGCCCCTTGATATGCGTCAGCAGGTTTTCCAGTGGCGTTTCAGGATCGTCCAGTAATTGCAGACAGGCGTTGGCGACTTCGCGCAGATTGTGCGGCGGAATGTCGGTGGCCATACCCACTGCAATGCCCATGGTGCCGTTCAACAGCACATTCGGCAAGCGGGCCGGCATCAGGCTGGGCTCTTTCAAGGTGCCGTCGAAATTGTCGGTCCAGTCCACCGTGCCTTGACCCAATTCGCTGAGCAGGGTTTGCGCATAGGCGGTTAAGCGGGATTCGGTATAACGCATCGCCGCGAAGGATTTTGGGTCGTCCGGTGAACCCCAGTTGCCCTGGCCGTCGATTAACGGATAGCGATAAGAAAAGTCCTGCGCCATCAACACCATGGCTTCGTAGCAAGCAGAATCACCATGCGGATGGTATTTACCCAGCACGTCACCGACGGTGCGTGCCGATTTTTTGTACTTGGCCAGCGCGGTCAAACCCAGTTCCGACATCGCATACACGATCCGGCGCTGTACTGGTTTCAGGCCGTCGCCGATGTGCGGCAAAGCCCGGTCCAAAATCACGTACATGGAGTAATCCAGGTAGGCTTTTTCGGTGAATTCTTTTAGCGGGAGTTGTTCGAAGTTTTCCTGTACACCCATTGTTTTGCGAATATTCCTGTGTTGTAAGCCGGCGAATGGCGGCGCGATATAGGGTCGCTAAAATACCATAGTCACGAAAGGATGGCGTATCGGAAATCGGATGCAGTCAGCTGGACAAGCCTGGCTGGACCAGGAAAGACGCGGAAAAATCTCACGCGAGCACAAGGCAAGGCAAGTAATTTATCAAGCTCTGTTACTATGCAATTTACAGCGACATTAACCAAGGGCAAACGTGACTGAAACCAACTCCACCAAGGTCAATTGCCAAAACTGCAAGCTGTCCGAATTATGTTTGCCATTTGGTCTACAACAGTCCGAAGTCGAAGAACTGGTGAATATAATTCGCGAACGGCGGCCGCTGCATATTGACGATTTACTTTATCGGCAAGGCGATACTTGTCGCAGTTTGTATGCCATTAAATCAGGCTCTTTCCGGAGCTTTATCGCTAACGCGGAAGGCGAAGAACAAACCATGGGATTTTATTTGCCCGGAGAATTGATGGGGCTGGATTCGCTGCAATATGGACGTTTTACTTGTACCACAGTTGCGCTGGAAACCGCCTCGGTTTGCGAACTGCCGTTAAGCAATCTCAATGAATTATGCGGCAAGATACCTAGCTTACATAGCCAGCTGATGCGAATTTTAGGTAAGGAAATTGCGTCCGATCACGACAAGATTATCTTGCTTGGACATCGCTCCGCTAAGGAACGGATGGCGACTTTTTTATTGATGCTCTCGCAACGCTATGCAGCATTGGGTTTTTCCAGCACCTCATTCAATTTAACGATGAGCCGTCTGCATATCGCCAATTTTCTGGGTCTGACGATTGAAACAGTCAGCCGACAGCTTGCTTATTTAAGCCAACAAGGGGTTATTTCCGTTAAGCAACGCGGGATAAAAATCCACAATTTAAGCGCGTTGAGAACCGCGGTTAATTCTTGCACTATAAATTGCACAGCCCACGCCGGTGTCCCGGATTGATATTGCCGGACCGAAAAGACACGGCAATATCGCATTCCAAGCTAAAGCCGCTTATTTAATTTCTTTAGAGGAATCAGCTTTTGGTTTGCTCGGGCCAACACCTTGCTCGCCGCATGCGGCCAGGGTGGTTACTGCGATAACTAACAATAATACTTGGCTGATTAATTTCATAAGTTTTCCGGTTGTGACGATGTTTTTATAATTCGCCTTTGCCGCGCAACTGCGCATTATCAAAGGAGATGCACTTCAAGCCATAAGGCTTGGACAACATCATGACATTGATCGGATAAGGCCATTTGATCGATGTCAAATGGCTGTAAAATGCCAGGAATATATTTAATAACCGCGCAGCAGTAGAGATAAAATAGCGGCCCGTCAGATCGGTTGGTCTTATCAAAATGCCCCCAACAGCGTTAAATTCCTACTCCGAATAGCATCTGCAAAAACCGCAGACGCTGAAATCACCGGCCGGACATTTCTGACAATGTCTTGTAAAGAAATCTGACATCAAAAATCACATGAGTACATTAAAAAGCTTTTTAATCGCGACCCTTTGTATAGCAGGCCAAAGCACGCTTGCTGACAGCCCCTCTTGGAAACCTGACCTACCCAAGGCTAAAACCGCGTTCGAACGAGAAACACGTGTAGCGTTGCGGGAAGGACACCACATCGAACCCACTATTTTTCCGGGCTTTTATGCCGTCCGCTCGGGGCAGCCGGGTGCTCCTTCCGCCTATTTTCGAGAAGATATGGCTTGGCTGGGAAATGTAAGAACTCAAGGCTGGAGCATTCGCTCCCCCTTGGAAAACAACTCAGAAGGAAAAAGAAATTGGCTGAAAGAACAGATCAAGTATCTGCCATTTGAAAATCTTATTTTTATTCAACGCCGAAAACCGGCAGTGGCGGTAATTTGGTCGGCTCCGGATTGTCCATTTTGCCGAAAACTTGAAAGAGCCTTTGAGCAAGAAGATGTTTCCGCTTTTGTTGCACCGGTTGGATTAACCGAAGACGGCTACCGGCAAGCAGCCAATATTTATTGTTCTAGCAATGCCGCAAAATCCTGGCAGGCAATGATGCGCGAAAATGCACCTAGTGAACCTGCTAGCCCGGGTTGTTCATATCCGCACGAAATGATGAACGATATTGGATTTTTCTTTGGGATGGGGCGAATGGTGACACCTATCGTCGTCTTCGCGGACGGCTCTACTATGAGCGGCTGGGATGATCACCAGGCTCTCGCATTGCTACGTGAGAAAATTAAGCAGCAACTATTTTTTCCGAATCCTAACACCCGCCGGTAACGCTCAAACTGTTCGGAGGCGCCAGCTTGACATTGAGTACCGCAAACCGAAGTCTGCGGTACATCTCAAAGAAACGGCCTGAAAGAAAAAACTAACATCATGAACGGGCATTCAAATTTTTCCAACTGCCCGCTCCAATCTTCAGGCTGTTTACGACAACTTAATTAAGCGGCGATCACATTAACCTTACCGTTACGACGCGCCAAACGGGTCATACCCAACAAACCGCCACCTAACAGAGCCAAGGTACCTGGCTCTGGAACGGTGCCGTTATCCACCACCGGAGGAGTCACAGCACCGAAACCGTCGAGATAGACATAGCCTCTGTGCCCGGTTGGCTCGCAGTCCGCAGCCAATAAGCTCAGCTGGTAAGTATGACCTAACGTAAGGTTAGTCAACTGCTCTACTTGCCAAGCAGTGTAGTAGTATCCGGTTGAAGCGTTATAGGTGAAACGCGAGTCAACGCCTGAACCGGTAGTAGCCGCGTTATATTCTCTGTTTACCAAAACTGACATACTGGTCAAATCTGTTAACGTTAATTTGAAAGTTGCGGCATCATTGACACCGTGAGCACCTTGCAATACCGCAGCCCACGCAAAGAAAATGCTGCTGTCTTGATAATTGCTTACCGTTTGCGTAATCGCGGAAGCATAACCGCCAGTAACAGTGTCTTCCACACGATATGAGTAATTCCCGCTATAGACTCGGTTAAGATTGTTCCCTGTGTTAGCATCAAAACCGGCAGTCACAATAGAGGAATGGTTTAAGGAAGAATTATAGTTACTGCCTCCTGGCAAGTAATTCACAGGATCCAGAGTTGAGTTTAATTCGTTACCTCTGTAGCCGCCGCCAGTTGTCCAACCACTCGCATCGCCGGTTTCAAAATTACCATTCACAAATCCCGCATGTGCGGCTGGGGTTAGTAGCACAGCAGCAACAAGCGCCGCAAAAGCATTGGTTTTCATAGTATCTCCAGAATTAAGTAGAAGTTAAATTTTCAATGGCAGCAGCTAAAATGGCTGCACGCCTCTGCAACAAAGCAAAATATGGGCAAATCTAAAATAAAAATAGCTAATAAATTGATATATATGACTTTTATGCTATAAATTACCCAGAAGAATACTCAACTTCCACTAAAAAATGTAAAATTTATCGACGTTTAATTCCATCGTACTTGGGGATATGGAAAGACTTTTACGTGACGCCCAAAACAGGCCATTGCCGGAGAGAACTTATGGTACAACGGGAAAGGCATGAGATTTGGAGACTAGCAACTTGCCCATTTTCACCCACAGACCAACTTGTAGATTTATATCCAACTAGGCATCACATAATTTAAGGACAGACCTAAAAACCCGGCACCGCCCGCGCCGGGTTTTACTTTAAAGAATTACAACAAATCAGCGAACATGATGGCGCGCATGACCTTCATGTCCATCGTCGTCGCGAGATTCACAACGTCCCAGAAAACCGGCATGTTCCGCATTAATCGACGCATCGCGCGCAGCTACTCCGGTGTCGGCGAAGTCGGTAAACAAGCCATCCACACCCAAATCAAAGTAATAAGTCATTTCCTGTTGCGGGTCAGCGAAGCCATAGCCGCTGGCATCATTGCGGAAGGTCCAGGTGTGCACTAGCAAGCCTTTGTCGTGGGCCATTTCTACTACGCCGGTGCTACCTTCGACAATACGGTCATTAATGTTGATTTTGCCATCGCCGTTGCGGTCAAAATCGACAGCTACGGTTTTCACCAGATAAGGCTTCCACGGACCTACCGCATCCGCGTAGGTATTTACAAAATCCAGACCGTCGTTGCTCAGCAAATCGGCGAAAGTACGTTGATCGCCTTTCACGACAAAGTCATACGGCTGTTTATACGGCGCAACCAGCGACATCGAGCCGTCGGCATTGACGTCGTCCGCATCGATCAGCTGTACCAATTTGATGTCGGTTTTGCGGTTCAAATATTGCAGATTGCTGACTTCGAAAGACTGGATGAACACCGGCGCGCAAGCACTGTTGCCGTATGCCTTATGTAGCTTTTTCAGCAGCTTGTCTTCGAAGAAATTTTTACCGAATAAAGGTTTACCTTTAGCGTTCTTCAGATCGGCGTGATAGGTGGAATGTTTGATTTCAGGGTAGATGCCAATCCGACGACCGGTTTTTTCGCTTTGCAGCTTGGCCAGCGCAATCACTTCGTTCAAGGTTGGGATTTCAAACTCGCCGTCATAAGAATTATCGCGACCGCGGGTTTGGATGGCGCGCAGGGTTTTGATTTCTTTCAAGCTAAAGTCGCTGGCAAACCAATCGGTTACTGCCACACCATCGACCATGCGGGTGGTTTTACGATCAGCAAATTCCGGGTGGTTCGCCACATCGGTGGTACTGCCTATCATCGGTTCGTGGCGAGCAATCATTTGGCCGTCCTTGGTCAGTACCAAATCGGGTTCGATAAAATCCGCACCCATTTCAATCGCCAAGGCATAGCCAGCCAGAGTATGCTCAGGACGATAGCCGGACGCGCCGCGATGGCCTATGACCAAGGGGCCGGCACTGGCATGTTCGTGATGTTCGCTGTGCGGCAGCGCCTGAGCACTGTTTTGCGCACCGATTGCAGCCAGCATGGCAATTGTCAATAACGTGGGTTTCAACATAAATGGAGTCCTTATTTTGCTTGAAGTTAAATGGCTTAACCAGAGAAATTGCCGGGCGGCAAATACCGCCCCGGCAACTTGGTGTTAGTCGTGATCGCGGTCGTGATGATCGTGCCCGCGCTCACGTTCGGCTTCCGCCGGCAGGGTTTTGCTGAAGACAACGGCACCGTCGATGTCCTTAAAATCCACCGTCATAGCGCGGCTTTTTTTGTCGATATTCACTTCACCAAAAAATTGCAGGCCAGCATAAGGTGACAGATTGGCTTGGCCGGCTGGCGGCGCTTTGGAGAAAACTACTTGTGGGCCGAAGGTGCCATCAGTGCTATTGGGGCCAAAGGAACCGGCATTTAACGGACCGGCGACGAATTCCCAGAACGGCGCGAAGTCTTTGGATGCCGCTTTGGCAGGATCGTAATAATGCGCGGCTGCATAGTGGACATCGGCAGTCAACCAAACCAGGTTGTTGATATGTTCATGCTTGATAAAACTCAACAAGCGAGCAACCTCCAGTTCCCGACCTGCTGCCGGGCCGTTGTTACCATTCGCAACCGCTTCCCAACGCGCTTGGCCTTGGGCAGTATTGCCATCACCGATATTCAAACCAATCGGCATGTCGGCGGAGATGACTTTCCAGGTGGCTTTGGAGCGTTTCAACTCATCCTGCAACCAAGCCATTTGCTCGGCACCGAGGAAAGCGGTTTCGGCATTTTCCTGGGTTTGCAGATTGGCGGTATTCGGGCCGCGATAGCTACGCATGTCCAGCACAAACACATCCAACAATTTACCGTAGGAAACTTTGCGATAAATCCGCTCGGATTCTTCGGCGTCGTGCGGACGCAGAGGTGCATATTCCAGGAAGGCTTTAGTGGCGCGGGCAATTAGCGTCGGTATATTTTTTTCGGTGTAGCGTGAATCATTGCTTAAGTCCTTGGAATCCGACCAGTTATTGACCACTTCATGATCGTCCCACTGCCAGATTTGCGGCACTTCGGCATTGAAGCGACGGACATTTTCGTCCAGCAAATTGTATTTGTAGCGGCCACGGAACTCGTCCAAGGTTTCCGCGACTTTACTTACTTCCGGCGTCACCACATTAGTCCAGACCTGGCCATTCTCGGCCAGCTTGCTCTCCGGAATCGGGCCATCGGAATAAACATTGTCGCCACTTTGAATGAAAAATTGCGGTTGCACTTGGCGCATGGCTTCGTAAATCTTCATGCCGCCGAAGCTTTCGTTGATGCCCCAACCTTGGCCGGCGGTATCGCCGCCCCAGACGAAACGAATATCGTCGCGTTTGCCGATAGTATGAAAATGTCCAATGACCGGTTCGCTTTTGCCGCGGGCGTTGGTCAAATCTTCAAACCAGACTTTGACATAAACGTCTTTGCCCTCGGGTAAACCCGTCAGGTCTTGGCGGGCGGTAAAGTCGGTCTCGGCCAAGGCATACGGACCGCGGACACTAATCGCGTCATTAAACTGCGGGTTATAAGCATATTTCAGCATCATGCGCGACGGGCGGTCGGCACGGCTCCAAACTATCGCACGGCCGGGTGCCAAATCACCGATCTGGATGCCTTGTTCCATTTGCGGCACATCAACGGTTTGTGCAAATACCGGCGCGTTCAGCGCTAACAAGCCGGCTATTGCCAATGCCAGTTTGGCCGGTTTTAAAAAATGACAGCTGGGTTTTAATACTTGCATCGCGACTGCTCCTAAGCGTTGTGAAGAGGCCGGGATTATAGGCAGCGGCAAATGACAATCTGATTAAGGTCCGCATAGAAAGAATCGGAAGATTTGCAGCGGATTTCGGCGACAGAGAAGCTTTCCGTTTGCTAGGTACCAGGCGGGCGCAGCCCAGCGCGTTTTGTGACGTGCTTCGCATTTAGGCACGGTTGTTGCTAAGCAACATTTTGTCTTTCGCTTTTTATTTCAATTAGTTACGATTGGTCTATTATTGATATTCCGTTAAAGCTCGGCGTTTGGTTCACGGGTGGATTAACAATTGCTTGGCCGCCGATAACGGCGTGCGTAAGCAGCCCGGCAAGTTGTTTTACCAAGCGCGCATATCAACATGCCATTCAAGCCGATACGACTAATGGTCGCCGGTTATGCCAGCTATAGCATTAATAACTATAACAATAGCAAGCAAGAGGAAGGAATCATGATCAAACCCGGAAGTACGCGGCGCGGAGCCAACTCCAAACAACTGAATCGTTTATTGACGATTCCGGTATCCCATATCAGTGAATTAGTGCGCTGGATGCTCGACTACGGCGGGGTGCCGTATCGGGAAGAAGGCAGCGTGCCGATGCTGCACTTACCCGCCTTCCTGTTGGCAGGCACCGATGCTAAGGCCATGCCGGTGTTGATCACCAGCGAAGCAACCTTATGTACGATGCGCGAATCGCTGCAATACATCAATGCCCGTTTGCCTGCCGAACTAAGGCTGTATCCACGCGACGAGAAAGGCATGGCGGAAACCGAACGCTTGCTGGCCTTGCTGGTGGACAAATTGGGCCTGGCGACGCGCAATTACGGCTATGCGATGTTGCTGCCACAAAAAGAAACGGTGCTGTCGTTCTGGCAACAGCGGGTGCCTAACTGGCAAAAATGGTTGGCCGAACGCGCTTATCCCGTATTGGCTAAAGCCATGGAAAAATCCCTGCCTGCTGATCCAGGACAAGTCGAACCCTGCAAACAACAAATCGAAGCGATCTTTGCGGAGCTGGATGCGCTGCTGGCCGACGGCAGAGCCTATTTGCTGGGCGACGGTCCCACCATTGCCGATTATTGCCTGGCTGCGCTATCCGCGCCGGTTTTGTTACCGGAACAATTTGGCGGTGTACAACCGCCCAAGGAGGCATTGCCCGCTGCCTACCAAGCTTTCGTCGAGCAGTTACGTGCCAGCTCTACTGGCGCCCTGGCCTTGAAAATGTACCGCGAACATCGACCCGCGCCAACACCAGTCCTGGACTATCACCCCACGTCCACCACACCGCAAAATTTCGTCAGTTACTACCTGGCGCGCGGTATCGCCCTATTGACCGGCGCCACAGTACAGCGCTGGCTATTCGGATTGTTACGTAAACATAAGCCGGTTTTGGTGTTGGGCAAACGCGCTTTGGTCACCAGTGACAGCGACGTGCGCGAGACCCTGGCGCGCGATACCGAATTCACCATCGCCGAAATCAACGCCCCGAATATGCAGCGTTTGAACGGGCCGTTTTTCTTAGGCATGGATCGCTCGGAAGCCTATAGCAAAGAGCAAGGCGCATTGCGCCGAGTGATCAAGCCCGGCGAAGACCAACTAATTCGCCGCATCGTCCGCCAGCATTGCGACGAGATGATCCAAGCCGCCTTGCCGGTGGGCCGCATCGATATGGTGTCGCAATTAACCCGGCCGGTGGCGCGGCGTTTTATTCGCGATTATCTAGGCGTACCTGGACCTGACGAAGTGACGATGATGCGCTGGATGCGTTCTTTGTTTCACGATCTGTTTTTGAATCTCAGCAGCCAGCGCAGTATTCAAATCACCGCCGAACAATCGTTCCGGGAAATGGGGCCGTATCTGCTGAATCTGATCGCCGAACGCCGGCAGCGCATCAAACAAGGCGAGCAGTTTGAAGATTTTCTATCGCGTCTCATCAAAATGGGCATGGACGGCGAGCACGATCTGGACGACGATGGCATTCGCCGCAACATCTCCGGCTTGATCGTCGGCGCGCTGGATACCACCTCAATGGCCACCACCTTGATTGTCGAGCAATTGCTTAGCAAACCCGATGTCTTGCAACGCGCCAAACAGGTGGTCGATGACGAAGACAAGCTATTGCACTTGTGTTTCGACGTGTTCCGTTTCAACACCATGGCGGCGGCTATGCGCCGACATTGCAAAAACGGCGCGGAGGTTGCCGGCGTCAAGATACCGCCCGGTACCGAAGTATTCGCGTTTACCGCTTCGGCGATGTTCGACGAAAGCGCTTGGCCGGAGCCGCTCAGTGTGCGTGACGATCGCGCTCTGGATCGGTATATGCACTTTGGCGACGGCATGCACCGCTGTTTTGGCGAATACATCAATCGCATCCAAATCCCAACCTTGGTAGCCAGTTTGCTGCGCTTGAACAACTTGAAAATAAGCAGCGGCATTTTGTACGACGGACCGTTTCCCGATCAATTTGTCCTGAGCTTTGATCGGTAATTTCTTCACCAGCACGATAATAATTTCAAGAGGACGTGTGTATGCAACAAAACCCCATGACCGTTATCACGGAAATATTGCCGGACCAGCTACAAAAGCTGGAGGCGTATCTGGCGCCGATAGGCACCGATATCAAAAACAATCCGGTGATTAAATTTTCCAATTATCAACAACTGCACTACTGCACCTTTTTCGTTATCCCCGGCACGCATCCCTCGGAGGTGGATACCGGCGAGCCGGCGCTACTGGCTTTCGAAGCCAATATCGACGGCGACGTGAAGCAATTCGTCAACGATTTGCTTGCCGGTAATCCGGACTTTGTGAATACCGTGTATAGCTGCTGCAAGGATTATCCGGGCAATAACACCAGCCAACTGGCCGACTATTTATTGAAAAACGATTTCGGTGCTAATGCCTTTTATGTCGCTCATCCGGGGCAAACCCGCAACACCATTTACGAGCAACAGCAAATCCGCCAACGTATCCAAGACTACATCGACGCCAATCGCCCGGCACTCGCGGCTAAACAGCCCGCCGAGATTCATGCCGACATCGTCAAACATTTAGGTAACATCAACAAACCCACTCCGCAGCCGTTTTTGAACAACATGGGGCAAAACATCTTCAACGGCTTGCTGGTCGTCTTGGGCATATTGCTAGTGGGCGGCTTCTTCGGCATGTTCGGGCCGCTGGTGGAGTTTTTGGCAGTATTGGTACTGATCGCCGGCGTCGCATTCGCAGTGGTGTTGCGCTGGAATGAAATGCGCGACAAACAGGACGACAAGCCCTGGGTTGTTTCCGAGCAAATGGAAGCTATTCAGCGCGTGGAAGACCGGCAATTGCAAAACCATCTAACCAGCGTCATTGACATCAAACCCGGCTGGTTCAGATTGACCACCTTACGCGTGGTGCTGGCAGGCATCAATCTGGTTGCCAAACTAGTCGCCACCAAGGGCGACCTTAGCGGCATCGTCACCATCCATTTTGCCCGCTGGGTGATTCTGCCCGGCAACAAGCGCTTGTTATTTATGAGCAACTACGACGGTAGCTGGGAAAACTATCTGGGCGAATTTATCGACCACGCCAGCGTCGGCTTGACCGCGGTGTGGAGCAACACCCAACTGGGTAAGGACCGCGGCTTTCCGGATACGCAATGGCTGGCCTTGCGCGGCGGCTCCCGCGACGAACAACGTTTCAAAAATTTCGCCAGAAACAGCCAGCTCGCCGAGTTGGTTTGGTATAGCGCCTACATCGATTTGTCCGTGAAAAATGTCGCCAATAACCGGGCGATTCACGAAGGTTTATTTTCCACGACCAATCTGGCTGCTTGGCTGAGATGCTTATAAAAGGACTCCAACAATGACCACCATCGATAAATTAGAAGACGTACAAGGCATCGTGTTTAGCGGCTATAACAAGCATATGGCCAACTGTAGCTATTACCTGTTAAAAATCGACGATGCCGGCAAAACCAAGCCCTGGCTGAAAAATCTGGTCGAACAAAAGCAAATCAGCCACGGCGCAGATAAACCGACCGACGAAACCGAAAACCGCATAAACCTGGCAATCAGTTATTCCGGTTTCGAACAGCTAAATCTGGATAAAGACAGCCTGTACAGCTTTGAGCTGTCCTTCCGGGAAGGCATGCATTCCGAGCATCGTTCGGCCCTATTGGGCGACCGTGGCATCAACGATCCTAGCGTGTGGGATTGGGGCAGCGGCGCCAAACGGGTGGATATGTTATTCATGCTGTTTTCCAAAAACGACGCTATCCACAACGCCAGCCAGAAATACCATGAAAAAGCCTTTAAAGGGGCCGGCTTGAGCGTCGTGCAGCGTTTGGATGCCGGCGAGAAAAAACAAGACGCCAACGGCTTTACTTTGGAGCATTTCGGCTTTGCGGACGGCATTTCAGACCCTGTCGTAGACGGCTTCCCGACTAACAGCGGCACCGGCGAAATCGCCACCGGCGAATTTTTGCTAGGTTATCCGAATCAATACGACGGCAAGCTTACCAAAATGCCACAGTTGGGTACTGCCGGCGAAGCCTTTGGCAAAAACGGCACCTATCTGGTGTTACGCCAGTTGAAGCAAGATGTCGGCGCGTTCTGGCAATTTATGGAAGAAGAAGCCGCACGCCAAGGTATTACCGCCGACTATCTGGCCGCCAAGTTCGTCGGCCGCTGGAAAAGCGGTGCAGTGGTGGAGCCCAATCAGGACACCGACCCTAACAAGGTCGATAACAGTTTTAACTTTACCAAAGACCCGCATGGCACCGGCTGCCCGCTGGGCTCGCACATTCGCCGCGCCAATCCCAGAGCAGTGGGATTGGGCGCTACCGAAGCGGAAGCACTAAAAGTCGCCAACCGCCACCGCATCCTGCGGCGCGGCCGCAGCTACGGCAATTTTCTGGAAAACCCGGCAAAAGACGACGGCAAAGAGCGCGGCTTGTTGTTCATCTGCTTGAACGCGAATATCGAGCGCCAGTTCGAATTTGTGCAACACACCTGGATCAACAGTGTCAAATTCGCCGGTTTGTACGATGAAGACGATCCGTTGATCGGCAGCGGCGTAGCGGAGAATCGCAATTTCACCATTCAGGATGAACCATTGCGGCGGCGGGTTTGCGGGTTTCAGCAGTTTGTCACCACGCGGGGCGGGAGTTATTTCTTTTTGCCTAGTTTGAGTGCGCTGGGGTTGCTGGGGAGTTCCTGATTGAACATTTTGAAGTAAGCATTTCCCGCTGGATAAGCTTGACGAAAGTAGCGCAGGCTCCTTTCGTCAAGCTGCGGCAACGATGCCAAAGCGTTGCGGCTCCCACGCCCCCTTCTCCTCAACCTTTGGGTGCAACATACCTAAATTCTCGGAGCAATTGGCCATTTAAACTTTTCAGTTTTGCCTCATGGCAAACTCTAGACGCTTCTTCTATGCTTAAAATCAATGATTAACGGCCTGGAGGAGTTGATGAGCATCAAGAATTGGCCTGCGGACGAACGACCCCGCGAAAAACTGTTGCAACGCGGCGCCACCGCGCTGACTGACGCCGAGCTGTTGGCGATTTTTCTGCGCACCGGCACGCCCGGCAAATCGGCGGTGGATATGGCCCGCGACTTACTGAGCGAATACGGTTCCTTACAGGCTTTGCTCGGCGCCGATCAACACCGCTTCTGCCAAAGCAACGGTTTGGGCGATGCGAAATACGCCCAGTTACAAGCGGTTTTGGAAATGGCCCGCCGCCATTTTGCCGAGATCCTGCAACGCGGCAACGCCTTGACCAGCCCGGACATCACCCGCGCCTATCTCAGCGCCCAATTACGCAGCTACAGTTTCGAAGTGTTCGCCTGCCTGTTTCTGGACAATCAGCATCGGGTGATTCAGTGGGAAGAATTATTTCGCGGCACCATAGACGGTGCCAGCGTTTATCCGCGCGAAGTGGCGAAACGGGCCTTGTTTCACCACGCAGCAGCGGTCATATTTGCGCACAACCATCCGTCCGGCATCAATGAACCCAGTCAGGCCGACAGGCAAATCACCGACAAACTGAAACAGGCCCTAGGCCTGTTCGATATTCGCGTGTTGGATCATTTCATCGTCGGCGACGGCCAGCCCTTTTCGTTCGCGGAGCATGGACTGTTATAAACTCACTCGCTCGGTCGAAACCGGGTTTCGAAGCATAGCGTCAGACGAACATAACGGCCCCAAAGGCTTTCCGCCGCCTGCCTGCAAAGTGTAGCTCAATCAAACCCTTTAAGTTGATTGACAAAACGCCTGGCGGCTCCCGCTTCCAATTGCTAATCTAGCTTTCGCTTAACGAAAACCCGGAGAAACCGATGCCTTGCAACCCGGAACCCACGGCCGACCCAGTGCGGGAACGCCTGTTAAAAGCAGCGCTCGACAGTTTTCTATCCGACGACTACCACAAAGTCACCACTCGCCTGATCGCGCAGAAAGCTGAAGCCAATGTGTCAATGATTCGCTATTACTTCGGCAACAAAGAAGGCCTTTACGAAGAGATGATCCGCGACACGATGGCACCGCTGTTAAAGGTACTGAATGGGCAAATGCTGGATTCGGTCGATGGCTTTGCCGACTTTCTCAACCTTTATTACCAAATCATGGCCGAACATCCGGAATTCCCCAAGCTGATCTTGAAAGTATTGGCACTCAAACAGGGACCGGGCCGGCGTTTTATTCAACAACTATTGGCTCGCGGACGCACGAACGGCGCAAAAAAGGTGGGAAAACTTAAATCCAGCGGGCAAGTGTCCGCGTCGATCGATCCCGACATTCTGCGGTTGGCTTTTGTCAGTCTGGCAATGATGCCGATGCTGCTGAAAGATATTTTCGAAGAGCAAATGGGCCGCCCGATGGATACCGCATTCTTGGCGCAACTCGCCGCTTTCAACGGCCGCCTGTTTTCCGCTGGCTTGGCGCCTAAGCCGTCTGCATAAAACGGAGCATAACCAATGTCATTACAAAAGCACGCCGGTGCGGTTTACCTGTTTAGCAAGTTACTGAAATTCGCGGACTGGTTGCAGCAACTGCCCCGTAAAATCATCCCGCCTCCCTTTAGGCTAATCCAGATCGGTTCGGCTTTCTGGCAATCGCGGGCACTATATGTTGCCGTTCGGCTGGATATAGCAACGACGCTGGCGAATCAAGCGCTTGCGGCCGAAGTTTTAGCCGCAAGGGTTTCGGCGCAAACGGATGCAGTCTATCGGCTGCTGCGCATGCTGGCCGCGCTGGGTATATTCGAAGAAATTTCGCCACGAATTTTCAAAAACAATGCGCTCTCGAATTACTTGCGGGAAGATCATCCCAACAATGTTCGCGCGATGATTTTAATGCACAACGCGCCCGAGATGAGCCGGCCATGGTTCGAACAATTGGAGCCAGGCATACGCACCGGTAACATACCGTTCGAGAGTGTGCACGGCAACGAACTGTATGCCCATATGGACCGAAATACCGAATTCGATGCATTGTTCGCCCGCGCGATGGACAGCGTCGAAGCTTTAACGGGCGACAGTTACGCCCGTGATTTTGCCTGGGAACGGTTCGAGCGCGTTATCGATGTCGGCGGTTCAAAAGGCAGTAAAGCGTTGACCTTATTAAAGCTGCATCCCCATCTAAGCGCAGTGGTGTTCGACCGGCCACAAGTCATTGATACCG
Organism: Methylomonas sp. 11b; assembly: GCF_000515215.1. Taxonomy (NCBI): domain Bacteria; kingdom Pseudomonadati; phylum Pseudomonadota; class Gammaproteobacteria; order Methylococcales; family Methylococcaceae; genus Methylomonas; species Methylomonas sp. 11b. The sequence continues at coordinate 2,586,090 of NZ_KI911557.1, forward strand.
CGGCTGACCATTGGGCCATCCATGCCGCGCCGCAACTGCTTGACCGCGTAAGTTTCGTGGCCGGCAACCTGTTAGAGTGGGCACCCGCCGCCAAAAACGGTAAAGACATTTACCTGCTCAGCGCGGTTCTGCACGGGATGGACCAGCAAAACTGCGTTCGCACCCTGCGCAATCTTGCCGCAGCGATTGGCGACACCGGGGCTGTAATTGCCATTATGGAATTAGTCATGCCGGATTCCCCAGCTGATTTTGCCAGTGCCGCGTTCGATATGCAGATGTTTATGGCTACCCAAGGCCGAGAACGTACGCTTAGCGAATGGCATCAACTTTTCGCCCTAGCAGGGCTGGCGCTACACGAACAAGTCAATCTGCGCGCTATGGGTAAAATACTGGTCGTGATGCCGAACGTTGGTCTTTAATTCGGCCGCCGAACCGTTGCGGCAATAAACTATTGAGTATCTTGCCCTACCGACGGCCGGTACTGACTTAGCACCCTCTCCGCCAGACGCGAAAACGGCATGCTTTGGATCCACACCGAACCTGTACCTTTCAAGGTCGCCAGAAACAAGCCTTCGCCGCCGAACAGCATGCTTTTCAAGCCGCCGCTCATACCGATGTTGTAATCGATATCGCCGCTGAAGGCCACCAGACAGCCGGTATCCAGACGCAAGGTTTCGTTACGCAACTCCTTGCGAATCACCGTGCCGCCGGCGTGAATAAAGGCCATGCCGTCACCGCGCAGGCGTTGCAGAATAAAACCTTCGCCGCCGAAAAAGCCGCTGCCCAAGCGTTTGTTAAAGGCAATATCCACTTGGGTGCCGTACGCGGCAGCCAAAAACGCCGATTTCTGGCAAATCACCTCCTCACCCAATTCAGCCATATTCAATGCCGCGATTGAACCGGGAAACGGCGCGGCAAACGCCACCCGGCGTTTTTGCGAACCGTGATTGGTAAAATGAGTCAAAAATACCGACTCGCCGGTCAGCATACGCTTGCCGATACCAAACAGTTTATCCATCACCCCGCCGGAACCGTCGCCCATCTTGGCTTCAAAGTCGACATCTTGTTCGAGATAGGTCATCGCCCCCGCTTCGGCGATCACGGTTTCTTTGGGGTCGAGCTCGACTTCGACCATTTGAATGTCATGACCGATAATCTGAAAATCGACTTGATGGCAACGCATAGGTATATCCTCTTATTGAGTTGAAAAATTAAGCGCTTGCTGAGCAGACTCAACCGAGCTGAAAAAATTCATAGCAGCCGCGGCCATGCTGTTTGGCAAGATACATGGCCTGATCGGCGTGACTGAGTAAACAATCCGGTGTACCCACATCCAGCGGACATAAAGTAATACCGCTACTGACACCAATCTTCGCGGTTTGCCCGCCGATATAGTAGGGCTGGGAAATCGCCTGATGAACACGCAACAAAGCCTGCTCACACTGCGGCTTGGATTCCAGACCGCCCATCAATAAGGCAAATTCGTCGCCGCCTAATCGGCACACCGTATCATCCTCGCGCAGATTAGCCTTTATCCGCTCAGCCACCTCGATCAGCAATGTATCGCCAGCTTCATGGCCGAACTGGTCGTTGACCTGTTTGAAACCGTCCAGATCCATATACACGACGCCCAATAACGTACTATCGCGTTTACAGCGCGCCAAGGCCTGACAAAATCTGTCGTTGAACAAAATACGATTGGGCAATTGCGTCAATGGATCGTGATGTGCCAAGCGCTCGAGTTCCTGCTGCTGGAGTTTGGCTTGGGTAATGTCGGAAAACAAACCGACATAATTCAGAATTTCGCCGGTGCGGTTGCGCATCGCCGAGATCGTCAGCAATTCGACATATAACTCGCCGCTCTTCTTGCGATTCCATATCTCGCCTTGCCAACAGCCCTCGGTTTGCAGGGTTTGCCACAAGTTTTTATAAAACTGCGAATCATGTTTTCCCGATTGCAGAATACTATGATTGCGGCCAATCACTTCCTCGCGGGTATAACCGGTTATCGCGCAAAACGTCGGATTAGCATCGATAATGTTGCCGGCCGCATCGGCGATGGTGATGCCTTCATGCGCATCGCTAAACACTCTGGCCGCCAGTTGCAACTTATCTTCGGCGCGCTTGCGCTCGGTAATATTGGTCAAAATACAATGAATAACCGCCGGACGGTTTTTATCGCCTTGCAAGCGACCGTCGAGAATCACGGTCAGCATGTGCCCCAATTTTGTCAGCAGCGACAATTCGCATTCCAACAAACCATAATGATTGAGCATTTGCAGTTTTAATTGAAAATCCTGAACCGATTCCGGCGCGACAAATTCAAACAATTTTCGGCCTATCAGTTCATCAACGTCGTAGTCCAGCAGCGCGCACAATTGCGGATTCACATCCAACAAATTACCTTGCCTATCCATTGCCAGATAAGCCACCGGCGAGTTTTCGAACAAGCTGCGGAACCGGCTTTCGCTTTGCCGTAACGACTCGGTCAATTGCAGGGCAATCGCAGCGTTTCGGCGCGCATTGATATAGGCCCAGGTAATAAAAAACAGCAAAAAGCTGATCAGCACCAACGCCAATACTTCAACCCAGGGCGGCTCGAATTTGGCGGTCTTGCTGAAGGCTGGCATGGCCGTGTAACGCAACGTCCAAAAATGCCCGCCCAAATCCAGACGCTGGCTGCGTGTCTTCGCATCATCCTGGGTTTTAAACGCTGCCGGCACCAAGCCGGTCTGGCTATCGTAAAGCAGGCCATCGGCGCTGAGATCGTCCTGATCAAAAATTTCCAGGCGCAAGGCCAATAAATCCTGTCCCAGGATGGCTTTCAGCAAGTCATTCATACGATAAGGAATGTATACCCAGCCCAGTAGAGCGGAACGGCGCTGCTCTGAGGTTTGCGGGATGCTGCCGTTGCGATACACCGGGAAGTACGCCAACATTCCGGCTTGTAAATCGGCCTTGGTTTCCTGGATTAGAACCACCTTACCGGTGTAGGCCAACTCGCCCTTATCCCGCGCACGCTCCATCGCTTTGCGCCGAATCGGTTCTGAGTACATATCGTAACCGAACGCGCGGAGATTGCGGCCGCTGAACGGTTCCAAATAGATGATGCTGGAATACTCGGTGCGCGGCTCTAACGGATTAACTACATAGTCAGGAAAACCCTGGCGACGAATATCGGCAATATGCTGTTCGAGCTGCCCGGCGGGAATCCGAACCGTATAGCCCACGCCTTGCACCCCGGGATGGCTGCGATCCAACTCCAGCATTTCGACAAAAGCGCGCCAGTCCTCTCGGGTAACCTCGTCGCTGGCGGCGAATAAGCCGGCGGCGCTACGTAGCGTTTGGCCATGCAAAGCCATGCGTTTGCTGATGTCGCTGGTAAGGCGTTGGGTTTCGAAATCGAAATATTCCTGTAAACGCTGCTGATAACGCCAATTCAGATCTTGCCAAGCCACAAACAAGGCAGACAGCGAAATCAGCAAAATCAGGAGAGCCGGATAGTAATGCCGGTAGCGCGCTAATAACTTTTGTGGAGCAGGGCCAGTAGTCATGCTTTCCCCTGTTGATATCGGAATATTCCGTTTCAGACCGTCGACCAAATTAACGCCTAAATCTGCGCTTAAAAGTATAGCGTGGTCATTGCGATTAGTATCCGGCGGAATTCGGCATCAAACCATCGGTACTCACTGCTTGAAGATAATCCCCTGGGCACTTCGGAATAGTTAAATCTGTGGCCGGCGCTGCTCTAACTTTCTAGCGGTTTGGGCAAAGCATTAGAGGCCGAGTGGGTGACGACCGGGAGAAGGCAATTGTTTAAACAGGTTGGGTGCCAGTCCTGTGTGGGCAGTTGGGCTCCCGCTGGAGCGGGAGTGCCCGATATTTTAAGAACCTGCTTAATACGCCAGCAAGTTCACCAAAATCTGTTGGTAAATCCGACTCAAAACTTCCAACTCATCCAGACCGATATGTTCGTTAACTTTGTGAATACTGGCGTTCAACGGCCCCAGCTCAATCACTTGCGCACCGGTCGGCGCGATAAAACGGCCGTCAGAGGTGCCGCCGCCGGTATCGTCCAAAGTCTGGAAGCCGCAGACGCTTTCAATCGCGGCATGCGTGGCGTCGATCAATTCGCCTTGCGAGGTCAGGAATGGGTTGCCGGACAAGCGCCATTGCAAATCGTATTTGAAGCCGTGTTTGTCCAAAATTGCCTGGGTGCGGCTCTTGATGGTGGCTTCATCCAATTCGGTGCAAAACCGCAGATTGAACTGCACCTCCACCTGGCCGGGAATGATGTTTTCCGCACCGGTGCCGCCGTTGATATTGGACACCTGCAAGCGGGTTGGCGGGAAGAATTGATTGCCGTGGTCCCACACTTCCTCGGTCAACTCTTTTAAAGCCGGCGCAAACGTATGAATCGGATTTTCCGCCAATTCCGGATAAGCCACGTGGCCTTGAATACCCAGCACCGTCAGTTTGGCGCATAAGGAGCCGCGCCGCCCCACCCGAATAACATCGCCGATTTTTTTGTCGCTGGACGGTTCACCGACCAGACACCAGTCGATTTTTTCGCCGCGCTGTTCCAGTACTTCGACCACTTTGACCACACCGTGAGTGGCTATGCCCTCCTCGTCACTGGTCATCATTATGGCTATCGAGCCTTTGTGCTCGGGATATTCAGCCACAAAACGCTCGATGGCCGTGACGAATGCAGCAATGCCGCCTTTCATATCCGCCGCGCCACGACCATAAAGCTTGCCGTCGCGGATAGTCGGCTCGAACGGCTGCGAATCCCACGCCGCCAGTGGCCCGGTCGGCACCACGTCGGTATGCCCCAAAAATACGAACAGCGGCGCCTGCTGCCCTTTCCGCAACCACAGGTTTTGGGTGTCGGCAAAATTCAGGCGTTCGTCAGTAAAGCCAAGCTTGGTCAAACGTTGCGCCAGCAAATCCTGGCAACCGGCATCGTTGGGGGTCACCGATTCGCGACGAATCAGCGCTTCTAACAGGGAAAGGGTTTCGCTCATTATTCGGTAGGGTACTGATCGGGATTGAAGCCGACGATCAGTTGCTGTCCATCATCCAGAATCGGGCGCTTGATCAAGGTCGGCACAGCCAGCATGAGTTGCACGGCTTTGTCGGGGGTTAAATCGGATTTTTGGCCGTCGTCCAGTTGGCGCCAGCTTGTACTGCGCTGGTTAAGCACGGCATCCACGCCCAGCGCATCGACAAAACTTTGCAGCAAAGCGGCTTCCAGTCCATCGATCCGATAGTCGTGGAAGCGGTAGGCAATCTGCCGCGCTTCCAGCCAGGTTCGCGCCTTTTTGACGCTATCGCAGTTTTTGATGCCGTAAACTACGATCATGCAGTGTTAGCCTTCTTCGCCGGCCAGCAGTTCTTCGATGCTGGGCAGTGAGTCGTCGGCTTTGGCACGGGCTTTGTAAACATCGACAAATTCCATGAAGGCTTGCTCCAAATCGTCCAGTACTTCTTCCTCGTCGGTCACCTCATCTTCCGGGATCTCGCCGGATTCCAGATAATCTTTTTGGATAGCGATCTCGCCGTTCAGGGACAACAAGGCGAGGATTAGGGCATTATTGGAAATATTTTCTGGCATGGTGTGCTCGCAGGTTAGGATTGAAGAGAAAAACGGAGCCGGCAAAGCGGCATTAAAATCAGGTGCGCGGCTGCAGCGTATCGAAAGGGTTCGCATTCATGCTGTTTGGCCTCCTTGGCACTAGTGGCAGCATTGTAACGCATAGCCGCTCATCCTTGCCATGCGTTAACGCACCCTCGGCTACCACCACGTTCCGCCGCACAATTATTTTCCGTCCTGAATTCGACTGCTTGGCATCGCAGTATTCTTATTCGCGAACGCTAGCTTACCAGCTCGATATACAAATGCATTAGTCGGCCTCGAAAATCCCTCATGCCGACTCAACACTCACAGCGAGAGACGCCAGCCGGACACTCAAAATGTCTAAAGCCGTTTCAACTGTATCCGCGTTCTTAATGCCGGCAGCCAACTCCTGCTGGAAAAATGCAAGCAAGGCAAGTTATGCGGCGTAATAGTCACTTGCCAATGTTCATCTCGAAAAAACATCAGTTTTAAATTGGCTTCGTCCAGCACCAACACCTCGTTCAACAAAAATGAGCCGTAGGGCACAGCAAACGAACGCGCCGCCAACACCTTGAGCTGGCCATCCAGCAAGATTATCTCCGTGGCTTCTTCAAAGGGACAATCCCAATCGCAGATTAATAGGTATTCGTGGGCCGGCGTTTGAAATTGATGTAAAAGCCGGTAGCCCGGTACATAACAAGAACTCGGCAAGCCATTGATCATTAATTGGGTCTGCAACGGCCAGTGTTGATAGTCACCGGCATGATCTTTCAAGGAAAAAATATCGATTGTTTGCATCAGTTCGATTTGAAAAAAACGCGTGTCCGGATTGATTTTCTCATAGTCGATAGCCCGGCAAATTGGCGTTAATCCATAGTCACTTGGGCGCATCGTTTAGCTGAAACTTCGGCACTACAAGCTGAAATCCCCCATTTTATTGGCCTCGTTGTTTACAATAGCCGCTAAAGCACTTTTTTAACCGAGAAAATCAGCTCAATTCAATTCACTTGCGAAGCATGGAGCCGAACTCGTCCCACCTCATACCGCAACACCATTAAAGTACAGGACATATTTCCCCAATGAAATTCACCGACACGGGCACCCTGATCAACTGGCAGTTAGACGATATTCATATTATCCAACCCTTACACGACAAACCAGACGGCGGCTCGCGGGGCGGCGTGTATCTGTGCATACCCAACTTTGAAGAATTAACACCGCCTTTCGCGCTTAAACACGGCGAATATCGGATAACACCTTGCGACAGCGACCTGCCGCATCAAAAAAACCTCACTGCGCCGGCTGATGTGAATTGGGGTTCTGTCGAGGTAATAACCGACTGGCAAGAGCTGACGGAAGCAAACGGCAAAACCCTGACGGTCAGCACCCGGATTCGCGCGGTGTCGGAAACCGCGCTGGTTCGCCCCGGCTTTCACCCTTATTTCTCGATTTCGCCTAACAGCTTTATCGACATTGCGGATACGCAGATCGAAGTTGCAACGCTCCCGCACGATAGCTTAAGAGTACACCACGCAAAATCGCCAGCAGCACCGGTCAAATTGAGCACAGCTGATTACACGGTCACGATGGCTTGCAATATATCGCCATTGTCGGAAAGTCTAGCGTTGGCGTTTGGTATTTGGAGCGATAAAAAAGCCGAGTATGTCTGCATCGAGCCTATCATCGGCCAGCAACCCGGCCCGGACGGCCTGCCGACGCCGCTGACATTGCAACAGGATGAAGAGTTGGTGATGGTGTTTACGATTCGGGCGGAGAGCGTGGGATTTGCGGCTTAGCCACCAATTTTAGGCGGAGATAAACCGACAGACTTGCCGGCCTACTTGGCTTTTCATGCGCGGCTACATGCCACAAACTTAAAAAAACTGCGAGTCATCGACTCCCGTATATTTTGCGGATTTCCATACGCCTCGCTGTGATACCAAAGTTCTGGCGCCAAGGCTGATGGAAAGACGTACATAGGCGCCGCCAAACCGGCCACCGCTAACTCCGGCTCAAGAAAGGTCAGATCCTGCTTGATCAAAAACAGCGGCTGAAACGCCTGGGCCTGTGAAACCGGCAGGTCGTTAAGACCCAGGGCAGAGTTAGCAGATTGCGTAACCGCCAGCGGCGTCATTGACAGCGTCGTAAAACCATTGCCAAAGTTCAGCCGAAACCAATAAGTAAATGCACTTTTAGCTGAAGCGACAAAAAACACCAACTCGCCGTCAGGCGCGACGACCGTTGGTTTTAACTCAAACCCAGCGGTATATTCCGGATCTGCCATCAGTTCGTACCGAGCTCGCTCGATAGGACAATCGTCGGCGACACTCACCCCGGCAGCCAAACTAGATACCAACATCAGGGCAAAAATAATAGCCTTTGTCATAGTCGAGGACCTTGGGTTAGGTTGATTGCAGAGCTTAAACACTGGGTTTCACTGCCGTTCCACCCAGCCTAGCGTTCTGACGTTACATCAATCCCGCAACAACTCATTAATCCCGGTTTTGCTGCGAGTTTTTTCGTCCACTTGCTTGATGATCACCGCGCAATACAAGCTGTGGCTGCCGTCTTTAGAAGGCAGGTTACCGGAGACGACCACGGAGCCGGCCGGGATGCGACCGTAGCTTACTTCGCCGGTCATGCGGTTGAAAATCTTGGTGCTTTGGCCTATGTAGACGCCCATCGATACTACGCAGTTGTCTTCGACGATGACACCTTCGACGATTTCGGAGCGGGCGCCGATGAAGCAGTTGTCGCCGATGATGGTGGGGTTAGCTTGCAGCGGCTCCAACACGCCGCCGATGCCGACGCCGCCGGACAAATGCACGTTTTTACCGATTTGCGCGCAAGAGCCGACCGTTACCCAGGTATCGACCATGGTGCCGCTGTCGACGTAAGCGCCGATGTTGACGTATGACGGCATCAGGATCGCGCCGGGCGCAATGTATGAACCGTAACGGGCGACCGCATTCGGCACCACACGGACGCCGGCTTGAGCGAAATCGGCTTCGCTGTACTGGCCGAATTTGGTCGGCACTTTGTCGTAATAACGCACGTCGCCGCTTTCGATGACTTTGTTTTCGTTGATCCGAAACGACAGCAACACGGCTTTTTTCAGCCATTGATTGGTGACCCAATCGCCGTCTTTTTTCTCGGCGACGCGAGCTTCGCCTTTGTCGAGCATATTCAAGACTTCCGCAACCGCGTTACGGACTTCGGCGGAGACTGTGGACGGGCTGATGTCGGCGCGGTTTTCAAAGGCGTCGTTGATGATGGTTTCCAGGTTTGACATGGTATTTCTTAGGGTTAGTGATTAACGGGGATAGGATGTGCCGACGCAGGAGGCGCATCGTCTTCGCGACCGATGCGCTTCACGTTGTTCAGCACATCCTATGGGTTGTTTTCATTGAGAAATGCTTTAATCCGTTGCGCAGCTTCTACACACTCTTCAATAGGCGCGACCAAGGCAATCCGCACATGATTGGCGCCGGGATTGATGCCGCCGCTATCGCGCGACAAGTAGCTGCCGGGCAGTACCGTAATGTTTTGCTCGGCAAACAGCTTTTGCGCAAATTCTGTATCCGAGATCGGTGTCTTCAGCCAGATGTAAAAGCTGGCCGGCGGCCGGCTGATCTCGCACACATCCTGCAAAATCTCGATAAACGCGGTGAATTTGTCGCGGTACAACTGGCGGTTGTGCCTGACATGCTCTTCGTCGTTCCAGGCGGCGATGCTGGCGTGCTGGGTCGGCACCGGCATCGGGCAGCCGTGGTAGGTGCGGTATTTGAAATACTGCTGCAACACCTCGGCGTCGCCGGCGACAAAGCCGGAACGCAATCCCGGCGCGTTGGAGCGTTTGGACAGGCTTTGGAAAATTACGCAGCGTTTGAAATCGGTGTTGCCGGCCTGATAAGCGCTTTGCAGCAAGCCTTGCGGCGGATGGGCCTCGTCGTCGTAGAGCTCGGTGTAACACTCGTCCGAAGCGATGACAAAATCGTATTTTTCGGCCAAAGCTAATAATTTCAGATGATCGGCTGGCGTCAACACCGTGCCGGTCGGGTTGCCCGGCGAGCAGATAAAGATCAACTGGCAACGTTGCCAAATCGCCTCCGGCACGCTGTCAAAGTCCGGCAAGTAGCCGTCGGCCTCGACCGTATTCAGATAATACGGCTCGGCACCGGCCAGCAGAGCTGCACCTTCGTAGATCTGGTAAAACGGATTGGGCATGATCACCACCGGCTTGTCGGCAGAATCAATTACCGCTTGCGCCAGCGAGAACAAGGCCTCGCGGGTACCGTTGACCGGCAACACCTGGGTTTCGGCGTCCACACCCCCGGCCGGAATCCCAAAGCGGCGGCAAGTCCAGTCGGCGATGGTCTGCCGCAATTCCGGCAAACCTTTGGTGGTCGGATATTGGGTCAAGCCGTGCAAATGTTGCAGTAAGGCTTCCTGAATAAAGTGCGGGGTGGCGTGCTTGGGTTCACCGATCGACAGAGCGATATGCGCTTTGTCGACTGGCGGCGTGACGCCTTGTTTCAGCGTGGCAAGCTTTTCAAACGGGTACGGATGTAACTGGGATAAATGCGGGTTCATTATTTGCTGCAACGCGGTTGTCTGCCGGCACCCCAGGCTTGTTGCTGTAGCTGGACGGCTCTGCCCATATTTTGATTCAAATTATCGATGCGGCTGGCATGCGATGGATGAGTGGACATAAATTCGATAGGCTGACCGCCCTGCGCGGCTTTGTCCATTTTCAACCATAAATTGACGCTTTGCCGCGGGTCGAAGCCGGCTTTGGCCATTAAATCCAAGCCTATGGTATCGGCTTCGGTTTCGTGAATCCGGCTGTACGGCAGGATTACGCCATATTGCGCGCCCACGCCCAACAGGCCCAATGCGGTTTGACCCAAGGCGGTTTGCGGCTGCGTCACCGCTTGCACCATGGCCAAACCGGTGCTGACCGCCGTTTCCTGCGACAAGCGCTCGTTGCTGTGTCTGGATAACACATGGCCAATTTCATGACCGATTACCGCCGCCAGCTGGTCCTGGTTATCCACCAAATTGATCAGTCCGGTATGCACGCCGATTTTGTTGCCAGGTAGGGCAAAGGCGTTCAAGGATTCGTCTTCAAACACCACCACTTCCCATTGCCCGCCGGTTTGCTGGGTAATAGCGTACGCCACGCATTGGGCGAACTGGCTGTAGCGCTGATTGCCGCTGATCGGGTTTTTGCTCTTCATACTGCTGAAGGCTTGCAAACCCATCTGATCGACCTGATTGTCCGGCATATAAATAAACTGCGAGCGGCCGGTGGGGCTGGTGGCACAAGCGTTTAGCAACAAGGAAACAGCTGTGCAAAGAAAGAGTTTTTTCAACATGGCGACAACATCCGCAAGGAAAAGAAGCGGCATTCTAGCGTAACTTGTGGGCCGGGGTTAAAAGCTTTTTGGCCAATCAAGCCCAGTTCCAACTCCGGATTGAACCCAGGCTATTTGCAGAGCAGTCCCTGGAAACACCTCGATTGTTTTTGTCAGCCGCTGCCAAAGAAATAAAAATCGCCGGGATTACGCGTTTTCCAGCATGTGTAAAAGTTGCTGCAAGCAAAACAACGTCGCCTGCTGCCGTATCGACTGCCGGTCGCCGCTGAATTGTTTCTTCAAGCAAGCACCGTTAGCGCCACGCTTTTGCCAGGCGATAAATACGGTTCCGACCGGCTTTAGCGGCGTGCCGCCATCAGGCCCGGCAATACCGGTGACGGCCAAAGCCAGATCGGCCAGACTATTTGTCAAAGTGCCCGCCACCATTTCCAAAGCAGTCTCTTCGCTCACCGCACCCACTCTCGCCAAAGTCTCCGGTTTGACACCCAGCATATCGATCTTGGCATCGTTGCTGTAGGTAACAAAACCACGATCAAACCATCCGGAACTGCCCGGTACATCGGTAATTGCCTTGGCAATACCGCCGCCGGTACAGGATTCGGACAAGGCCAGACGTAGACTTAGGATGTTTAGGCGATTGCCGAGTGCTTCGGCGAGTAAATAGCTTGGATCGTGCATGACAGTCCGGTTAGCTGATACGGCATCAAGCCGAGAAGGGATTTTGTTGCAGCGGATAGGTCATCGCTGCAACAAACAGACAAACTTACTTGGGTAGTTTGGCGATTTCCGCGACTTTTTCGAAATCGGCGCCGACGCTGATGATAAAACTAGTCACTTGCTCGATGCTCATGTCCGACTTGATCACTTTCGATTCGTGGACAATCACCGCGAAACCTGAAGTAGGATTGGGCGATGTAGGCACAAACAACACATAACGGTCGTCGGTCTTGTTGGTGACATAGGCAGGTACCCAAATGCCGTCTTTAGGATATTCGATGTAAACCACTTCACGCGGTTCTTGCAACTGATGCCCGGCGATCATGTTCACCAGCTTTTTAGTCACGCGGTAAATCGTGCTTAGCAGCGGAATCCGCTCGATCAAGTGTTCGAACATCGCAATGATGGAAAACCGGCCCAGGCTGACCCGATGTCCCACGTAGGTAATGGTCGCGAAACTGGCGGCAAACAACAGAAACGTCACCAGATAATTGTCGGAGTAACCGTAAACGAATTGAAACAAATCTGTAAGCCGGTCTTTTACGAACAAGACGATTTGCACAATCACCATAATCGGGATAAATGCCAGAACGCCGATCAGGGTGTGATTAAGGATTTTCTTCATGATGCGCCTACCTGTATTAATTATAGTTGTTAGGAAACTAGGTTTTAGCAGAGTTAGCCCGGTTAAGGAAGTCTCGATGCATGTAGTCCTTCCCAAATGAACATTGATGGGCTCAAGGTAACATTTTATATAGGCCGCGCGTCGCAATAGCCATAAGCGGCAGCAGCACGCCAGTCACCCACAGCAGCGAGCTCAACGTCACTTGACTGGCGCTGGCGTCCCAAATAGTCAGCGAACTGTTTAACGATATATTGGACGGTGCCAAAAACGGAAACAGGGACACACCCATGGTCAAAATCACCATCACCACCGTCACCGCGCTGGCCAGCTGCGCCCAATAAGCCTTATCCAGACGCGACAGCACCAACCCGGCTATCCCGCACACAAAAGCCAAAGCTGGCAACGCCCATAAGGCGGGTTCGTGCTCGTAATTGTCCAGCCACAAACCGTCGCCGCGCTTCACGAATTTAGTCAAGGGATTGGAAACGCCACTAGGCATGATGTCGGTAGTGACATGATAGCCTTCCAGATGGGTAATCCAGCCGCCCGCCAGCGCAAACAACACCAAAAAAGCCAGGCCGCCGGACATCGCCAAGGCTTTACTGCGCTGATAAAGCGCGTCTTGGGTATGCGTTTGCAGGTAAATCGCGCCATGCATCGTCAATAATGCCACGCAGGTAGCACCGACCAGCGAGGCAAACGGACTGAACAGCCCGGAAAAACTGCCCAGAAAAGCAATGTGCATATCGCTAGCCAAATGAAACGGCACACCTTTCAATAGATTGCCGGCCATCACCCCCAACAGAGCCGCCGGCAGCAAGCCACTGATAAACAGGGCTTTATCCCATTTTTTTAGCCAGTCTTCGCGAGTCACACTAGCTCTGAAATACCATCCCAAAGGCCGCACGAACAGCGATAACACCGTCAACAACAGCAAAGGCTGAAAACTGGCAAACGTCGCCGCATACACTGTCGGCCAGCCGGCAAACAACACACCGATGGTTGCCAATAGCCAGACCTGATTGCCGGCGCTGGTTGGCGCCAATCTGGCAACCAGCTCGGCGCGCTGCGCTTCGGAGGCATTCAAAAACGGTAACAACATGCTGACGCCGATCTCGATACCGCTGCTCAGCACAAAACCCACGACAAACAAGCCCAACACGCCCCAACAGACCAAGCGCAGCATTTCATAATCAAGCAACATGACTTGGCTCCTGGTTAAACGGCAACACTTCTACACTGCCCTGCTCGATAAATTTTAAAGTTAACATCACAGCCAACGCCAGCAGCCCGGTATATGCCAAACCGTAAGCCGCTAGGCTGACTGCTAGATCGGCGACAGTCAGCGTGGACACACCTTGCCAGGTGGGCAGCATATCGGCAACCAACCAGGGCTGCCGGCCGAACTCCGAGATAAACCAGCCGCTGCCGCTCGCCAGCCAAGGCAACGGTAAGGCATAAACACTGGCCTTAAATAACCAGACATGGCGCCAACCGAGAATGCTAGAGGCATTCGCCGCTAAAAACAGCAGCGCCAGCAATACACCTGCTGCAATCATCAATCTATATCCCCAATACAATGGCGCGGTAGCCGGCACGCTGGCGCGCACGGCTAATTCTATCTGCGCCGGGTTGGCGTCGGTCACGCTCTCCCGCCAGCGCTTCAGCAATAAGGCATGGCCCAAATCGACTTTGGCGGCGGCAAATGCCGCCAGCAATTCCGGCTCCTTTTTGTCGTCGCGCAATTCTTGCAGCAGAGCATAAGCTTTTACGCCATTGCTGATGCGCTGGCGATTTTGCTCCAGAGTCGCATCATTGGGCAGACCGTTAATGGCCGCCAGCTTGTTATGCTGCATCGCACCCGCGCCATAAATGCTGACATCGTCTATCGCCATGGTGGCAATCACAGTCACCAAACCAAAAGCCGCGGCGATGCGGTAAGAACGTTGCGCCAGTTCGATTTGGCGCTGCTTGAGTAAATAGTAAGCGCTGATAGCCAACATAAAGCCGGCGGTCACCACATAACTGGCCAGCAGACTATGCACAATTTTCGCCCAAGCCAGCGGATTGGTCAGCACCTGCGATAAATCGAGCAACTCCAGCCGCAGCGTTTGCGGATTTAATTCCGCACCCACCGGATTTTGCATCCAGCCGCTGGCAAGCAGAAAGCCAAACAAACTCAAGTGGCAGCCGATAGCGATTAACCAAGTCACCACAAGATGCGACCACTTGCCCAAGCGCTGCCAACCGAACAAAAACCAACCCAGCCCATTGGCGGCTATAAACAAACCGGCAAACCCCAGCAATAAAGGGAGGGCAAACACATCGCCGACATAATGCGAGAAATACGACCAATTGGTCCCGAATTGACAAGCCATCGCCAGAGAAGAAGCCATGCTCAAGCCAAAACCGATGACAAACAGCTTGCCCCAATATTGCGTCAACCGCTGGTAAACGCCCTGCCCGCTTATAACAAACCAGGATTCCATGCCCGCCAACAATAGCGACAAACCCAACGTCAACGGTACGCATAGAAAATATTGCACCGCATGCAGCGCAAACTGCGCCCGCGATAACTCAACAACCGTTTCGGAAATCATCCCCACTCCTCGGTCAAGCTCAAAAATGCGGGCAATTATAGAGTTATCCGCTTGCTTGTCTGCGATTTTCTCGATCGATTCGCATTAAATCCAGAGTGAAAAACTGGAGAATACCGACTACTGATATACACTTTTCAACTTACAAGCACACATTCCAAAACCTCATGGGCTTTACTCCGCGCATTATCGTTGGACTAAAAATAGTCGGTATCGCCCTGCTCTACGCCATGTTGGCAAAACTGGTATTGGCTTTTTTTTCCGACAACGGCAATGTCACGCTGGTTTGGTTTCCAGCCGGCCTGGGGATGGCCACCTTTCTGTTGGGCGGTAAGCGCTATTGGCCGGGCGTGTTCATCGGCGCGTTTCTTGCCGGCATGCTGGTCGGCGACTCCTGGCTAATCTCCGCCAGCATCGCTACCGGCAATATCCTGGAATCCTGGCTTGGCGCCTGGCTACTGCTCGGCAACCCAGGCTTTTCGTTATCGCTGCGGCATCCTCGGGATTTTGCCTGGCTGACGTTGACAGGCATCATTGCCGCCTGCTTCAGCGCACTGATCGGCCCCATGACGTTGTTTTTAAGCAAGTATCTGCCTGCCGAAGCCCTGCTGCCCAGTATGCTGCACTGGTGGATGGCCGATGTATTCGGAATCGCCTTGGTCACGCCCTTGATTCTGATCTGGCGACACTGGCCGAAAGACTGGTTTGCCCCCAAACGCGCGTTGGAAACGCTGGCCTTCATAGCAACGAGTTTTTTGAGCGGCCAAGCGGTGTTTTTAAGCTGGTTTCCCAACCTGCTGAGCGCTTACGGCGAAACTTATTGGGCCTTCCTGTTTGTGGTTTGGGCAGCGGTCAGATTCGGCCGTCACGGCGTGTTGCTTTTGGTGACAATGACCGCCATTCAATCCCTGTGGGGTTTGCAGCATCAGTTGGGCGCATTCGCCACCACACACCTGCAAAGCGGCCTGCTAAACATCTGGTTTTACCTGTTCATCCTCGCAAGTGTGGGCATACCGCTAGCCCTGACTTTATTCCATCAACAACAAATCAACCAGGCCTTGCAACAAAGTGAAGCCCGCTTGAGTTTTGCATTGGAAACCATCGATACCGGCGCCTGGGACCTGGACTTACAAGATTATTCGGTGCAACGCACAGACATACACGACCAAATCTTCGGCTACAGCCATCTGCTGCCGCATTGGACCTATCATACTTTTCTCGGCCATGTCACACCGGAGCATCGCGACATGGTCAATGCCGGCTTCCAGCTTGCTCGCACCACGCACAGCAATTGGGATTTCGAATGCCGCATTCGCCGCATCGACGGCGCAATCCGCTGGATTCGCGGCTCCGGTTGCCACCAACTCGGCAATAGCCCGCGTATGACCGGTATTCTGCAAGACATCACGGCATACAAATTGGCTGAAGAAGATCGGCAATTGGGCATGTTGTTTTACCAAAATTGCAGCGAAGCGATGATGATCACCGAAGCGGATGCCACTATCGTATCGATTAACCCGGCATTCAGCCGCATTACCGGTTATTCCGCCGAAGACATAATCGGCAAGAACGCCCGGATTCTGAGCTCTGGCCGGCATGACGATAGTTTTTTTCAAGCCATGTGGCAAACTATCAATACCAAAGGGAAGTGGCAGGGCGAAATCTGGAATAGACGTAAAAACGGCGAACTCTATGTCGAGCAGCTCAACATCAACACCATTTTCGACGGCAACGGTATCCCGCTAAAGCGCATCGGCCTGTTTTTCGACATTACCCAACGTAAGCTCGGAGAAGAACAACTGTGGAAACAGGTTAATTTAGATCCGCTCACGGGTATTGGTAACCGCCGCCTGTTTTACGACAGACTGGAACAAGATATTAAAAAAGCGCAGCGCGGCGGCTGGTTTTTGGCCTTGCTGGTGGTAGACATCGAGCACTTCAAAGACATTAACGAGCGCTTCGGTTATGCGCAAGGCGACAGCATCTTGCAGGAAGCCGCGCAACGGGTGCTGGCTAATGTCCGGGAAACCGATTTAGTAGCACGAATGGATGGTGCGGAATTTGCGATTATCCTCACCGAACTGGAAAAAATCGACAGCGTGGAGCGCATCGCTAAAATAATTATCGAAAAACTCTCCGAACCGTTTGTGCTGGAACACGACACAGCCCAACTCAATTGCCGTATCGGTATCGCCATCTGCCCTTATGATGCCGACAATACCGAAGCGCTGAAGCAAGCGGCCATGGATGCCGCCAAAAAATCCGCCTCGCAAACTTACCGATTCGCCAATCCGCCGGCCACGTTTTAACCGCGATTCAGCCACGCCTCAACACACGCGCTGCCGCGGAAACACACAGCGGAATTTACTGCCTTTGCCCAGTTGGCTTTCAATGTCCAGCTTGGCATCATGCCTGACCAAGACATGTTTGACGATGGCCAACCCCAAACCGGTGCCGGGGATTTTTTGATTGCGTTTAATTTCCGCGCGGTAAAAGCGCTCGGTAATCCTGGGAATATCCACACTAGAGATTCCGTCGCCAAAGTCTTCCACTTCAAAATAAACGCTGCCGTCGGGCTTGGCCCGCCAACTCACTTTAACCGGTGAGCTAGGCTGCGAATATTTCATGGCATTGACCAACAGATTGCTGAAAGCGCTGCGCAGTTCCTCCATATCGCCACGTACATTGGCTCGGCTATCCAAAACCAGCTCGACCCGGCGCTCGTCCCGTTCCAGCAGATCGCTTTCCCGGCAAACCTGCCCGAGCAACTCCGGAACATTGACGCATTCGAACTTTTTAGTTTTGCTTTCCAGGCGCGCCAGCAGCAGCAAATCGTCTATCAATGCCTGCATGCGTTCGGTTTGCGCCGCCATGTTTTGAAACGAGCGCGCGTAAGGACCGGTACCGTCGTCAAGTTCTTGCAAGGTCTCGAGATAACCGCGCAACACGGTAATCGGCGTGCGTAACTCGTGCGACACATTGGCCACAAAGTCGGTACGCATCCGTTCAATATTTTTCAGATGGGTGACATCCTGTGCCATCAACAAACGTAAGCCGGCACCGTAAGGGAAAATACCGATTTGCAAAATCATGTTTTCGTTGATCGGCGATGGAATGCAGATCTTGTTTTGGTAATCCTGATCTTTTAGATACTGAATAAACAGCGGATGCCGCACCAGATTAGGAATCCGTTGGCCATTATCGGATCGTTTCAGCCCCAAAAAATCGTGGGCGACCTTATTGCTCCACTCTATCTCGCCATACGCGCCCAACACCACAATCGCATCGGGTAAGGCACTGGTGGATTTGCGAAAACTCTCCAGCATCTTGCCGAGCTTTTTCTTGCGGCGTTTCTGACTTTTGCGGATTTTATACAGGTGATAGTAGATGTCGCCCCAGATGCCTTTAAAATCGGGCCGCTCGCCGACCCCGCCCTGACTGAGCCAACGTTCCAGCTTGTTGACGCTGATGGTCTGCCTGATATATAGAAATAGCGTAATCGCCAACAAAAAATGGCTGAAGTGCCCGACAAAAAAACTCAGCACCAAAGCCGGTATCAGTAACGCAATCGCAATATTTATTTCCCGCTGCCAACGCTGCATGAAAAATCAGTTTGCCATCGAAAAGCGGTAACCAAATCCGCGTACGGTCTGAATCAGTTCCTCGCGGCCATATTCGGCCAGAATTTTGCGCAAGCGGCGAATATGCACATCCACAGTTCGTTCCTCAATGTACACGCTACGCCCCCAGACCTGATCCAGCAAGTGGGTGCGACTGTAGACCTTGTCGGGATTGGTCATAAAAAATTGCATCAATCTAAACTCGGTAGGACTGACTTCCAGACTGCGGCCGGCGATGGTCAGCTTATGCTGCTCGGCATCCAGGGTCAGGTCGCCAACGCTGAGCTGACCGGATTCCGACAACTTACCGCTCCGGCGCATCACGGCCTTGATCCGGGCGATGAGTTCTTTCGGCGAAAAAGGCTTGGTCACATAATCGTCCGCGCCAATTTCCAAACCGCGAATCTTGTCCTCTTCTTCGCCGCGCGCGGTGAGCAAAATGATAGGCAATTCTTTGTAACCCGGTTCGTTTTTCAGGCGTCTGGCCAATTCCACGCCGCTGATTCCCGGCAGCATCCAGTCCAAGATAATTAAATCCACCATGTTATCGGCCAGACTCTCCCTTGCCTGCTCGGCACTGCCAACAGCGATCACAGATAAATTGGCCTGCTCCAGCACCATGACCAGCATCTCCCGGATAGCGTCTTCGTCTTCCACGACCAGGATTTTCAAGTTCGACATAAGCATGTTTAGTCTAAAGGTCCAATGATCCTGCTAAGTTATCAGCGTCATATTACCATTTTGTGACAAAAAACCGGTCAACCCGGCGGCTATCGACCTTTACCGCCGTCCGGTATCGGCTGCGCCGCCGTTCCGCTATCGCCGACCGGCGCAGCAAAAGCATCGGAAATCAAGGTGCCGACATTGGCACCGGTCAGCGCTTTTAAAAACTCTACCAGGTCGGCGCTTTCCTGCTCGGACAAGCCCAGCGGTTTGAGCAAGGGCGATAAATTTTCGTTGGCCACGCCGCCTTGATTGTAAAACTTCACCACCTCAGCCAAAGTCGGCAAGGAACCGTTATGCATGTAGGGCGCACTGAGCGCGACATTACGCAGCGACGGGGTTTTGTAAGCCCAGCGGTCGGCGGGATTTTGACTGATCTCGTAATAGCCCAGATCGCCCGGTTTCTCCGTATTCAAACCTTTCAAGTTGTCGCTGTTTACATCCACAAACACGCCAGGCGCGACTTGCACTCTTTGCTTTTCCGAAACTTTTTGCATGGACTCGGTATAGCCGATACCAGTGTTATGGCGTTTTTGATCGGTAAATAAGGCGGATTTTTCACCGATGCTATGGCAAGCACTGCAACCGGCTTTGCCGGTGAATAAGGCAAATCCGCGCTGCCCCGCCTCGCTGAGCGCCGCTTTTTGTTTGCCGAAATACCAACGGTCGAACGGCGAATCGGCCGCATTCAAAGTGCGCTGATAGCTGGCCAGGGCCTGACCGATGGTTTCCATAGTCGGCCCTTTGTTGAAGGCTTTTTCGAACAGCCCGCGATAGTCGGCACTCGCTTTTAGCTTATCCACCAGATAACCAATCGACGGGTTCGCCATTTCATTATGCGCCAGCAGCGGCCCCCAGGCTTGTTGTTCCAGGCTATTCTCACGGCCATCGTGAAATAGTAATTGCGCATAACCGACGTTATACAAGGTCGGACTGTTACGCCGAACGCTACGCCCCTCAATCCCCACCGCAGTGGTCATTTCGTTGTTGCTAAACCCCTGCTCCGGGATATGGCAGATCGCGCAGGAAAACGTGTTGTTCAGCGACAGGCGCCGGTCGAAAAACAGCTTGCGGCCCAGCGAGATCTTGGCAGGCGTGAGCGGATTGTCTTTGGGCACGGGCAATTTCGGTAAACCCAGCGGCGGCTGTTCCGCAAACGCCAGCAAGTTAGCCGGCTGCCCCAGACGCTGGGCCAGCGCTAAGGAGCGAGTTTGGTAATCGGCTTGTTGGTAGTTTTGCTTATTGTCGCCGGGCTGAAACAACATTTCAGCCTGTGCCGGTAGCGGCGCGGCTTGCGGTTTGGCATCGGCCAGCAAGGTTTTGACATCGTTGATCAGGGTGTCGGCATGCAGAAAATCCACGCTATAAATATTGCGAACGTTCTTGTCTTTATCGATCAAATACACCCGCAGCAAATGCGAAAACGTGCCGGTGAATTTGCCTTTGTCGTCGTAGACTTTTTGCACGTTTTGCTGATAACCATCCAGAATCGGCTGCAAAGCGGCCTCGTCGCGCGTAGTCAGAAACTGCCAATCAAAATCTCCGGTTTTAAAGCCCTCGCCGTAATGGCGCATAATTTCCGGCGTGTCTTGCGTGGGGTTGAAGCTGAGCGTTAGTAATCTGAGTTTGTCGGCCAATTCCGGCTGTTTTTGCAATTGCCGGCTGATTTTGTGCAACACCTGCGTGGCCAGCGGACAGCCGTTGACATCGCTGCAGGCGGCGTAGATGAAGCTGAGTATGACGATTTTGTCGCCCATCAAGTCGTGGAGTTTTTTGGGCTGGTTGTTGGTGGTTAATACTTTGCCGTTGGCGGCTGGATTGATGACTGGCAGGGTGTAGGTGCCGGGTTTTGCCGGTTCGAAAGGTAGGGCGGTGTAGCCGGGGGCTAAGGGCTTTTGATTTTGCTCTTCGGCAAGAACGGCTGTGTTTGTCAGTAAACAGAGAATACCGAATCCTATCGTTCCCATGCTCCAGCGCGGGAATGCTGCGGCGGACGCTCCGGCGTCGGCTTTCAGATAAAGTAGACTGGGGCGATAGAGAATTTTCATGGATGCTGTTTACTTTTGGGATTTGGTGTCGCTGTCGCGACAGCTTGTGTTAATGTCGGTTCGCGGACCGACAACCGCGATACTTTCTTTTGCTTGGCCAAAAGAAAGTATCCAAAGAAAAAGCCACCCGGATGCCGCTTGTTCCCTGCGCTCCGAAGCTTTTGAACGGGGTTGCCGAAAGGGGCTTCCTGCCCCTTCGGCAACGTGCGGCATCCATGCCGCACCCCTGCGGGCTGATCCGTTCAAAAGCTCCGGTGCTCGGGCGCGGCATACGGTAAGAAAACCATCCCGGAATATCGAAATTTACTATCGCGAACGATGTGCTTCATCGACGCTACTTGCTTAAAGCTCATCCGGTAAACGAATCAGCTCCTGGTCTTTGTCTATTTTCATGGTTACGATAGAAATGATTGCGTGCCTTACTACGTTTCCAGACTGATAGACGATTGAAAGACGCTGGCTATCAAGCAGCTGATGTGAAAGCACCCGAGATACTCCGGTTAACATTTCAATAAAAGCTAAACCTTGAGGATTAGAAATACCGATGCTGGATAAGTCTTTAGACGAAAGCTTTCCGTCTGCATTTGTGTCCAGAGTTACATACTCGAAATATAATGCTCTAGTGGGATTATCTCGTGCATCCTTAAATTCCTCTCGTAATTGCTCAGTAGTCAGCACTACATTGCTTTGCTTAGGAAACAACCATCGTGCCGTTTTGTCCGATCCCATCAAAAAAAGGATATTCCTTGTTTCAGAACTGTTGTAGCCACCTGAGGAAAAACCTCCTGATTCTCTCTCAGCAGTCAACGACACCATTTGGGCATTTGCACCGATAATGTTTTGAACCCGATCAAGGCGAAGAAGTATTTTGTCTCTGGAGGCTGATTCCCCAGATGGAACTTTTATAGTTCCTCGATTTTGCTGCAGGTCGTTATTAAATAACGACACCCCACCGACGAGAATGCCTACCCCAACAAAGACAAGCAGTAACAAGATGCTGTTAATTTTTTCAAGCACGCGAAATAGTCGTTCCATAGGCTTTCTCAGATTACTTTATTTTTTTTAATCATAGTCAATGTCCAAGCAACAAGTTCAAGCATCCTGGAAATGTTGAAACAAAGTGAGGCACGTCATTCATTAATGCACACTGTAAATACTTGGGAAGGAGTTTTCCCGTATGCCGCGCCGAGCACCGGAGCTTTTATCGAGAATAGCCCGAAGGGGTGCGGCAGGGATGCCGCACGTCGGCGGAGGGGCTGGGAAACCCCTTCTGCCGACCCTCGATAAAAGCTTCGGAGCGCAGGAAACAAGCGGCGTCCGGGCCGCCTTTTCTTTGGGTACTTTCTTTTGGCGGAGCAAAAGAAAGTACCTCGCCTGTCGGTGCGAGAACCGACAACTAAACCAGCCGTCGCACCAGCGACACTATATCGATAACCCCCAAGTTGGCACTCCGCCCGCCCTGTTGTTATTATCTCCAACAGGAAAGCGGAATTACTGCTCAAACAGCGCGTAATACTCGACGACAATCGTTTCGCCGAGTTGGTATTGTGGCAACTACCAACGCCTGTTCCGGGAAGTACTCATGCTTTCAAATACCGGCTGGCGTTTGTCGTCAACGGCGACTGTGTGTTGCGTTACAACAATGAAGCGGGCAAAGGCGATCATAAACACACGGGTGCTGATACTGAAACCTTATACCAGTTTGAGTCACCTCGCCGCCTATTGGCCGATTTTTGGCCCGATGTAGATCTGTGGAGTGCGCAACATGAATGAAGTAACGATTGGTATCACCAGCCGCGAGACGGCAACCGAACAATTTCTGGCTTCCTGGGAAAGCGGACGGCCACAAGGCGCGTTTATCGGTTTCTCATCCGAAGAGCAGCTCTGGAAAACCCTAACCGTAAAACGCTGGCAGCTGTTGAAAACCATGACCGGCGCCGGCGAATTAACGGTCCGTGAAGTGGCACGCCGCTTGGGTCGCGATGTCAAGGCGGTGCATGGTGATGTGACCGCCCTGCTGAATTGCGGCCTACTGGATAAAACAGATGGCGGCAAAGTGATTTTTCCATACGATGCTGTACATGTAGATTTCATGTTGCGGGCAGCTTAATTTAGAGACGCAAAATCTTGCGTCTCCCAAAAACCAAAGCGTCTATTTCGGCGCTTTGCCATATAAAGCATACGCCCCAAACCGCATTTGATGCGCCCTACCCAGCTTCTCTTTGGTGAAATCAATCGAGAACTGCTCGGTCAACTTGCTACCATCCCAACTATAGGCTTTGAAAAATTGCTCGTTGTCCGCGCCTTTCTTATCCCAGTTCGCCAGCAGCGACGAGGTGTAATACAAGCGTTTCCCGTCCCAGCTGGAGGACACCATATTCACTTGCGCGCCGATTTTTTGCTCGAACACTTGTTTGGGGTGGAACGGGTCGCTGATGTCAAAGCGACGGGTCTTGCCGTCCATGAAGGTGTTGACCCACAAGGTTTTGTCGTCGCTGGAGATGGAAATGTCCACCGGCAGCGGGATTTTGGCCGGTTCGCCGATGTCCGCGACATCCTTGGCTTGCCATTCACCTTTGTCGTCTTGATGAATCAGCCAGATTTTGGAAGTCAACGCGGTGCTAGTGAAGCAGTAGTTATGATCTTCCGCCCAGGCGCAGCGGATTTCCAGGGGCGCGCCGGGTACGTCGAAGACTTTCTTCGGCTGGCGACTGTGTAAATCCCATTGCACCACGGTGTTGCCGAAGCGTTTCATCGCTTCCGGATCGGCCAACATCTTGCCGAAGTCCATCATATAGTTCGACCAACCGGTGAACGAGGAAGTCAGCATCAAATTTTTACGCGGCAGTACCCGCACGTCGTAGTTATAGCCGTCGGCGTATTTGCCGGATTTGATCGCCCCTTCCAGATTGCTGTCGGTCGGCAGCCAGTAAGTGGCGATGTAATCGCCGGCGTTGCTGTATTCCACAATCGCGGTGCGGCCGCCGTGATCTTTGTTATTGGACAAGCCGGTGATGATCATCCGGCCCGGCAAGGCGTACAAGCTGTGCGGGCCAACCACGCCGCCGCTCTTGGCGACGAAATCGGTGATAGTTTTGCTGAGCTTGGGTTTGGCTGGATCGGTGGCCACGTCGAAGATGAAAATCTTGTTGGTATCGAGACCACCGGCCCACAGAAATTTACGGTCGTCGGTAAAGTCGGAATGGTGAGCTTCGTTACGACCACCCACCGACAAGCTGCCGATCACCTTGCCGTATTGTTTGGATTTGGGATTGACGTCAACGGTGACCAGTTTGTCCTGCTCGTCGCCAACGCCTTCCGCGCCCAAGGTCCAGATGTACACAAAATCTTCCTGGCCGGTGATTTTCGCCATGTACGGCGAGGCGCAGGTTTCGTCGGCGTTGGCGGACATGCTGGCGGTGCCGAGCATTAGCGCGGCGGTAAAGGTGCTTAGTTTAAATGTCATGAGTTTCTCCCCCGAGTGTTTTTATTGTGGTTTCGCCCATAGGATGTGCCGACGTGAGGAGGCGCATCATTCGCGATCGATGCGCTTCACTGCGTTCAGCACATCCTACAGAGGTTTGGTATATCAATCGCCCGTGCTCGGGTCAATGATGGTGGTAATTTGTTCGATGCGATTGGCCGGAAAACCACCTTGCTCGGCGTGTTCACGAATCGCTTGTTCGTTGTCGGCGATATAGATGCAATACACCTTGTCGCCGGTGACATAGCTTTGCAGCCATTGGATGCGCGGCCCCATGTCGCGCAGTACGCCACAGGATTTTTGGGAAATGCCTTGCAGTTCGGCTTGCGTCAACTGCCCGGCACCGGGAATCTCGCGTTCGATAATGTATTTGGGCATGATGGCCTCCTAATAAATGACCGGTCGTCTAATTTACCGGCGTTAAAAAATGCTGCCGGGTGGGCAGCGGTTATTTCGATTCGTAGGCTGGGTAGAGCGAAAGCGAGCCGAAGACCACGCAGTGAAACCCAGCTGAGCATTTGTCAATGCTGGGTTTCATTTCATTCACCCCAGCCTACGCAATTCTCGCGTCAGAGTTACGATTTAATCCTATTCTTCCAATAACCCGGTTCTTGTCGCATATGCATCACGGCGAGGATGTATATCGCATCCTCTCGAACGCTGTAAACAATGCCGAAAGGGAAGTGAGGTAGTTTGCATTTGCGAACATCGCCCGCTAATTTGCGATACAGCAATGGTCGGTGAGCGATTTTTGCTGCCGCGTCCTCGATAGCATCGACAAAACGCTGCCCCAACTCCGCTTGTTTTTCCCGATAATACAAGGTAGCTGCATTCGCTTCGGTCAATGCCTCATCATTCCAAATAACCCGCATTAGGCAAGGCTTGCGCGCAATTGAGCCATCGCTGATTCGTGATCGACGAGTCGAGCCGTTCCGTTATTAATGGCGGCACAACGACGCTGAATTTCTGCCTGCCATGAGGCTGATACTGGAAAGTCTTCCTCAAAATCCAGTGATTCCAACAGCGTTTCAGCAATGAAGGCGCGGATAGCGGGTTCTAATTGCATCGCATCGTCGATGATGCGTTTAGGATCGTTGTTCATAATTCGTTGCTCAGGTGGAATGTCCACAGTTGTTACCTCTTTAAAAGTTGCGATTCCGGCGTCTAGCATGTCTAAGGTTCTTTAAGATTGTATTCGTTCCAACGGCTTCTTTTGATCTCGCCAGTTCTGCAAGCTAATCAGACCGTCGGCCAAATCATCTACCAATATTTCCTTTCCATCAATGCGCACCCAAAACGACTCCCAACGATGCATATGAGTGTCTTGACTCTCAAAGAAATCAACCGGCCAATATTGCTTTCCATCTATGTCTTGTGGCTCTTTAGTTGGGGTTAATAATGCCGCATGCACCTTACCTTGCGATTTTTGTTCGATATAGTCCGACCACGCTTTGATTTCGGGAAGTTCGGAAATCAATGCTACCGCATTGTCGACCGCGAGCTCTGTAGGAATCGCTTCCGACTTTTTGGGAGGCTCTACTGGGTTCTCTGAAACAACAGCTGCCAACGCTTCTGGCTTTTCAACAAGTTCAACAACAGGCCGTTCTGACTTCTTTGAGGAGGTTGTCTCTGATTGCTCGGAACATCCTCCTAAACAAAAACACAGTGGAATCAGGATAAATAGGATTTTCAAATAACTCATCCAAAAGCAATATGGTTCATGACAGTTTTCAGAAAACTGTATCTATTCACACCCTAAAATAATCATCCAACAAATCCCGACAAACCGCCTGCAACGGCTCTACCGATTGCTCAACTTTCATCCTTAACAGCGCGCCCTGCCAGCCGTTCAACATCAAATCCGCCATGCTTTTCGCTGAGCGATCCAGCCTTACTGAACCTTGTCTTTGTCCGCGCTCCAACGCCGCTTGCTGCAAGGCACTGTAGCGACCAACCGCATCCAATAAAGCATCGCGACATAAGGGACTAGTATCGCCAATCTCGCCCATCAAGTTTCCCAACAGGCAACCGCCCTTGAAACCGGTTTGCGCCACCTCGGCTATCAACCCCAAATAGTAAGCCTTCAACGCCGCCAAGCCGTCCGTTTCCGGGTCTTGCAAATGGCCGGATAAACGCACAATAAACGGCTCGATGTAGTGATGAATTGCTTCCGCCGCGAAGCGTTCCTTGCTTTCGAAATAGGCGTAAAACGAGCCCTTGGGAATTTGCACGGTATCCAGGATCTCTTTCAAGCCGGTGGCGTGATAGCCTTTTTCCAGCAGCAAGCTGACGCCCTGCTCCAGGAGCTTGTCTTTTTTCAGCTGTTTGGGTGCTAACTTCGTCATGGGCCTTATTATGCGACCGGTCGTCTTATTTTGTAAATAAGTTTTTCTAATTTATAAGAACAAGCTGGTTGGCCTAGGTCAGGGTGTGCGGCAGCGTTCCCTGACACTTTAAGCTTGTTACGTAACCGCATTCGCGACACCGTGACCTACCCGAGATTGTTTGTCGCACTGTAACCGAAAACAAGCAAGCGCCAGACCTCAACAAATTAGCCCCTTTCAGCAAGGCAACTAGCGATTTTTCCGCCCTAATATGCTATTTTGAACGCTCTGTTATTTTTCCCTACCCAACCAGCAACATGAGCATAAAATCAGACCAATGGATTCGCCGCATGGCCGAGCAACACGGCATGATTGAGCCGTTTCAGGCCGGGCAAGTCCGTGAATCCGCGCAAGGCCGCATCATTTCTTACGGCACCTCCAGTTACGGCTACGACGTACGTTGCTCCAACGAATTTAAAATCTTCACCAACATCAATTCCACCATCGTCGATCCGAAAGATTTTGACGAAGGCAGCTTCGTCGATGTGAAATCCGATGTCTGCATTATTCCGCCCAACTCGTTTGCCTTGGCACGCACCGTGGAGTTTTTCCGGATTCCGCGCGATGTGCTCGTCATCTGTCTGGGTAAATCGACCTATGCCCGCTGCGGCATTATCGTCAACGTCACCCCGCTGGAACCGGAGTGGGAAGGCCATGTGACGTTGGAGTTTTCCAACACCACCCCGCTACCAGCCAAAATCTACGCCAACGAAGGCGTCGCCCAGATGCTGTTTTTCGGCGGCGACGAAGTCTGCGAAACCTCTTATAGAGATCGCGGCGGCAAGTATCAAGGCCAAACCGGAGTTACCTTGCCCAAGGCTTGAGTGCCCAATTCTTTAAACGCCACCTCACAATCCATTAAATACATGATGCCGACCAGTCAAACCGAGACGCTCGACCAGTATTATCAGCAAGTTCAAGATATTATCCTGAAACGCCAGGATTGGATAAGTGGCCTGCTACCGGCCAGTACCGCCGTCACCACACACGGCAATTACACCGACGCCTGGGTGCGGGACAATGTCTACAGCATTTTGGCGGCCTGGGGCCTGGGACTGGCTTACCGCAAAGTGGAGGGCCAGCAGGAACGCACCTATTTACTGGAACAAAGCGTCGTCAAACTGATGCGCGGTCTGTTGACGGCGATGATGCGGCAAGCGGCAAAGGTGGAAAAATTCAAACACAGCCAGGACCCACTGGACTCGCTGCACGCCAAATACAAAACCACTAGCGGCGAAGTGGTGGTGGGCGACAGCGAATGGGGCCATTTGCAACTGGACGCGACCTCCTTGTTCCTGCTGATGCTGGCGCAAATGACCGCCTCGGGCTTGCGGATTGTGTTCAGCATCGACGAAGTCAATTTCGTGCAAAACCTGGTGCATTACGTCAGCCGGGCTTATCGCACGCCAGACTATGGCATCTGGGAACGCGGCAATAAAATGAATCACGGTCTGGCGGAATTGAATGCCAGCTCGATAGGCATGGCCAAGGCCGCGCTGGAAGCCATGTCAGGCTGCAATTTGTTCGGCAAGGACGGCGGGCAAACTGCGATCATCCACGTGATCAGCGACGACATCGCCCGCACCCGCATCACCTTGGAAGCTCTGCTGCCGCGCGAATCCATCTCCAAGGAAGTCGATTCGGCGGTGCTCAGCGTTACCGGCTTTCCGGCCTTCGCGGTAGACAATAAAGCGCTACGCGAACGCACCGAGGCTTTGATTGTCGACAAACTGCAAGGCCGCTACGGTTGCAAACGTTTCCTGCTGGACGGTCATCAAACCGTGATCGAAGACCATCAGCGTCTGCATTACGAACCGCATGAATTAAAACAGTTCATGGACATCGAATGCGAATGGCCGCTGTTTTTCTGCTACTTATTACTGAATAAGCTGTTTGCCGGCGATACTGAAGGGGTTGGCGATTATCGCCGCCGCCTGGAAGACCTGCTGGTGGAACAAAACGGCCAATGGTTGCTGCCGGAACTTTACATCGTGCCGGAAAGCGCCATCAGCGCCGAAAAGCGCCATCCGCATAGCCAAACTCGCGTCCCCAACGAAAACGTGCCGCTGGTCTGGGCGCAGAGTCTGTATATCCTGGGCGGATTATTGCAAGACGGCTTGATCGGCGTGGACGACATCGACCCGCTGGGGCGCTACAAATCCACCCGCTTATACCCCAACTCTACTTTGCAGATCGCCTTGCTGGCGGAAGATGAACAAGTCCAGGCCGAATTGCGCGAGCGCGGTATTCCGTCGCAAACTTTAACTGAAATCGCGCCGATCCAAGTGCGAGACGCCAGCGAATTAGCCGCTGCTTACACCCAAGTGGGCCGCAACGACCGTATTGGACTCACTGGTCGGCCCTTAAGGCAACTACGCACGCTAGCCACCTCCAAGCTTTACGTGCTTGCAGGCGAACCTTTATTGTTTTTACCGCAATTTATGAACCAAAAAGGATTCTACATTGCGATGGACAACCAGTTGCTGATTCAACGGTTGCGTACCGAACTGGCCTACATCATCCGCCACTGGGACAACCCCGCTCAGCCTCTATTGGTCATCAATATCAAGCACAACATGCTCGGCAATGAAGACCGGCAAGTGTTGCTGGGCTTTATCGAACAACTCAGCCAGGGCAATGTGCAAGGCACGCCGGTTAAGCTCGGGCTATTAACCGATTTTGTCCAAACCGCCAGCCACGAAAAAATCGGCAACCTGCACGGTTTTAGTTTCTCGGAAGCCAGTTGGGAAGAAGTCGAACGCCCCTTCGCCAATTTGCTGGCCCACAACAACCAAGCCTCGCAAGCGCTGGATAGCTTCGTATTGACCGAGTGGGAAATCGGTGACGACAACCAACTAGTGGAACAGTTGCGCAATAACCCCAACCTCTATGCCCAGCTGGAAGCCCTCACCTTACTCTGCCAACGTCACGGGCTTGATTACGACACCGGCTTACGCAACGATGATAACCAGCCGGGACGGGTGCGCGACTTGTTGGAAGAAGTCTATGTCCGAGCCGGCGACCGCCACGCCTGGAATGTGGTACGTCGCTGCGCCAGCTTACTGGGCAAATATGACATCAACCTGGAACAGGCCGCCACCGAGATACTGGTGCGCCAGCATGGCTTGACCGTGGGCCGCGCCTACAGCGGCAAAGCCACCTTGCGTCGTCCGACCGATTCCTGGCAAATCCTGGACACCATCCGCACCTTTAACCCCAACGACAGTAGCCAGCAGATCATCGTGCAGGAATTGATTATCTACCTGGGCATGCTGATCAAGTTAAAGCCGGAACTGTTCGCCGACATGCACACGATCCGGGTCGGCCACATTCTGCAATTGATTATCGCCCGACAAAAGCGTCTGAGCAGCAGCTCGCTGGATCAGGCGTTTAGCGATATTTTGTCCCTGCCGCCGCATCAAGTCGCGGACTTATTGCAAGAGACCCTGGAAGATTACAACAACAGTGAAAACCAGCTCGGCCAAGTCGAAACCCTGCACTGCGAAGGTCCGCATCGCGATTTAACCGCAGCGCGTTTCCCTGAATCGATGAACCCAAAAGACCGCGGCGATGCCGACGATTGGTATGCCTGGCGCGAACAGCAAGGCAGCGTCGGCCGTGAGAACGAAGCCTTCTTCGCCGGGGTCTGGGACTTGCTGCATCATTGCAAAGGCCTGATGGTTGGTGAAAAATACAATAGCAAACGCCGGATCGACAGCGAGATCATGCTGGCGCAAATGACCGCCGGCGAACAAAGCTTCAGGCTGCATATCAACCATATTCTGAATAAAATTCAGGCGCCGGTTTACCGGCAATTGAGCGTCGAAGCCTTACGCGCACTGGCATCCATCGTCCGCGATTATCCGGATCTATACATTGACGACACCTTGGTCACGGATATTTTGATCGGCCATGCGGTCAGAATCAGCTGGCTACAGCAGCATCCGCAATACCGCGATCATTACGAAGAATGCGTATCGCTGGCTTGGCAAGCGTTTTACCAGCTGCCGCCGCATGCACTGGCCAACGCGATACTCGATGCCTTGATCCACTTGCTCAACAACGCCACCCCAACCTCATGAGGACGCATATGATTCTAGCCGGCGACATTGGCGGAACCAAAACGGTTCTGGCCTTACTCGACAGACAAGCCGACGGCACGCTGAGCTGTTTACAAGAACAAACCTTTGCCAGCGGCGAGTTTCAAACGTTTGAGGAAATTCTGGATCTGTTTCTGAGCGACAAGCCAATAGTGTCGTCAGCCTGTTTCGGCATCGCCGGCCCGGTGGTCAATCAACGCTGCCAGACGACGAATTTGCCCTGGCTGGTGGACGGCGAACAGCTCAAACTCCGCTTGAGCACCGAACGCGTGAAATTGTTGAACGATCTGGAAGCGATGGCGATTGGCATGCTGCATCTGCAAGACCAGGACTTCATCGAACTCAACCCCAATGCCGAACCGCAAACCGGCAACATCGCCGTAATCGCCGCCGGCACCGGTCTCGGCGAAGCGATGCTGCATTGGGACGGCAACCAGTATCACCCCATCGCCACCGAAGGCGGTCATTGCGATTTTGCGCCGCAAAACCCGCAACAAGACCAACTTTTGACTTATCTGCGCGACCGTTATCCTGCTCATGTCAGCTGCGAACGGGTGTTGTCCGGTATCGGCTTCAGCAATATCTACGATTTTCTGGCGCACATCCGCTTTGCCCCGCCCTGCCCGGCAGTGCCTCCGGCAGCCGAAGCGCGCGGTGTGGATCGTAATGCGTTGATTTCCCGCCTGGGCGTGGACGGAGAAGACCCCTTGTGCCGTGAAACCGTGCGCTTGTTTGCGGAACTTTACGGCGCCGAAGCAGGTAACTTGGCCTTAAAAGCCTTCGCTACCGGCGGCGTATTCATCGGCGGCGGTATCGGCCCGAAAATCAGATCGGCTTTGGAATCCGGGGAATTTATCCAGGCTTTTGTCGCCAAGGGCCGGTTTCAACCCATGCTCGCCAAATTGTCGGTTAAGTTGGCTTTGAATCCGCGCACCCCCTTGCTGGGGGCGATGCATTACTTTGCCGGTCAATAAGCATTTGGTATTGATCCATATAAAAAGGTACGGCACTGTCGGAATCGGCTAGGCTTATAAAACAACCTTTTAAATAAGCCTTTGCTAGAGTTACGTGCTAGCACGTGTAGCCGAGTCATGGTCCAATCCAAGCAGAAACAAGCCAGTTTGCAAAAATCGCTATCAATCCTTCAAGCCGCGCTCGACTCCAGCACCGACGCTATATTGGTAGTCGATCTGTTCGGCAAAATCGCCACCTTCAATCCTCAATTCATGCGGCTTTGGGGCATCCCGGCAGGTTCTTTAAAGATCGGCGACGACGAAAAATCGCTGACTTATGCCCTGAAACTCCTAAAAAATCGAACCACCTTCCTAAACCGCATCAAAGAGATTTATAAATACCCCAAGCAACGCTACGCCAGCGAACTGGAATTTAAAGACGGCCGCTTTATCGAAAGCTATTGCCAACCACAATATCTGGACGGCCAACCGGCCGGCCGGGTTTGGAGTTTTCGGGACATCACCGAGCAAAAAACCTCGCGCAGGCGCTTAGCCCAATTAAGCTTTGGCATGGATCAAATGCACGACAGCGCTTATTTGATTACCGAGAATGCCAGCTTCATCTACGTCAACAACCAATCTTGCAAGGCTTTGGGCTATAGCCATCAAGAACTGTTGCGGTTGAGCGTATTTGATGTAGACCCTTGCTTTCCACGGCAAGTCTGGGCCGCGCATTGGGCGGAACTGAAAATTAAGCGCTCGAATAAGTTGGAAACCATCCACAAAACCAAGGATGGCAGGCTATTTCCGGTGGAAGTGGTGGCCAATTATTTCGAATACGCCAACGTCGGCTATAACTTGGCTATCGCCCGGGACATTACCGAACGTAAGCGTATCGAAGAAGCCCTACAACAGGCCGCGCTGATTTATCAAAACAGCAGCGAGGCCATGTTGTTGGCAGACTCAGATGATCGCATCCTCACAATCAACGCCGCGTTTACCACCATTACCGGCTACCAATCGGATGAAGTAGTCGGTAAGCACATAGACATTCTAAACAGCAGCAGCCACAGCGAAGCCATGTGGCAAGCCATTCAAAGCAAGGGCAGTTGGCAGGGCGAAATTTGGGACAAGCGTAAGAACGGCGAGATATATGCCAAGTGGTTAACCGTCAATACCATCTTCGATGCTCAGCAGACCATGCAGCGGCGGGTGGCTTTATTTTCCGATATTACCGAAAAGAAAAAAACCGAAGGCGTGATCTGGCAACAAGCCAATTTCGACCCATTAACCCAATTGCCGAATCGGCGCATGTTTTACGACCGGCTGAGCCAGGACATCAAAAAAGCCCACCGGGAACATAAGCGTCTGGCCCTGTTGTTTATCGATCTGGACTTATTCAAGGAAGTGAACGACACCCTGGGACACGACATGGGCGACGAGTTGCTGCAAATCGCCGCCCAACGCATTTTGGCCAGCGTGCGGGAGACCGATACCGTAGCCCGCCTGGGCGGCGACGAATTTACTGTGATCCTGAGCGATGTCGGTGAGCCCGGCAACGCCGAGCGCATAGCCGGCAACCTGTTGCAAAAAATGACTGAATGCTTTCAGTTGGGTAACGAAATTGCCTATATTTCCACCAGCATCGGCATCGCTTTTTACCCGGACGATGCCGACAACCTGAAATCTCTGTTAAAGCATGCGGACCAGGCAATGTATGCCGCCAAGCGCCAGGGCCGGAATCAATATTGTTTCTTCATCCCGACCATGCAGGAATCCGCGCAGGCGCGGCTACGGCTAAGCAACGACCTACGACTGGCCTTGGCGGGGCAGCAGTTTTATCTGTGTTACCAACCCATCGTCGAACTGGCTACCAATACTGTGCGGAAAGCGGAAGCACTGATCCGCTGGCAACATCCGACACGCGGCCTGATCAACCCAGCGGATTTTATTCCGATTGCCGAAGAAACCGGTTTGATCAGCAGTATAGGCAATTGGATTTTTCAGGAAGCCGCCGAACAAACCAGCCGCTGGCGGCAATCGATACACGAAAAATTCCAGATCAGTATCAATAAGTCGCCGGTCCAGTTTCGGAATGAACGCGACAGTCATCGCGATTGGCTGGACACATTGGAGGCGCTGAGTCTTTCCGGGCAAAGCGTCGTCATCGAAATTACCGAAGGCCTGTTACTGGATGCCAATAGCAGCGTGGCCGAGCAACTGTTGTCGTTCCGCGACGCAGGTATTCAGGTGTCGCTGGATGATTTCGGCACCGGCTATTCCTCGTTGTCTTATCTGAAAAAGTTCGACATCGATTACCTGAAGATAGATCAGAGCTTCGTCCGCAATCTCGCGATAGGCTCCGACGACATGGCCTTATGCGAGGCAATCATCGTGATGGCCCACAAACTGGGAATAAAAGTGATTGCCGAAGGCATAGAAACGTCAAGCCAACGGGATTTGCTTACTGCGGCAGGTTGCGATTTCGGACAAGGCTATTTGTTCGCAAAGCCATTACCGGCTCAGGAATTTGAGAAATTGTTTGCCGATTGTAAGCTTTAAAAAGTCGATGTTTGCGGGGTGCCAAATAGGCATAAACATCGAGAAAACAGTGTTATTTAGTTGGGAGCCACCGAGAAAACAGGTCTTTCGGTGGCAGCCGTTAATCAATCCAGCTTGGATTGATTAGATGCGTCCTTAGTGAGCGGCGCTATATACTTTCATCATTTCTTTGTAGAGATCCAGAGTCGCTTTCAAACTAGCAGTGGCATTAGCGTCGCCTTTTTCGATCTCATCGCGGGCAACTTTCAGTTTGTCACCAGCTCTTTGACGCAAACGCTCGGTTTGCTCGTAGCGGAACTCTTTTTGTGACTGACGAACATCGCCCAGCGCTTTCAAAGTGCCTTCTTTGTCGCCTTTTTCCAGCAAACTTACAGCTTCCTCTACTTTGGCAACGGTAGCTTCACCGGCTGCACGAACTTTGGCGTCGCCAGCGCTGTTTGCATTAGCTGATGTCGAAACTAATGCTGCGGCGATCACTAAAAATGAAGCCAAGGTTTTTTTTACTGTGTTCATACAAATCCTATCAATTGATATTTAAGTGTTTTTTTAAACCACATTAAAATTACAAATTTATGACTGTATATTTTAATCCGGTTGCTTGCTCAAAGCTTTTTCATACTACCATAGATTCTGGAAATAACAGCAAAAGAGGGAAAAATAACTCAATTACCACAAGCTAAAAACGGTATTGATTATTGCACCGTCAGCCCGGCAATGTGTTTGATAAACCCCGTCTCATTGACGAAGGTAATATCGTACATTTTGGTTAGCCCCAACACCTGCTCATCACTAACACCCAAGACCAGTAACAGAAAGTTTTCCTTGGCGATATCCAGTCTGCGCCGCATTTTGCAGTACTTTTCGATAAAGGAACGAAATTCTCCGGATTTACACTCTATAAATACCGGTATACGCCCATTAATTAGAAAAAACACATCCACTTCATATTTATCTTCATTCGCAAACTGAATATTAAAGTTTCTTAAGCAAGAGAAAAGTCCTTTACTTTCGTAGAAGTGTTTCAGCAATTTCATAAACACATACCACTCCAACCATTCACCATTAAAAAATCCGACGATGGCCGACATACTCTGTAAAGTTAGATGGACTCTCTTTTCATTTTTATTATAAAAATACTTGGCAACAAACGAGAATTCGTACAGGTTTTTACAAAATCCGGTAATCGTTTTAATTTGATTTTGACTGTAATCGTTTAAATTCAAAACTACCGATGCGTAGTTATTTCTTTGGGCTTTTCTAATTTTATCCAGTACCTCCTGCAAGACCGGAAAGTTATCGCCCAACTCAACCGCCACTTCATCATAAAAACCTTGCGTATCCAAGGCATTATGATTTACTTCGACCTGAACATTCTTACGCTCAAACCAGCTGATAATAGGCTTGTATTGCATACTATTGGTCATCACCGCAGTATTATGCAAATCCACCTCTTCGACTTTAAGCAAGCGCGTGTCGGATCGCAAAACATCCGCAACGGGGCTCCCCGCCTGCTCTAATTCTCGATATTTACCCAATAACACGCCGTATTTATCGATCAGTTTCTTCACAAAAACTACGGTATCGTGAATTGCCGATGCTTGATCGCAAACCGGGCATTTAACCGTTTTGCCCACATGTTCATTCGGCACTTCACGTAAATAGGCACAATTGTTACAGCGCAGAATTGCCATAAGGCGTCCTTGAATATTTTTTACGATAATGAATATGCTTGGCTGGATTGAGAATAACCACTTAATCAGCTTGCTCTAAAACAGGCGTTTAGCTCATCCCGTTTTATAAGAAACCGGCTTATTGCAATAGCCGTAGATACTGTCACTGCTACATAACGGGACCTCGTGCATTCGCTGGAGAGCTGCATTTTGACGCTAACAATCCAACCTCAATCTAACGGGCAATCCGCGCCGCTATGTCACAAATCACCCCAACCGTCCTGCAATTGTAGACATGCCTGCACAGACCTCAACCGGAAAATACGGCAAAAATATCTATCTAACTGATCTAAAACAAAAAAATCAGACAAGCAGACTGATTTTAAATCTGGATCAAAATTTGCTGAGAAGCTTAAAACGGCTGCACAAGCCTTATCCAGCACTCTCGATTACAGGTGATTTATGAGCAAAATCGGCATTTTTTTCGGAACGGATACCGGCAGCACTCGTCTAGTGGCAAAAAAGATTTTCAGTTTGTTGGGCGAAGAGCTGGCCGACAAGCCCAAAAACATCAATCGGGTTAAACCCGAAGAACTATTGCAATACGACGCGCTGATATTGGGTACTCCCAGCTACGGCATAGGCGACTTGCCCGGTTTGGGAGCCGGATGCCAGGAGCGCAGCTGGCAGGAGTTCGTACCGACCCTGGATGGCGTCGATCTCTCCGGCAAACGGATCGCGTTATTCGGCTTGGGCCATCAAGAACGCTATGCCTCGCGCTTCGCCAGCTCCCTGATCCAACTTTACCGGGTATTCTACCGATTCGGCGCCGAGATGATCGGCCGCTGGAGCACGGAAGGCTATACCTTCGAACATTCCGACTCGGTGATCGACGATCAATTCGTCGGCCTCGTACTAGACCAACGCGGCCAACCGCATTTGACCGACGAGCGCATCAGAGTCTGGCTGGCGCAAGTCACGCCGCAGTTGTTGCCGGTCTTGGCGGAGGCCGCCTAGATGTCGGCCTCATCCTTAGCAGAACAAGATCAATTTGATCTAACCCCGTTGGCCGACTGCTCCCACTGCGCTTACCGGGATACCTTACTCGCCACAGGCACCTGCAAGCCGGGTGACCGCTGCGTGGTCGCGGAAAGCGGTCGGCAAATCGACCGGTTTTTCAAAGCGCATCCGGTCTATGCGTTAAATTACACCCAAGACCCATTCTGGGAACGGCGCGCAATTGCCGCCCAATATTTGCCCACCAATCATTTGCGCCCCTTACTGACCGACCCCGACGAAGCCGTGCGCCGAGTACTGGCTTATCGTGTGCCGGTGGAATGGCTGCTGGAATTAAGCCAGGACAGCGACCGGGAAGTGCGAGTCACGGTGGCCGACCGCCTGCCGGAAACCCAACTCGAGTTAATGGCCAACGATCCGGATTACTTGGTACGCACTTACGTTGCCAAACGCTTGCCCAAAGGCCGACTATTCCGTTTAGTCGCCGACCCGGACAATGAAGTGCGCCGCACCGTCGCAGAGCGCATACCCAGCGTGAGTTTGGGCTTGATGGCCAACGATCAAGAAGTGAACATCCGCCGTATCGTCGCGCAGCGCATGGAGGTCGACGATCTAGCCATGATGAGCAAGGACGAAGACTGGACCGTACGCTATGAAGTGGCGCTGCGCGCCGAGCCGGAACTGCTGAAGCAGATGCTTGACGACGCCGACGAAGAAGTCAGTTTTACCGCTCGTGAGCGCTGGGAAGCCTTAGCGATGGAGGCAACGCATGCCGCAGACTGAACACATCGTCGGCCTGACCTATGCGGACCGCCTGCGGATGGCGACCGAGTCCCGCCACCAAGCATTGAAAGAACGGCTGGGCTCCGACTTGGCAGCCTTAACTTCTTTGATGGGCCCGATGAGCGACGGCCCGGAATGGCCGGCGGGGGCTGCCTGGCTGGCCGCGCGGCATGGCCAAAACGCCTGCGTGATCTCCGATGGCTTATCCGACCCCTGGGTGGAGCGCGACAGACCGGAAACCGGCCTGGGCTTGGAAGTGTTTATCGAAAGCCCGGATTCCGGCGCCGCCGAGAACGCACCGCTCGCCAAATTCGCCGACACCTGGTTATTTCCGCTGACCGCCGAAGTCAGCCATACCTTGGCCGGCTTCCCGCGTTTAAGCGAAAGGCTATTGAACGGGGAACTGCTATCGATGGAATTTGCTATCGATCACATCAAGGACGGCCGCGGCCAAATTGGCGCCTTATTGGGGGCTAATAGCGAACCCGCCAAAACTTTAACGCTTGCAGGCGGCGAAATAAAGCTCATCGCCATCACCTTGCTGACCGTTAGCGAATTGAAGTATCTGCGCGGCAAAGGCGAACTGGCGCGTCACGAGCTGGCCGACAAATTGAAAACAGCCGGTGTCGGCCATCTGTCCTTACTCCACCGACCCTCGCTGGTCTAAACCGCACCCTATCGCATGACTATTACTCCCGAAATAGACGCCTGGTTGCTGGAAAACGGCTTTCAATTGGACCTCAATCCGCACGGCAAGCACCCATTGATTCTGTCCGCCCAACAAGGCCGGGCCGATGTACTGAACTATCTGCTGGAGCAAGGTGCAGATCTTAACGCGCTGGACGCTTACGGCAACAACGCGCTGTGGGCCGCATGTTTTGCCGAAGCGGGCGATTGCATCGGCTTGTTGCTAGAGGCCGGCATCGATATTAATTATCAAAATCCCAGTGGCGCTAGCGCCCTGACTTATGCATCCTCCAGTGGCAAACACGCTGTGGTCAAGCAATTGCTGGAAGCCGGCGCCGATCCGCTACTCAGTACGCAGGACGATTTCAGCGCGCTGGATTTGGCCGCCAATCGCCAATGTTTGCAGTTGCTGCGCAGTGCGGTAAAAGCCTTGCAGGTATAGCGCCACTGGACATTTTTTACTCGGACTTTAAATACCCG
Source organism: Methylomonas sp. 11b (assembly GCF_000515215.1). Classification (NCBI taxonomy): domain Bacteria; kingdom Pseudomonadati; phylum Pseudomonadota; class Gammaproteobacteria; order Methylococcales; family Methylococcaceae; genus Methylomonas; species Methylomonas sp. 11b. Next base: position 2,625,538 of record NZ_KI911557.1, read on the forward strand.
CGCAGGCGGGAGACGAGCGGCTACACTGGATTCGCTGTGGGACCTATTAGTTCTCCAGCCTTACCTGAGTGCATAAGGATCGCATGCACCAATAGCACTCCGCCCCAAATAAACAGAGATGGTTAGCCACCAATCTAAACCCCAAGCCGGATAAGCCCGCCTATTGCCGCAAGCCCAGCGTGGGCATAGAATGCGGCCTTTCCTAACATACTCCGAGGACGCACCATGTCAGACTCTTATTGGTTTAGAACCGGCGAAGCCACCGTATTTTCCAGCGACGGCCAAGGCACCGACGCGATGCCGGAAATTCTGATTGGCGACGTCAAAGGCCCGGCCGGTCATGCCTTTGCCAATCTGATGGGGCAAACTGCGGGCCACACGCGCATGTTCGCGATCCGCGCCACCAACCAACAAGTGCGTCCGGCCACCATCATGGTGCCAAAAGTCACGATCAAATCCTCGGCTTACGTCAACTTATTGGGCGGCCCGGTACAGTCCGCAGTTGCCGACGCGGTGATCGATAGCGTCGCCGACGGCATTATTCCGCGCCTACAAGCCAACGAGTTGTGCATCATTGCCATGATCTGGATCGATCCCTCCTGCGCGGACAACCCGGGGCTGGACCGCAAGGATTTGTACCGCACTAACTACGAAGCCATGAAGCTGGCGATTTCCAGAGCGATGAGCAACTCGCCCAGCATCGACGAATTGATCGCCAACCGCCACAAAATATTCCACGAAATGTACGACCCGGAAACGGGCGAGTCGCAGTGGTAACCTTATAAAGCAAATCGTCAGGAAGCCGCGATAGCGGCAACCTGACCTACTATAATTGACGCGCCATAAAAGTGTATCGCCATAAGTATCACCGCCGCCAAAGGTAAATCGGCATATTAGCCCGCTCTGCCGCCTAATCCCTTTGCCACCTCCAGCAAGCAGTGTTATTATCCCCGCGCCCTATCCGCCCGCACCGTAGCGAGCGACTCGCGTCAACGGGGACGCAAGAGGCTGGTTTTCAAGGTTATACGTTCGTCCTCCGCTTTGTTAAAACCCGCCGACTTTTGCCCTCGCGGCCAACCCAGTTTGCTAGGGTGTAATATCAATGCCGCTCGTTCCAATTCCGCAGAGTTTGACTACATGCCAACCCAACCGCTCGAAACGCTGTTCCGCTCCGAAGTTCTCTCCATGTCGGCCTACCATGTCGCCGATGCCAGCAACTTCATCAAACTCGATGCCATGGAAAATCCTTATAGCTGGCCGGAAGATATTCAAGCACGCTGGTTGGAATCGCTGAAGACCTGCCCGATTAACCGCTACCCCGACCCGGAAGCCAAGACGCTGGCGATCGCATTACGCCGGGCGAACGGCATTCCGGAGCAATCGGCCTTGCTGCTCGGCAACGGCTCCGACGAAATCATTCAAATATTATTAATGGCTTTAAGCGCCGATGCCGCCGTATTGGCACCGGAACCCGGATTTGTGATGTACAAGCAAGTGGCGCAAAGCCTGGGCCTGCGTTACCTAGGCGTGCCGTTGCTGGCAGACAGTTTTGAACTGGACATGCCGGCCATGCGCGAGGCGATTGCCGAATCTCGACCTGCCTTGATTTTTATCGCCTATCCCAACAACCCCACCGGCAACTTATTCGATGCCGCAGCCATCAAGGAAATACTCAGCCTAGCACCGGGATTGGTAGTGGTCGACGAAGCGTATGCGCCGTTTGCCGACGCCAGTTTTATCGGCGAACTAGGGCATTATCCTAATTTATTGGTGATGCGCACCGTTTCCAAGTTGGGGCTGGCCGGCTTGCGCTTGGGATTTCTGGCCGGCGAACCGGCCATAGTGGAGCAGTTGCATAAAGTCCGCTTACCTTACAATATCAATTGCCTGACCCAAATCACGGTGGGATTTGCGTTGGATCATGGCGAGTTTCTGTTAGAACAAACCCAAACGCTACGAGGGGAGCGCGCTTTGGTTCTCAAAGCCTTAGAGGAGACGCCTAGCGTTCGAGCCTACCCCAGCGCTGCTAACTTCATTTTGTTCCGCACCCTTAACAAAGCCGCTGACGACGTATTTGCCTCACTGAAGTCGCAAGGCGTGTTGATCAAGAATCTGTCCCCTCAAGGCGGGCTGTTACACAATTGCCTGCGCGTCACCGTCGGGAAACCGGAAGAAAATCAAGCCTTTCTAAGCGCGTTGGCAGTTGCTTTAAAGTGATGATTCTCACTATCCGCAAAGGCCTGAAACCCTTGAATAGCGCTGTCGCAAGAACAATTTCAATAATCACGGACAGTAGGGTATATTTGCTGAAAATTATAATAATCGATGTATCGCGATATACATCACATCATCAGGAGTGTTACTTATGAACCACGAAGGCGTCGATCATTCCAAACGCCAGTTTCTGACCTCGGCACTGTCGGTGGTTGGTGCAGTGGGTGCCGGCTATTTGGCCGTCCCCTTTCTCTCGCAAATGCAGCCCAGCGCCAAAGCCATGGCAGCAGGGGCTCCCGTCGATGTCGATATCAGCAAGATGGAACCCGGCCAGCTAATTCGCGTGGCTTGGCGCGGCAAGCCGGTGTGGGTCTTGAATCGGACGCCGGAGGTCATATCCACTCTAGCGACTCTGGACAGCAAATTGGCTGACCCGGTATCCAACGAATCCATGCAGCCGCAGAACAGCAAAAATCCGCTGCGTTCCATTAAACCGGAAATTTTTGTCGCGGTCGGCCTGTGCACGCACTTAGGCTGCTCGCCCACGTTTCGCCCGGAAATTGCCCCTAACGATTTGGGCCCGGATTGGAAAGGCGGTTTCTTTTGCCCGTGTCACGGCTCCTGGTTCGATCTGGCCGGTCGTGTGTATCGCGGCGTTCCCGCCCCTACCAATCTTGAGATACCGCCTTATCGATATGAAACAGACAATCTGATTGTCGTTGGCGAAGAAAGCGAGGCAAACCCAGCATGAAGCAAAAAATGAATCAATGCAGCGAATGGCTGCTGGAGCGTTTTCCACTCTCCGATTTGTGGAATGAACACATGGCGCATTACTACGCGCCCAAAAACTTTAACATCTGGTATTTTTTCGGCTCGTTGGCCCTGTTGGTGCTGGTCAATCAGTTCATCACCGGCATTTTACTGACCATGAACTACAAGCCGGATGCCAAGCTGGCTTTCGACTCGGTCGAATACATCATGCGCGACGTCAACTGGGGTTGGCTAGTGCGTTATATGCACTCCACCGGCGCCTCGGCGTTCTTCATCGTGGTCTATCTGCACATGTTCCGCGGCCTGATTTATGGCTCGTTCAAGCAACCGCGCGAACTGATCTGGATCTTCGGCATGCTGATCTTCGTCTGCCTGATGGCGGAAGCGTTTATGGGTTACCTGCTGCCTTGGGGACAGATGTCTTACTGGGGCGCCCAGGTCATCATCTCCTTGTTTAGCGCGATTCCAGTGATCGGCGACGAGTTATCGCTGTGGGTGCGAGGCGACTATGTGGTGTCCGACGCCACGTTGAACCGCTTTTTCGCGTTTCACGTCATCGCCGTGCCTCTAGTATTGTTAATCCTGGTGTTCCTGCATATTGTCGCCTTACACGAAGTGGGTTCCAACAACCCTGACGGCGTTGAAATCAAGCAATCAAAAGACCCTTGGGGACATCCGGTCGACGGCATTCCTTTCCATCCTTACTACACCGTCAAGGACATCGTCGGCGTCGGCGTGTTCATGTTCTTCTTCGCCACGGTGATTTTCTACATGCCGGAATTGGGCGGCTACTTTCTGGAACACGCCAACTTTATCCCGGCTGATCCATTGAAAACCCCGGAACATATTGCGCCGGTCTGGTATTTCACTCCGTTTTACGCCATTTTGCGCGCAGTACCGGATAAGTTTGCCGGCGTGATTGCGATGGGCGGCGCGATTGTGGTGCTGTTCATGCTGCCTTGGCTGGATCGTAGCCCGGTCAAATCCATCCGTTACCGTGGCGGCATCTTCAAAAAAGCCGTGGCATTGTTTGTAGTCGCCTTTATCGGTTTGGGTTATTTGGGAACTCAGCCTGCTACGCCAGGTGCCACCACTGTTGCTCGGGTATTGACCGCAGTTTACTTCGGATTTTTCCTGTTGATGCCTCTGTATACCCGCTGGGAAAAAACCAAACCGGTACCGAATCGCCTGACCGACCAGCCGAGCCTGGAAGATCGCATTCCGGCTCTACTGGCCTTAGTCGATGAAGTGGTTGAGGTACAGCAAGTTCCCGACAATATCGGCGGCACTATCGCCAAGAAAAGGCCGAACTGGTCCGGCATATCTGCCGTACTGATTCGTTTTGCAAAAAACCTGAAAAAGAGCCTGGATTAAGCCATGAAAAAGATACTCTACACTCTTTTATTTTTGCTGCCTTTCAACGTGCTGGCCAGCGGTGGCGTCAAACTCGACAGCGCCGACATCGACTTAAGCGACACCATGGCGATGGAGCGCGGCGCGAAATATTACGTTACCTATTGCCTGGGCTGCCATTCGGCAAAACATATCCGCTACAAACGTATCGCTATCGATCTGAAGCTGGATGAAGCGGAAGTTCTGAAAGTGGTGGCACCTTTTGGGGCCGGCATCTACGATCAGATGCATTCGGCGATGAACGCGCACGATGCGGAAAAATGGTTCGGCACCACGCCGCCCGATTTGTCGCTGATTGCCCGCTCGCGCGGCGCCGACTGGTTGTATACCTACCTGCGCAGCTTCTATGCCGAGCCGGGAAAAGCACCTTTGGGCGTTAACAATGTCGTGTTCCCTGATGTCGGCATGCCCAACGTGTTCTGGCAATTGCAAGGTACGCAATCGGCGATTACCCAGAAAATCGACGGCCATGACGTCATTACCGGTCTGAAACTGGAACAACCGGGGCAAATGACACCTCAGGAATTCGACAAAATGGTCAACGACCTGGTCAATTTCCTGGTTTACGTCGGCGAACCGGTGCAACTGGAAAGACAACAAATGGGTAAATACGTGTTGTTCTTTATCCTGATGTTTATCGCACTAGCCTATCTGTTGAAAAAAGAGTACTGGAAAGACGTACACTAAACACAGCTTGGGCTCGTAATATCAAACCGGTATCGGCTAAGCTGATACCGGTTTTTTTATGGCCGTTTGTTTAACAAGCAATCGATTTGTAAATCCGGTTAAAATCTCGATTAAACTCTCAGTAACGGAATACGCTAAGCCCGAATGCTGGAAACAACTCTACCCTTGACCGTCTGAAAGCCAATATGAAAAAAACTACGCCAACATCTGAAACGTCAGTCTCTGCCACTGAAAAGCCTGCTCCAGCGAAAGCGACTAAAAAATCCCCTACCAAATCCGTTGCCGTTAAAACAGCACAAGAAATGTCCACCGCACCGGGCAAAACCAAAGCTAAACCCAAAGCAACTACAACGCCTAAAGCCGTAAAAACAGCTACTGAAGCACCGACTGCCCCGGAAAGTACCGAAAAAGCCCCGGCGCCCACTGTTAAAGCAGCCGCGAAAAAAGCTAATCCAAAGCCCAAAGCCGCTAAAGTAGAGCCTACTGTGGAAGCAGAGCCAAGTGAAACCGCGCCAATCGTAATTTCCATGCACGAACGCATAGGTTTGACCGCTGGGGTTATCTGGCATCATTTGGCTGAAAACGGCGCGACACCGGTTGCCAAATTAGTTTATGTACTGCCGGAGGAAGAGGCCATCATTCAAAGAAGTATCGGTTGGTTGGCTCAGGAGGACAAAATCACGCTGTCGGCCAGAGGGGGAGACCAAGTCGAAACCATAGTGCTGAAGGGCTAGCGTTTTACTGCTGAGAAAATCGTTCATCACGCGACACTTAGCCGCTTGCGTTGAAAATAACGATTGTTGGGGCATAAAGACCTCTTGCGGTAAACGGCAAGCAACAGAGGGTCAATTGCGAGAACCATCCAAACCTCAGCAACTACAGAATAAGCGCTCTATTAATCTATTCGGAGAATACCTAATGAAAAACATTATTTTGGCAATAGTAGCTTTATTTTTCTTGAACCAAACGGCGTATGCAGCCGACGCAGCGTGCGAAGCCAAGGCTACTGAAAAAAAGCTGGCTGGCGCCGCCAAAAATAGCTTTCTTAAAAAATGCGAGAAAGACGCCAAAATCACTGCCGCTAAAGCCGGCTGCGATGCAAAAGCTGCCGAGAAAAACTTGAAAGGCGCTGCGAAGAATAGCTTCACCAAGAAATGCGTCACTGACGCAAGCAAATAACACTTTCGATAAAACGCCCAGTCCGCCCCGTTGGAACGCTGGTAACGGCTTTCTACTTCCGTTTCCCAGCGCGGCAATAACATCCGAAAATGCCTGATTTTTGCAGAATGACCGGTTTCAGTCTCACTGGACCTTACGCAACGGCTATTAACCACATTTCTAAATAAGCTCGCTCCCGTAAAGCCGGGAGCCCAGTTGCTAAATTGGATTCCCGCTTATTCGGGAATGACGGCCAACGGAAATATAAGAGCCAGGTTAAAAATAGCCTCTTCGAAAAACCCGTTTTTCGTCGCTCCTAATCCACAGCAACCCACCAATAGCAAATTTTTCCGACAACCTGAAAAATTTATTTGTTCTGCATTTGTTTTCATTGTATGCTTTTACAAAACAAATACAGAACAAATATGACACTTACCCGTAAGCAACAAGAAATTTTCGACTTCCTGCTACAAAATCAGGAGCTATTCAGTCATCCGCCGACACTAGAAGAATTGTGCTCGGCGATGGGATTGAAATCGCGCGGTTCATTGCACAGCCAGATCAAGGCACTGATCGACGCCAATTTGATTGAAGCACCGGAGCGCAAGCAACGCGGCATTCGCCTGACCGAACACGCCAAATCGCTGGTCAACAAAACCGTGGCATCCGGCATGCTGCCTTTTGTCGGCACCATAGCCGCCGGCAGACCGATAGAAGCCATCGAAAACATTTCTTATATGGCTGTGCCGGAAGAATTGAAAACCGAGAACCCTTGTTATGTCCTGAAAGTAAAGGGAGATTCGATGCAGGAAGAAGGCATCTTCGACGGCGACTGGGTCATCATCGAACAACGCAGCCATGCTCGTAACGGCGAAATCGTCGTTGCATTAGTTGAAAAAGCCGAAGCAACATTGAAATTTATCGAGCAGTACCCACACGAAACCCTGCTAATTCCCGCCAATTCCTCAATGCAGGCCATGCGTTACCGGCCCGAGCAAGTGGAAATACAAGGGGTATTAGTCGGACAAATGCGTAGCTATACCAACCACCACTAGGAGGAGATTATGCTTCATCAATCCGTTCATATGCGCGATCAAAAAGCCAATCAAACAGCCATGCTGAACAGAGCAGACCGACAGGCCGCCATCAACATGATCGAGGAAATTACGCTGGTTGTGGTGCTGTGGGGCGTGTTTTTACTGGCTACCGGCTGATGTTAGTAACCCTAACCTGCTTGGCATGGTCACCTGGCATCCGGCATTATGTATAAACTGAGTTTTTATGTGCCGGTCAGCCATGCCGAACAGCTAAAACAAGCGTTGTTCGAGCAGGGCGCCGGGCGTATCGGCGATTACGACAGTTGTGCCTGGCAAGTGCTGGGCGAGGGCCAATTCCGCCCTCTCGCCGGTAGCCACCCTTATCTGGGCAGTATCGGTGAAATTCAGCAGGTCGCCGAATATAAGATAGAAATGGTCTGCGCCGATGATTTAATTAAAACGGTGGTGCAAACCTTGCTGGCTTGCCATCCTTATCAGCAGCCAGCCTACGAGGTTTATAAGATCCTCAGCGTCGCAGACTTATCCTAGCCTGTTCAAAACGGCTTTAAGCTCTATGAACAAGCTGATTCCATGGGGAATACGATAGCTGATCCAAATGAAATCTATCGATTGCCACTCGCTTGCAAAATGGCCCATCGTCCGTTTTTATGTTTTGATAGCCCCATCATTCCCACAATAGGAAATCCAGTTTTTTGAATTTCCCGGCTTCCCGCTTTCGTTGTAACGACAAAGCAAAGATGTTTGGGACATTCGTTGGAATTTCCTTAATGTCCCTCACTTTCCTCATCACCCTCTTTCTTGGTGATTTCTTCCAAAGCAAGACTGCCAGCCAGAGAACTGGGCTTTTTGGTCGCCGACCCCAAACCGTCGCTCAAATTGATTTTCAGTTTTAAATTGTTCGGCGAATCCGAGTTGCGCAAGGCCTCCTCCAAGGTGATCACCCCGCCTTTGTAGAGCTTGAGTAAATGGCTGTCAAAAGTCTGCATGCCGATATTTTCGGATTTTTCCATCGCTTCCTTGATGGCGTGAATATCGCCTTTATGGATTAAATCGCTAACCAATTTAGTACCCAGCAAAATTTCGATAGCCGCCACCCGTTTGCCTTCGACGGTGGGTACCAGACGTTGAGAAATAAACGCTTGCAGATTCAAGGACAAGTCCATCAGCAACTGCGGACGACGTTCTTCCGGGAAAAAGTTAATGATCCGATCCAAGGCCTGATTGGCGTTATTGGCGTGTAAGGTGGACAAGCACAGATGGCCGGTTTCGGCAAAAGCCAAGGCATGCTCCATCGTCTCCTGGCTGCGAATTTCGCCGATCAGAATTACATCCGGCGCCTGCCGCAAGGTGTTTTTCAATGCGTCTTCATAACTAAGGGTATCGACGCCGACTTCGCGCTGATTTACCAAGGATTTTTTATGCGGATGTACAAACTCGATAGGATCTTCGATGGTGATGATATGCCCGGATGAGTTGCTGTTGCGATAATCTATCAAGGCCGCCAAGGATGTCGATTTACCGGAACCGGTGCCGCCGACGAACAAAATCAGCCCGCGCTTTTCCATGATTTTATCTTTCAGGATTTGCGGCAAGCCCAAGGCGTCGGCACTGGGAATATCGACCTTGATGTTGCGGATCACCAAGGCGTGGCAATTGCGCTGTTTAAAAATATTCACCCGAAACCGCCCGATTCCTTCTTCAGTAATGGCCAGATTCATTTCCGGCACATGTTCAAAGGCGGCGCGCTGCTCGGCGTCCATGATGCCGTCGGCAATTTCCTTGATGCGTTCACGGCTAAGTTTGACGTTTTCCAGCGGTTTTAAGCTGCCTTGGAACTTGGCCGCCGGCGGAGCCCCCGCCGTCAGATACAGATCCGAACCATCGTGTTGGACGAGGATTTTTAGATAGTCTTTAAATTCCATGCGGGCGACTCTCGAATTGATAATGCCCAAAGTGTAGGCCAATCCGCCGACAAGTGAAGCCGGGACGGTATTCCCTCGGCTGCCCGAGAATGCCCGTTAATTTCTTTGCCGAAAAATGTCATAGCTCGTTTATGCTTGCATTCCCAAACCATTGCTAATTCGTCGAGATGCCAAACCGCCGACTCAACTTGAGTAATTTTGAACATGAAACCGACTTGCTGTACGGGATCATCGACAGTATTAAAGAAGCCGTCATCGTTTTCGACACGACGCACCAAATCATCTGCGTCAACCACTCCGCCGAACTTTTGCTGGGGATTGGCTCAACAGCCGATTGGCAGAATCAACATTACCTTTTTTCCGCGGACGGTAACACGCCTTTTCCCGTTGCGCTTTTACCGTGTTTCAAGCCCGTTGGCCCAGGCATGGCGGAAGCTATCGAATTAACCGTAAGACGCGCAGACGGCAGCGATGTCCGCGTCAGCGTCAGCGGTCGAGGTCTAGCGGACCGGCATGGCACTATATCGGCATGGCTAACAATACTTTCGGATACCTCGTTGCCAAATAACCCGGAGAAGGCGGCCGAAGTTTTAGAGCACCAACAGAATTTGCGTTCCGTACTCAACCATATGCCGGCGATGATCGGCTACTGGGACAAAAATCTTATCAACAAATTTGGCAACAAAGCCTATGAGGAATGGTTCGGCTTTACATCCGAAAACTTGCTCGGCAAACATATTCGCGAAGTCATCGGCGATGAACTATACACGCTGAATAAGCCGTTTATAGATGCCGTGCTGAAAGGAGAACCACAGTATTTTGAGCGCACCATCGTCAATTTCGCGGGCGCAGCTCGGCATACGCAAGCCGCCTATTTGCCGGATGGCGCGGTAGGGCAAGTGAAAGGATTTTTCGTCTTGGTGACCGACATCACCGCATTGAAATCCGCGCAAAAACGCATCAGCGAGTCGGAAGCCCGTCTGCGTGCGATGTACGATAGCCTGCCATTCTTGGCCTGGATGAAGGACAAAAACGGGAAATATATTCAAGCCAACAAACATTGGCTAACCGCCGTGGGCATCGACAATCTGCGTGATTCAGAAGATGTGACTGATTTCGATATCTGGCCGGAAAGCCTGGCCGAGCATTATCGCGCGGTTGACCAAGAAGTGATGCTGACTCGGCAACAAGTATCGCTGACCGAGAGAGCTTTCGATGCTGGGCGAGAGACTTGGACTGAAACGATCAAAGCGCCCATCATCGACGATAAAGACGATGTGCTGGGCACCATCGGTCTGGCGCGCGACATAACCGAAAGTCGGAGCGCGGAAGAGCGACTTCGCAATTACAGCGAGCGCTTGGGCCTGGCCACCAAAGCCGCCGCAATCGGCATTTGCGAGTGGGATCTGGCGTTGGGCGTCGGGGATTGGGATGAACGCATGTACGAGATGTTCGGTATTCCCGTGGGAACGCCCATAGACTACCAGACCTGGGCTACCTTGGTAGTGGTCGAAGACTTACCGCGCACTGAAGCCACACTACGCAAGTTAATTCGAGACCAACAGGAAAAGCATTGGGAGTTTAGGATTCGCCGGAAGAGCGACGGCGCCTTACGCTTCATTCAGGCTTCAGCCATCATAGCCGGCGATCCCAAGAGCGGCAGGCAAAAAATCGTCGGGGTTAACATGGATGTCAGCAATTTTAAGTTGATCGAAAATGCCTTGCGAGAAAGCGAAGCGCATCTGGCTCACGCCCAAGCCCAGGCGCATTTAGGCAGTTGGTCCTTGTACATTGGCGACAGTTCTCTGAAATGGTCTGACGAAAATTACCGAATTTTCGGCATGCCTTTAGGCACGCCTATAAGCTACGAGCGCTTCTTAGAATGTGTCCATCCGGCTGACCGTCATTACGTGCACCAAGCCTGGCAGGCTGCCATGCGTGGTGCGCCTTACGATATCCAACACCGTATCGTGGCGAACGGTAAGATAAAATGGCTTAGGGAACGCGCCGATCTTGTATTTGCCGGGGATGGCAGTTTCGTGCGCGGCATAGGCACATCGCAGGACATCACGGAGCTGAAAGTAATAGAAAAAGACCTGGAATCGTCCCGCTTACAATTGCGGCAACTGGCCGCCCGCCGGGAAAAGGCCCGCGAAGAAGAACGCAAGCACATGGCCCGCGAAGTTCACGACGAACTGGGACAAATGTTGACGGCCCTGCGCATGGAAATGTCGCTGCTTCGCATGAAATTCGCAATTAACAACCGGGGACTGGCCGAACAAATCCGCAACATCATGGAATTACTGGACCAAACCATCCAGGTTACCCGCGATGTGGCGACCTCGTTACGTCCCTCGGCGATAGAAATGGGGATAGTGCCGGCTTTGGAGTGGCTGGTAAGGAAATTCGCGGAACAATCCGGGATTCAGTGCGATCTGTTGTATCCGGAAGATGATTTCGATATGGACGAGGAATGTGCAATCGTGATTTTTCGGATCGCCCAAGAATCGCTGACCAATGTGCTGCGACATGCGGCAGCCAGCAAGGTAAAAATTGCCGTCAATTTGGAGAAAGACCACTATTGCCTGGAAATTTACGATAATGGTCGTGGTTTCGACGCGAATGCCCCCACTAAGACCAAATCTTTTGGCCTGATCGGCATACGTGAACGCTCCTTGATGTTGGGCGGAGAAACCACTATTTCCAGTGTCCCGGGCCAAGGTACCTCTATCCAGGTACGTATCCCAGCTAACCCTAAAAGACCAGAACTATGATCCGACTAATCATTGCCGACGACCATGCCATCGTGCGAGGCGGTCTCAAACAACTATTCGCACTCTCCACCGATATTACCGTGGTCGGCGAAGCCGAAAACAGCCAGCAATTGTTGAGTTTTCTCGATGAAAATTCTGTTGATCTGGTGTTACTGGATCTGACCATGCCCGATCTCGGCGGCGTGGAAATGATCAGCCGGATTCGCGGCCAATATCCGACATTGCCCATCCTGATTTTGAGCATGCACAACGAATTACAAATCGTCTCACGCGCGTTGAAAACCGGTGCGAATGGCTATCTAACCAAGGATAACGACCCGGAGACGTTATTGATAGCGATCCGCCGAGTCGCCGGCGGCGGCCGTTTTATAGACCCTAAACTCGCCGAAAAAATGGTATTTGAATTCGAGAGCTCCGAGCTAAACAAACCGCATGAAAAACTATCCGAGCGCGAGTTTCAAATCTTGCAGTTACTGGCCAAGGGCCAAAGCCTGAACGACATCGGCAAGGACCTGGCAATCAGCAACAAGACTGTCAGTACATACAAAGCCCGGCTGTTTGAAAAATTGCACATCAGCAATAACGCCGAATTGATCCGCTACTATGATGCACACCGCCTGAACATGTAGTCGTTTACCTACAATACCAGGAATAGGCCCACACAAAATTACATATTTACTTGCCTAGAATTTCAGATTGACTGATATTCAGACGATCCACATTTACATATGATGCAGAATCCAAAATTTTGAATGCATCGGGGTTCATCTATGCAAGTATCGGTAACAGGTGAATTGTTTGAGGTGACTATCCGTAACACGTTGGAGTTTGCAAAATGCCATAAATTGCTGGCGTCATGCAAGGCCCACGCCAAAATCAATCCGCGCGCCAGCGCCAGGATAACGCTCGAGAACATCCCTACATTCAATATGTGCGGCATCGCCACCATCTCGCTAATCTGCGACTGGATGCAGGCCGGCGTCGAACTGAATCTGCAAGGCTGTGGCGGCGACGTACATCAGGTTTTCGATACCGGCATATTCGATAAATACTTCAGCAAACACACACCATTCGTTCGCGCCGCCTGCCATGACTGCCTGGAGCGCACAAAACCGAGCTTAGCCAAGGATTGTCCGATACACAAAACCCGTCCACGTTCACGTCCGGACCAAACCGTGCTGGAAAATTAGCGTGAAAACACCATTCTTCGATTTTTTCAGTGCGGGTGGACTAATGCCGCACGGGTTTTGCTTAAAGTGGACGCCCGGCCTGCTCTGGTCGTATGTAATTTCCGATGCGTTAATCACCCTGGCCTATTTCGCGATTGCCGTCATTCTGGCTTACGTCGTATCGCAACGCCGAGACTTGAAGTTTCGCGGCATCTATTTGATGTTCAGCTCATTTATTCTGGCCTGCGGGGCATCGCACTTGATGTCCATCTTCCTGATCTGGCAACCGTTGTATTGGTTGGATACCAGCATAAAAGCCTTGACGGCAACCATCTCCCTGGCCGCCGCCATATTGCTCCTCAAGTTGGTACCGCATGCATTGAAACTACCGAGCAATCAGCAACTGGCAGCCGAAATTGCCGTGCGCACGCAGGCGCAACTGGATCTACAGGAAAGCGAAAGCAAGCTAAAAGCCCTCAGCCAGCAACTCATCAGCCTGATAGAAGCCATTCCCGACGCCATTCTGTTCAAAGACGGCGACGGCCGCTTGTTATTCGCCAATGAGCACGCGCAACAGTTGTTCAGATTTGACGGCATGGATTGGCAGGGCAAGACCTATCTGGAGCTGGCGGATCAACAACCGGACGCACTGGATAAGCATATAAAACTATTTTCGGACGAAGAAGCGGTATGGAAGGCCGGGCACTTGATCATGTTCGAAGATCACATCGTCAACGACGAGGGCCGTTCGATCGAAATAGAGGTACGCAAAACGCCGATTTATCAGGAAAACGGCCAACGCAAAGGCATGGTGGTGATTAGCCGGGACATCAGCAACATCCGCTGGGCGGAGAGTCAATTGCGGATTGCCGAGAGGGCAATCGAATCCCAGGAAGGGATCATGATTACCGACGAAAATAATATCATCCTGCGCGTCAATAACGCCTTCACCCGGCTGACCGGTTACCAGCCGGACGAAGTAATCGGCAACAAGCCCTCGATTTTAAAATCCGGCCGCCACAGTCAAGAGTTTTACCGGGAAATGTGGGCCACACTGAAGCGCGAAAAATTCTGGCAAGGCGAAGTCTGGGACAGGCGTAAAAACGGCGACATTTACCCGAAATGGCTGACGATCAGTGTTGTGACCGGCGCGGACGGCCATACCTGCAATTATGTGGCGGCCTTTACCGACATCAGCCAGCACAAGGAAGCACAAGCTGCCATTCATCGTCTGGCGTATTACGACCCGCTCACCGACCTGCCTAATCGGCGCCTGTTGCAAGACCGGTTGCAGCAGGCTTTACACAACAGCCGTTGCGCGCGTAAGCATGGCGCGGTGTTGATGATAGATGTCGATAATTTCAAAACGATTAACGATACTCAGGGCCACCAAATCGGCGATCAGCTATTGATAGAAATTGCCTCGCGCCTAAAGGCCTGCGTCCGTCAAGGCGATACCGTTGCCCGGTTGGGCGGCGACGAATTTATCGTGTTGCTGGAAAATCTGGGCAGCGCACAAGCGGAGGCAACCACGAATGCAGAAGAAGTGGCGCACAAGATATTGCGCGCCATCAACACCGGCATGTTGTTAAACGGCAAAGAACATCTCGCCTCTATCAGTATCGGAATAGCCATATTCGACGAACACAACAACTCGTTCGACGACACGCTTAGGCGCGCCGACGCGGCCCTGTATCAGGCCAAGGATGCCGGCCGCAACACGTTGCGCTTCTTCGATCCGCAGATGCAGGCGTTACTGGAATCGCGCGTATTGCTGGAGTTCGATTTACGCCATGCCCAGGCCCAAGAACAGCTAAGCCTGCATTACCAACCACAGGTAGATAAAAACGCCCATATTTTTGGCGCAGAGGTGTTATTACGTTGGCAACATCCGCAAAAAGGCATGATTTCGCCGGCTGAGTTTATCCCGCTTGCCGAAGAATCCGGCTTGATTTTGCCTATCGGCGAGTGGGTATTGCAATGCGCCTGCGAGCAACTTCGGGCCTGGGAACAAAATCCGCTCACCCAGCATTTACAACTTGCGGTGAATGTGAGCGCCAGACAGTTCCGTCAGTCCGATTTCGTCGAGTCAATCTGCAGGATTCTTAACAACACAGGCGCCAACTCGGCAAAGCTCAAACTGGAATTGACTGAAAGCATGGTATTGCAAGATGTCGAGGACGCTATCGAAAAAATGCAAACGCTAAAATCATTGGGCGTACGTTTTTCGATGGACGATTTCGGCACCGGTTATTCCTCATTGAGTTATCTGAAGAAGTTGCCGCTTAGCCAACTCAAAATCGATCAAAGCTTTGTGCGTGACCTTATCGTTGACCCTAACGATGCGGTGATTGCCCAAACCATTATCGGCATGGGCCACAACCTGGGCTTGAATGTCATTGCGGAAGGGGTGGAAACCCAGGATCAACGCATCTGCCTGGAGCGTATAGGCTGCGATGCCTTTCAAGGCTACCTATTCGGTAAGCCCATGCCCTTACCTGAGTTCGAACGCGTTATTCGCAGCTTGAACAGGGCGATTCGACCACAAAACATCCACACCGGCACCTAAATGGCCGTAATTTCAAGCCTTAATTGATTTTCTACACTACTTGGCGGAAGGAATACTTGATCATCCATCTACCAATTTGCTGAGTCTTATAACAATAAATTTAACGGGGAAATCTTATGTTCTTGATGAACTGGCATTCGGTCGGAGTCAAAGTGGTAGCAATAACCACGGGCATCCTCTTCGTCCTGGGCTTGGGCTTGTTGTTGATGTTTGCCAACATCGAAAAACAAAAACTGATAGACCGTAAGATTGAATCTTCTCGGCAATTGCTACTGCTTTCCGAATCGATTCGCGACAATGTAAGCAAGAAGTGGGAAAGCGGTCTTTACTCGCCGGCATACCTCCGGCAGTTGGTGCAAGACAAGGATGACGCCAGCCGCCGCTCCCTGATTATTGCTACCGTCCCCACCGCCAACGCCTGGGACGTAATCGAGGCCAAAGCCAAGGAAGGCGGTTTTCGTTTTAAGGCGCCAGCACTTAATCCGCGTAACCCGCCCAGAAACATGCCGGATCAACTGGAACAACAGGTTCTGGCCAAATTCCAAAAAGAGCCTTCGGTAAGCGAATACAGTATTGTTGACGAAGAAAAACAAGAAATTCGCTATTTCAGGCCGGTGAAAATGGTCAAGCAATGCGAGCTTTGCCACGGCGACCCGAATACCTCGCAAGCCTTGTGGGGCAACGACAAGGGCCAGGATTTACTCGGTTATGCCATGGAAAACCGCCGGGCCGGCGAGCTGCACGGCGCATTCGAAATCATCACCCCCTTCAGCACCGCATTTGGCGAGTTGAAGCAAACCGTGTTTTACGCTATCGGCTTTTTGGGTTTGACACTTTTAATTATTGGTATCACCGGTTATCTGGTGATGAGCAGAATTATCATTGGCCCATTAACCGCATTGGCGCTGAATCTGCAAGCCATTTGCAGCGGCGACGGCGACTTACGTGCCAGGCTCAGCGCCTCGGGTAAGTCCGAGTTTGCCTGGGTGGCCTCAAGCTTTAATGCCTTCGTGAAAAAGATCGCCAAAACCGTTGAAGAAATCAGCGTGACCAGCGACAGGCTGGCGCAGGCCGCCAATAAGCTGGCGACTATCACCCAATCCACCCAACAAGGCGTAGAGCGGCAATTGCAAGAAACCACGCTGGTGGCCAATGCGATGAAACAAATGACCTCGACAGTACAAGAAGTTGCCAAGAACGCGATCAAGGCGTCCGAAGCCGCGGAAACGGCGGACCGGGAAGCGACGTCGGGAAAAAATATCGTCACGCAAGCGGTTGGCGGCATTAACGAACTGGCTACCGAAGTGGAAAATGCCGCCAATGTGATTCACGATCTGGAAAACGACAGCAACAGCATAGGCGAAGTATTGAGTGTGATTCAGGGCATCGCAGAGCAAACCAATTTGCTGGCGTTAAATGCGGCCATTGAAGCGGCGCGCGCCGGCGAACAAGGCCGCGGCTTTGCGGTGGTGGCGGATGAAGTCCGTACCTTGGCCAGCCGCACACAAAACTCGACGCTGGAAATCCGCCAAACCATAGAACGGCTGCAAGGCCGGGCGAAACAAGCGGTTTCAGTGATGGAAAACGGCAGAAAACGCGCCGCGTCCAGCGTTGAGCAAGCCGCTTCGGCCGGTGATTCGATCAATACCATCAGCGAGAGAATATTTACCATCAACGATATGAATAATCAGATCGCCACCGCAGCAGAGCAACAAACAGCCGTAGCGGAAGAAATTAACCGTAATGTCAGCAATATCAGCCACGTGTCTGGAGAAACCTCCAACGGCGCCAAACATACCGCCGAGGCCTGCCGCGAGTTGCTTGAGCTGGCCAATCAATTACGCCAGACGGTCGGTCATTTTAGAATTTGACGCCATCGCGGCGCCTGTGATTCGCCGGCCGTTAGCCGCCGGCGAATCACAGATTAACCAGAATCAAACCGCTGATTTTTAGTGGTTTTTCCCGCTGGAATTTGCCAAATTAATTGCTTGCCAGCGTTGCTGGCGGCCGCATCTTGCTGAAATCCACAGTATAATGCGCCGTTTTTCCTGCTAGACATCTGAGTTATGAGTCAACAAAGAAAAGCGGTGGCGCTGATTTCCGGCGGCCTGGATTCCATGCTGGCCAGCAAGGCCATCATGGAGCAAGGTATCCACGTCGAAGGTATCAACTTTTTCACCGGCTTTTGCGTGGAAGGCCACACCCATGCGATACGCAAGCAAGACGCCGACAAGGTCAAGCGCAACAACTCGCTGTGGGTGGCCGAGCAATTGGGCATAAAACTGCACATCATCGACGTCATCGAAGAATACAAAAACGTGCTGCTTAACCCCAAGCACGGCTATGGCGCCAACTTGAACCCTTGTCTGGACTGCAAGATTTTCATGGTCAACAAGGCCAAGCAGTGGATGCAGGAAAACGGTTTCGATTTCATCATTACCGGCGAAGTGGTCGGCCAACGGCCCATGTCGCAGCGCAAGCAAACCATGCCCATCGTCGCTGCCGAATCAGGTGCCGACGATTTATTGGTCAGGCCTTTATCCGCGCAAAATTTGCCTGCCACCTTACCGGAGCGCGAAGGCTGGATCAGCCGGGAAAAACTATTCGGCTTTAGCGGTCGGTCACGCAAACCGCAAATGACCTTGGCTAAAGAGTATGGTTTTACCGACTATGCCCAACCGGCCGGCGGCTGCTGCTTTTTGACCGACGAAGCCTATTCCTTGAAACTGGTCGATCTATGGAAAGCGCGCGGCGAACGCGATTACGATCTGGACGATGTGATGCTACTGAAAGTGGGCAGGCATATTCGCCCCAAACCGCATTTTAAAGTCATCATTGCTCGCGAGGACGGCGAGGCCCGTTTCATGAGCGGTTATAAAAAAGAGTTTGTCAGTATGAACTGCGCCAGCCATCGCGGCCCGCTAGCCTTAATCGACGGCACTCCCAGCGAAGACGATCTGCTTCAGGCCGCGCAGATTACCGCGCGCTATGGCCAAGGCCGCGAAGCCGAGCAGGTGGAAGTGACTATCCGCGACCGGGAAGGCAACGAGCGCAATGTGTTCGTCAAGCCGCTGCCTGCCGATCAAATCCCCGAGGAATGGTTTGTATGAGTGCGCATGTTTTGAACGCCCGCCGCTTGCTCTGCCCATTGCCGGTTATCCGCACTCAGGACAAAGTGAAAACCCTGCAAATGGGTGATGTGTTGACGGTGGAATGCACAGATCCTGGGGTGATGCAGGATATTCCAGCCTGGTGTCGGATCAATGGGCATAAGGTGTTGGAGACTCGTGCTGATGATGGGGAGTATGTGATTGTTTTGGAAGTGGGTTGAGTTGTTGTTTGTGTCGCTGTCGCGACGGGTTGATTTAATGTCGGGTCTCGGCCCGACAGCCGAGTGACTTTTCTTTGTTTGGCCAAAGAAAAGTCACCAAAAGAAACGCCACCCGGATGCCGCTTTGATCCTGCGCTCCGAAGCTTTCGACGGGGATCGACAGAAGGGGCTTCCTGCCCCTCTGCCGATGTGCGGCATCCATGCCGCACCCCTACGGGCTATTCCCGCCGAAAGCTCCGGTGCTCGGCGCGGCATACGGGAGGAAAACCGTCGCGATTGAAAGAATCGGTTCATCTTCGAAAATGGGATGACATACAGAAACCATTCAATTATTTGTTGGGAGTCTCAATGAAACCTTGGCAGGAATACCAAGAGGCTGCGGCAAGTTACTTTCGCTCCTTAGGTTTGAGCGCTAAAACCGACGCGACCATATCTGGAGCAAGAACTAAACATGACATCGATGTACTCGTCACGTTCGAGCACGTTGGCGTCGAGATCAAATGGTTAGTGGAATGCAAACACTGGAAATCAAGCGTCTCTAAGCTTCATGTCATGGCGTTAAGAGAAATAGTGGCAGACGTTGGCGCCGATAGAGGCATTCTCCTTTCCGAATCCGGGTATCAGAGTGGAGCTCACGAAGCGGCCGCCTTAACGAACGTACAACTATCGTCCATCGCAGAGCTAAAGGCCTCTACTGCCGCAAAAATTAACTCCGTTCGCCTCGTTGAACTCCTCGATCGCGTAGCTCGAGCCAAGGACCGATACTGGGATATTCCGAAAGAAGAACGGATACGCGTTGGCCTGCGCTTCGAATATATGGAGCACAACTATTCAGGTGCGCAAGTGGTTGATCTATGCTCGGATTTGCTTGCCCGTGCATGTTCCGGCGTTTACCCTTTTCAGAGTAATGTTCTTGGAGCATATATTTATTTCGGACCAGAAAAGTATTTTGAATCACCTTCAGAGGTAATTGCCGTTGTGGAAGAAAAAATCTCGGATTTGGAGGCACGCTTAAACGCATATCGACCTGACACCCAACAAGACGTTCAACGCGACGGCTTCGCCACGCGTTAACTCAACGTTATACATTGAGCAAAATTGATTTGGAGACAGGCCTTGGATTTTGAAACAACGCGGTGAGGTGCAATCCGTAGGGCGTCAATAGGCGAAGCCGTATTGCTCCGCATGTTGGCCTCCGATTATTCGGTGCATTACGCTATCGCTAATGCACCCTACGAGGGTTAAATAAAAGGCTTTGGGGGTATTGTATTACTTGCCAAACCCGGGATGGTTGTCCTCCCGTATGCCGCGCCGAGCACCGGAGCTTTTGAGCGGAACAGCCCGTAGGGGTGCGGCAGGGATGCCGCACGTTGCCGAAGGGGCAGGAAGCCCCTTTCGGCAACCCCGTTCAAAAGCGAGGAGCGCAGGATCAAAGCGGCATCCGGGTGTCTTTTCTTTTGGATACTTTTCTTTGGACAAGCAAAGAAAAGTATCTCGGCTGTCGGGCCGAGACCCGACATAAAAATAAGCCGTCGCGATAGCGACACAAATTAACAGGTTACAACAATGGCAGTAGGACAAATCGACTTCCCCACCATGCATGCCGTCAAAGGCATCAAACTCGGCACCTGCAATGCCGGCATCAAACAAACCGTTCGCGACGATATTTTAGTCATCGAAATGGCCGAGGGCGGCAGTTGCGCGGCAGTATTTACCCAAAATGCCTTTTGCGCGGCGCCGGTGCATATCGCCAAAGCACATTTGTCGCAAAATCCGCGCTGGTTGCTGGTCAATTCCGGCAATGCCAATGCCGGCACCGGCAAACAAGGCCTGCAGGACGCCTTCGCTTGCTGCGCCAATTTGGCCGGTGAGGTCGAAGCCTTGGCACAACAGGTGTTGCCGTTCTCTACCGGCGTCATCGGCGAACCCCTGCCGGTGGAAAAACTCACGGCGGCATTGCCAAGCGCTGTTGCAAACTTGGCTGAAGCGCATTGGGACCAAGCCGCCCGCGCGATCATGACTACCGATACCTTCCCCAAGGGCGCATCGGTCGTTATCGATATCGCCGGCCACCCGGTGACAATAACCGGCATTTCCAAAGGTGCGGGCATGATTCAACCCAATATGGCTACCATGTTGGGTTTTGTCGCTACGGATGCCAGTATCGAGCAATCTCTGTTGCAAGAATGCCTGTCCGCAGCAGCGGAAAAATCCTTCAATCGCATCACCGTGGATGGTGATACTTCGACTAACGACGCCTGCGTACTATTGGCCAGCGGTTGCAGCGAAGCCCCGGAAATTCTGCCAGACAGCGCTGAGTATGCAGCCTTCGCCGAGGCGGTTATGGCGGTTTGCAAACGCCTGGCGGAACTGATTATTCGCGACGGCGAAGGCGCTACCAAGCTGATGCGCATCGTCGTCGAACAAGCGCGCGACACTGCCGAGGCTGTGCAAGTCGCCAAAACCATTGCTCATTCGCCACTGGTGAAAACCGCGTTTTTTGCCAGCGACCCCAACTGGGGCCGAATTTTAGCGGCGGTCGGCCGGGCCGGCGTCGAAAACATGGACCTGGATAAAATCGAAATTTATCTGGGCACGGTGTGCATCGTCGAAAACGGCGGCAGAGCCCGCTCCTATACCGAACAGGATGGTCAGCGCGTGATGAATCAGGAGGAAATCGTCGTCACCGTCAGGCTGGGCCGCGGTGCGGCCAGCGAGGAAGTATTGACCTGCGACTTTTCCTACGACTACGTGAAAATCAACGCCGAATACCGTACTTAAGCGGCAAAAAGTATGTCAACCATTAACCAGCGTCTGCATGTCGCGGTGGGGGTGATCCGCGACGGCGACGGCCGAATCTTGATCACCCAACGCGCCAAACACGCGCATCAAGGCGGCTTGTGGGAATTCCCGGGCGGCAAACTCGAAGACGGTGAACCGGTGCAACAGGCTTTGGCCCGCGAGCTGGCGGAAGAAGTCGGTATTCAGGTACAAAGCGCAGCACCGCTTATCAAAATCAACTACGACTACGGCGACAGGCACGTGTTGCTGGATGTTTGGAATGTCACCGTTTTTGTCGGACAAGCTAGAGGCTGCGAAGGTCAGGCAATGCGCTGGATTGATGCGGAGCAGCTGCAGGAATTCAGCTTCCCGGCCGCCAACTTACCGATCATCGCCGCCGCGCAATTGCCGTGCTATTACGCGATATTAGAAGGCCGTAGCGCTACAGAAGCGTTAGACAATTGCAAACGAATTTTGGCCAACGACATAAAACTGCTGCAATTTCGCGCCAAATCTTTGCCGATTGCCGATTTGCAAACTGTCTTCGAACAGGTTTCTCAGCTTTGCCGTCAGCAGCAGGTTAGCTTGCTGGTCAACGCCGATTTGCCTATCGATACCACCAACACGCCAGGCCTACACCTGAGCAGCCACGCCTTACTAGCCTGCCATGAACGACCAAACGGCTATCGCTGGGTGGCGGCGTCTTGTCATAACCTTGATGAACTAAGACGCGCGGAAACGCTAGGCTTGGACTTTGCGGTTTTAGCCCCTATCCAAGCAACCGCATCTCATCCCGACACGCCACCATTAGGCTGGCAGGCCTTGGCCGAATTGCTTGAGCACATCAATTTACCGGTGTTTGCTTTGGGTGGTTTAGGCAGGCACGACTTGGATCGAGCGCTTGCCGCCGGCGCACAAGGCGTAGCCGGCATCAGCGCATTTTTAACGGCAGATTAGTCTGAAAGAACAGTTAGTAGGAGTCGAATTCCGAATTTTCGTCGTCTTCGTCAAGCAGTGGCGGACCAGGGATCTTGTGGGCTTCGGTAGCCCAATCGCCTAAATCGATCAGTTTGCAACGTTCGGAACAGAACGGTTTGAATGTTTCGGCAGCTATCCAGGCTACCGGCTTGCGACAAGTAGGGCACGCCACCATAGTCGGGGTATTCGCAGTCATCAGAACATGCAGCGGGTCAAGGAAAATTCGATATCGTCAAGCGTCTGGCTGGGCCGGTTTTCATCGACCGACGGGTTCATAAAACGAATGCTGAACCGATGCTTGCCGCCGCTGATTTCCGCAAAACAAGGCATATCGGCGGCCAACCCCACGCGTAGCAATTGCACCGGATGATTTTTATTGTCCAGCGCCAATTGGAAAAATCCGGCCTTGGCAAGTTCCTGCGTCGGCACGCTGCTTTGCCGAATAAAACCCAGGATCAAATCGATGGCTACCCGAATATCCACGAACGGCTGAGTCCAGCGTTCCAGGTCTTTTTGCTGCTCGGCTTCGTGTTGCTCCAGCCAGTAATGAAAGGCCGGCAAATCGAAAGAACAGCTGCCTCCGGGTATGGAGTTGCGCTGCGAAATACTTTGAAACAAATCGCTTTCCATCACGCTGATGCCGATTTTACCGTTGGCGCTATACAAATTGCGACTGGCCTGATTCAGCTCGGCGAGAATCTCCTGCAATTTTTCGTCGTCGACGCCATGGTTATGCGCCAGCTGATTCAGTACTTTGGTGTGCCTATCCAGCTCCTTGATCAGCTCGGACTTCAAGTCGCTGCGGCTGAAGATCATCAGGATGTCGAGTAAAACCGAGATGGCGGCGCGTTTATCGAAAACCGAAGCGCCCAACATGAAATGACTGAGCTGTTGAAAGAGTTGCTCCAAGCGCATAAACACCCGAATTCGTTCATTAAGAGGGAATTCGTAGATAGTTTGTGTATTCAAGCCGATTGTGTCCTGACGGTGGCTAATAAAGTGTAGGAATTGTGCAGTCTTTTAACCTGTTCTGCAAGTTGCTCCGGGCCGGCGATATTCTCGATGACGTCGTCCGCTTTGCTTAATCGTTCTTGCCGCGACATCTGGCTGTCGATGATGGCTTGCACTTGTTGGCGTGTGAGTTTATCGCGTGCAGTAACTCGTGCTATTTGCAGATCCACCGGGCAATCAATTAATAAAACCCTATCCACGGCATAAGGATTTTTCGACTCCAACAGCAGCGGCACGGCAATAATGCAATAGTCAGCCGTCAGAGCATTTACATCCGCCGCGATTTGCGCGTAAACCAAGGGATGCATGATGCCATCCAATGCACGTTTTTTATCCGCATCGGCAAATACCGCGTCGCGCAGCCTAGCCCGATTCAAGCTACCGTCCTGGTTGATCATCTGCGATCCAAAACACGTAACGATCAGCGATAAGGCCGGCTGCCCTGGCTCTACCAGCTGCCTGGCAATCAGGTCGGCATCGACAATGGGGACATCAAACTCAGCAAACAAACGACAGACCGTGGATTTGCCGCTGCCTATGCCGCCCGTCAGACCTATCTTCAGCATCGCCTACAGGCCGGCAATATGCAAATATAAGGCATTCAGCTCCGGTCCGAATAGCATCGCCAGCCAACCAGCCATGGCCAGATAAGGCCCAAACGGAATTGGCTTACCGGCATCGCGCTTGCCGAACACGATCATCGCAATGCCGATGACTGCGCCCACCAAAGATGACAGAAGAATAATCAGCGGCAGATATTGCCAACCCAGCCAAGCCCCGAACAGCGCCAATAGTTTGAAATCGCCATAGCCCATACCTTCCTTGCCGGTCAGTAATTTGAACAGCTGATAAACGCTCCACAGGCTCAAATAACCTGCCATCGCACCGATAATCGCGTCGTGGCTATTAGTATAAATATCAAACAGGCTTAACAATAGACCCAGCCACAGCATCGGCAGCGTGATCGAATCCGGTAACAATTGCTGATCGATGTCGATAAAACTCAATGCAATCAAACACCAAGTCAAAGGCAATGCAAACGCCAAAGCCCAGCCGTATCCGAAATGCCAGGCTACGACCGCAGAACACAAACCGGTAAAAGATTCGATAAGCGGGTAACGGATAGCGATTTTGACGCCGCAATGACCGCATTTACCACCCAACAACAGATAACTGATGACCGGAATATTCTGATAGGCTTTGATCTCGGTCTTGCAAGACGGGCAATGGGAGGCCGGCAACATCAGGTTGAACACTTCGGTTGCTTCGGCCTGCGGCAGTTGCAAGTATTCGTGGCATTCTCGGCGCCAACTTGCCTGCATCATCACCGGCAAACGGTAGATCACCACGTTTAGAAAACTGCCGACCAACAGGCCCAGTACGCAAACGACGCCGATCAGAAAAAGCGGATATTGTTGTAGAGTGGCAAAAACCATGAGGAAGAGAGGATGTCTGTAATTCGGCCCCGGCGCTCGGCGCAACGATAACGAGCGCCGGGGAGTAGCAAAACTAAATAGCCGCGCCCAGCTTGAAGATCGGCAGATACATCGCGACGATCAAACCGCCGACCAGGATACCCAAGATCACCATGATGATGGGCTCCATCAAACTGCTCAAGTTATCGACCAGGTTATCGACTTCTTCTTCGTAAAAATCCGCAACTTTATCCAGCATAGCATCAATGGAGCCGGACTCCTCTCCGATGGCCACCATCTGCACCACCATATTCGGAAACATACCGGTCGTCTCCAAGGCAAACTTCAATTGTTGACCAGTGGATACGTCGTCTCGTACCTTCATCACCGCTTCGTAGAATAAAATATTGCCGCAGGCACCGGCTACCGAAACCAGGGCTTCGACCAAGGGCACGCCAGCCGCCGACATGGTGGACAGCGTTCTTGCGAAACGAGCGATGGCCGATTTTTCCAGAATCATACCCACCACCGGAATCTTCAGCAGGGTCTTATCCAGAAAGTGGTTAAACGCTTTGGAACGCTTTTTAAAATAATTGAACACGTACGCAGTAATGGCGATAACGCCGACCACTGCCCACCACCATTCCTGTACCCAGGCCGACAGCTCAATAACGAATTGGGTAAAGGCCGGCAAATCGGCACCGAAACCTTTAAACAAATCCTCGAATACCGGCACCACAAAAATCAGCAAAATCGCGGTCACGATAAACGCTACGACCAATACCGCAATTGGGTAGGTCAAGGCTTTTTTGACTTTCTTTTTGATCGATTCGGTTTTTTCCTTGTAAGTGGCAATCTTATCCAACAAGGTTTCCAATACCCCGGCATGTTCGCCGGCCTCAACCAGATTGCAGAACAAGGCGTCGAAATAGAGCGGCTTACGGTTCAATGCCTGCGCCAGGGTATCGCCGCCTTCAACATCCGTTTTTATCGATAGCAGCAATTCCGACATGCTGGCATTGTCGTGCCCCTTGCCGATGATGTCGAAAGATTGCACCAAGGGCACACCTGCGGCCAGCATCGTCGCCAACTGTCTGGCGAACACCGCGATGTCGCCGGGCGTAATTTTCTGCACTCTGGCGCCGAACAAAGGCTTGGACTTGGCTTTGATACCGACTACCCGGATGCCCATCCGCCTTAATTCGGCGCGGGCAATCACCTCGCTCTTGGCGCTGATGGTGCCTTTGGTTTTCTTGTTTTGCCTATCGAAACCGTCCCAATTAAACTCGATTTGTTCTTCTTGCTTTGCCATTTTTATTCCTTGGTGACCCTGTCAATTTCTTGCAGCGAGGTAATGCCTTGCTTTATTTTTAACAGCCCGGACATTCTTAAATCGTTAATCCCTTCACTTTTCGACAATTCCGCCATTTGCATGGAGTTGCCGCCGTTCAAAATCAGCGCGCGCATTTTTTCAGTAATAGGCATCACCTGATAGATACCCACCCTGCCCTTGTAACCGTTATTGCAATGTTCACAACCCACCGGGCCGTAGACTTTGAACGTCCCGATTTCTTCCTGCTTAAACCCGGCCGACAGCAAGGCACTTTCAGGGTAATCGACTTCTTGCTTGCAATGCTCGCACAAGCGCCGGGCCAGCCGCTGCGCCATAATCAACACCACCGCGGAAACGATATTGAAGGGCTCTATGCCCATCTGCACCAGACGATTGATAGTTTGCGGCGCGTCGTTGGTATGCAGCGTGGATAACACCATATGACCGGTTTGCGCAGCCTTGACCGCGATGCTGGCGGTTTCCAAGTCGCGAATCTCGCCGACCATAATGATGTCCGGGTCTTGCCGCAAAAACGCCCGCAGCGCCTCGGCAAAGGTCAGACCGGCTTTTGGATTGACATTGACCTGGTTGATACCTTCCACGGTGATCTCTACCGGATCTTCGGCAGTGGAAATATTGGTTTCAATGCTGTTCAAAATATTCAGCCCGGTATACAGCGATACAGTTTTACCGCTACCGGTCGGCCCGGTGACCAACACCATGCCGTAAGGCTTGTGAATCGCCTCCAAAAAGTTTTTCTGCTGTTCCGGCTCGAAACCGAGCTTCTCGATACCGATCTGGGCACTGGTGGGATCGAGAATCCGCAGCACCACTTTTTCACCGAACAACGTCGGACAGGTGTTAACCCGAAAATCGATCGCCCGATTCTTGGAAATCTGCATCTTGATCCGGCCGTCCTGCGGCACCCGGCGTTCGGCGATGTCCATTCTGGACATGACTTTCAGCCTGGAAATAATCCGGTTAGCAATCCCCACCGGCGGACTGGCTACCTCCGATAAAATACCGTCGGCACGAAAGCGGATGCGGAATTTCTTCTCGAAGGGCTCCATGTGGATATCCGACACCCCGCGCTTGATTGAATCCAGCAGAATCTTATTCACAAAGCGAACGATAGGCGCATCGTCGATATCCGAGCCCATCCCCTCGTCGGCGGGTTTGACTTCGTCTCCTGCGGAAATATCGATATTGTCCAGATCGTCGTCCAACAGATCCTTCATTGACGTATCGGCAGCTTCCAGCGCCGTGTCTATCATCCGGATCAGCTTGTCTTCTTCGACCAGAATGTTTTCGGTATTGTGCCGGGTATGGAACTTGATCTCATCCAACGCCTGAAAATTGGTCGGATCGGCGGTTGCGACAAACAAGCGATTGCCGCGCTTGAATAAAGGTAAGGCGTGATGCTGGCGAATCAATTTCTCGCTGACCAGCTTGATAGGCAGAAATGAAGGGTCTATGGCATCCAGATCGAAAAACGGTACACCAAACTCCGCCGAAGCCAGCGTGGCCACGGTTTTGCTGTCCGCGTATTTATGTTCCACCAAATAGCTTATAAACGCTTGTTTGCGCTTCTGCGCCTCCTGCAGGCAGGTCGCCGCCGATTCCTCGGTCAACAAACCTTTCTGAATCAGGCATTTGACCAAGCCGCTGAAATGGATGTTAGAAGGTGCTGTCGCCATGAAAAAAGTCTGGATTGGTTTTACTGCAACTATGTGCTGCAACTATAGATGAAGTAAGGATTTTATCCAAACTCATCGAGCCATGCGTAAGACTTTAACACGGTTGTATCGTGATGCCGCCGGGCAATCGTTTGAAGCAGGCGAACACTTGAAGCCGTCAGCGATGCGAAGAACCGCACCACTGACGAATGAGGCGAGAATCAGATTTCGTGATAAATCGCAGCGCCTTCTTCCAGGAACTGCTTGGATTTTTCTTCCATACCAATTTTCAAGGCTTCCGCTTCTTCCAGGCCTTTTTGCTCGGCATAGTTACGTACATCCTGAGTAATTTTCATCGAGCAGAAATGCGGACCGCACATCGAGCAGAAATGCGCGACCTTGGCTGAATCTTTCGGCAAGGTTTCGTCATGGAAGGAGCGGGCTTTTTCTGGGTCTAGCGCGATATTGAATTGATCTTCCCAGCGAAATTCAAAACGGGCTTTTGACATGGCGTTATCGCGGATCTGTGCACCGGGATGACCTTTCGCAAGGTCCGCAGCGTGCGCGGCGATTTTGTAAGTCACGATCCCTTCGCGCACGTCTTGCTTGTTCGGCAGGCCCAAGTGTTCTTTTTGAGTGACGTAGCACAACATCGCGCAGCCGTACCAGCCGATATTGGCGGCGCCAATCGCTGAAGTGATGTGGTCATAACCGGGCGCAATGTCCGTGGTCAAAGGTCCCAGGGTGTAGAACGGCGCTTCGAAACAATCTTCCAATTGCTTGTCCATGTTAACCTTGATCATTTGCAGCGGCACGTGACCAGGGCCTTCGATCATGGTTTGCACATCATGCTTCCAGGCTACTTGAGTTAATTCGCCTAAGGTCTCCAATTCACCGAACTGCGCTTCGTCGTTAGCATCGTAAATCGAGCCGGGACGCAAACCGTCTCCGAGAGAGAACGATACGTCGTAGGCTTTCATGATTTCGCAAATTTCCTCGAAGTTGGTATAGAGGAAACTTTCGGTATGGTGAGCCAGACACCATTTGGCCATGATCGAACCACCGCGCGAGACTATGCCGGTCAGACGTTTGGCGGTTAATGGCACATGGTGCAAGCGCACGCCAGCGTGAATAGTAAAGTAATCCACACCTTGCTCGGCTTGTTCGATCAGCGTGTCGCGGAAGATTTCCCAGGTCAATTCTTCAGCTTTGCCGTCGACTTTTTCCAGCGCTTGGTAAATCGGCACAGTGCCAATAGGCACAGGTGAATTACGTAAAATCCATTCGCGAGTTTCGTGGATGTTCTTACCGGTGGACAAATCCATAATGGTATCGGCGCCCCAACGAATACCCCACAGCATTTTCTCCACTTCTTCTTCGATGGAAGAAGTCACGGCAGAGTTACCCAGATTACCGTTGATCTTCACCAGGAAGTTGCGGCCGATGATCATTGGCTCCAGTTCCGGGTGGTTGATGTTGGCCGGGATAATGGCTCGGCCTCTGGCCACTTCGGAGCGGACGAATTCGGGCGTGATGAACGACTGAATATTCGCGCCATAGGAGAAACCGGGATGCTGACCTTGGTAACGGTCGCGCATCGCTTCGAGATTTTGGTTCTCGCGGATGGCGATATATTCCATTTCCGGAGTAATAATGCCTTTACGGGCATAATGCATTTGCGAAACGTTATGCCCTGATTTGGCACGGCGTGGATTGCGCGTCAGTTCGAAACGCAAATGCGCTGTTTTCGGGTCGTGTAAGCGCTCGTGACCGTACTTTGAGGTCGGACCGCTCAATAATTCTGTGTCGCCGCGTTCTGCAATCCAGTTACCGCGAATCGAACCCAAACCCTTATGCAAGTTAACATCCACATTCGGGTCGGTGTAAACACCGGAAGTATCGTACACAAAAATCGGCGGATTTTTTTCCGCGCCGAAGTGCGCTGGAGTATCCGACATGCTGATTTTACGCATCGGCACTTGAATATCCGCGCGACTGCCCTGGATATAAATTTTCTCGGACGCGGGATAGGAATCGATTCTTACGCTACTACCGGTATCGGTAGTAATCTCATTGCGGACAGCGCTCATGCTTATCTCCAAAATCTCAATAAATCGCAAGCGCAGGGAAGATAGGGCTTTCCTACGCCGGTGTTAACCGGTTCAGGTTCGAAGGGTTTTTCTCAGCTTTCCGGGCTTGCATACAGCGGAAAGCACCCCTAGCCTTTCAGGTGACTGGTTAAGTTAAATGATAATCGAGCCAATTGCAAGCGCAGCGCCAAGCTCCCAAGGCGCAAAAAGCTTATAAAACAATGGGTTTTATAAGCCGATCAATCACTCCCAACACTCTTGCTATCATAAGGCTTCGCCTCTAAGCCAGAACCTATGCAGCCACAGCAATCAACGTACGGAAAAAAACAGGAGAAAACATGGCATCCCTAAAAAAACAAAGCAAACGCCTATTAAAGGACATACAGGACTCAGCAAATCATTTAGCGCGATTGACCAGCGATTTAACCTTGCTTGCAGACACACATGAACTGGCGCTAAGCCTAAAAACAAACATCGAGACATTGAACCAACAATTAGCCGGCTTAAAAAAAGCAGAATTCAACGCCACTTTGGCAGAATCGGAAATACTCGAGATATTGGATGAGCTGATTGATAGTGATCCGATCAGCACACTGGAACAACGGCTGTTTGCAGTTCATGCTGATCAAGAATCGGACGAAGTAGGTGAATTTTTTCAACAGTTGCTCGATAAAATCGAAAAACTGTATTCGCCGCTACTGTCGTCAATCCAGCAATTAACTGCTATGCAGGATAAGCTATAAACCGTCAGTGACTGCGTTGCACAGAGAAGCGCGCCAGCTCTTCAAGGGCCTGCTTGTATTCTGAATCAGGCAAACATTGCAATGCTGCAATCGCCTGCTCTGCTGCCCTGTCCGCGCATCGCTCGGTATACTCGATGGCGTTAGTGGCTTTGACGACTTCGTAGACCTCGTTAAACGCATCACGCGAGCCTTGCCGAATCGCATCAACCACAATTTTGGCTTGCTGCTCGTTGCCGTGCTGGATGGCATAAATTAATGGCAGGGTCGGCTTACCTTCAGCCAAGTCATCGCCCAAGTTTTTACCCAGCTCTTCGCTGGTGGCCTTGTAATCCAATGCATCGTCTATCAACTGAAACGCCACACCCAATTGCTGACCATAAACCGCCAACGCTTCTTCCGTAGCTGGGTCCGTCGCTGAAACGACTGCCGCCAAGCGGGTGGCCGTACTGAACAAAATGGCGGTCTTGCGGGCGATAACTTCTAAATACCTGGCTTCGCTGGTCTCCGGATTATTGCAATTCAATAATTGCAACACCTCGCCCTCGGCAATCGCGGTGGTGGTTTTGGACATAATCGCCATCACCCGCATATTATCGGTGCGGACCATCATTTCGAAGGCACTGGAGTACAAATAATCCCCTACCAACACGCTGGCCGCATTGCCCCATACCGCATTGGCCGACTCTTTGCCGCGCCGCAGAGCCGATTCGTCGACCACATCGTCGTGCAATAAGGTTGCAGTATGGATGAATTCGATCACCGCCGCTAAGATCAGATGATGATCATCAACCTTGCCCAAGGCTTTTGCCGCCAACAGCAACAGCATCGGTCGCAATCTTTTTCCGCCATTACCGATTATGTAATGTCCAATTTGATTAATCAGCACAACATCGGAACTCAGTTCCTCTAAAATCAACTGGTCGACGGCTTGAGTTTCCGCACTGGTTAAATTTTTGATGGAATCGAAGTCTATAGTGACTGACGCTGGCGTTGAAACTTTAGCTATCATGTGATGTTGTGAACTTTTCGCTCGGTAGCGTATAACGTGAATAACCGGTCATGCTATGAAGAATACCGAGTAGTGTCAATAGTACTTCCCGCATACACCTGCTGGACAGCAGGTTTCTCCTGGAATTTTAGTTTGACTGTGGCTTAAATAAAAAATATAATCCTCTGTTCACTATTAACAGATTATGCTTGATGGAGCTTACGCTGATGTATGCGGTAATTCAAACAGGTGGTAAACAGTATCGGGTCGCAGAGGGTACTACCTTAAAAATAGAAAAACTTGAGTTGGGCGCAGGCGACAGCGTAGAGTTCGACAAAGTGCTGATGGTCCAATCAGGCGACTCCATAAAAGTAGGTCAGCCATTTGTCGAAGGCGGCAAAGTGACTGCAACTGTGGTTTCCCAGGGCAGACACAAAAAAGTCAGAATCATTAAATTCAGAAGACGTAAGCACCACATGAAACAAATGGGGCATCGTCAATACTACACAGAAATCCAGATTACTGGCATTTCTGCTTAATATAACGAGGATAAGAAATGGCTCATAAGAAGGCAGGCGGTAGTACTCGTAACGGCCGCGACTCTCAGGCGCAGCGCCTCGGTGTCAAACGTTTCGGCGGTCAAGTTGTTAAAGCCGGCAACATTCTGGTTCGTCAACGTGGCACCCAGTTTCACCCCGGCACCAACGTCGGAATCGGCAAAGACCACACCTTGTTTGCAACAGTCGACGGCAAAGTGGTTTTTGAAGAAAAAGGTCCTAAAAACCGCAAATACGTCAGCATTGCAGCAGCGTAAATTTCTTGGCTGTGCTGATTGGCACAACTGAAAAGAAAAGCCTCGTTTTCAGCGGGGCTTTTTTGTTTATACCGGTAGATTATGAGATTTGTTGACGAAGCGGAAATCCGCGTAGAAGCAGGCGACGGCGGCAATGGCAAGGCCTCATTTCGCCGCGAGAAATATATTCCTTTGGGCGGCCCGGACGGCGGGGATGGCGGCGACGGCGGCAGCGTTTATCTGGTCGCGACCGAAAATGTCAACACGCTGGTGGATTTTCGCTATCACTCGACACATCGCGCCCAACGAGGACAGAACGGCGGCAGTCGCGACTGCACCGGCAAGAAAGGCGACGACTGCTTCGTCCCGGTCCCACCCGGCACCATCGTTTACGAAGCCGATACCGGCGAAAAAATCGGCGATCTTACCAAACCCGGCCAGCAACTGTTAGTCGCCAAAGGCGGATTCCACGGCCTCGGCAACACGCGCTTCAAAAGCAGCGTCAATCGCGCCCCGCAACAAACCAGTAAAGGTTCGGCCGGCGAACACCGGATGTTGCGCCTGGAATTAATGGTTATCGCCGATGTTGGCTTGCTCGGCATGCCCAATGCCGGCAAGTCCAGCCTAATCCGCACCGTCTCTTCAGCACGCCCCAAAGTCGCGGACTACCCGTTCACAACCTTACACCCCAACTTGGGCGTGGTTAGAGTGGACGATTTACGCAGCTTTGTCATCGCAGACATCCCCGGCGTCATTGAAGGCGCCGCAGAAGGTGCAGGCCTTGGCTTACAGTTTCTAAAACATCTATCCAGAACTGGCCTGTTGCTGCATATCGTCGACATCGCCCCCTACGAAAGCGACGAAACGCCCGTCACAGCAGCGCGTAAAATCATCCACGAAGTGGAGAAATGGAGCGACGACCTGTCCAGCAAGCCACGCTGGCTGGTATTGAATAAGATCGACAATGTGCCCGACGACGAAGTTGAGCAACATTGCCAAGCCATCGTCGACGACCTCGCCTGGACTGGCCCGGTATTCCTGATTTCCGCGTTAAAAAATCAAGGCACACAGGCACTGATGTACGCCATCATGGACTTCCTCGACCAACAAAAGGCCGAGCAGGATCTGCAGGCAGAGGAGCCGCGTCATGAGCCGTTCTGAGTTTTCCCAAGCCCAGCGAGTTGTCGTCAAAATCGGCAGCTCGCTGCTGACCGACGGCGGACGAGGCCTTAACAAACAAGCGATTGCCGGCTGGGTCGCACAAATGGCCGCCCTCAAACGCCAGGGTGTCGATGTGGTGCTGGTATCTTCCGGCTCCGTCGCGGAAGGCATGTCCCGCTTAAAGCTAAAAACCCGACCTAAGACCTTGCATGAATTACAGGCAGCAGCCTCTGTAGGACAAATGGGCTTGGTCAGACGCTTTGAAGATGAGTTCCAGCTACACGACGTGCTGGCCGCGCAAGTACTGCTGACCCATGACGACCTCTCCGACCGCCAACGCTACCTTAACGCCCGCAGCACTTTGCTGACCTTACTCGATTTCGGTGTAATACCGGTTATTAACGAAAACGACGCAGTCGCTACCGAAGAAATCCGCTTCGGCGACAACGATACCTTGGGCGCCTTGGTTGCCAACTTGGTAGAAGCCGATTTGTTGATCATTCTTACCGACCAAACCGGTTTATTCGACGCCAATCCCAGCCTGAATCCCAATGCCAAGCTGATTTCCAGTATCAGCGTCAACGAAAGCCTGCTCGACGAAGTGGCCGGCGGCAGCATCAGCGGCCTGGGACGCGGCGGCATGTACACCAAAGTCCGTGCCGCCAGGCTGGCCGCGCGCTCCGGAGCAGCGACAGTGATTGTATCGGGCAAAATTGACAACGTCATCCACGCGGTATTCGACGGCAATGACTTAGGTACTTATTTAATACCAAACATTGCACCGCTGGTGGCTCGCAAACAATGGCTGGCCGGGCAATTGCAGCTGAAAGGCAGCGTGGTATTGGACGACGGCGCGGTAAAAATCCTGAAAGACGCCGGCAAAAGCCTGCTGGCAGTCGGCGTAAAGGCCGTGCAAGGCTCCTTTAAACGTGGTGATTTAGTGTCTTGCCTGGATTTACAGGGCAACGAAATCGCCCGCGGCTTAATTAATTACGGCGCGGACGACGCCAATAAAATTGCCGGCAAACCCAGCAGCGAATTCGAAATTTTGCTGGGCTACGCCGACGAAGACGAACTTATCCATCGCGATAATTTAGTGTTAGTCTGAGGCCGGACGACTTAGCTACTAGCCAAGTCGCCTGTCATCAATCTCAGGTATTCTGAATAACAATATTTGGAAACCGGCCGCTATAATCCCGCGCCCGCATCGCCAACTTGGCTGCCATCTTCCGTGCAATCGCTTTGTAGATTTGCGCCGGCCGACCATCCGGATCGGCCACCACTGTAGGCCTGCCGCTATCGGCATACTCGCGGATGTGAATATCCAGCGGTAAAGAGCCCAACAAATCCAGCTTATTCTTGATTGCCATCGCTACGCCGCCGCCTTGGCCGAAAATCGCTTCTTCATGCCCGCAGTTACTGCAAATATGCACACTCATATTTTCCACTAGCCCCAATATCGGCACATTGACCTTTTCGAACATCCCCAAGCCGCGTTGCGCATCGATTAGCGCAATATCTTGCGGCGTGGTAACAATCACCGCACCACTCACCGGAATCTGTTGCGCCAGCGTCAGCTGAATATCACCCGTGCCGGGCGGCAAATCGATGATCAAGTAATCCACATCGTGCCATTGGGTTTGATTCAGTAATTGCTGCAAAGCACCAGTAACCATGGGGCCACGCCAGATCATCGGTTGGTCAGGGTCGATCAAATAACCGATCGAAATAGTCTGCACGCCGAACGAGATTTTCGGCAACATACTTTTGCCGTCAGGGCTATCGGGCTTACCGGACAAGCCCAACATGGTCGGAATGCTGGGGCCGTATATATCCGCATCCAGAATACCGACATTGGCACCTTCCGCTGCCAACGCCAGAGCCAGATTCACGGAAGTGGTGGACTTACCCACCCCACCCTTGCCTGAAGCCACCGCAATAATATTTTTCACGTTCGGCAGGGGTTTTAATGCCTTTTGTACGGAATGCGAAACGATATTGAAACTAACCGACACATCCAGTTTGCCGACGTCCGGCAAAGTTTGCAGACGCTGTATTACCGCCGCCTTCAATTCTTCAAGATAGCTTTTAGCCGGATAACCCAACTCGATAACGACGCTGACATCATTGCCATCCACACTGATTTTTTTAACGGATTTTGCCGAAACCAAGTCGGTTTCTACATTCGGATCGATAAAGTGTTTGAGTAAATTTTCGACAGCCGTTTTGTCAATGCTCGCCATGCGGAACTCCGAAGTAAAGGGAAATAATAACCAAGTAAAATAGTGCGAATATGATAACACCTTAACAGGAAGCCATTAAATCCGCGCCATTGTTAAAAAATAGTTTTCTCTTGCAGAATAATGATTTATCGTAACGACTTAACAATTAGCCTTAACAGTTAATTCTTAATTAAGACTTAATGCCGCCTTAATCTGATTTTAATTTGGATCGCTTAACTTCAAACGTCCAGCTCCGTCACTATCCGCGCCTATCATAAACATGTCAGCAGTCATTCAAAACCGTACTGTTTCACCAATACCGCTAGTCTTCGTTGTAGCAGTAGTCAGCGCCCTGCTTAGCGGCTGTCAAAGCATACCGTTATTTTCCGACAACCAGCCGGAACACATCGTCTGGAACTCCAAACCGGACAATATAGCCAGTCATGAATTTAACCTGAGCAGTGACCAAGGCATGGTCGGTACGCTTGCCAGTATCAGCAGCCGCGAAAACGATACGCTGTCCGACATCGGCCGCCATTACGGTTTGGGTTACAACGACATTACCATCGCCAATGCCCATCTCGATCCATGGACCTTGCCCGCCGAGCAAACCGTGTTGCTGCCTTTGCGTTTCGTGCTCCCCGACGCCCCACGCAAAGGTATCGTGCTGAATCTGGCCAATATGCGCATGTTCTATTACCCCAAAAATCAAGCCAATACCGTACTGACGTATCCGGTGGGCATCGGCCGCCAAGGCTGGAACACGCCGTTAGGACAAACCCAAATTGTCGCAAAAAAGGCCAATCCGGACTGGACGGTGCCGGAATCCATTCACCGCGAACACCAGGCATTGGGTGACCCGCTGCCGAAAGTGATACGTTCCGGCCCGGACAACCCCTTGGGCAGTTATGCCATGCCTTTGGGTTTCAGCGGCTATCTGATCCATGGCACCAACAAGCCTTACGGAATCGGCTTACAAGTCAGTCATGGCTGCGTACAGCTATACCCCGAAGACATAGAAGTCCTATTCAACAAAGTAGAAGTCGGCACCCCGGTTCGTATCGTCCACCAGCCGTACATGGCAACCTGGCAAGATGACATGCTTTATCTGGAAGCCCACCGCCCATTAGACAAATGGGAAAAACAACAAAAACAGCTGCAAAAAGATATTCGAAAAAAATTGCAACAGCTAGCATCCGAAAAGCAAACAACGGTTGATTGGAGCAAAGTCGAGCGCATCTTGCAACGTGCCGACGGCGTCCCCACTCCCGTATTGCCGGGCAGTTCTGATCTACCCGAATTAACAGCCGATGCGGTGCAACTTGCCCATCCTGAGCAATTCTACGGCCAACCGGTCATCAACGAATTGAGCGACAGCGACTGGTCGATTCTGGCCGCCAGCTTCGAAAATGAGACCGACGCCCAAAAGCTGGCAGCCATGCTCAATCACCAAGGACCGCCGATTCCTGCCCGAAAAATTGCCAAAGATGGCGGCTTTCAAGTGGTAGCCGGACCGTTTAAGAATAAGAAAGAAGCCAAAACCGTAGCGCAACGCATCAAGCAGAATTTCGACATGGACGTTAAAGCCATAGATCCGAAACAGGCTGCAAGAAACTAAGTGCAGCCAGGACTTATTGCCGGCCCTGCAAGGACTGCCGCAACAAGGCCGACGCCTGCTCGGCCGGCACAGGTTTGCTGAAAAAATACCCTTGTCCGTAATTGCACTGCTGTCCACCCAAAAAATCCAACTGACTCTGATCTTCGACGCCTTCCGCTACCAACTCCAGCCTCAGCTGGCCCGCCATGGCCGAAATAGCCGACACAATCGCTCTGTCGTTGGCATCGGTGCAAATATCCTTCACGAACGACTTATCGATTTTTAAGGTATCGAGCGGAAAACGCTTCAAATAACTGAGCGAAGAATAACCGGTACCGAAATCATCCACCGAAATCCGCACTCCCAGCTGCTTGATCTGATTCAGCGTGTCCAGCGTCGTATCCAGCTTATGCATCAAGATGCTTTCGGTAATCTCTAACTCCAACAACTCCGGCGAAAGTTCGGTTTCTTTCAGCACATCCAACACCACATCCAGCAGCTGACGCTGATCTTGGAAACGGTGAAACTGCCGTCCGGACAAATTGACCGCAATTCGAATCGGCATACCGGCCAACTGCCAGGCCCGCGCTTGTTTGCATGCAGTCCGCAATACCCAAGCTCCTATCGGGACGATCAGCCCGGTCTCTTCCGCCAAGCCGATGAATTGATCCGGCATGACGATACCCAAGGCTTGATTGTGCCAACGGATCAAGGCCTCCATGCCGATGATGCAACCGTTGTCGATTTTCACCTGCGGCTGATAATGCAACACCAGTTCCTCCAACTCCAGGGCCTGGCGCAAATGATGCTCCAACTTCAGATAATACTGAGCGGCGCTGTTCATTTCCGGGGTAAAAAACTGATAATTATTTTTGCCCAGTTTTTTGGCGTGATACAAAGCAGAGTCGGCCTGCGCCAGCAACTCGTCAAACGAAAGCGAATTATCCGGATAAATACTGATACCGATACTGGCCCGGGAATAGATTTGATGCTGTTGAACCTGCAAAGGCTCGTTCAAGGCATGTAATATTTTGATGGCCACTTTGGCGGCGTCCAGACTATCTGCAATATTGGGCAGCATGATAATAAACTCATCGCCACCCATTCTGGAGGGCGTATCGCCTTCCCTCAAACAATCCGAAATTCGCTTAGCAACAGCTCTGAGCAATTCGTCACCCACGGCATGTCCAAAGGTATCGTTGATCGCCTTGAAGTTATCCAGATCGAGAAATAGAAACGCGATAATGTCATTCTTGCGCTGCGCTTGCGTAATGAACTGCAAGGCTCTATCGGTTAACAAAGTTCGGTTCGGCAACTCGGTAAGCGCATCGAAATGGGCAATGTAATCCAGGCGTTGCCGTGCACGTTTCACTTCCTCAATTTCCCGGGCGTTATCGATTACCAGCGACAATGAATGCGCAAAACTCAACGCCAACTCTTCATCGTTCTTGGTAAACAGC
Organism: Methylomonas sp. 11b; assembly: GCF_000515215.1. Lineage (NCBI taxonomy): Bacteria > Pseudomonadati > Pseudomonadota > Gammaproteobacteria > Methylococcales > Methylococcaceae > Methylomonas > Methylomonas sp. 11b. Next base: position 2,664,852 of record NZ_KI911557.1, read on the forward strand.
TCACCACTGTATTTATCGCTGAGATAGATACGCCCATACACCCGGCCTTGATGGGAAATAGGCACCGCCAATAAGGATTTCATCTGCGGATGATGCTGCGGAAAACCGGCGCTGCGCGGGTCCTTGCCCATATCCTCAAGCCGCAACGAGACATTTTCCTCAATCACGACCCCCAACAAGCCCCTGCCCTCCGGTAAATGCCCGATTTGCTGAGCCTGTTCGTCGCTGATTCCGGCATAAATAAATTCCTTCAACGCACCGACATTGTCGACAATTCCAATAGCACCATAACGGGCATCCAATAGCTTGCAAAGCGCATCAATGCCGGCCTGCAATAACTCGGTTTCGATAGATGTATGCGCCAACACTCCCAATAAACTGCGCGCAGCGTCGTTCAATGCCGCCAAACGTTCGACCCACACTACAGTTTGCTCGTGGTTGGTTTCCGCCGCAATCTTAAGGCGCATAGTCTCTTTCAGTAATTGCCGTTCGCGGTTTAGTAGAGCTTCCAAAATACTTTGCCGGGTAACCACACCGACGAATTGACCTTTATTGAGCACGGCCAAGGCGCCCAACTGATTTTCATCCATCAGACCTAACGCTTTGCGGACGCCAAGCTTGGGAGCGACACTAAGCATCGGCCGATGTTCGACCAAATCGGCAAAAATCCAATTGGGATGTTTTGATATATCGTGATCGGTGGCCAAACCGCAAAACTCTTCCGCCGGAGCATCCCGAAACACGGCAAAAACAATATCGCATGCCACGCTATATGGCCGATCCTCCTCCTTGACCCGAGAAACATGCGGCCATAAACAATCGCCAACCGCCAGTTGTTTCATAGCTTGGTATTAAGTTGAACGGAAATATCCATCTCCGCATGCAATATTTCATCGACACTCATCAACGGCTTTATCTGATTCAGCACAAAGTCGATCAACGCGCCTTTGCTGATGCGTTTTAGCAAGCTCTGTCTCACCAAAATATCGCTGATCACATCGTCATCGAACTCAATATGCTCAAACGGTGCTTTTACCAATAGTTCGATAGCCCGGCGCATGGCAATACAGCCAATCGGCGACTCCTTGCCTAATACCAACATATCTTTTAAAGGTGGAATAGCGTATTCACCCAAGTTGGCAGAAATATGAATTTGATTTTGGCTGGCTTTATGCATGGTCTAAAGGTCGAATTATCTGACAAATTGAAAGGTTAATTTAGCAGATTTTCAGCTTTGAGAATTATTTCAGTAACCGCCGACACCAACTTGTAGGCTTCGCTTACCGTTCGACCGCGTGCTATGGAAATGAAGAAAGGAAGGACTTAAAAGTTACCGCTAAAATCATGCACTTTAGCGACTATTCATCCGCAACGGCTACAGAAAGCACTCGGAAAGCGGGAATTTGCATTGCGTTGCCGGCTTGCTTATTTAGACGACGGACGTCAACTAAGCAAACCGGTAAACGCCATCCGGACAAGCAATGAAAGGGGATTGTTCGTTCACAAAACAGGCGGAAATGTCCGCCAAGAACAATTATCTCGGTTCAAACCAAACCGTTCAAAACCATCTATCCAACAGACTCTTAAACTCCCTGTAGTCGTCATTCCCGAGAAGGTCGCAACCGTTATAGACGCTCAGCGAATCCAGTATAGCCACTGGGCTCCCGCTTTCGCGGGAGCGACGATATTTAATAATTAGAATTAACCCGGCCCTTAAATACCGTTCGCTTTGCGTCTATCGAAGGGCACACCAGCCTGGGCTTCGTCGAGCCCAGCCCGAATGGAATATCGGTAATAAATAGGGTCGGGTTAATAGTAATATCGTAAAGTCTTGTCCGGCAAGTTATTGAACCGGATAGATTTAACAGGTCTCAGTTGCCGCCTTTAAAGGTGATTTCCAACGCGTGCAAGGAATTAGCGCAATTGGCGCTGCCTTGAATAGCCGGGTCATCGTGACAGGCTTGGTTTTGGGCGCGAGCCTCCTTAATGTTGGCTACGTACCAGGCGACGGTTTTGACATCCTCGCCAGCCGCTTCATTAGCATTAGTAACATTCAACGCAGTGGTCAAACCCAGCGCGGCAACAGCTGCGGCTACTATCATCATGTGTGCTTTTTTCATAAAAAACTCCTTGGCTTCTCGATTATCGGGGGGACGATTAAAGCCCATGCAAACCCGCATGAGCTGGCGATAATCTAGCAAATAACCCTAACGTTTAAAATGTGGCCGATTGCCGCGCGACAATATGTCTCTACAGTGCGGCATATCACACAATTTTTGAAAACCAACCATACGAGCAACTGATGAAAAGCGTTAACAATAGCTATTAAAAAGGCAAGCTGGCAGTCCTGGCAAACCCGAGGAGAAAAATAAAAAACGGCGCAATAAGCCGAAGCCATTGCGCCAGGAATTTATTTGATTTTGACCAGTTCCTTACCATTGCTGGAGAAACTGCAAATACCGGCCGCGAAGTAAGTGCATTCCTCCGATTGCTCCAATTTGGCACCGTTAGGCGTCAAATGAATTTTCACAGAGCAAGAGCGTGCTTCGCCCTCAATGTGTTTTTTCAATACCAATTCGTTTTCGCCGACGCTCTTAGCTTCATCGGATACCGTTGCGGAACAGGCGTGCTTGCCGGCTTCGTCGGGATTGGGTTCGAAATCCACATCCACCGTGGCGTTAATTTCTTTACCTAAGGTCGTGACCTTCAAATGCTGCACATGATTGCCGTCGCGCAACAGATAATGATCGGTAGCCGCCGCAGCAGTACCGGAAGCCAGCATCGCGATGGCCAGAAACAACGTTTTTCTCATGATGTTACCTCTTCTTATAAGTTTAAGTGGTTCAAAAAGGGCTAAGGCCTATCCGACTTTAGTATGCCATGCCGGACGGTATAGCGCTTAAGCTGGAGGCTTGATTGGGATTGTACCTTACTGATCCCTATTACCAAACATCCCTCGCCCCCACATCCGGGTAACGCGCCGGCAATCGGCAAAGCGCCGCCCAAACCATGAAAGCCCTGGCGATTTATGCCATAATCCGCCCTCATTTTCCCAGGCTGTTTTAACCCCATGTCTAACCGAAAAATCCTTGTTACCAGCGCCTTACCGTATGCCAACGGCCCTATCCACTTGGGCCATCTCGTCGAATACATCCAAACCGACATCTGGGTGCGGTTCCAGAAACAGCGCGGGCACAATTGCTATTACGTTTGCGCCGACGACACCCACGGTACGCCGATCATGCTACGCGCCGACAAGGAAGGCATTACTCCGGAACAATTAATTGCGGATGTGGAAAAGCAGCACCGCGCCGACTTCCAGGAGTTCGGCGTTGCCTTCGATCAATACCACAGCACCCATTCCCCGGAAAACAAAGAATACTCGGCGCTGATCTACAAGCGCCTGCGCGACGGCGGCCACATCAGCCAACGTAGCATCACCCAGGCTTACGATCCGGTCAAAAATATGTTCCTGCCGGACCGCTTCATCAAAGGCGAATGCCCGAAATGCGGCGCGGCCGACCAATACGGCGACAGCTGCGAAGCCTGCGGCGCCACCTATTCACCTACCGAATTAAAAAATGCCGTCTCCGCAATCTCCGGCGAACGCCCCATCGAAAAAGATTCCGAGCATTATTTCTTCGAACTGGGCCATTTCGCCGAGATGTTACGCGACTGGACCACTGCCGGCCACTTGCAACCGGAAGTGAGTAACAAGATGGCAGAATGGCTGGAAAACGGCTTGCAGCAATGGGACATCTCCCGCGATGCGCCGTATTTCGGCTTCGAGATCCCAGACGCACCGGGCAAGTATTTTTACGTCTGGCTGGATGCGCCCATCGGCTACATGGCCAGCTTCAAACACTTCTGCGACCGCCAAAGCCTGGACTTCGACAGCTTTTGGCAAAAAGACAGCACCGCCGAGCTGTATCACTTCATCGGCAAGGACATCATTTATTTCCACGCCCTGTTCTGGCCGGCCATGCTACACGGCGCCGACTTCCGCACCCCGAGCGCAATTTTCGCCCACGGCTTCTTGACCGTGAACGGCGAAAAAATGTCCAAATCCCGCGGTACCTTCATCAAGGCCCGCACTTACCTGGACCATCTGAATCCGGAATATTTGCGTTATTACTTCGCCGCCAAACTCAGCGCCGGCGTGGATGACATTGATTTAAACTTCGACGACTTCAGCCAACGGGTTAACTCGGACCTGGTCGGTAAAGTGGTCAACATCGCCAGCCGCTGTTCCGGTTTCATCGCCAAGCGCTTCGACGGCGTACTTTCCGCTGAATGCACGGAACCGGCCTTATTCCAACAGTTTGTCGACGCCAACAGCACCATCGCCGATCTTTACGAAAGCCGTGAGTTCGGTAAAGCGATGCGGGAAATCATGGCGCTGGCCGACAAAGCTAATCAGTACATCGACGAGAAAAAGCCCTGGCTAATCGCCAAGGAAGAAGGCAAAGACGCCGAGCTGCATGCGGTATGCAGCATGGGCGTGAATCTATTTCGGCTGCTGGTCGTTTATCTACGCCCGGTCATTCCGACGCTGGCAAGCAATGCCGAAAGCTTTTTAAACATCCCGGCGCAAAGCTGGCCGGACGAAGTGCAACCGCTGCTCGGCCATAAAATCAACAGCTTCATACCGTTGATGACTCGAGTAGAGCCTGACAAGATTGCCGCGATTGTGGAAGCTTCCAAGGAAAATCTGGAAAAAACGCCATCGGTGTCAGCCAAACCGGTCAAACAAACTGCCGCTGTAGAACCCAATCCCGAGCAAGTGGCAAAAGCGATAGCCGAACCGATTGCCGAAGCGATAGAGATCGAAGATTTCGCCAAAATAGATTTGCGTATCGGCCGGATCGTCAAAGCCGAATCGGTGGAAGGCGCCGAAAAACTGCTGCAACTGACCGTCGATCTGGGCAGCGAAACCCGCAATATTTTCGCCGGCATCAAATCGGCTTACGCACCGGAAGAGCTGGAAGGCAAATTGACCGTGGTAGTGGCAAATCTAAAGCCGCGCAAAATGCGCTTTGGCACCTCGGAAGGCATGGTGCTGGCGGCCGGCCCCGGCGGCAAAGACATCTGGGTGCTATCGCCGGACCAAGGCGCACAGCCGGGCATGCGGGTTAAATAACGCAAAGCCGTGGAGATTGATTAATTGGCAATGAGCGCGCTAAACGAGACATCGCTAGCCGACCAAATCGACGCACTACTACCGCAAACCCAATGCCGCAAATGCGGCTATCAGGGTTGCCGGCCTTATGCGGAAGCCATCAGTAACGGTCTAGCGGACATAGACCAGTGCCCACCGGGCGGCGACCAAGGCATCCAGTTGCTGGCCGATTTATTAAAAGTACCCGCCAAGCCTTTGAATCCGGCATTCGGTGTCCAGCGCCCGCTACACGTAGCCGTGATAGACGAGGCCGCCTGCATAGGCTGCACCAAATGCCTGCCGCCTTGCCCCACCGACGCCATCCTCGGTGCGTCCAAGCATATGCATACCATCATCGCCGCCTTGTGTACCGGCTGCGAATTATGCATCGCCCCCTGCCCGGTCAACTGCATCAGCATGATCCCTGCAATCAGCGAATGGACCACCGCTAATGCGGACCAGTCCAGACAGCGCCACCAAGCCAAAAACCGGCGCCAAGCCAGAGCGGAAGCGGAAAAATCCGAACGGCTGAATCGGCAAAAACAACTGCTGGCAAAACTCAATAAAGGAAAATCCGCCGTTTAAACCCGGATTGGCGATGACTTTAACGGCATTTAATCTTATAATGGCGCGCTTACCCGATACGGCCCAGTAGCCGTTATATATCCTGAAAGTAAATCCTCTTAGGTTTTCAGGATTAAGGTAAAAAGCCTACACCGCTTGACCGCAAATCACATTGCGCCCGTAGCTCAGCTGGATAGAGCGCAGCCCTCCGGAGGCTGAGGCCAGAGGTTCGAATCCTCTCGGGCGCGCCATTTGATGTTTCCTACCGTACCTTGACCCTGCGTATCATGGTGCCTAGAAAGCTCCAGTACCAAATACTCTTTTGCCATTCCCGGCAAACCCGCTTCCGTGACACTGATTCAGTGGGCGTTTATTAACATGGCCCTTAAATACCGTTCGCATTAATGACCTTGAGGGTACGGAGTCTATCGAAGGGCCAACAACCTCAGGCTTAGACGAGCTCAGCCCGAACGGGGCGCCTGGGATAAATAGGGCCGGGTGAATAATATTAGCCCGGCCCTTAATTCTCTGGAGTCGTCATCCCCGCGAACGCGGAAATCCACTATAGCCGCGGGGCTCCGGCCGTCGTGGGCGCGGCGATATTTAAAGACTAATAAGTAGGCGAATCCGGATTGAAGTCACTCAACACGTTTTCAAGCTCCTCCAACAGGGTCTTTAAAGCTTCGGCTTCTTGAAGCACATGGCTATTTTCTTGGCGGACCGCTCGCACCGGCACTGCATCAGCCTTAATCCTTTGTTTATCCGTTACCGGTTTAGCCGGCATATCGGTTAATAAAGCTTCAAGCCCGCGGCCCAGACCGCGTTTGGGTGGAATATTGTTCATATCAAGTTAATGACAACAGCAAATCCGCGGCATTTGCGGCCGCTTAAGGCCATCATCTCCGGCGCATCGACCCTGTTAACTTCGGCGGAGCCTTGCTGCAACATCATCATATAAATTCCTCTTCTAATCCCGGGGAACCGAGCCAATACAAACCGAATCAACAAATACCGGCACCAATACGCCACCTGATACGGATGCACTCAATCAAGATACCACTAACAAATACCACACCGCATCACCATTCGATACCCCCGTTGCGTGACCGACTCCAGGTATGAATAAGGGATCCAGGTTAAAGCAGGGCTCGACCACTTCTGCCCGCCAACGCGCCATTTTAGCAATTTACCTGCCCGCAAGCCGCTCAGAAATAGCAGCTTAGACTGAATAATATCCGTGGGAGCCTGTCGAACAGTCTTTCTTCAAGTGACAAAGTAAGTAGTCGGCGCCAATCAATCGCTAGACAGGGGTTTGCTGGTTGCGTCGGCCATCCAAATCGCATACCCCTCCGGTAAAAAAGCGCCTATCGCCGGTTTAAGTTCATTTCTTATTCACGGTACGAGCAAAATCGATCCGGAAACAGCGACACTTCCGAAGCCTTCATGGGCAACCACAGAAGGTTCGAGCGTACCTACGAAGCATTCTAGCGTACGCACGGCAGGCTCGGATTTACGCCCGAAACGTTTGGCGGCACTCCCGGCAGGTCTGGACGCACGCACAGACCGTTTGGGGGCATCCACAGAACGCGCGTCGGCACCTCCGAAACGCTTGTGCGCACCGACAAACCCTCTGTAAGCCCCCACAAAGCGTTGGAACACCCCCCCAAAAACTACCCGTTGCCCGGTTGTATTACTATCAGCCAGCCGTAATCTGAGGCCTTGGCCCAACCCAGGTCGCCAAAAAGGTTTAACGGAATTTATCAGGGTCGGTGATTTGCAGTTCCCCTGTGAAATTGACGGAGCTGAAGCCGGATTTTTCCGCCATTTTGGGCGGCTTTTTTCTGTAAACCATGCAAAGCATGAGTTTTTGCAGCTTGAGTATTCCGATGAAATCCGCCACCGATTCCAATGTCGAAACCAACAATCGCATTCCAATCGAAACCCATCAACGTCGCCGACCGGCCAATAGCGGCCTGCCAGCAGATTGAAAAATCAAACGCCTGAAAGACTCGTATATGCCAAACAGCAGACGGCTAAAACTTGGGGTATCTGAACAAGCTTTACCTGATGTAACAAGGGTTCTGACCGGCACACCTAAATAACATCGCGATTGTTACGGAACGTGGGCTTAGTTGAGAGACGTTATTCTCTGGTTAAAGTTGACTCGACTCTTAAGGCGGCTCAAATGTTTCACGGGCCTAAAACAAATTCACTTCACCATGACTCTTCGAAATGCCGCCCTCATACCGCTGCTTTTCGGCAACTATCGAGTCAAGGAAGCCTGCTATTTCCAAACCAAAGTGTTCGATGGCATCGAAATTAGTAACGATTTTCTGCTGAATGACCGGAGACGTTTGCCAATTTTCAGCTAGATTGTGCATGGCTTGGTGCATACACGCGTGAGACTGTTCATGCGGCTGATCAATTTTTGAATAGGATGGCAAATGGCTATAGTTGCTTGCACCTGTACCAAAATGAAACCATTTTCCAAAATTACATTCATGATGGTTAGCCATCACCGCTCTGGCTTCGTCGGAGTTTAATCCTGTTTCCACTGCACGATAGCCATTTTGGATATAAATCAATTGATTGACTTTGGCCAAGGCAATTTCACCGACCATTTGGGTAAAACTGACTTTGCCGTAGGTTTCCATGGAAATATCGCTAACCTCCGTAATGTTATGTTCAAACTGCGCAATCGCCGCTTTCGATTCGTCGGTCATGCTGGCCATACTATCAGTGTCCCCCACGATGACCGTGGTGGCATGAGTGAACTTTTTAATTGTCGTGTTGATTTTTTGAGTAGCGTTTTTGGTGTTTTCAGCTAATTTCCGCACTTCATCCGCCACTACCGCAAAGCCGCGGCCATGCTCACCCGCGCGAGCCGCTTCGATCGCTGCATTGAGCGCCAACAAATTAGTTTGGTCAGCGATACTAGCAATTAACGAGGTGACAGCGGTGATTTCCTTACTACTTTCACTCAACTCCAGCGATGAGTCTTTCATGACTTCAATTTTCTGGATGATGCTCGTCAATTTTTCGATTACATTTCCCAATGAAGCCCGGCTATCGGCGGCGATATTTGACGCTTTACTGGAAATATTTTCTACTTGCCGCATCTGCTCGGTGATCGTCGATAAATCGGACTGACTCCGCTGCAAACTGGATAACAGGTTTTTGGTTTTCATTTGTCCCAGGTGTGAAAACAGCGATTCCCGTAGATTGTTCAGGTAATTCGCCTGCATCATATCCAACGAGGTTTGAATGCTTACCAAACTGCGGCTAAACGCGCCTTGAATGCCCACAGGGTTGGGCTGTCGATAAAACTGCTGCTTTTTGGCGGAGTTGAAACACCCCGCCACTTCTCTCATGTAAGTCTCCACCTGGTCCAAGGCGCTGTTGAATTGCCAAGCCACAGGTGCCAGTTCCGCCCGCTCCGAAATTTGCGTAATGCGATATTCGAGCTTACCTTGCTCTATTTGATGAGCCATTATTTTCAGCGCCGTAAGAATTTGTTTCTCTTCTCGAGCGTTTTGGCGGTACAGATAGAAGATCAGAAAACCAAAGGCATTGGGAATCAGATTAATCCATTCAATACCCGCCATCAGTAAAGACTCCGTGGTGGTGACACTCATCAATACGAGCATCCAGGCTACGCTGGTAGAACCGTTAAAGCGTAAGGATGAATTCATGGTAGCTTTTCCCAGATGATTGCAGTGTTTTGTTTAATACCTCGGTGCCAGCAGAAATCGCGTCACTGCGATCTTGACGTTTTTCAGCAGTCAATATATCGCGGTAGAAATCCTGAATGATGGTCAATTTGTCTTTGTTCGGCTTACGACGGACCGAAAAGAAACCGATGATTTCAGATCCATCGCCATTATTGTCCGCATAACTCGGGGTGACAGTGGCGTGCACCCAATAGAACGAGCCGTCTTTGCTGAGGTTTTTGACATAACCGAAAAACTCTTCGCCTGCTTTGACGGTGTTCCACAGCATGTTAAATATAGTGCGAGGCATATCGGGATGCCGCACAATATTGTGCTGCTTGCCTAAGAGTTCGCTTTCAGTAAATCCGGAAAATTCAATGAAGATCGGATTGGCGTAGGTGATTTTGCCGGTCCTATCGGTTTTGGTCACGATGAAGGCATCATCGCGCATCACGATTTCCCGTTGTGTCGGAATAATTTTTTGGGCCATACAAAAATCCTTGTAAGCTGCTCTTGGCAAATTGTAAGGCCGCTTATTCCTAAAGGATCCAATCTCGAACTGATTTTGGATACTGGCGCAATAGGCAGGCATCTCTATTAATAGTAGCTGACCTAGATCGAAAAAACATTTGGGTGATCACCCAGTAAGCACCAAATAGACTATTTTCAAACTTGATAAGTTATGTCGTGCTACCGACCAAAACTACCCGTCCCTTGCCGGATCCTTTGGCAACATACATAGCATTATCTGCAGCAGACAATACTTCACTGGCCACTGTCCCATGCTGCGGTACCATAGCAACACCAATGCTGGCACCCATACTAGCCGGTTTGCCAAGTAACTCCATGGGTTGGGATACCGATTCGAGTATACGATTGGCAATAATCAGGACAACGTCTGCATCGGCCACATTGCGAATAATGGCTACAAACTCGTCACCACCGAGACGGGCGATAAAATCATCTGCCGCAAGACTATGCCGCAAACGGCTGGCCGCAGCTTTGAGCGCAGTGTCTCCAGCATCATGACCCATGGCGTCGTTGATCAACTTGAAACCATCAAGATCGATAAACAAAAGCGCGAAACTGCTATCGCCACGATTCAAGAATACAGCTTCGAGAGTCTGATTGAAGTGAGTTCGGTTGGGAAGCCCGGTGAGCGGATCGTGCAAAGCCAGAAATTCAATGTGCTGACGTGCGATTTCTTCTTCGGTAATATCGCTGACCAAGCCAATGAATAAACTTTCATTATTACGCCGCACTTCGGTTACAGATAAACGCATGGGAAAGGTTTGGCCATTTTTGCGAAGTCCGGCGACTTTCCTGCCGATACCGATCACATGAGGGATACGCTCCTTCAAATAGCGTCCCAAGTAGTGGTCATGTTCATCACGGTAAGGCGACGGCATTAGCATGGTGACATTTTGCCCAATCACCTCGTCAGCTATATAGCCAAAAATACGTTCTGCGGCATGGTTATAGCTTTGAACCATACCTTGTTCATTAATCGTCAGAATCGCCTCGTAGACATTATCCAGCACACTAAACAAGCTATCCTGAATCAGTGTAATCCGGTGAAAAGAACGCAAACGGGCTTCTAACACATCAAAGTCTATCGGCTTAACCAGATAGTCATCGGCCCCGGCATCTAATCCATGGATCACATCCTTTTTCTCTGATAGTCCGCTCATCAGCAATATTGGCACCCACCGAGCTTTGCTCATCGCCTTGATTTGACGCGTAGCCTCGATGCCATCCATTACAGGCATAATGATGTCCATTAAGATCAGATTTGGCTCTTCGCGACGATAGGATTGGATTGCCTCCTGGCCGTTTTGTGCGTAGGAAACTCGATTACCATGTTGCTCTAGAAAGGCAATTACCGGCAACGCAATCGAGCGAGAATCATCGACAATCAGGATATGCATAAGAAAAGCGACTCTATCAAAATTGGGTTTATGTACTGGCAAGCACTAGGTACGAATTGCTTTTAAAATGACCCAGACTAACTGTACACAAAGAGATGCATTGTTGCTGATAAGCGGCTTTAGGTCCAGAACCGGTCGCTCGGTTGATTAGATGGTGAATGTCTCAGAAGGGTCGAAATACGCAACTTCAGTGAACCATCGTTGCCGGTCAGTAACTTAAACAATTTCCACTCGACCACCACATCCACACAATGGTAAGCCGGACCGTCATCGGCTTCTGGCTTGGCTTTACCCCAATAGTGGAAATACGATGCTGTCACGCTCATTCCCTGATTTGATTGAAATCCATATCTGACAGATATGCTACGCCGCCAGCTAGTGTATTCGCTCGCACGCATTCATCAACAATGAATAGACTCGGCATAGGATGATTTCGGCGTTTGTTAATCGCTGTACCGCTGGTTATGTTTACACGCCAATGTTAAGCCACTCAAAATCGTTTAGCGGTTGTCAGCACCAATAAACCTGAACTCGGTTTGACAATGTCACACCATGCCCTGCTCTTGCAGCATGGCGTAGGCGGCGTTTATTTGTCGAGTTTCTTCCTCGGCGAGTTGTTTGATTTTTGCACCAAACACGCCGACGCGGTCCGGGTGGTATTCGGATATTTTCTTTTTGTATGCCGCTTTGATGTCTATCGGTAGGGCTTCAGCCGTCAGGCCAAGAATTAAATAACAATCCGCCAAAGATTTGATGTGTTGCTCGTCTTCAGGCAGTTTTATTTCGGTTATATACACATTGCGATGTTCGTCGATGTCCAATTTGAATTGTGCATGGCACTTTCGGCAACGCGCTTTGTTACCGTCGATGGGCAAGGTAAATTTGATGTGCTGCGCGCAGGATGGACAGGAAATTGTCCTTACATTGGCAGGCGTTCTAAGGGTGGGCTGTTTTTGATTTTGATGTTTGCGTCGAGTATTTCTGGCATTGAAGACAAGAAGCCCGACCAAAATAATGTTCAATATTAGCGATGCGAACAACGCAATATTGGTCATCAGCCCGGCTAATTGATTGCTCGACGAAATTTAAAATGATGGGGGCGTTAAACAGGCGCCCCGTATTCGTTTGCACGGTCATCGCCTTTTGACACCATCCAGATGACATACGGGATGATGCCGATGATGGTCAGAATAATCAGATACCACCAGCCGCTATGCCCGGTATCGTGTAATCGGCGGATATTAACAGCCAGCGAAGGAAATAGAATAACCAAGTTGGTGATTGCCGTGACGGTTGCCGGCTCGCCGTAGGCCGATTGATCTATGATCCCCGCTATCATCGATACCAATAGTGTGAAAAGCGCGAACCACCAGTATTCGGCTCTCGAGGCTCTACCTGTAAAAACAAATGCCTTTGCAAAACAACCGGACACCGATTCGGTAAACGTCATGTCCCGTCCGTTAGTTACTGGCCCGCGATAGCCGTTATTCGATTGCATGGCTGCGCCACACTCAAGGCAGAAATTCGCATTATCCGGATTTTGCTTTCCACAATTTGGGCAATACATTTCGCTCTCCGACAGAATTTTTAAGTAACGATATTACTGCGATATAGAAAAATGTGTAGGCCGTTCGCACATTTTCATTCAGTTTCGTTTAGCCGCTTTGACGATAGGGACAAAGCCGTTGGCAATGCTGCCTGGCTACCATCCTGGCGCTGCACACCGGTAACCCAACAAATCCCGGCAAATAGAGAACATACAACCTCAGCAAGTTTGTCGCCACTTTGCACGAGACGGTAGATTCAGAAAAATTAGGTGAAACCTTGCCTAAATTAGTTTACAAAAAACGGCTGGTAGTCCTGTCCGCTAATAGGCGGCATAAGCAGACTAAACCGTATTGCGCGGTTTACGCGGATAAACTATTTATTCTTCGTCGACTGCGTCTGCGTCGTCTTTCGGGGCCTGCTCGACAACGCGCTTTTTCGGCTGCTTACTAGCTGACTGCTGATTGATGCGTTCAAGCTGAGCTAGAAAATACGAGTCGTAATTCCAGTTTGGTTTTGCTGCGATGGGTTCGGGTTTGGTATCTCTGATGTCGCTCATAGTATTTTCGTTGATTACACTCGTGTGTGGGCAGATTAACTGCATTGACATAAATTAACGCGTATCGCCAGTAACCGGGAATCGAAGAGGCTAATTGCCTAATACGTTAAGTTTGATTCAGTAGTTATTTGAGCAAGTCGCGCTGGACGGATTAAACAACCGCGGGCTTCAGCATTGAGGTTTTGCCAACCATAATATCCGCTGCTTTCAGCATGCGTTTAAATACCGATTCCTGGCAGTAAGGAATATTATGCTTTTCGCACAGGGCTTTCACTTGCGGCTGCAATTTTTGGTATTGGCTTAGCGGCAAATCCGGCCATAAATGGTGCTCAATTTGGTAATTCAACCAGCCGTAGAAAAAGTCATTCAAATTAGACCCGGTTGGATAATTGACCGAACCCAAAATCTGCCGCAAATAAAACTCTCCCTTGCTATGCGATTTTTCATCGAACATCATCACGTCGTCGCCGGCATGATTGGGAATCATCACCAGAAAGCTGTGCATATTGGTGAGAATTTCCGCCAGAATGGAGTTTATCAATACACTGACAACGGCAAAGCCGCCCAGCGGTAAGAACAGTAACGGTAACAACACAAACCGATACGCCGTATAAGGCAACACGCTTTGCAGCCACAACGCCTTACCTTGGGGCGTAAACAGACTCCAGGCGCCGATACGCGTGGTTTCCGGCTTGGGCTTACCTTGCAAGCGGGCGGCATTCAAAACTAATTCTTTATGCGTGCGCGGCGTGTAATAAATGATTTTCCAGATACCGGAAAAAAACGCCACGATGACATAGCGTTGCCAAATGGGCAGTTTGGATTGCCGCAACCATTCCATGTTGTGTTGGGCATTGTTGGGGTCGGTTTCTTCACCCAAGTTGTAATGATGCAATAAATCATGTTCGTGATGCCAGCCGGCGGGAGTCATCCAATCCGGCCAATCCAAAAACCGCCGCCAACCCTTTGCAAACTTCTTGCTGGTGTAATTTTTATCCACGTCCTGCATTTTATCGAAGGCTTTATGCACGATGGGATGGCCTACCCCGGTCCAGCGGGAAAAACTACCTTGACTGATCAACAACGCTGAAATCGGATTGGGGAAAATCCAGGCAGTAGCGTAACCGATGAGCGAACAAACTTTTCCCCAACGTTCCACCTTTTTTAAGTGGTCGAAATCTGCGGGACCAATATCCGCTAACGCTTGTTTGTGGATTTGACTGATGTCTTTGGCTAATTGCTCGCGATCAACCGACTGGTAACTATTTAAACTCAAAATGTGTTGTCTCTGTAAAGTGCAAGGGAAGGATGTTGGATTCCTTCGGATAAAAAAGTCAGGATTGGAAGGCTCCGGACGGTGCTAAAAACCAGCCGAGGCTTGGACAAATTGACTGGCCGGGCAAGATGGCATAAGTCTATACACCATCCGTATTTTTGCCTGCTTTCTCAAACTTCCCGGCACTTTGCACGTGAGTGTAACGAGGCAATTTTTAAAAAGGGTAATGGGTTGATATTAATGGTGCCGGCAATAGGAATCGAACCTACGACCTTCGCGTTACGAGTGCGCTGCTCTACCTGCTGAGCTATGCCGGCGTATGATTATCTATTTGTAGATGGCTTTGGGGTCTTTCAGCACAGGCTCGGTGGTGTGCCATTCGCCGTCTGCCAGGCTACGAAAAAAACAGCTTTCCCGGCCGGTATGGCAGGCGATACCGCCTTCCTGCTCAATTTTAAGCAATATTACGTCGGCATCACAATCCAATTGTATATCGATAACCTTTTGCCGATGACCGGACTCTTCGCCCTTGCGCCACAAGCGATTACGCGAACGAGACCAATATACCGCATAACCTTCGGCAACCGTTAAGGCCAGTGACTCGCGATTCATCCAGGCAAACATTACCACGCGGCCGCTATCGTGCAGTTGCGCGATGACCGGCACCAAGCCGTCTGCGGTCCACTGGATTTCTTCCAGCCATGCCGCGCTCATAAACGCACCTCTATGCCTCTGGATTGCATATGTTTTTTGGCCTGCTCTATCGTATATTCGGCAAAGTGAAAAATGCTGGCGGCCAGCACTGCGTCCGCTTTGCCTTCGATGATGCCGTCAGCTAAATGATCGAGATTGCCGACGCCGCCGGAGGCGATGACCGGAATGCTGACCGCTTCGCTGATGGCGCGGGTCAAAGCCAAGTCAAAGCCGGATTTGGTACCATCGCGGTCCATACTGGTCAACAAAATTTCGCCGGCCCCGTAGTCTTTCATTCTCACGGCCCATTCGACAGCATTGATACCGGTTGGCTTACGGCCGCCGTGGGTAAAGATTTCCCAACGGTCTTCCTCGCCATCGCCACTAACTTTTTTGGCATCGATGGCAACCACGATACATTGCGAGCCGAATTTTTCGGCGGCTTCCTTGACGAATTCCGGTCTAAACACTGCGGCGCTGTTGATACCCACTTTGTCCGCACCGGCATTGAGCATGCGGCGAATATCCTCCAACACCCGGATGCCGCCGCCCACGGTCAGCGGAATAAACACTTCGCTGGCCACTTGCTCGACCACATGGACGATGGTGTCGCGGTTGTCGTGGGTAGCTGTGATGTCCAGAAAGGTGATTTCGTCCGCGCCTTCCCGGTCATAGCGACGGGCAATCTCCACCGGGTCACCAGCATCGCGGATATCGACGAACTTAACGCCTTTAACGACGCGGCCGTTATCGACATCCAGGCAGGGAATAATACGTTTGGCTAAGCTCATTGTTTACGATTTACCGGCTAATAGCTCAGACATCGGCTCCGCCGAAAGACTCGGCGAGCTTTTCCCCTTCGGCAAAATCCAGCGTACCTTCGTAGATGGCCCGCCCGGTAATAGCGCCCATGATACCTTCGTGCGCTACCTCGCCGAGGGCGCGAATGTCGTCCAAATTGGTAATGCCGCCGGAGGCGATGACCGGAATATGCACCGAACGCGCCAATTTGGCAGTGGCCTCCACGTTGACGCCTTGCATCATGCCGTCGCGGGAAATATCGGTGTAGATAATGGCGGCGACGCCGTTGGACTCAAATTTTTGCGCCAGGTCGATCACATCGTGGCGAGACAGTTTCGACCAGCCATCTATCGCTACTTTGCCGTCTCTGGCGTCCAGACCGATGATGATGTGGCCGGGAAACTCAATCGACACGTCGCGGACAAAATGCGGTTCGCTGACGGCCTTGGTGCCGATAATGACATATTGCACACCGGCCTCTAAATAGGCCTGGATGGTGTCTTCGTCACGGATGCCGCCGCCGATTTGCACCGGCACATCGGGATAAGCCTGGACGATGGCGTTAATAACCTGGGCATTTTTCGGTTTACCGGCGAAGGCGCCGTCTAAATCGACTAGGTGCAATCGTTTTGCCCCTGCCTCTACCCAACGCCCGGCCACAGCCACCGGATCGTCCGAGAATACGGTGTCGTCTTCCATACGACCCTGGCGCAAACGGACACATTTTCCTTCCTTCAAGTCAATTGCGGGTATCAGCAACATATTTAAATCTCGACAGTTAAAACACTAAATCTAAAGGTTAGTAAAGCCAACATCTAAGGGTTGGGGAGTTACGCGGCTCCATCCCATGCCAGGAAGTTTTGCAATAGCTGCAATCCTACGGTCTGGCTTTTTTCGGGATGAAATTGCACGGCAAATTTATTATCTTTTGCCAGTGCGCAGGTAAATGCTTGCGGATAATCGGCCGTTGCAGCACTGTCGCGCGAATCGTCCGGCGCCGCATAATAGCTGTGTACGAAATAAAAGCGGCTATGATCCGGAATATTGTGCCAGAGCGGATGCGGGTTTTGCTTGACCTGATTCCAGCCCATATGCGGGATTTTCAAAACATTACCCTCGGCATCCAGCATGTGATCGGCAAAACGGCGGGCGTGACCGGGGAATATATTCAGACAGGTAATGCCGTCGTTTTCCTCGCTGTCGGTTAGCAAGGCCTGCATACCCAAGCAGATACCCAGAAAAGGTTTGCTTTGCGCTACTTCACGAATCACATCCGCCAAACCACTCTCGTTCAGGGCCTGCATACAATCGCGTATCGCCCCAACACCGGGAAACACCACGCGATCGGCCGTGCGGATCACCGAAGCATCGGCTGTTATTTGCACATTTACGCGGCTATCGGCATGTTGAAGCGCTTTGGCAATGGAATGCAGATTTCCCATTCCGTAATCGATAACGGCTACTGATGACATAAAACTAGAGATACAAGGTCGGGGTTTCTAGGCGAAAAATGGGGAAATTATAGACTGCCTTTAGTGGAAGGCATGATACCGGCCATCCGCTCGTCATGGCTGATTGCCATCCGCACGGCCCGGCCGAATGCCTTGAATACGGTTTCGGCAATATGATGAGCATTGCCGCCTTTCAGATTGTCGATGTGCAATGTGACGCCGGCATGATTCACAAAGCCCTGGAAAAACTCTTTAAATAAATCCACATCGAAGCTGCCAATAAAGGCGCGCTTGAATTCCACTTGATAAAACAAGCCGGGACGGCCGGAGAAATCCACCACCACCCGCGATAACGATTCATCCAGCGGGCAATAGGCGTGACCATATCGGTAAATGCCTTTTTTATCGCCTAGCGCTTTGGCAAAGGCTTGACCGAGCGTAATGCCAATGTCTTCCACGCTGTGATGGGCATCGATATGTAAGTCACCATGCGACACAACTTCAATGTCTATCAATCCGTGTCTGGCTATTTGATCCAGCATGTGATCCAAAAACGGCAAGCCGGTGGTAAACGCGGCCGTGCCGTTGCCGTCGAGATTAATGGAAACTTTGATCTGGGTTTCGAGCGTATTGCGCTCAACCTGGGCGGTGCGTGGGTTCATGCTTGATGCGAATGGCTTATTTCGGCGCTAGTTTACGTGATTGTGACAACTACGCCAAACTCTTGCTGGCGATCTCATAAACATCCTTGGACAGATGCTCGGTAGCGACGATACGCTGTAATTGCTGTTTCATCAAGCCCTGCCGGGCTGCGTCATAACGCCGCCATTGCGCCAACCCGGTCACCATCCTGGAGGCGATTTGCGGATTTAGGGTATTCAGCGCCAAGACCTGATCGGCCAGGAAGCGATAACCCTCGCCGTTTTGGGCATGGAAGTGCAGCGGATTGGCTTGACTGAAAGCGCCGATCAAGGAACGCACGCGGTTAGGCGTCTTCATATCGAAAGCAGGATGCTTCATCAAGGCCTGCACGGTCGCAAAGGTATTGGGCATGCTACTGGTGGCTTGCAAGGTAAACCATTTGTCGATAACCAGCGCTTCTTGCCGCCATTGCACATAAAAACTGTCCAAACTTCTGGCCTTGGCCGGATGATTGCTGTTCACAATCGCCGACAAAGCCGCCAATTGATCGGTCATATTCCGGGCACTGTAGAACTGCTGCTCGGCGATATGATAAACGTCCGCATTTTCCAGTTTGCTCAAATAACTCAAGCAAGCATTTTTCAAACGCCGCCGCCCCACTGCACCGGCGTCGAAACTGCCGGATTCGTCCCGATGATGTTCCGAGTACAACTGTTTAAACTCGACTTGCAATTGCTCGGCCAGGTTTTTTTTCACAAATTCGCGGGCTTGATGGATGGCTTCGACATCGATGATAGCCATCTGCCCGGACAAATAACTTTCTTCCGGTAACGCCAACAATAGTGCTTGATAAGACAAATCGCCGCTGCTATCGGTCAACACGCTACGATAAGCATCGACGATAACCGGTTCCAACTGCAAAGGCCGGCCCAACTCTATTGCGTCGATCAGCTTGAAAATCACCTGCACCGCCAATTGCTGACCGGCTTCCCAGCGATTAAAGGTATCGCTGTCGTGCCGCAGCAAAAATGCCAATTCGTCCAGGCTACGCTCCATTTTCAGCGTAACCGGCGCGGAAAAGCCTCTTAGCAAGGACACGACCGGCTGCTGTGCCAACTTATCAAAGCTAAAGGTTTGCTCCGCTTCCGTGACATTCAAGGTAATTTCCGCCTGGCTGGCACCGTTGCAGTGAATCTGCGCAGCCGAACCGTCGGCGGCAAGTAAGCCCAGCTTTACCGGAATATGCAGCGGAGCTTTCACCGGCTGGTTGGGTGTGGGCGGACAGCTTTGCTGAATGGTCAGATGCAGTTGTTGCGATTCGGCGTTGTATTGCTGACTGACTGTCAACACCGGCGTACCGGCTTGCGAATACCAAAGACGGAACTGGTTTAATTCCACGCCATTAGCGCCTTCGAGCGCCTTGACAAAATCCTCGCAAGTTACCGCCTGACCGTCATGGCGTTGAAAATATAAATCACAGCCCTTTCTGAAACCGGCCGCACCCAGCAAGGTGTGCAGCATCCGCACCACTTCCGCGCCTTTTTCATAGACAGTCAGCGTGTAGAAATTGTTGATTTCGATATAAGCTTCCGGACGAATCGGATGCGCCAGCGGGCCAGCATCCTCTGCAAACTGGCGAGTGCGCAAGGCGTTGACGTCTTCTATGCGTTTCACGGCTGGCGAGGTGCGATCGCCACTGAATTGCTGGTCGCGGAAGACGGTAAAGCCTTCCTTCAAACTCAACTGAAACCAGTCGCGGCAAGTTACCCGGTTGCCGGACCAGTTATGGAAATATTCGTGACCGATCACGCCTTCGATATGTTCGTAATCGCTGTCGGTAGCGGTATCCGGCCGAGCCAGCACAAACTTGGTGTTGAATACGTTCAGCCCCTTGTTTTCCATCGCGCCCATATTGAAATGGTCGACCGCGACGATCATGTACAAATCTAGGTCGTATTCCAGACCGTAGGTTTCTTCATCCCAACGCATCGCGTTTTTCAAGGACTGCATCGCGTGAGCGCATTTGTCGACATTGTGCTGCTCGACAAATATTTCCAGCGCGATATTGCGGCCGCTCATCGTAGTAAATTGGTCAGCCACGCATTCCAACTGCCCGGCCACCAAGGCAAATAAGTAACAAGGCTTGGCGAATGGGTCTTCCCAGCTTACCCAGTGCCGATTGCCATCCAATTCGCCGCTGCCGGTTTTATTGCCGTTGGACAGCAAGACCGGATATTTGCTCTTGTCCCCAATCAAGGTGGTTTTAAACCGGCTCATCACATCCGGCCGGTCCAAAAACCAGGTGATTTTCCGAAAGCCCTGCGCCTCGCACTGGGTACACAGCATGCTGCTGGATAAATACAAACCTTCCAGCGCCGTGTTAGCTTGCGGATTGATGACATTTTCGATGACGATCTGAAACGGCCTATCCTGCGGCACTTCATGCACGACCAAGGCTTCTTCGCCCAGGACATACTGGCTTTGCTCCAGCAATTGGCCGTCTATCGCGATACTGACCAACTGCAATTCCTCGCCAAGCAAGGTCAATGCGGTACTGCTGTCCTGGCTTTGCGGATTGCGGCGCAGACTCAAGGTCGAGCGGACCTGCGTGTGTTGCTCGTCCAAATCGAAATTCAGTTCAATCTGTTCGATCAGATATTCGGGTGGGGTGTAGTCTTTCAGGAAAACCGTTTGCGGGCTTGCATCGCGCATCATTTATCGCTCGTCTTGTTTGACAGGTTGTGGCGGTTTATAGGAAATCAGCCAGTAAGTAAGGCCCAATGCCACGATGACCGCAGCAATGGCCATAATGTAAGCCGGATCCAAATCCTTGAAATCCAGCATGATGACTTTTCGGGCCACGGCCATCAAGGCAGTGGCTATGACCATTTTGATCGGTAGTGTGTCGTGTTTAATGTACAGCGTGATGTTGATAAATATCTCGATCGCGATCAACACTGCCATGAACGAACCAAAGATCACCAGTATGTCGGAGACCGTCAGCATCAAAAATGGTGCCGCGACCACTCGCTGAAACATCACGTAGCCCACGTCAGCCACGCCCCACAAAATCACCAGTACCATCAGTACCGCCAATATTCTGACCGCAAAGTGAATCACCGCGTGCAGGACTTTGAGCATGGCATCTTCCGGAACCGGCGGCACTTTTACTTCGTGGGTATCGTCACGGCGAGTCGCACCGGGCCGAGTGGATGCCGGTGGCGGCATGGAAGGTCGAACGGGCGGTTTCGTGTCCATCTACAGCTCCTGGTTTTTCTGCCAAGCCACATAAGCCAATAAGGCCCATGCCGCTAAAAAGGCCAGGCCGCCAAACGGCGTAATCATGCCCAGCCAACCGATATTGAATATCGCCAGTAAGTATAGACTGCCGGAAAACAGCACGATGCCGGCCACCAAACACCAGCCGGCCCAGCGCAATAATTTATGTTCCGGTAACACCGCAATCAAGGCCAGGATCAATACATGCCACATCTGGTAGCTTACCGCGGTTTTATAAACTTCCAGCAGATGCTCGGATAATAAATGCTTCAAGCCATGCGCACCGAATGCACCCATCGCCACGCCAATAAATCCGCCGACGGCGGCCAGAAACAAAAAAGGTGGACGCATTATTTCTCCAACAGGCGCGGCATCAGTTGCACCAGATTACACGGCCGAGTGCGGTAATCCAATTGTTCCTTGATCAAGGACTCCCAAGCAGTGCGGCAGGCGCCGGACGAACCGGGCACGCAGAATATGTACGTGGCGTTGGCCACACCGGCAATAGCCCGCGATTGCATCGTCGAACTTTTGATGTCTTGATAAGAAATCATCCGAAACACTTCGCCAAAGCCATCCAACACCTTATCCAACAATGGCTGAATCGCTTCCGGGGTACCGTCGCGGCCCGTCACACCGGTGCCGCCTGTCGTAATAACCGCATTGACTGCCGGATCGGCGATCCAATGACTAACGGCGGCGCGGATTTGATAAATATCGTCGGGAACGATTTTTTTATCGATCAAGTTATGCCCCGCATCGGTCAAACCAGTGACCAAGGTTTGCCCGGATACGTCGTCCAATTCAGTCCGCGTATCGGATACCGTCAACACGGCGATATTGATCGGAATAAACTCTCGGACTTCGCTCACGGCAGGGCTCCAGATAAAGGCTACCGCATTCTAAGTAAAGCGCCGCCGGACAAGCAAGCATTGTTTAATTCGCCGGCTGTCATACCGGCTTAACCGATAATGCCGTAAACTCCAGATATTAACTCTAATTCAGTTAGCTGCCGTCTACTCGATCATGCCTATCCAGATTTCCCGTTACGAAAAAATCGCCAGTCTGGCCGCCTTATGCCTGCTGCTATTTGCCTGCTATCAGGTATTAAGGCCGTTTATTTTCGATTTGCTATGGGCGGCCATTCTGTGTTTTGTCACCTGGCCGCTGTATTTGCGTTTACGCGACTGGAAGCTGACCGCCAACTGGGCAGCCACCGCGATGGTTCTGCCGATAGGCATATTGCTGCTGACGCCGTTCGTAGCCGCCACGCTGACATTTACCGAAGATATAAACCACTTGCTGCAATGGCTTAATCAAAGCCGGCATGTGTGGCCAGAGCCTCCGGCTTGGTTGCAATCTTTGCCGGTAGTCGGCGACAACGCTGTCGCTGCCTGGCAAAGTGTCGGCGAAGACTCCAGTCGTCTCGTCAATCTGGCCCGGCAATATGCCTTGGGCGCCAGTAGCTGGGTGCTGCAACAGGGAATCGGTTTAGCCGGCGAACTGATGCATATGGGCCTAGCTATTTTGGTGCTGTTTTTTTTCTATCGCGACGGCGAACACGTAGCCCAACACGTCGTAATTGGCGTCGAACGCCTGGCCGGCGAGCGCACCCAACGCATCCTGCACATCGTGCGTTCCAGTCTGCGCGCGGTGGTATACGGCATTCTCGGCACTGCCCTGGTGCAGGCGCTGGCTTCTATCCTGGGCTTTGTCATCGCCGGCGTACCTTACGCCTTTGTGCTGGGCGTAATCGCGTTTTTTTTGATGATTATTCCCGCGGCCGGCACGGTGATCTGGCTGCCGATTGCCTTATGGTTGCTGGCGGAAGGCGAGACCGGCTGGGCAATCTTTATCGCGCTGTGGTTTTTGCTGTTCGTCGGCACTATCGACAACTGGCTGCGGCCGATTCTGATCAGCAGGGAAGTGGAATTGCCGTTTGTGTTGATCGTATTCGGCATTTTCGGCGGCCTGTTGGCCTTCGGCTTTATCGGTGTATTTATCGGCCCAACCTTACTGGCAACCAGTTATGCCTTGATTCTGGACTGGCTGATCCGTAACGAACACGAGGAACAAAACAATGAAGCCGGCTTGAATGACAGCTAATTTTCCGGCTATTTACCTGCAATACCAACGCTAATTGCAGGCCCCACACTAGACAGAAAAGCGCCAAAGTAAGTTATTGCTATCATTGTCGCCAGTTTCCTGGTAGATTCGAAGCCGTGATCGAACCACAGTGAGATTACAAACGACCGACAATGACAGCAAAACTGCAACCTTGCCCCTCGTACTCCTACCGTCTCCTCTTGTAATTGCCTTCCGGCAGCCCGAAGAAACGTCTTAATTAATTCAGCACTACCCCAGCAAAAATCGAGGCTTTATGATTTTACGCACACCGCCACCACCCCGTATCGGCTGGCACTACGACACCTATTTCCTGGCGCAATTGAGCAAAACCAAGAAACAGGCAAAAGCGTCTTAATATCCGCTGGTTCGGATACGCTCGCTAAACCTTAGCGACAAATGCTAATTCACCGACGACTGGTCATTTAAACCGAAAGTTTTGTGGCCCGAGGCTTGCTTCCGAAACTAGCGGAGGATACTAATCATGTCGGTGAAACACCAATTTACCATCTGCCCCACGCAACAACTTCCCGAACTCGGCAAATTTTCGTTTAAGCTGCTCTATCGAGGCACGCCGCGTAACGCGGTTCTGGTGCGCTTTCAAGGAGAGGTTTACGGCTATCTAAACCAATGCGTGCACATGCCTAAGGCATTGGATTGTGAGAACAGCAACATTTTCGACGAATCGGGACGCTATTTGCAGTGTTCCATGCACAGCATTTGCTACGACCCAGTCAGCGGCGAGTCTTTAAGCGAAATTTGCCTGGGCAAAAAACTGACCGCGCTGAAAGTTAAAGAACAAGACGAATGGATTTACTTAGTGGATAAAAGAGCCGCGATTACCGGTTGAGGCGTTGGCCCGGGGCGAAACAACCAGCATCGCCCCATTTATATTAGGCCGTTTTAGCCGTGCGCGGCGCCTTCTTTGATCTGTTGTTCCAACTTTTCGTGCGCGCGCTCCAGCTTGGCGAACACCCTTAAAATATCGGTGGCGGACAATATGCCTACCAGTTTGTCTTTTTCCACCACAGGTAAAGCGCCGACGCGGTGTTCCGCCATCATTGCCGCTGCTTCCGACGCCGGAGTTTCCGGGGTAACGGTGTAAACGCCGCGGTGCATGATGTGCACGACTTTTTGCGAAACCACATGCAATTGACTGTTGTCCTTACTGGCCTCCACCGCATTGGAATTACTTTTTGGCCCCAGAGCCTTGTATAAATCCCGGTCGGAAACGATGCCGACCAATTTGCCTTTTTCAACCACGGGCAGATGACGGATTTTTTCGTAATGGATCAAAAAGAACACGCGATCAATCAGATCGTGCGGTTCGACGGTAAATACCTTGGTAGTCATTAATTCTGCTACGCGCATGATGATTCTCCAATAAAAATGTCTGTAAAAAAGTAAGTAAATTCTGACGCAATAGTGACACTATAGCCAGGCAAAATTTAGAAATATCGCATCGTCATGGATATGCACAGCCATTAAGTCGCGGAGAACAGGCCGTGAACCGTTAGCTCATGGAGTTTGAATGAACTCAATAAATCGTCCCGCCTAAATCCAGATAGGTCAGATAAAGCCGCATATCAAATTCCAATTGGTGATAGTCAGGTTCCATGTACTCGCATAATTTGTAAAACGCCTTGTTATGCTGTTTCTCGCGCAGATGCGGCATTTTACTCTCAACTTTAACGGCAATGGACAAAACTAATATCTTTATTATCAATAGGTTACAATTTTTAGCGGTGTCCATTAAAAAATTGCAAATATGGACAGATAATCTCCCTAAATGCAGCCTCTATGTATTCGATACCATCCACAACCTTGCTACCAGAAAAAGCTACCAGCGCCCGAAATGGATTTCCCTGCGCTTCAAGAAGACGGCTGATTGCCTTGTGGTAGCGGATAGGCTTTGTTGCATAAATCCATTCGCAAGCAAATTTCCCCTTACCCCAACCCGTAGGACAGACTTAGGGTAACCATGAGGCAGAACTGAATGGTGGCATCCGAGAATTTCTCTGCTCGTCCTCGCTTTCCACTGGCAAGTGCCAACCAATCCATCTCTTTATCAATCCATAGCGGCAGGTCACCCCGTTGCTTCAAGGAGCGATTCTAGTCTCGCCAGTTGGTGATTCGGTATTTCGCGGATTGTGGCTTTGGCATCCGAGGCGCTAGGTTAACAATTTGACCTTAACATGGGGTTGCCATCGGATTTATGCAACAAAGCCCAGAGCTCATACATGATCTATAATTTATAAGGTTCGAAAAAGCGCCCGCAAAGAATTAATGTGCTGAAAAACCTATATTTATAAGAAAAACATTTTTAATTCAAAATGATTTAAATATCCAAAAATCATAATTTTTCAACCTAATGTCTGAATAGAGCAAAAACAAAAAAATGGAAATCTAGATATGAAGGCAAAAAATGCTTGATACCGTACAACCGCGTGAACAAAATGGTAGGGATTCTTTTAGTCGCTACAGAGCTCAAGTTCGTTCGGCAGCTATAGCTTCTTTATCAATCTTAGAGGGTGGTAACATTGATAGGGTTTATTGTGATTTTCATGACGATTTTGTTATTCGAATGAAAACACCTGAAGGATATTGCTATATTTTTTATCAAGTTAAGACAAAGGGTAAACAAAATCATCTGTGGACACTTAATGAAGTTTTTGGATTAAAGACTAGAAAAAAAGATCAACGCAGCCAAACCTCTGATGATATTAAGAATAGCTTTGCTGGCAAGTTACTACTTCATACTATTGCTTTTCATGAGTTTTGCGATGCTGTTGTTTTCCAAACCAATGTTAATAGTGATGATGACATAGAAAATCTTCTCGAAGACATTAAGGCCAAAAAATTTGAAAATATTTTTTCGAAAACATTGATTGATAATTTTAATCTTTGCTATGAAACAGAGCTTACGGAAGAAGATGTTAAAGATAGAATAGCGAAATTTCGCATTGAAGCAGATGTTCAATATCTAAAACAGGTAGATGATAATTTTGAACCTTTAGCCAGGAACAAGATTTATACATTCAGTGAAGTAGATCTAGAATACGCTGAAGCAAAAGAAATATTATTAAAACTATTGAATCTTGTTGAAAGTAAATCCAGCGGAGTTATTAAAGAAATCACATTTGAATCTGTGGAAAGGCTTTCAGGAATATCAATAGACGACTTACTCTCTATTTTAAGCATATCTAAAGATGCATATAATAGCCTGATTGATGGCGGCGACACCAAAGCTATAAAAAACGCCTCAATCATACAAAGAACTTTATTAGCATCAGGGGCAAATAATGAAGCTATAGAATATTGCTCGCGATGCAAAACAAAATGGGATATATGGCTTAGGAATAACAGGCATGTTTTAGCAGAAATGGATTTGAATGCAATAATTAGTGAGGTCAGAAGAGTATTGGTTAATGAAAATAATCATGGAAGTGCAATAAGCTTATTTTCATTAAAAATTCCTATCAAAAACTTAATTTTAAAGTTAAGTGAAAACAAAATCTTATACGACCTAAATGAAGATCTTGTTTTGGGTGGTGTTTTTTCAGAGTTAGTGAAAGGAAAGTCATGAATTTCGATGATTTTTTTGAAAAAATAGAGCTATCCGATATATCAATTAATGTTTCCTTTGTCAGTGAAAAAAGGAACAGATTACTAGAAAATGAAGCTCTGTTTCAGTTGCCTTTAATTTGCCTGATTATTTTAATGATGGCCAAAGACAAAAGAAAACCTCGAGTTGCTGAAATAGGACAATTGGTTGGTGAAAGCATCGAATCAAGCATGTTAGGATTTAAAGGTTCTGCGCAACATATTGGATGGTCAGCCAATTTAAGAGTGAGAACTGTAAACGCGCTAAGTTTTTTAGAGCATACAAATTTAGTAGAAGTTAATAATAGAAAAAGCCGAATCAAGATTACTGACTTAGGAAAAAAAGTAATCAACAGAGCGTTGGAATTAGAGAATGATTTATCTTATAACTTAGCGCAAATCTCGCGGGCCTATAGAAATATTTGCATTTCAAAACAATTGGATATGGAACTCGAATGAAATTAGTTAGCCTGCAAATATTTCCATCTGGTCAGTTTGGCTGGAAGTCTGACTTGCTTACATTTGGGAAAGATATTACCCAATTGTATGGCCCAAACGGATGCGGGAAAACGCCTCTAGTGCAGACAATAACTTATTGTTTAGGATATCCAAGTATTTTTAGAAACGATATATATGATCATTGTAATTACGCGATATTGATGGTAGACACACCAAAAGGCATTCTTAAGATAAAAAGAGTCTACAGCAAAGATGTTGATATTGAAGTAACAGATCCAAACAATAACATACAGCGATTCTTTGATGAAAAAGAATATTCATTATTTTTTGTTCGATTGGTTAGGCTTTGAAGTAAGTAATTTAGTAGCAACTGACAATAAACTTAGCCTGCCATATCTTTCTACATTGCTTCCAATTTTTTATCTTGATCAAGATGCTGGATATAGCGATATCTATGCACCACCTAAAAAATTCATTAAAGACCAGTTTTCCGAAATGATTAGGATGGCCATTGGTCTGCCTGAGAAAAATTCATTTGATGCGAAAAAGGAACAATTCAAAGCAAAAGAAAAGTTAGACTCCCTTGATAGGCAAGTTGAGTCTAATGCAAGACAAATAGAGCTGGCTAAACAAAATGTAGCGGCGATCTCCAAAACATCAAAAGAATTAAATGAGGAAATCCATGTTATTGAATCTGATATATATCGATTAAAAGATACAGGCGCTAATCATGATGACTCAATAAATGTACTTGATCGATTGATCTCAAAAAACATTGAGGCCATCAGAGATGTTTCCAGCGAATTTAATGAAATATCTAAACGAATGCAAAGTGTGTCTAGAATCATTCATGAAATCAATACTGAAGTAGAAGCTCTGAACCTAAACGAAGAAGCAAAACGTGTTTTTTTGTCGTTTAAAGAAATATGTAGCGCTAGTCATTGCCAGTTATTTTCATTCAGTTCGGAGTCTTACAGCAAAAACCTATTGTACTTAAAGGATCAAATTAAAGATTTGGAGAGAAATTCAGAAATTGACAAAATCAAATCTGAACAGCTATTAAACCAAAAGCTAATTCTTGAAAACGGGTTGCAATTATTAGTTGAAGAAAGAAACTCAGCTTTACAAAAAAGTGAAATTTCTGTGCTAGTTGATACGATCTCTGAGCTCAAAAATCAAATTTTCTCATTGCAAAGTCAATGTGCGGATATTGATAAAGTTGAATTCTTAGAGAAAAAGCATGTCGAAATTTTATCTGATAGAAATAGAGCTTTAGATAAATACGAGTCTTTTTCGAAACTCAGATCATCAATTCCAGAATTGGTCAGGGCTAGGGCTGACATGAGACAGTACTATTTAAACTGGTTGGATATCTTGCTAACAAAAAATATTAGCAGGGATATTACTTTTAAGGATGACTTTACGCCAGTATTAGGTAACGAAACAATTTCACAACTAAAAGGAAGCACTAGAACAAGAGCTGTTCTAGCTTACCATGCCGCCATTTTAGAGTTAATCTTAAGTGATTCCAGGCCCCACTTTCGATTCATGATTTTAGATACGCCAAAACAACATGAAATTCATAATGATGATCTGGATCATTATTTGAAAGAGCTGAAATCACTATGCCAAAAATTAAATTTACAGATTATATTTTCTACCACCGAATATCATTATGTTGGTGATGAAAATGATAAGGAATGGAATCCATTATATCCTGGAGAAAAACAAAACATGTTTCTTTCAATGGCTTAAGGAACCTCTGATTAATTCGCAACCTAGAATTTTTGCATCAATTAAATCAGTCACTTGCACATTTGATGCCTTGAAAAACTGAATTAATCAGAGGTTCCTTAATATAAAATTATTGTTTCCTAATTTTAAGGATATTATCTATTTTCTCGGAGCTATATTTTGATCGCATTCTTTCTAAAAACTGAGGTTCCGAATCATTAGCGAACCCAAGCAGTCCTTGCAATCTGTAAACCTCGTCATTCGGAAGTGCGCCTAGAGAGAAACTATGAATCAAGCTACTTATTTCTCGTTTTCTCTTTCTTCCAATAGATACGTTTTTATTATTATCAATAATTAGACCCGTTATTCTTATTTGGCTTTTTTTTGATAAGTGCACGGTTTTTTTAGAGTTAATTATTAATCTTGGGTATTCAATAGCTCGAATAATAGATCTAATATTTTTCTCTATATTTTTTGTTGATTCTTTTTCGTTTGTTGAAAATGTAAGATCATCTGCGTATCTTGTGTATGTAATATTATTTTGACAACACCACGAATACAGCAGAGTGTCAAAGTCGAACAAAACGGTATTGGAGATAATCGGTGAGCTTGGGGCGCCAATGGTAAGAAAAAGCTTTCCAGATCTCTTGTTTTTCTTACATGATATCCTTGCAATATCCATGATCTCTTCATAAGAGTATTTATCGGATAAATATTTATTTAAATGCGCTATTAGGTCATCAGATCTTATAGAAGTAAAAAAATCTTTAAAATCAAATTTCGCAAAATACTTGTTATTTTTGTGAATAGACGCGTTTTTCTTGATGCTAGATCCAGCTCTATACGCTGTTACAGACTGATGAATTGGTAGTTTTGAAAAAACATTTTCCACTAACCATCTCTGGATGAATTTTGTCTCTTTTGCGGGCTGCGAAATAATTCTTTTTCCACCGCTTTTCTTGTTAATTGAATATGTTTTATAAGCATATGGTGACCGCGTAATAATCCTGTTAATCTGCAGGTCACTTATTCCTAGTGAACCTGTTATTTCTCGCCTCAAATTAGTGCTCATTAGCCACTGACTCCTAGAACTTGCTTAATAACTCTAAGTCGATGTCGGTGCTTTAAATTTTCGCTATTGTAATAATCTATACATTCGACCGAAATCCTGAATGTATCTGGATAATCACCATTATTTAGACAGATCCTTAACCTATGATACCCCTGACTGCTATGCAAATAAAAAATTGAGTCACTATAATGTTTTTTTATGATTATTCGAAATCTTTCTAAAAGAAATAATTTTGATTTCAATTGCTCTTTTGTTATTGAAATACCAATTAAAATTAAATAATCAAACACCTCATGCTCTTTTAGCGCAGCGAAATACTTAATAATTTCACATATTAAAACAAATATATGCGCTGATTTCTCAAACCTTAATACTTCTGATTTTTTTTGTTTATCCAGTTCCTTTTCTATATCAACTATAACATCACAAACCACTTCATCAGTTATAGAATGAGGGCATCTTATTTCCCATGGGTAGCTTTTTACGCCGGATTCGTTGCGCTCAGAAATACACCTTAGTATCCCTAGGTTTATAAAGGACTTCTCATTATCAAATTCACTTGACCTTATTGCGATTACCCTTTTATTGACATCAACTATTTGAGTAAAGGCCCCTAATTCGACTAATGAACCAGCACTTTCAAGAATAATAACTACAAGAGAGCATATATTGGCCAAATCAGTTTCAAACGCCAACAAATCTTTAAATATTCCATCGGAATCCCATGACGAAATCTCTTCCGGTCTAAAAATTTCATATTTAGCATGCGAACGACTAATTGCATCTCGAAGAGACTTTACAGGTGGATCTGGATCATCTGGATTATTTTTGGGGGGCGCAACTTGACCTCCGCAAAGAAGTACGATCGGAGTTTCTGAAAACTCGACCCTACTCTTCGAGAAGTCGATAGTGGACAGCAGTTTCGCTCTGAAATCTGAAGAATCTTCTTGCATGAAAATTGTTCTTTACCAAGATCAACCGCAGATACACTCTGTGGACCGGAGTGCAAACGGAGGGCCGCAGAGTGTATCTGCGGAATAAGTCCAAGCAATTCTAAAGAGTCTGGCTAAACGCCCGACTAAGCTAAGTATGTTTATACTTTTAAGCTTTATTCGCGTAAAGAACCTATTAATTATCGATTGTTGGCTTTTATTTTGTCAATGAATTTATGGTGAGGGGCGTAGGGAGGATGGCGATTCGCTTATCCTCCTTACACTTTCGTGGCCTATATGTCGAATTTAAATTTCTAACCGGACATTCAAAATAAATATACCATCTTATGTATTGGGTCGGTTTTTGTCTGTCAACCAACCTTTATTTTACTCAGTGCCTGTGCCCGCTTTTGTTAATTTCAATGAGTGTGCAACAAGAAAAACAGGAGCTGTGCAATTCATACAGTCTTTGGTGTGCAAGTAACATGCAATTTTGCACGCAATTAACATTAAACGTTTTTCCGGTAGCGGCACATTCGAATTGACCGTTGAGCTGTACTAAAAAATGCTGCCGCAAATCTTCCTCACCCATTCCTTTGAATGCACAACTCGCGCCATTGCGCGAATTCTTCAACGCCCAGCCAGTACCATTAGTCGAGAACTGCGTCGTAATAGCAAGGCTGATCACTACGGTAGTGCCCAAGCGCAGCAAGCCCGTCAGCATCGACGGCGACAATCACGACCACGACACAATCTGCATGCCGATAGCGTATTGTTTGGCGTTGTTCAGCATTTCCTTCGGCAAGGCTGGTCGCCCAAGCAAATTGGCCGCGCTTTACCCCAAAGGCCATGAGTGTCGCTTGTCACACGAAACCATCTACAACTGCATCTACGCCCAACCGGTCGGCGAACTAAAGCGCGACCTGATTGCCTACCTACGCCAGGCTAAAAACAAACAGCTGCCGCGTAGCAAGGGGCAAGATCGTCACGGCCAGATACCAGACATGCTCAGCATCCACCTGCGACCACCCGAAATCGAAGACCGCCAGTTTCCGGGGCATTGGGAAGGCGATCTCATCAAAGGCGCTGGCAATGCCAGTGCCGTCGGCACCTTGGTGGAACGGTATGACCAAAAATCAAGGTTGAGAAAAATTGGTGACGATCCGATGGTTAAGTAGGATTGTATCGATCAAATCCAGGACAAATTGCTTACAATACTAATTTAATCTCCAGAATCGAACGCAAGCATGGCAAACCAATATGACTTAGCCAAAACCAGACTTTGCGCCGCAGTGGTATTAGCTCGATTTAATGATAATCCGGCAAAAATCAAAGAATCGGATGATGCGCTTAAATCAGTGCTCGGCACTGGTTGGTCGGAGACCGCAGCGTTTCAATTTATGTCTGGCAAGAAAGCCAAGGCTGCACTTGATTACGGAACAAAGGATGAGCAAGTGCTCTTGCTTGCCGCCCATCAGATTGCAAAACACCTATGTAACATCACTGGGCTAGGTGCTGTAAGCCAACTTAGCGATGTTGATCGTTTAGAGCTGGAAGCATTGATCTCAGCAAAACAGCACTAACAACATTTATAAGCGGCTAAAAACACAACTCAGCGCGTTTACTTTAGATCTAGTCCACTTCAGCATATAACGCTTTTTTATCAACAGTAGTAGAACGGTAGTTGACTGACCTGAAAGCTGCCGCCGACGAAGGTTGAAGCGTGGTTAACCTTGTATGAGCGATTAACACTGCGAGGTTATCGGTTAGCGACCGGCGAAAGGAGCGAGTAAGGGTGAAATTTCCTACATTTGGCGCCATCGTGCAATCTAAGCGTATGGAATTGAGTTGATTCCATACATAAGGGATGTACGTTCAAGAATTATCAAAAACGCCCGCCGATGAGTTCATTTCTGGGTAAAGCCAAGTGCAATATCCTAGATTCTCCGACACAAGGCCAAGGGTACGGGGTTGTCTTCACCATAACCAGCAAAAACCGAAGAACAATATGGTGGGCTTTAGCACAATTTCTGCCCAGAAAATTCTGCCTAGATGTACCAAGCTTCATCATTATTCAAAAAAAGCTTTGCTGCCTCTCTAAGTACAGAGTTTTCCCGTTCAAGTTGGCGTATGCGTTTTTGCAAGTCTTCAATTGGCGCATCTGACTGACTCGCAAAATGTCTGCTAAACCCTTCTACACCAATAGCTTTCCAGCCATAAATCGTCGATGGATGGACACCAAATTCATGCGCTGTTTTCGCAACACTTCCAACCTTTTCCAGGTACTTCAGTACTTTGATCTTGAATTCGTTCGAATAGGCTAATTTCATTCGCACACCAATACTAAGAAGTCCTTAGTATATCTTATGATACCACTCTAAGAGAATCTTAGACATGTCGATTATGCCTCTGGCAAAACCATGTCTTTAAAAACCCCGATACCCGAACGTCTAAAGCAGGCAAGAACCAGAAAAGACATGACGCAACAAAAACTTGGAGAGCTGTTGGGGCTTGACCCAAATAATGCAAGTGCCCGCATGAATCAATATGAGCGAGGCAAGCACAGTCCTGATTTCACTACAATTAGACGAATATCTGAAATTCTTGATGTACCCGTTGCATATTTTTATTGTGAAGACGATGTTGAGGCAGAAATTGCAGAAGCTGTTCACCATTTGGATGTCGAACAAAAACAGCACTTGCTTTCATTTATAGAAAAGCTAATCCAAGAATCAAAGAAAAGTTGAATTTGAATTTACCACCCATTCCAACAAAAAGTCGGCCATCTATTACCATCGAAAATTGCCCTATTTCTATATCATTGCCCCGGTTCCGATGGGATTTTTTGGCAACTCTAACTGTCGTTATCGCCCCTATGTAGATAGCAATTATTTCTCTTGATTGCTTGTCGCAAGCAATCTCTAGCTAACATACTAAAATCAACATGCCTGTAAGCCTAACTTGAATAGCAATCTGGGTAAAATATCATACAAATTAAATACCTCTTTAGCTCTAAGTTCAATCAGATTGAAGTTATGTTTCCGGTAGATAGCTAGCCATTCTTGTTTTGGGGTTAGACAATTTGCGCTGTATTCGTATCCCCAAAACTTAATATAGACCTTACCAAGCGATTTCTAACCTTATGGTTGATTTTACGAGTAAAGCTCTCCATACAAGTCAAGGTGAGTTAAATACAGGCGCAAATCGAATTCATACTGATGATATTGCGGCTCTATATGTCGGCACAGTTGATAAAAGCTTTTGTTGTGCTCTTTCTCACGAAAATGGGCAAGCTCATGGGTTGTTATCATTTTCAAAAATTCTTCTGGTCCATTTTTAAACACACTTGCGATTTTAATCTCATTTACCGTTTTAGTTTTATTGCCTTGGACTTTAGTAAAAAAATGGTGCTGCCCTAATGCATGTTGGATAACTTTTATTTTCGAGTCATAAACTAGGCGATTAAGCGGCTGTGATTTTCCTAAATATCGACTCTTAAGACCCATTGTGTAATCATATAGTTGCTTGTCCGTGCGTATATTGTGAGGCACAGGGTATCTCTTGAGAAGAATTTCCGTTAATTTACCATTGTTGATTGTTTCTTGTACTTGTTCGAGGGTTTCTGCTGGATAGCCAATTAGATACTTTAATGAATGCATAAATGATCTGCACAATATGTTTATTTTCAGGCAGTAGAATAGCTTAATCGTTCATTTTAGATCTTGCGCAATGGAATAACATTTGTTCCAGCAAGTTGGGCAAGTTGCTTTTTCACCTCATATAGCTCATTTAAAAGGGAAATCTCTCTGCCTAATGCTGCTTCCAATTCGAGCCGGTACTGTTCTGCTTTGAGTCTTGACTTTATTAACTTATCTTCAAATTGATTTGAATTTTTAGCTTGCTCCGCAGCAGCTACATCTATCGCATTTATAAAGTCGGAGAAGCTATCTCGCGCTTTTTTAATGCTTCCCTTTTTTCTGCTTGCTTCTAACGCTACTGCGTCATTAGTGATTTTCACACCTTTCCGAACATTAATAGGAGTTCCATTTTTAATTCTATCCAAGGCATCAAAATAGTCGGTTAGAGAAGAAGTTGGCATTTTAGTCACCGTTGTTCAGATCAATCTTTATAGCTCGATTTCTTGCAGAAATTAATATATCTAGGTCAGCTTGTTCAGTTCTATATTCAACTAAATTTTTATCCAAAGAGCTAACTAGCTTTTCTTGTGCCGCAATAACTCTTTCAAGCTTATTAATATTACATACCAAATTTTTACACCCATTTTGAAGACAGTCCGTATTTATCCACTTTAAAGCTGGTTGTTTGCAAGTCTCCGTGCTAGTGCATCCACCTAAAAGTGTTTCACGGTAGGCTATTTCTCCCCTTTTAAATTGCTGTAGAGTTTTTTCCCTATCAAATGATATTTCACCGTCAACACCTATGATTCTATTTTTAATCCATGAAGCATGACCACCAAACAAAATATCATCTGATAATAGAACATTTAGTATATAGCTCAACCCCTCCGATTCTGGCATTGTTTCCTGCCATAGAGCACCAAAGTGTAACTTGTCGTTGCCTATAAAATTTTTGGCGTAAATAGATCCTTTAGCATAATAGAGAGACATTTCATTGGTGATATGTTGGAGCTGCCGCCGTAAAGATGGCAATGAAACAAGGCCAGAACGTTGAGCATAAAGGGCAAGAGATCGACGTAATTGATGCGAAGTAAATGTCCACGCGTTCCCTGGGGAGAATTTATCATCAGCCCTCCAAGCTCTATGAGGGTCGATCTGCTCTAGCTCACAAACATCTTCCTCTTGAATTAATGGCTGCACTGTCTTACGGAATCTCGGCATGCGGCTTAAATCAATTTTGTTAGGCCTAAAGCGCCCGTCTTCAGGTACTACTGAGCCGCCTGCTAAGGAGAGGTAGCCTACAGAGACGAATAAGGGATAGTATTTTATGTTCGTTTTTAAGTCGTCGGCATTAACTCCGAATGTTGAATATATGCTCTCTGCAATTTTCTGTGCTGTCTTGATGGCTTTGTATGCTTCAGCGTTGGTAACCCATCGTGTTTGCTTTTTGCGACTGTTGTTTAACTTTGTTGTACGGCCTAAAACAATGTAATGTTCTATACCGTTGATAGTCTTTGTTTCTATGCAATTGTATGGCAATGAAAATGCCTCGTCATCCCGCATCCCGGTAAACAGTTGAATTGTTAACTTCGCTGCCAACTGAGTTTCTGCTATTAAAGTCGATAAGCTCTTAACATTATGATTAAGTCCATTTTCGGTTATATATTTTAAGCAGATTTCCGAAGCGAGCTGAGGAAATGTTAAGTTTTTCCTATATGGAATACCTAATTTTCTAGCTATGTGAAATTGGCCACGAACACTTCTTCCGGCAAAGGGATTTTTTCTACAAATTTCAGCAGTAATCAGCATATCTTCCGCCACTTTATCCCAGTCGGATAGTGATAAGGTAAGTTGACTAATAATTATTGAATATATCCTAGTTGGAATTGGTGAATGTTGACTAAGTGTATCTCTATACTGCATTCCACGGGTGCGTATTGCCTGAAGAAATTTATGCCCTACTATTGTAAAACCATATTTATAATTAGTTAATTGCGGTAATAATGAGCCTAAAGATTGTACGATCCACCCTGATTTTTGTAATTCAACGAAATTCCATAATTTTTTTTCATCCCCTAGTAAATCGCGTATCGACAATTTATTTGTATCACAAAAGCGAGCTAGAGCATTAACTGTTGTGAGATAATTTTGTAGAGTTCCTATGCTTAACGAAGGGCCATTACGGAGCCACATTAATAAAAATAGGATCTGTCGAGACTCATCCATTAGCTCCTTTCGTCGAAACGTTATCTCTCCGTTATCCCAAAATTCAAAACTTAGTATGCGTGGCTTTTCTTCAGGATGATAAGCAGATAAGTTCCAAGTATTATCGCCATATACAGATGCAACTGAGCCGTTGCGGTGGCGACTGACTACGAAGCTACTGTTAGGTTGCTCATTATGTGAATCATGGAATGTGTCTGGCGACACCGCGCCTACAGGAATATCTAATTTAGCTTCATACATCAGCCTCATTGGATTAACTCCAAATCAATAAGCATTTCGAGTTTTCTAGCCCAATAAGAATCAAGCTCTCCAAATTCGTCCACTTCTTTAGCTATTTTTTCTACTAGTTCTGTATTATGCTCTCGAATTTTGTCCAAAATTTTATTGATTCTATTTAGAACAAGGATTATTGTCTCTTCATGATATTGAATTGTAGGTGATAAACGAATGGATTGTTGAATGCAATATCTGCAACTGATTAGCTTTCTAGTGTCAATTTCATCCGCGTGAACCTTAAATTTGTCGCAGAATAGGCAACCTTCGGGTTTTTTACAATCCAAATCTACACTATTGGTAGAAATTATCCTTGATGGTGATCCATAGCTTGAGCAGGTACCTAATGACTGGGTGATTCCTCCAGTAATTTTGGTATCTTTTGATACTACTGTTTTCGAAACCTCATTAAGAAATTTTGATACCTCTTGGATCTGCGTATTTTCTGAACCAGAGATGTACGAAGCCAAGACTGTCTTTTCGGTATTTTGTAAAATTAATGCTGTAGTTGCTGGATCAGTATTTCGAATCAGCCAGTCACTTTTGGCTGCTCTCCACTGGCGAGCATTTATAGGTTTTAAAGGATGATGTATTTTCTTTAGAGAATTATAGGTGTGGATAAGTGTAATTTTTATTTGAGTAGGTTCGGATGTTCGTTTACAGCCTCTTTGAAAAAATAGCCATTCACACTGGAATTCTTGAAGTAAGTATTTTCTCAATGATAAAAATTTTTCAAACTTCGGCATGAAAGAACTTGGAAGCTCAAAACTGACATCTTTATTATTAGCGCGCCATTTTATTGTTCTAAATAACTGCCTCGATGGCTCAATAGTGTAATCATCTGACCAAGTTAGATTTACCACTTGCGACCAATTCATTCCAGTTTCCGCTAAAAACAGAATAACAAAAAAGTTTAGCGCGTTCATTCCTTGGTTAAGCCTATGAATATCGTGGTAATTTCTATTGGATTTATTTATTTGTTTATTAGCTTCCTTTATTGCCACTTTTATTTGATTTTCTGGCTTAATTGAAAACCCAGGAATATTCATTATTTCAGCAAGAGTAGAAACTCTACCTTCTTTGTAATTGAATGCGAACGATCTATTATCAGTTGACAAATAATGTTTAAACCAAATCGTGGTAGGGAATATCCATAGTTTATTTTGAGGATAATTTGCGAAGGACGGAAGACTCAGCTGGAACGGGTAATACTGAAAACTGGTTACAAACGGCACTATACTTTCGAACAAGCATTCGCATAAGCAAAGTATTTCGGACTGGGTTTTCTCATTTGGTGGTGAGGTGCTGATTCTCAATGCGGCGTTTGTTCTTATTAAATTAATACCATGCGAAAAGCTGTCTGTATTGAAAAACCCCTCTAGTACCTTTAATACTGTTATTTGTTGGCGAGCAGCGCCATTTACTGATATTGCGTTTGTATTTACCCTCTCTCTGAGGTTTTTCACATAGTCTCGAAATGCTAATTTCGCGTTATCCACATCGCTGATTGCTTCTCTATAGTTATTTTGATCTGCCCAGTCCATGAATGGAATAAATCGAGCTGCGAAATCTCGCACAGTTTCTGGCCTATTACCACTGTACAATACTTCGTCAGATACGTATCTAATAAGCTTTCTTACAGCATGCTTTCTATCTGCACTTAGGCTGCTTAGATTTACTTTTCTCCCGCCGGCCTTTTTTCTTCTTTTATTGGCTTCGCTGTATTTTTTGGTTTCTTCTCTATCAAAATAGCAAAGGGCACCAAAGTCAACGGTGTTTCCTTTTGGGAATTTTAAGATAACCAAATGAGGGTGTTGGATGTCGTCATATTCAGGAAGTGGCAATTCGTAAACTGTAGTGTCTCGCTCATTTTTCATCTTGGATTTACAGGCATATATCGACCAAGTTTTTTAGATGTTCGTCATACCTAGCGTTAATGTTTGAGACTATCTCAAGGTTGGAGCGGTACTGGAGATATCTATCCGTAGTTGCAGAAGATTCGTGACTCATACGTGCTTTTACAAACTCTCTAGCTTGGTGCAATGTTATTTCGCCTATACTTACTCGCTCCAATTGTCTATCAGTTAAGTTCATTCCATATGATGCTCTTGTATCATGAAATTGGTAATGGAAATCTGGGGCGTTATTTTTAGTTCTAATTAATGGGATAACTCTATCAGTAATAAATTGTCTTACCCCCTGCCCAGCTTTGGC
Organism: Methylomonas sp. 11b; assembly: GCF_000515215.1. Classification (NCBI taxonomy): domain Bacteria; kingdom Pseudomonadati; phylum Pseudomonadota; class Gammaproteobacteria; order Methylococcales; family Methylococcaceae; genus Methylomonas; species Methylomonas sp. 11b. The sequence goes on from NZ_KI911557.1 coordinate 2,704,733, forward strand.
ATGACGTATTGAATAAGATTGATTGAACATAAGGCTATCCGATTTACTTTTATATAATGGCGATCCTCTTACGCTGAGAAACAGATATTGACTTTCATTTTCGCCCACATCTGATCTAGCTCTGCGTTTTTTAGCTCGTTCACTTTTTGCATAAATATTTAGCTTTTTATAAAGCCATATGGGAATGTGAATAATTATTTTTTTATCATTTTTAGTATCTATATCGGTTCCAGGCCCTGCGGGAAGTCTGACTTCATCAGCGGTTCCACTATTAAACTCGGCGGACACGTGTTTAATTCTCATCGTTAAAATTGTTTGTATTCTTGCGCCAGTTACCAATCCAAGCAAATGAATCAGTAACATTTCGGTATTTCCTAAAGAAATCAAGGAATCTATTAGCCATTCTTGTTCTTGTGTTGTTAGCGGCTTAAGTTTTCCGCCATCGTCTATTCGTTTATCGTATGGGTCTTGTGACTGCGTCGTCTTAATTGATACATCTGTGGACGTTATATGTTTTGAAAATTTAAAACCATGTAAGTCTACTAGCTGAATGTACCGATCTGATTCCTTCCAAGGCAAATTTGTAGGAGTTAAAGTGCCTTCCTGTTTTAGCCATGAATAAAACGATATAACTGCACTCATACGACGCTTTGCTGTGGACGCTTTAAGTCGTCCAGACGCAATCTCAAGCTTTAGGTAGCTGTGATAGCGATAGGTTGGTCTTTTAAGTTTATGTGAAGGGAAATCTGTCCAGTCGATTTCAGTTTCATCTAGAAAACGACGAAAAGCTGCTAGCGAGTCAGCAATACTCGCATATGTCGACATTGTTGGTGAAATGCTTGATTCAATTCTAGATAGGAGATAAATATTTGCTTCAGCCCAGGGGACTCCATTCTTATCTAAAACTATTGGATATAGATTAAATTCTGAGCGCATCCATGATGGCTTATGATCTGTGCGATTACCCTCTACTTCATCGTGTTTTTTGCGAACGTAATACTCGAAATATGTCCCCCCTTTTGATAAAGGAACCTTTATAGCATTCTTATCAGAGGGGGAGGCTATTTCAGTTATTTCTAGAATTGGTAGCAATATTCTTCTGGCTTCTCGTTTCATATCAATGATTTTTTGAGTTGGGCCAGAGCGAGTTGTTATGGCTTGATGTCCATATTAATAAGACTTGAAGATCATATCAATTCGTCATTTACTTGTGAGTACCAGCTCGTGGACGACGATCATTTTCAAAAACTCCGGCGGCGCAAGTTTAAAGATCGCGCCGATGCGAATTTCATTTTTCGATTTTAAATTGCCGCCCTGCACCCGCGAAACCACCGAGTGCAACCCCAAGGCCTGATGTAATACATCGATTTTGTCGTCGTAAACGACTTTACTGAGCGGACCGGATTGCCGCAGAAATTGATTTTTAAGAGCCATCGTGTAGGCATAAAGCGCCTTGTCGGTCTTTATGTCGTGCGGTCGGGGGTATTTTTTTAGCAGCAGCGCGGGCAGTTTGTCGCTGTCGATCAGCGTATGCACTTGCGCGGTGATGGCAGGCGCATAGCCGGCCAGGTATTTTAACGGGCGCATAAGCTAAAACCACGCACCCGTTGGCTCAGTCCCATGGCGGCTCGTCTCCGTCATAGGCTACGAAGTTTTTATCGCTGGAGCGGGTAGTGCCGCCGACTACGCTATCGGCTTTTGGTTTTCTCGATTCGTCGCTGGGCAATTGAGCAAGACCAGGCTCGGTTTGCCATTTGGCAAACAGCGCCATGTCTTTATTGGCGGGGACATACCATTTCTTGACAGCAGCATCCCATCTGGCGCCCAGCGCTTTAGCCGCATCCTTCTCGGCATAGGGTACGTTCAGGTAAGTTTTCGCGTCAGCCATTTACCGCAGCCGGTTCAAGATTAATTGCATCGCAATATTGTAAATCATTGCTTAGGCAAACGACGCGGATAATCCAAGCTTACCTGTTGAAAACCTGGCGCTGAGTGAGTTTGACGAAACAACGGCCGGATCGGCCAAGCCGCAGAAAAATCAAAGCCTACGGTTTTTTGCGATTCGAACCCATGGTGCTGGCAAACGTGGTCGCTGCGAGCAATGCCGAGGAAATAATAAAATCGCCCGAAATAAATTCGATAACGCCAGTGACGAACACCAGCCCGGTCAAAATATCTTTGTGTAAGCGGTTCATGTTCGCTTCCCGAAGTAATTAATGCATTTAGACTATATGCCCGACCACATTAATTAACAATGATACTAAAAATACATTGATTGATCGCTAAAAGGAAACAATCAAATAAATCAACCCCCAAGCCGATTCAAAACTTAAGCCCAATCACGCTTTTAAGATCAGCGACATAGACACCTCAAAGCTTGCGTGGCACTCCAGGCGGTTTGCAGGCCGGTTAACTTGGCTTATCTACCGCCTAGACGCCGAAACGGCAGCGCCAACAGGCCAACAAAGCCCAACTGGGCACTATCGCGAAACTCGGATAAACCTATCGTCATTTTGGTCTGCGCTTCTCGCGCTTGCGGACAATAGGTTTTAAACAATCTATCCCAACATGACAGCGAGAAGCCGTAATTGCTGTCGGTCTCAGATTGAAAGGCGGAATGGTGAATACGGTGCATATCCGGTGTCACTAGCAAATAGCGCAAGCCGCGTTCGGCCGCGGGCGGCAGGCCGACATTTCCGTGATTAAATAACGCGCAACCGTTCAATATCACTTCAAAAGCGATCACCGCGAACGGATCGGCGCCGAGTAACATCACCAGCGCGACCTTATAAAGCATCGACAGCACGATCTCCAAGGGATGAAAGCGCACCGCAGTCGTGGTATCGAAATCCATATCGCTGTGGTGCACTTGGTGCAAGCGCCAGAACCAACGCCAGCGATGGGCGGCGATATGTTGAGCGTAAATCGCCAGATCCAGCAGCAACAGACTCAGCACTATCGACAGCCAACGCGGCACCGGCAACACATTGAATAAGCCGATTTGTTGTTCGGCAGCCCAATTGGCCGCCAGCCAAGCCGCCGCACCGATACTGAGCCGCATCACACCGACATTCAAAATCGCCAAGCCCAGGTTGACCGGCCAGCGGCGGCGTCGCTCCACACTTAATTGGCGCTTCGGTCGAAACCACTCCCAAGCCGCCATTAACAAGAATATCCCCAAAAACACGCTCAAGCGCACCATTGCTTCCATCACAGCCTCCGATAATACCGCGCCGCCAACTCATCCGGATGGGCTCCGAAAAAATACCGCAGCCGCAAGCACCACATCAATAAAATCGTTCTGAGGATACCGTGTTGTTGCCAACGTCGCGCGGCAGTCACTACCTCAGCCTTCAGACAGCAAGGTTTGCCGATTTTTTTTAGTGCGGCGCTGATGGCAATATCTTCCATCAAGGCAATCTGCGGAAAACCGCCCACGGCCCGAAAGGCCTGGCGGGTGATGAAGATGGCTTGGTCGCCGGTAGCGATACCGGTCAACCGGGAGCGCGCGTTCATCAGGTAGGCGATCAACTTAAAAATAGCTTGCGGGCTGTCGAATTGCACATCAAAACGGCCCCAAGCGGCACCCTGCGCCACCGCCGACATAATCAGCTCCGCAGCCCGTTCTGGCAGCCGGGTGTCGGCGTGCAAAAACAACAACACCTCCGCTTGTGCATGTTCCGCCCCCAGATTCATTTGCCTGGCCCGGCCACGCTGACTGGGCAAAACCAGATCGACCAAAGGTTTGGCAATAGCCGGACTGGCATCACTACTGCCGCCATCGACCAACAGCAATTCGCAGCGCGTTCTGAGCGCCTGCAAGGCTTGCAATTTATCCGCAAGTTGCGCAGCCTCGTTGATCACCGGCATGATGATGCTGATTTGCGCTTTCACTGGGTGTGCATGGTGATGTTACTTGAAGTGATTTCGCCTAAAGCCTTGCCGCGCTTTGCATTTAACCCAACACCCCGGCAATCTCTCGAAAACACGCCAGCCCCGCCTCCACGTTTTCGATAATCTCGGCTACGCGTATAGCTCATCATTTCCTGCTCGGCTTGTTCGCCCAGGTTGCGAGTATCGAGCAAAGACAGGATGCGTCTGGCGCCGGTGAACTTCAGTAAGCGATACATCGCGGTGCAGGTTTTGCCGGAACCCTTACTAGCGGAAACAATTAAGCACCCACGACTGTTGCGCCAACCGCGCTGAGCCAAGCCGCGATTAAAGTACACCCCGTTCTATCTCTTGCAAATAGATAAATTCCGGCGCTTTTACGCCGGCCTGTTTTCTGATTTCCACCAACTCCGCAGACTCGAAAAAACGCCGGGCATTGTCCAGCGAGTCCCAAGCAGAAAAGTGGACGATGTTATTAACATCGTCATCATAGCGCAGCAGTTGGTAGCTGATTTCTCCGGCACGTTTTCTGATCTCGGCGGCCTGATCGAAAATCTGCTTCCAGGCCGGATAGGCGGCAACCTCATGGATGATTAATACGTGTGGCATGCAGACTCCCGCTTTTTAGTATGGCTCGCCGTCTTTGTGGGTGAATCGCCAATTGCCGTCAACCAGCAGCGCTTGCAAGTCATCGTCCGGGTAAATGACCGCATCCCCAGCGGTCCTGTCGCCGATTTCCAGGTATTGTACGTCTGCGTTTGAACGGTTCAGCAACTGATGGGCATTACCGGTGCCGGCTTTAAATCCGGCGCACATACCCGGCGCAAGCAGTGTTTCACCTTCATCTGTGACGAGTGTCGGGTGCCCTTGGAGTATGTAAATAAACTCGTCTTGCAGCGAATGCGCGTGGCGTAAAGCTGAACGGGCGCCGGGCGCCAGCGTGGTTAGGTTGACACCAAAATTTGCCAGGCCAAATACCTCGCCGAGGCGGCGCTTTTCTCGCCCCGCTATGCGCGAGGCAAACGGCTCCGGGTAGAGTGATGTAGTCCGTGCCGTCACATCTGCCGCCGGCACGGCGATTGGAGTATGTTTAGTGTTCATGCTTATCCTGCAAGTAGAAATCCGCGCGCAGAGCCTAAGGCCTCACACCCGGTTTTTTTAAAATCCGGTGGATATTAGCCCAGGCCTCTGACCGCGATGGCCGAGTTGGCTGGCCTCCTGAACAAGCACACCGCTACCCCAGAGCGCCGATATGATCAAGCTCGCCTGTTCGGCAGCGGTGCTGGAAAAAAAGTTGACCTCTGCGGCTCGCTCAGCGGAAACAGGCAGAAGATTGCCTTGCAGACGCCGCGCCAGCTCTTTTGCCACGGCGGTGGCCGGGTCGATTATCGTCAGGTCCGGCCCAACGATTTCGCGAATCAGCGGTGCCAGAAACGGGTAATGTGTGCAGCCCAGCACGATGGTATCGGCACCGGCCAGCAACAGCGGCGACAGGTAACCGACCAAAAGCTCCCGCGTGGCCTCACTGTGTAATTGTGCCTTTTCAACTTGTTCGACCAGACCGGGGCAAGGCTGCAACAATATTTCAATGTCTTTACCGTAGGCAGCACACAGCTTGGCTACGTTGGGGCTGGCTAGTGTGCGACTGGTGGCCAGCACGCCGACCACCCCGGATTGTGTGGTTTGCGCGGCCGGCTTGATGGCGGGCTCCATCGCCACCACCGGCACCGGACACCAAGCACGCAGTTTTTCGATTGCGACCACCGTGGCGGTGTTGCAAGCCACCACGATAGCCTTCACGCCGGCATCGAGCAGCAGTTCGGTAATCGTTGTCGCTCTATCCGCAATAAAATCCGCATCCCGGTCGCCGTAGGGCGCATAGCCGGAGTCCGCCACGTAGAGCAAGTCTTCCCTAGGCAGTTCCGCGCGGATTGCCCGCAGCACGGATAGGCCGCCGACACCGGAATCGAATACGCCAATGGGGGCATCAGTGTGCGACGCTGTCATCAATGGATACTGCCTTATATTAAGTTGATCAGGCTTGGCGCCGTTGCAAATACGCTTCGTTAAGGCGGATGGCTTGCAGCGCTGCCGGACGCGCATAGATCCGCGCCACATAATCTTCGAACAACGGGCGCTTGTCGATGCTGCCGAACATCATGCCCCACCCCAGCTGCGAGCCGACATACACATCCGCCGCAGTAAATTGCTCACCGCAAATATACGGTCCGGGCAACAGCGCTTTTTCGACAGCATTGATTGCTGCCTCGTAACTGCCAAAGCCGACAAAGCCATTCTTACCCTCAGGCACCTGCCAACCCAGCGCTCTGGCGGTAACGGCCTGCTCCAGCGGACCGGCCGCGAAAAACAGCCACCGAAAATAATCGGCGCGCGCGGGATGGTTGACGGCCGGCAGCAGATTTTTCTCCGGAAAACGATCAGCCAAATACGCGCAAATGGCGGCGGTTTCCGTGACGAGCGCAGCGCCGTGTTTCAGCGCCGGCACTTTGCCCAGCGGATTAACAGCCAGATAGTCGGCGTTTTTCATCGCGGCGCCGAACTCCAGCCAGACCGTTTCGTAAGGCTCGCCCAGTTCTTCCAGCATCCAGTGGGCGATACGGCCACGCGACTGCGGATTGGTATAAAACACCAGATCATTCATTGTGCGTTCTCCTTGGGGGATGTTGAACTAAAGCCAATATGGCGCGGGATTTTACACCGATAAACTTGACCGGACTCAGACGATATTTTGGGGCCAGCGTAGATTTTGACCCATCAGGAAAAATATTGAGCGACTATCCCAGCGGCTCCAGTGCAGTCAGTGCTTCGGTCATTACCCGTTTGAACTCGGCGTAGTCGGCCTGATTTAAACTGTCCTGCTCGAGCGAAATACAAAATTTAGTCGCGGCCTGTTCCACACGCCTTGCCCCCAAGTTAGCGGCGACGCCTTTCAAACCGTGCAGCATATCTCGCGCCATTTGAAAATCCCGCTTATCCAGCAAATCACCCAGCTCTATCAACGTGCTTGCGGTGCTATCTCTGAAACTACCCAGCAACTCGCTCAAAAAACCTTCGTCGCCATCCAACAGATCCAGGGGATTGCTGAAGTCAAAACCGGGCAAATCTCGTAAGCTAAACGCTGAAACGTCACGCTCATTTTTAACGGCCCCGTTTGCCGAATCGCCGGCCGGGCCTCGACCTATCTGCCGGCACAACACCTCAACCAACTGCATCGGTTGAATCGGCTTAACCACAAATTCGTTCATGCCGCTGGCCAGGCATTTGTCCCGCTCCTCCTCGGTCACGCCGGCGCTCAGCGCGATAATCGGCAGCGCTTTATAATCCGGGTTACGGCGGATTTCTTCGGTGGCGGCCAGACCGCTCATCACCGGCATATGAATATCCATCAACACCGCATCATAAGCGTGCTCTGCCAGCAAGGCCAAGGCGTCGCGACCATTGCCGGCAAGATCGACACTAACCCCGCATAAGGCCAAAAATTCCTGCAAAATTTTCTGATTGATAGCATGGTCTTCGGCCACCAAGATACGCATGCCCCGCAATGCGCTACCTTGCTCGGCAAGCGCCTTGGTTAAGCCAGCGGCCTGGGTTTCGGTATGTGGCCGCACCGCCGACAAGTCGGCTTGCTGCGCGGCAACACCAAGCACTAAGTCAAAACTAAAATTCGACCCCAGCCCCGGAGTACTTTCGACATGAAAATCGCTGCCCATCAATTGCAGCAGCTTTTGGCTGATGCTCAAGCCCAGCCCGGTACCACCGAAGCGGCGGGTAATCGACGCATCCAGTTGACTGAAGGATTGAAACAACTTGGGCAGATCCGCCTCGGGAATGCCGATACCGGTATCCACAACGCTAAATCTTAGCCTGGCTTGAGCCTCGTTTAAATCCAGCAAGGCCACCCGCAAACTGACACTGCCGCGCTCAGTAAACTTGAGCGCATTACCCAGCAGGTTGGAGAGAATCTGTTGCAAACGCAATGCATCACCGACCAAACTTAAGGGTACGTCCGGCGCGACTTCTATCTTGAAGTCCAGACGTTTTTCCGCTGCGTACAAGGCAAACAGACTATGCAAATTATCCAACACATTATTCAGGTTGAATTCGACCTGCTCAACACCCAGTTTACCCGCCTCCATTTTGGAGAAGTCGAGAATATCGTTGAGTATGCCGAGTAAACTGACCGAACTGCTGTGAATCTTTTGCAGATAATCCCTTACCTCATCGGATACCGGCTTATTCAAAGCCAACTGCGACAAACCGATCACTGCGTTCATCGGCGTGCGGATTTCGTGCGACATGTTCGCCAGAAACTCCGATTTGAAGGCCGCCATGCTCTCGGCGGCTTCTTTAGCTTCAATCAAGGCCTGTTCCACCCGCTTCTGTTCGCTAAGATCGCGAACCACGCTTTGTAACACCAGGTGGCCGTCCAGGCTAACTCGCGCCAGCGTCACCAAAGCCGGAAAAATACTGCCGTCGGCACGCCGATGTAGCCACTCGAACTCCAAGTGGCCGTTTTTGATCGCCGTAGTCATATACTCGTTCGCCAATTCTACTGAATCCCTGCCGTTTGCCTGGTTTGGCGGGGAAACCTTACCTGGGTGCAAGCGGCAGAACTCGGAAACGGCGTCGTAACCAAATAAATCCAAGGTGGCTTGATTACAATCCAGAAATCCGCTGTTGTCGGCCATCATCACCGCATCATGCGAACTATTGAACAGCTTCCGATATTTCAACTCACTTTGCCGCAGCACTTCCTTATTGGCTTTAGCTTGCGTAACGTCCTCAGCGATGAACCAAATATAATTGTGATCCTCGCTGCCGGCGACCTTGGTACCGCTCAATTGCAATGACACCGGCCGCCCTCTTTTATGAATAAACGTAGCTTCGTCGGAGCCATATTGCCCGGTTTTTGCCAACCAGTTTAATTGCTCGTCCAAACTCTGCTCTTTATCGGCGGATAAGCTCAGATAATCGAGCCGTTTAAGTTCTTCTTCCGTGTACCCCGTCATGCGTTGGAAAGCATGATTGAATTCAACGAATTTGCCGTGTACATCCAGCAAAGCTATGCCTAAGGGCGATAGTTCGTATAAATCTCGAAGCTTTTGGCCTTTCTCCGCCAAGCGGATATACGCATTTTTTAAGCTTGAGTTTGCCGCATCAAGCTCGGCGGTACGCTGATCGACTAGTGCCGCCACCATCGCCGCCCTGCCGGTGGCCGATAACAAGTACACGCTTAACAGCATGGTAAACAGCAATCCGCCTAGTAACACCATCCACGGTAGCCAAGAGGCATGTGTCGAAATGAACACGGCTTCCGGCTGGACAACAATTTCCAGCAACCGATTGCCAAAACGGATGGAATGCCTGGACTCGTTTAGGCCGGGCGTCAACGATTTCAGCACCCCGTGTAACGCTATGGCGTGGTTTTCCGTATCGTAATAGAGTAACGCCACGTTCATATCGTCAAGATTTAAGCCTTGCATGGCCGCGTTCACTAAGGAATCGATACGCACCACTGTGGAAAAAAACCCGCTAAACGCCGGCTCCGAGCTTTTGGCATTAGCAAGATATACCGGCATCATCAACAATAAGGCTTGGTTGGCTTGCCCGTCTTGTACCAGTTGAATAGGCCGGGTGACGCTGACTGCTTGACTGGCCCTGGCTGCCGTCAGAGCTTCTCGGCGATTGGACTCGGAATTCAAATCAAAACCCAACGCCGGTTTATTGGTTGATAAAGGCTCGATGTAGGTGACCGGGAAATACTCGGCACGCTCATTAGCCTTGATAAACTGGCGATCCGCACCCAGCTCCTTGATCGTAAAATCTTTATATCCTTCATCGCGGAACGACTGTTCGTAAGACGCCCGCTGTTCGTTGGTGATCTGCGGTACCCAGCTCAGCGCTTGAATGTGCGTATTCTGTGTCAGCACGCCATTCGCAAAAACGCCGAATTTATCCCGGTCAACCGGCCCCGCCGCTTGAAAAAAACTATTGAGTGAAAAAGACGCGTTTAGCACTGCGGAAAAATTCTCCGCCAAGGCTTTATTGATCGCAGTGGCATTGCTGTCAAATTGCAGTTGCAGCCGACTGTCTTCCGCTCGCAAAACCAGCAGGAACGTAACGATCAGCCCGGCCAACATGGCCACCAGAGGCATAGCTACGCCTATCAGCCTTGGCCGCCAGAGTGCTCTTGGCTCTGCAAACAAGCAAAAAACCAAGGGGGATATAATGATGGACCCCAAACAATCGCCTATCCACCAATTCCACCAAGCAACCAAAATGTTGGCATGGCTTAAAACACCAAATCCAAGCAAGGTGCTGACCCCGACGGAGGCGGCGATCAAGCAACTCAAAGGGCCAGCTAATAACACATACCGAAAAATTTTTTTGCCGTTATCCAGACGCGGTGCGCCTTGCTCCAGAAAGCGTTGCGACAGCCAAGCACCGAACAATGCTTGCAAAGTACTACCGACAGCAATGCCCAACGCCACAAAAACCGTCTGTGGGGTCAAATAGTCGCTTAAATCGTATCCATAGAACAGATTTGTCAGGAACGATCCACACCATATTGCCGGCCAGACTTTCTTACCCCAAAGCAATAACGCAGCCAATGCAATCCCGGCCGGCGGCCAGATCGGACTGGCATAGCCCGGCGGTAATGCCAGGCGTAGTGCGGCCCAACCCGCCACGACCATACTTACTGTCACAAAAATATATCGGTAAAAGCTCAAACGCATTCCTTCTCTGCCCAACAAGCTAAGAAAAGTGAGAGAAGGTGATTATAGGTCAAATGCTTTGCTAGAGATGCGGATAGGCCAAAACCTGAACCATCCGATATTAGAAAGCCTCATCGCCAATCCAGTTTAGCAACTGGGCTCCCGCCGGCGCGGGAGCGACGATATTTAAGGAGCGGGGATAGTTTTATAGACAGGCGCTTAGCCTGGTAAGGTCGCCATATCAATCACAAAGCGGTATTTCACGTCGCTTTTCAACATGCGTTGATAGGCATCATTGATACCGGCCATCGGGATCAGCTCAATGTCGGAAACGATGCCGTGCTCGGCGCAGAAATCCAGCATTTCCTGAGTTTCGCGAATGCCGCCGATCAGCGATCCCGCCAATGCCCGGCGGCGGAATATCAGGTTGCCGACATTCGGCGACGGATGCGGCTCGGACGGCACGCCGACCAGACACATCGTGCCGTCGCGCTTCAACAGGCTCAGATATTGATCCAGATCATGCTGCGCGGCGACGGTGTTTAAAATGAAATCGAAGCTATTTAAATGCTTTTCCATTTCGTCGGCATGTTTGGAAATTACCACCTCGCTAGCCCCTAAGCGTTTGGCATCGGCTTCCTTGCCAGGCGAAGTCGTAAACAAAACCACTTCCGCACCGAAAGCATGGGCAAACTTCAAGCCCATGTGACCCAGCCCGCCCAATCCGACGATACCGACTTTGTGGCCTTTGCCGATTTTCCAGTGCCGCAACGGCGAATAGGTGGTGATGCCGGCGCATAGCAAGGGGGCTACCGCTGATAGCTCCAATTTATCGGAAACATGCAACACAAAACCCTGATCGACCACGATCTGATTGGAGTAGCCGCCGTAAGTCATTTTGCCGGTATGCTTATCCGGGCTGTTGTAGGTAAATATGGTGTGGTCGCAAAACTGCTCCTGATGATCCTGACAATCGGGACAGACACCGCAAGAATCGACCATGCAGCCCACCCCGGCCAAATCACCCAGCTTGAAATTGGTGACTTGGGAGCCGACTTCCACAACTTTGCCGACAATTTCGTGGCCCGGCACTATCGGAAACGTGGTGCCGCGCCATTCGTTGCGCACCTGATGCAGATCGCTATGGCAAACCCCGCAATAGAGAATTTCGATACGCACATCCTCTGGGCCGGGTTGCCGCCGCTCGAAATGAAAAGAGCGTAGTGGGGTTTGCGGGTTGTAGGCAGCATAGCCAACCGTTTTAAGCATATCGATCTCCAGCGTTTTGAGGGTGCACTTAATGCCCGCGCTAGCCAATTAACTTGACCGGACGGGGCAACAGCCAATTCCGGGTGCTAACTCGTCAATTTCAAATACTTCTGATACAGGCTGTCCTTATCCTCGACCACATCCGGATCCTTATCGATACAATCCACCGGACAAACTTCCATACACTGCGGTTTGTCGTGGTGACCTATGCATTCGGTACATAGGGACGGGTTGATCACGTAAATATCTTCGCCTTGCGAAATCGCGCCGTTCGGGCACTCCGGTTCGCAGACATCGCAGTTGATACAGTCGTCACTAATAATGAGCGCCATAATTACTCCTCGGAAAATTTTTCGGTTAAGCGTTGTTTGACGACGTCCGGCACGAAGCTGGACACGTCGCCGTTCAGTTGGGCGATTTCGCGGATCATGCTGGACGAGATGAATTCGTATTGTTCAGCCGGGGTCAGAAACACCGTTTCGATATCGGGCGACAGGCGGCGATTCATACCGGCCAATTGAAATTCGTATTCAAAGTCCGACACCGCGCGCAAGCCGCGGATAATCACGCTGGCTTGATGTTGTTTGGCACATTCGACCAGCAAGATGTCGAAACCAATCACGCTGACGTTGCTGAATTCGGTGACCACTTCCTGAATCAAAGCGACGCGTTCTTCCAAGGTAAACAGCGGCTTTTTGCCACGACTGACCGCAACGGCAACAATCACGTGTTGGTAAAGCCTTGAGGCGCGGTGGATCAAGTCCAGATGACCGTTGGTGATGGGATCGAAGGTGCCGGGATAAATCGCGGTAATGTTCATCGGCTTTAGAAACAGGCAAAAGCGGCTTATTTTAAACCATTCGCCGCGGCAAAAGTATCCGATTGCTTTTGCAGCAAGCTATAGCTGACTTCGCCGGCCGTCTTGGCTTTCAGTAATCGCCAATCGGCTGGTAAATTGTCCAGCGGTCGATGACGCTCACATTCCAGGTAGATTTTGGCGTAATTGGCCAGCCAACCGTTGGTATCCAACAGATGACAGGTCTGACCGATCAAATTCTGTCCAAACGGCGGGTCCAGAAATATCAAATCGAAAGGCTGCGCCGGTCCGTTTAAAAACTGACCGACATCTTGCTGCACCACCTGAATCTGCGTTGCCGCCAATTTGGCGACGTTCTCGCGCAGTTTTTGGCAGCTGGCAGGATTATTTTCTACTTGCACCACTTGCTTGGCGCCTCGGGATGCCGCTTCCACGCCCAAGGCACCGCTGCCGGCGTAAAGGTCCAGGCAGCGGCTATTCAGGATGTCGGCTTGCAGCCAGTTGAACAAAGTTTCCCGCACCCGCGACGGCGTCGGCCGCAAGCCAGGCGCGTCGTCGAATACGATTTGCCGGCTGCGCCATTCGCCACCGATGATGCGGACTTGATTCGACATACTTACTTACCGGCACCGACCGTCACAGTTTGCAACAATTCCGGTTTTACCCGGCGTTTGAACGCATCCTTGATTTGCTCGATGCTGACGGCTTCGACATTGCTCTGAAAAGTCTCCAGATAATCCAGCGGCTGCTGATAAAAGCCAATCATCGCTACATAGTCGGTCAACTTGCTGTTGGTGTCGAAACGCATAGCAAAGCCGCCGGTGATGTTTTGCTTGGCGGCGGTCAGTTCCTTATCGCTGGGGCCTTTATCCAGAAACTCGTTGAAGGTCTTCAGCAAGACATCCAAGGCCTGCTCGGTCTGATCGTTGCGAGTTTGCAAACTCATCATAAACGGCCCTTGCCGATACATCGGCGCGAACACGCTATAAGCACCGTAGGCCAAACCGCGCTTCTCCCGCACTTCTTCAAACAGACGGGAAACCATGCTGCCGCCACCTAAAATATGGTTACCTACATATAGCGCAAAATAATCGGGGTCCTTGCGATAGGTGCCGGGCAAACCGACCAGGACATGGGTTTGTGTGGACGGAAACTCGATGTGCTGTTTGCTGGCTTTGCTCGGCATTGTTACCGCCGGAATTTCGGCGGGCTTGCTCCCGACCGGCAATTTGCTTAGCACCTGGTTAGCGGTTTGCTCTGCTTGTTCGCGACTCACGTCGCCAACGATGACCACCATCGCGTTGGCGGCCACATAGTACTTTTGATAAAAGTTTTTCAGATCATCGGCGCTAAAACCGGCCACGGTTTCCACCACCCCCGTTTCGGGATGCGCATAAGGATGATCACCATATAAGGCTTTGTTGAAAACAATACCGGCCAACTCGCCCGGCGATTCTTCCCGATGTTTCAAGCCAGCCAGGGTACGGGCTTTTTCCCGCTCAAAGTCGGCTGGATTGAAGGCCGGCTTGCTCAACACGGTTTCAAAAGTCGCCAGAGCTTTGTCAAACAAGGCTTTCTCGGTCAACGTCCGAACCGCCAGCCAGGCCATATCTTCACTCACGCCGGCTGAATAGTTGGCGCCTACCGATTCGAAACGCTGCGCGATGTCGTCGGCACTCAACTCGCCGGCACCGCTGTCCAGCAAGGCAGAGGTCAACGCGGCGACGCCGAATTGCGCATCGTCGCGGGCACTGCCGGCATCGAATACCACCCGCACATCCACCATCGGCAAGCCGGCTGTGCGCACGTAATAAACCCGGCTGCCTTGCGGAGTTTGCCATTTTTCGATTTTGGCGGCGGACCAGACGGTTTGGCTCAACAGCAATAGCGCCAAGCCGATTAAATTAAAACGCATGATGGCCTCCTATGGCTTTTGCGGGTTTGGCGGCTTCGGTGATCGGTTGCGGGTCTAGATAAGCGACGGTGAGCGTGTCCTCAATCAAATATTTCCGCGCCACGTCCCTGACCTGTTCGGCGGTGACTTGATTGATCTTGTCTACATACTCGTCGGCTTTCTGCCAACCGATACCCACCGTTTCCAGCGTGCCCAGTTGCATGGCTTGATAGAAGTTGGAATCTTTTTGATACACCGCGCTAGCCAATACTTGTGCCTTGATGCGTTGCAATTCGTCCTTGGCTATCAGTTCGTTCTTCAATTGATAGACTTCGTCCAGCAAGGCGTATTCCAGATCGAAGACGGTCTTGCCTTCCGCAGGGGTGGCTTCCAGCAGGAACATCTCGGGTAAGCGCGAGGTAAAATCATAACCCGCACCAGCCGATACTGCGATTTGCTTGCCCCTGACCAGACGCGAAGACAAGCGGGCGCTATCGCCGCCGTCCAGTACCCCCGCCAATACTTCCAAAGCGTAGGCTTCCCATTCCGGCTTGGCGGTTTTTAGAACCGGCACTTTATAGCCCATCATCAGGTAGGGCAGTTTGGCTGGCGCTTTTACGGTAATCCGGCGTACGCCGCGTTGCTCACTTTCGTCTTGCGGTTTTACCGGTTTCAACACGCTAGGTTGCAGCGGAGAGAAATATTGCTCGGCCAGTTTTTCGACTTGCAGCGCATCGACATCGCCCACCACCACCAGCGTGGCGTTATTCGGCGCGTACCATTGCTGATACCAGGCTTGCAGGTCTTCGACTTTATAATTGGCAATATCGGACGGCCAACCTATAACCGGATTTTGGTAGGGGCTGTTAGTGAAAGCCGTCGCCATGAATTGCTCATGCACTTTGGCGCGCGGCTGGTCATCGGTGCGCATGCGCCGCTCTTCGGTGACCACTTCCAGTTCTTTTTTCAGTTCCTCGGCTTTTAAATCCAGGTTGCGCATCCGGTCGCTTTCCAGTTTAAAGCTGATTTCCAGGCGCGATTTTTCCAGGGTTTGGAAATAGGCGGTGTAATCCTGCCCGGTGAACGCGTTCTCGTTGCCGCCGTTTTCGGCGATGATCCGGGAAAACTCGCCGGCCGGATACTTCTGAGTGCCTTTGAACATCATGTGTTCCAACATGTGCGAGAGTCCGGTGATGCCGCCGGGCTCGTAACTGGAGCCCACCTTGTACCAGACTTGCGATACTACCACCGGCGAACGATGATCCTCCTTTACCAATAGTTTCAAGCCGTTGCTAAAAACATGTTCGTGTACCTTGCCAGCCTCGGCATGTGCCGCGACAGCAGGGCAAAGCAGCGCTAACGCCGCGAGCCTATAGTTCATAAATCCCTCGTTGACTAAAAGATGGTGAGCGCTTGTGATTATTTTAATAATCAATGGTTCACTGTTATTCTATATGTTTAAAGACCTGCAAATCCATTTGGTACTTGATGACCGACACAACCTCCGCGCTATCCTGGAAAGACTACTTAGAACTCTGTAAGCCCAGAGTCGTGGCATTGATCGTGTTTACCGCCGTTGTCGGCATGCTGCTGGCCGTTCCCGGCATGCCGCCGCTGGCTAACTTTTTCTACGGCAGCATAGGCATCGCCCTGGCAGCATCCTCAGCAGCGGCGATCAATCATTTCATCGATCAAAAAGCCGACGCGGAAATGGGCCGCACCAAGAATAGACCACTACCCACCGGACATTTAAACTCTCACCAAGTATTGGTGTTCGCCAGCTTGATCGGCTTTGTCGCCATGGCCATCTTAACCGTCAAGATCAACGTGTTGACCGCCTTCCTGACCTTTTTGTCGCTGATTGGTTACGCGCTGATTTACACGGTATACCTTAAAAAAATGACGCCGCAAAATATCGTCATCGGCGGCGCGGCCGGCGCGGCGCCTCCCGTATTGGGTTGGGCGGCGATTACCGGCGAAGTGCATCCGCATGCTTTGCTGTTGTTTTTGATTATCTTCGTTTGGACCCCGCCACATTTTTGGGCCTTGGCGATTGCCAAGCGCGAAGAATACGCCAAAGTTGCCATTCCTATGCTGCCGGTAACTCACGGCGTGGAGTTCACCCGTCTGCAAATTTTGCTGTACACCATCCTGTTGCTGATCTCCACCCTGCTGCCTTATCTGACCGGCATGAGCGGTGTGATTTACCTACTGGCTGCGGTATTGCTGGGCTTGGGCTTTATCTATTACGCGATTCAAATGATGCGTAAGAAAGACAATAAAACCGCGATGCGCACCTTCGGCTATTCCATTGTTTATCTGATGCTGATTTTCGCGGCATTGCTGATCGATCATTATTTCCCACTGTCATTCTCATGAGTTTGTCTACCCAGGAACATCCGTTCGCGGAATTTATCAAGATACTTGGTAAAGGCAAAAAAGGCGCCAGACCCCTGACCCAAGACGAAGCCTACCGAGCCATGCAAATGATTTTGGCCGACGGCCAGGTTGAGCCGATTCAACTCGGCGCGTTTTTGATGCTGATGCGCGTTAAGGAAGAAACCTGCGAAGAACTGGCCGGCTTCGTGCAGGCCGCACGGGAAAGTTTTGCCTTCGAATCCAAAGTAGCTGTGGATCTGGACTGGTCGTCTTACGCCGGCAAACGCCGCCATCTGCCCTGGTTTTTATTGTCCACGCTGCTGCTGGCCGAGAACGGCATCCGAGTATTCATGCACGGCGCCGGAGGTCACACCCAAGGCCGTTTGTATACCGAAAATGCGCTGCAAGCCTTAGGGATTAAGGCCGCAACCTCGATAATCGAAGCCGGCCAGCAGTTGGAGCAAGACAATTTCAGCTATCTGTCACTGGAATATATTTGCCCAAAACTGTACGACATGATCAATCTACGGCCGATTATGGGTTTGCGTTCGCCGGTACATACTTTGGTTAGATTGTTGAATCCGTTCGACGCCACAGCCAGCATTCAAGGCATCTTTCATCCCAGCTACCGGCAAGTGCATCAAAAAGCCGCATTGCTGCTTAATCAAAAACACATGGCGGTGCTAAAAGGCGAAGGTGGCGAAACCGAGCGTAATCCCGATGTGGAATGCCTGGTGCAAAGCGTCAATGACGGTGAGCTTAACGATGAAACCTGGCCGGCCTTATTTGAACGCCGGCACATGAAAGCCGAAGACATGGACCCGCAGTTATTGGCGCAATTCTGGCGAGGCGAGTTTAACGACGAATTTGGCGAGGCCACCGTGATAGCGACTGCGGCGGTGGCATTGAAGTTGTTGGGCAAAGCCGACGACCAAGAACAAGCTCAGCAATTGGCGACGGACTTTTGGGCGGCGCGAAATCGGCAGCGTTTTTAATGCGCGGACGTTTAGCGAGAGCGAAACAGCTCTAACCAGCCTCCAGCGGCGGGTGGCTGAAGTTAGGAATCCCCTTGATGTAGTCGCGCTGCATATGCAGGTATTGCAGACCCATCAGCGTGGAAATATCGTCATGATCGATCCAGACCACTTTCACCTCGCCTTCCAGATTCAAATGCTTATAGTCGAATCTGGCCACCGTACCGTCCGGCACTTCAACTCTGCCCAACATGCGTATCATCAAGCCGTCCACCGAGACATTTTCGGTGTTGAACGCATAGTCGGTATCGTTGAAAACGATATGGCCGGGCGCGGTCATATTTTTGCGATAGGCCCGGCGGCTGTAGAGTAAGTTATCGGTATCGTAGGACAGGTTACGAAACTCGATGGCAATTTCAAACCCGTCTTCGGTCGCTTCGGCGCGCGCCATTTCAGCCTCGCCGGCCAAGCGCATGTCCGGCAGATAAAAATCGACTATCGGCGAAACTTGCAAAGCATTGAAAATGTCTTTGATGTCGTTGACCTGGGGATTAACCTTTAACACCGCCAGCAACCCGGACAGCGACAGATTCACGACCCAAATCTCGTGCTCTTCAAAGCCCAGATACAATAATCCCTGGCTGGTCAGATTTTTGCGGTAGGCGCGATTTTCGGTCGTTGGCATAATAATCCTTATATTTAAAAGGGCCTTCTAAGCGCGAGCCCATTTTACAATCTGATGCGTTGGGATATGAAAAGCAGAACAATTTGTCTCGCAAGTCTAGCGGTTTTATCGGCCTGCACAACCATGCCGCCGAAAAACCCGGAAAATATCTGTCAAATTTTCCGGGAAAAAGACGACTGGTATCGAGCAACCTTAAGTTCCGCGCGGCGCTGGGGCGTACCCATCGCGGTGCAAATGGCCATCATCAACCAGGAATCCAGCTTCGTCGCCGACGCCCAACCGCCAAGGCCGTTGATTTTAGGGTTTATCCCCTGGTTTCGTGCCAGCAGCGCTTACGGCTATCCGCAAGCCAAGGACGAAACCTGGGCCGACTATCAGCAAAAAGCCGGCAACGGCTGGGCCGATAGAGAGGATTTTGCCGACAGCTGCGATTTTGTAGCCTGGTATTGCGCGACCAGCAACCGCAAGCTGGGTATCCCCACCTCCGACGCGAACAAATTATATCTAACCTACCACGAAGGCTTAGGCGGCTATCAGCGCAGCAGTTATTTATCCAAGCAGTGGCTGATGAACACCGCGCAAAAAGTCCACCAACGCGCCTTGCGTTACGACGCGCAACTGGCAAGCTGCCGACAGGAGCTGGAACAAAAAAACTGATAAACTAGCCGCCCCAATCATCTAACGGGAGTTTTCATGAAATCCACGAAACAACGTGTTATCGCCATTTTAATCGCATTTATTACAGGATTTGCTATGTTCTCACTGGCCAACGCCAATGCCCCAACCCCAGCCGAAAATAAAGCCGCCGGGGAAAAATTTCTGGCCGAAAACGCCAAAACCGCCGGCGTGGTAACCACCGCCAGCGGTCTGCAATACCTGGTCTTCACCGAAGGCTCCGGCGCGCAACCCAAAGCCACCGACAACGTCACCGTCCATTACAAAGGCACCACCATAGATGGCAAGGAATTCGACAGCTCCTACGGCCGCGGCGAGCCCGCCACTTTCCCTCTGAACCGCGTCATCCCCGGCTGGACCGAAGGCGTGCAATTGATGAAAGAAGGCGCGAAATACCGCTTCTTTATTCCTTCTAACCTGGCTTATGGTGAGCGTGGTGCCGGGCGGGATATTGGGCCGAATGCGGCGTTGATTTTTGATGTTGAGTTGATTAAGGTCAACTGATTTTTGGTGTCGCTAACGCGACGGTTTGTTTAGAAGTCGGGTCTCGGACCGACAGCCGAGATACTTTCTTTTGCTCCGCCAAAAGAAAGTATCCAAAGAAAAGGCGGCCCGGATGCCGCTTGCTCCCTGCGCTCCTCGCTTTTGCCGGGGGTTGCCGAAAGGGGCTTCCTGCCCCTTCGGCAACGCGCCGCATCCCTGCGGCGCCCCTTCGGGCTATTCACTCGGCACCTCCCTGTGCCTCGCCCTTCGGGTGCTGCGCATGCAAATCGGCTATCCTGCCGATTTGTCCCGCCAAAAGCTCCGGTGCTCGGCGCGGCATACAGGGCAAACCCATTCCATAATTCGAGATCAAACTAACGTACGTCGAGCTTCGTCCTTAAGCATGCGGGAATATTGTTTTTGGCTCGAACAAAATCTGAATCCTTTTTCCAGCTAGACTTCCCCATGAATTGACATAACATGTATATCACCCAATTCAGGGAGATATACAGAAACTATCTATTCACTTGTTAGGATTGCTATGTATCTTGTCGATTCGAATGATTTAGTAATTTGTCCTAAATGTAAATCGCCAGTGTCTCTGGAGGCTTCTAATTGCCTTAATTGCGGCACACAATTTTCGCCTACTGGATTATTGCCCATTCTACTGCCAGCACGAAAACCAATAAGAAAATTGTTAATGAGTCGATTCGACTCAATATTCAAATTAGTTTTCATCACACTAATTATAACTCCTGTGTTAGCTTTTGTTGTTGATTGGGTTATTGATACGTTAATTTCTGACTGCGTAAACTCAGACTTGAAGAACAGCTGTAGTAAACTTAAAGGACTTGGAAAGTCCGTCTACTTTAAAATTCTCTTCTTCAGTCCTCTTGTATTTGCTGCTGTCCCCGCTCTAACAGAGATTCGGCGTCATTTCTTTTTTAGTATCGGCGTTTTTTTTACAGTTATCATTGAATTCCTTTTAGTAGCAGTGAGCGAGTTACACGATATAACAAACGGCTCAGATGGCCCGGATGTATTTGGTATAGCCATTTATTTAGATTTTGTTTTTCTAATCTTTGTTGGGGCTTGTGTTACCAAGATCGGTAGGTCCGATTAGCGTAATCGGACGCATGTTTGATTCCGCTGCGTCGCGGCTAATAAGCCAAACGATGGTTGGAAGCCCCCATCATTCCTCCGAATCCGCTTCGATATTCGGAGCTACTCCCCTAAGGCTACATCTTTGCAAACTCAAACCCTGCAAATCGCGCGAGGGTTTTCTCCCGTATGCCGCGCCGAGCACCGAAGCTTTTGACGGGAATAGCCCGTAGGGGCGCCGCAGGGATGCGGCGCGTTGACGAAGGGGCAGGAAGCCCCTTTCGGCAACCCCCGTCGAAAGCTTCGGAGCGCAGGAAATAAGCGGCGTCCGGGTGTCTTTTCTTTTGGATACTTTTCTTTGGACAAGCAAAGAAAAGTATCGCGGTTGTCGGTCCGCGAACCGACATTCAAAAAAACCGTCGCGTTAGCGACACAAAACTCTACGCCAACACCCTAGCAAACAGCCTGTGAGAATATTCCTGCTCCCGCTGCAAGATAGTTTCGTTTTTTATATCCTTGAGTTTTTTCACCAACACTTCCCCGGTTTCCGGAAAGAAATACACCTTGCGAGGATAGATACCGAGCATGTCGTCAGCGAGGACTGGAATGTTCCGGTCAGCCAGATAACTGCGTAAAAACTGAGCACTACGAGCGCCGACATTGTTGCGCTGCATACCGTTAAGTATATTGCCGCCGCCGAATACCTTGGCTTCCAGCTCGCTCTCTTCTGCTCCCCTGTCGACCAGATGGTTGATGAAATTATCCATACCGGCACTAGCCATGTTCTCCATGCGTTGGTTGAGCGGCTGGTCTTCGTTGACGTTCACCACCATGAATTGATACATCCCGCCTATGCCCCGCCGCCAATCGCGAATACAGGCAATCACGCAGGACCCCAGCACGGTAACAATAAGCTCGCCGGAATCGGTAACACAATATTCGCCGGGAGTGATTTTGCAGGCACGGATGCGTTGGTGCGGGTCGTAGTAGGTTTCGGAGTATTTTTGCGGATGCATAGCCAGGGCCGTCTTCAGAGTTGTAGAACATTGATGCTTATCAAGCAATAAATCGGCCACTACGCGTTTTGCTATCCGCCTCAAATCTTTAGCATTTCAACGCGCGCGCTTGCCGAATCGATTGTAAAACGCTTCGACAACGAATGATTGGTTTAGCTATCTGCCTTGGTTGCGCAAAACGCAGGCGCCAAGGTGGTCGACACTCAGAACTACCCTCGAGCCGGAGTGGTGCGTAGCGCTCCCGATTGGCGCAAGACTGATTTTGCTATTACCCCACCCGAGTCGTTACCGGCAAATTCTTCGGCGGACCGGGCGAACGATGTCGAATGGCGCCGTTGTTTGCAGTTTTGCTATAAAAATATCCGCCGCAGTAGCAACACATTTTAGTATCCTAGCCAGCCATTCCGTACCCAGCCCGTAGACCATGACCCAATACCAATTGTTCGCCACCACGCCCAAAGCAATGGAAGGTATTCTTGCCAACGAAATCAAAGCCCTGGGCGGACTGAACGTCCGCGAAAAAATGGCCGGCGTTTCCTTCGATGGCGATCTGGCGCTGGCTTACCGGGTTTGTTTGTGGTCGCGTACGGCTAACCGGGTGTTTCTGCCCTTGAGCAGTTTCGAGGTCAAGTCGCAGCAAGATTTGTACGATGGCGTCAAAAAAATCAACTGGTTCGAGCATATCAAGCCCGACGACAGCTTGGCGGTATCATTCAGCAGCAAGAACAACCCAGCCATCAATAACACCCATTTCGGTGCCTTGAAAGTCAAGGACGCCATCGTCGATCAGATGCGCGCCAAGTTTAATAAACGGCCCAATATCGACACCGACCGGCCCAGTATTCGCGTGAATGTTTATCTACATAACGAAACTGCGCAACTCAGTCTGGACTTATCCGGCGAGAGTTTGCACAGACGCGGTTACCGTGACGTCAACATTGCCGCGCCGATCAAGGAAAACCTGGCAGCGGCGATCTTGCTGCGCGCCGGCTGGCCGACAATTGCCGAGCAAGGCGGTTCGCTGCTCGATCCGATGTGCGGCTCCGGCACCATGTTGTTAGAAGGCGCGATGATTGCCGCCGATTATGCGCCGGGTTTACAACGCGATTATTTCGGCTTTCTGGGCTGGAAAAAACACGATGGCGCGCTTTGGCAAAGCCTGCTGGACGAAGCCAAGCAACGCCGGGATGTTGGCTTGAGCAAAATGCCTGTTATAGTCGGTTTCGATCAGGACCGGCGCACCGTGGTAGCCGCCTTGCAGCACGTGGAAAATGCCGGCTTGGCAGGCAAGATTCATATCGAACGGCGCGACATCGGCGATGCAACAACGGCGGAAAGTTGGCCCAAAGGCTTGATCGCCTGCAACCCGCCCTACGGCGAACGGCTGGGCGACGAGGCGGAAACCTCCGAGTTGTATCGGCGCTTTGGAGAGGTGCTGAAACAGCGCTTTGTAGGCTGGCAGGTGGCGATGATCATCAGCAATCCGGAATTGGGTTTTCGCTTGGGCGTACGTTCGCAAAAGCCGATTACCTTGTTCAACGGCGCGCTGGAGTGCAAATTGCTGCGTTTTAATATCGAAGAACAGACCTTCTTCGAACCCAAAGCCAAATCCCAGCAAGAACGCATCGAGCAAATCAGCCGGCGTACGGAGACTGAGCAACCCGACAATCAGGCGGAGATGTTCGCCAACCGCTTGCGTAAGAATCTGAAAAAAATCGGCAAATGGGCCAAACAAAATCAGGTCAGTTGCTACCGGCTGTACGATGCGGATTTGCCGGAATATGCGGTGGCGGTGGACGTTTATCAAAGCGAGAAAACTTGGGTCAATGTGCAGGAATACGAATCGCCGAAAACCATCGATCCGGCCAAGGCCAATCAACGCCTGGCTGGGGCGATGGTGGAAATCCCCAAAGTATTGGAAATACCCAAAGAGCAGGTGTTTTTAAAAATCCGCCGCAAGCAGAAAAGCACCGATCAATACGAGAAACAAGGCGAATCCGGCCGCTTTCATGTGGTCGAGGAAGGCGGTTGCAAGTTTTGGGTGAATTTTGAAGATTATCTGGATACCGGTTTGTTTCTGGATCATCGGCCGATCCGTTTATTGATACAACAACAAGCCAAAGGCAAGCGCTTCCTGAATCTGTTTGCTTACACCGGCAGCGCCAGCGTGCATGCGGCGGTGGGCGGCGCGGCCTCCAGCGTCACGGTGGATATGTCCAACACCTATCTGGACTGGGCCAAGCGCAATTTTGATTTGAACGGCATTCAAGGCGATCACAAGCTGCTGCGCGCCAATTGTGTGGAATGGCTGGCGGAACAGGCCGGCGCCAAAGACAAACTGCAATTTGATCTGATCTTTCTCGATCCGCCGACCTTTTCCAATTCCAAGAAAATGGACGAAGCCTTTGATATTCAGAACGATCATCTGCATTTGCTGCGCAGTGCCGTTGCCCTGCTTGCGCCGGGCGGCGTGCTGTATTTTTCGACTAATTTCCGCCGCTTCAAACTGGACAGGCAAGCCTTGGCGGATTTGCAGATAACAGACATCAGCGCGAAAACGATTCCGGAGGATTTCGCCCGCGATCAAAAAATTCATTATTGCTGGAGGATTACTCGATGAGCGAGTGTTTGCATATCATCGTCAAGGGCCGAGTTCAAGGCGTGTATTTTCGTGCCTACACCCAAAAACAGGCCGTGAAGTTGAATATAAAAGGTTTTGTCAGAAACCTGGCCGACGGCAGTGTCGAAATCGTCGCCAGCGGCCATGCGGAGGAACTACAAAAACTAGTGGCTTGGTGCCATAAAGGGCCGATATTGGCTAAGGTTTCAGAGGTAATTGCTAACACTTATGATGCAGGCGAGCATTTTGAGGTGTTTGAGGTTAGGTAGGTGCTCTAATGTCAGGCGACATTTTGATTCGCTCAACTTAATAGCTACGTCTCAATCTTTAACCTGGCAACCGGTTACCTGCTACTTATCTATGCAAACAACTTCTAAGCACCTTCCCCCCCAAATCGGATTACAATAGCGAACATTTATTCCCAACAAAGGGCGCAGCTTAGACGCCCGCCAGCAATCGGCAGGAGCAGTTTTGGCAGACAGAATTATTCGTATCGCTACCCGGCAAAGCCCGCTGGCCTTGTGGCAGGCCGAGCATGTCGCGGCGCGGCTTGAGCAGGCGTTTCCGGGATTACAAACCGAGCTGGTAAAAATGGTCACCCGCGGCGACAAAATCCTCGACGCGCCATTGGCGAAAGTCGGCGGCAAGGGTTTGTTTGTCAAAGAACTGGAACAAGGCATGCTGGAAGGCACGGCCGATATCGCGGTGCATTCCATGAAAGACGTGCCGGTGGAATTTCCGGAAGGCCTGCATCTAGCAGTCATCATGGACCGCGAAGATCCGACCGACGCCTTTGTTTCCAACAATTATCGCAGTTTGGCCGAATTACCTGCCAATGCCCGGATCGGCACTTCCAGTCTCCGCCGCCAATGCCAAATCAAGGAAAAATTCCCAAATGCGGAAATTCTGAGCCTGCGCGGCAACGTCAACACTCGCTTGGCAAAATTGGATGCCGGCGAATACGATGCGATTATTTTGGCGTCCGCCGGATTGAAACGATTGGGGATGGGCAAGCGTATCACGGCCCAACTGGAACCGACGGAAAGCTTGCCGGCGATGGGCCAAGGTGCTATCGGCATCGAGTGCCGGATCGACGACGCCGAGATTCATGAGTATTTAAAGGTATTGCACGACGAAGACACCAGCATCCGAGTCGGCGCCGAGCGGGCGATGAATGCCCGACTCAACGGCGGTTGTCAGGTGCCGATTGCCGGTTTTGCGGAAATCAAAGGCCAGCGTTTGTTCATGCGTGGCCTAGTTGGCAGCCCGGACGGTTCCTTATTATATCGGGCCGAAGCGGAAAGCAGCCTCACCGACTTTGAAGCGTTGGGCAAGGCTGTGGCCGAGGATTTATTAGCGCAAGGCGCGGACCGGATATTGCGCGAGCTATACCAGTGAATCAGGCTTTAAACGGCGCGCGGATCTTGGTGACGCGACCCGCGGCGCAGGCTGAAAATCTGTGCCATTTGATAGAACAACACGGCGGTGTGCCGATACGCTTTCCGACACTGGAAATCGTCGCAACCCAGCCCGACCCGGATTTGTTAAGCCAAGCCGCCGCCAGCGATTGGCTGATTTTTACCAGCACCAATGCTGTGGATTTTGCTATCAAGGCGTTCGGTGGCAAAATGCCGGCCTTGCGTAAATTCAAAGTCGCGGCTGTCGGTGCCGCAACCGCCTGCGCATTGCAGCAAGCGGAATGGCCGGTGGATTGCGTGCCGGCCAGCGAATTTAACAGTGAGGGCTTGCTCGCCGAACCTGAATTACAAACGGTAGCTGGCATGCGTTGCGTGATTGTGCGCGGTGTCGGTGGCCGGGAAAAACTGGCGGAAAGCTTGCGTAGCCGCGGCGCGGAAGCGAGTTATCTGGAAGTGTATAGCCGCCGCCAGCCAATGGCGAACAGCACGGATTTGCGGACAGACATATCCCAAGGGCGGCTGGACGCAGTAACGATCACCAGTGTCGAAGCTTTACAAAACTTGTTGGCGATGCTGGATGACGAGTCGATAGTATTGTTGAAATCGATACTTTTAATCGTCATGAGCGAGCGGATAGGCCAAGCGGCCGAAGATTTCGGATTTAACCAGATTGCAGTGAGCGCACAGCCCACGGATGCAGCGATTTTAGAGACCTTGACGACGTTATTGAACGGGGAAAACAGTGGCCGAAGTAATTGAAGAACAACAAGAAAATCCAGCTCCGGTGGTGGTGGTTAAAAAGTCTCACGCCGGATTGTGGATAGGCATTACCTCTATCGTATTGGTGATTGCTTTGGCTGGCGCAGGTTTTTTCTTTTTCCAGCAATTGCGTTTCAGTCAAGATACCGAAAACAATCAGGACAACCTGAAACTGCTTGAGCTAGATAAGGAACTCAACGGCCTGCGCGAACAGCTGAATGGCGTGCAAACCCAAATCGCCAACGTCAACGCCGAAATGACCGGCAAAGACAACCATTTCAATGAAACCTTGGCCGATTTCTCCAAGCTACATGATGAGCGCCTGAGCACGGCGCGCAAAGAGCTGGAAGCCTCGATAGTGGCCTTGCAACGGCAGCTGGGCAAAACCCGCGGCGACTGGTTGCTGGCCGATGCCGAATATCTGTTGACCGTTGCCAATCAGCGTTTGCATTTAGTCGGCGACGTCACCACCACCCGCGAAGCGTTGGAAGCTGCCGATCAAAGGCTTAGAGAAAGTGGCGACGCGGCGGTATTTAAAGTCCGCGAGCAAATTGCCAAGGAAATTGCCTTGTTAAACGGCGCCACCGTGCCGGATATCGTCGGCATCTACAGCGGCATTCAACATTTACAGGATGCCGTAGAAAGCTTATCGGTGTTTCTGCCGCATGCCGGCAAGCAACCGGAAAAGCCTGAACCCAACAGCGACCTGTCCGAACATGGTCATGAAATTTTAAGCACTGTAGCCAAACAACTGGAAGGCTACGTAGTGCTGCGTCACACCGAGCAACCGGTCAACGCTATCCTCACTCCGGAGGAAGCGCACTTTATCAAGCAGCAGTTGAAGGTCAGGCTGGAAATGATCGAAATCGCCCTGGTGCAACAAAACGACACCTTGTTTTCCAGCAGCATCGCCGACGCCAAACAATGGCTGAAGAAAAATTTCGCGGAAAACCAACAAACCGATAAATTCGTGGCCGAACTCGACAAACTGGCCAATGTGCAAATCCGCAGCCAATACCCGGATGTTAGCGGTTCATTGAAACTGTTGAAAGACATCAGCAAATTGCGCATCGAGTCGGATAAAGCGGTGCTGAATAATCCGCCAGCGGAAACGGCCTCGCCGGCAACACCCACAGCCGGCCAGCAATAAGCGAGTGGCATTATGAAAAATCTCATGTATTTTCTAGGCTCCTTGCTTTGCGCCATTCTGGTGGCGTTTTTGCTGCATAGCTGGCTGGTCAAACAAAACGATCCCGGTTATGTGTTGATCGGTTTCGGCCACTGGTCGTTGGAAACCTCTTTGACCGTGTTTGCGGTAGCGCAAGTGATCGGCTTTTTCGTTCTCTACAATTTTTTCCGCTTGATGGGTGTGTTGATTCGCATGCCCAACCAATTTGCCAAGCGCCGCCGCAATATTCGTTTCAATCGTTCACAGGAAGCCCTGGTGGCCGGCTTATTCGACGCGGCAGACGGTAATTGGGAGCGCGCGGAGAAAGTGCTGATCAAGCATGCCGCACATAGCGGTGCACCATTACTGCATTATTTGACTGCCGCCAGAGCGGCGCAATCGCGCGGCGCACTGGACAAGCGCGACGAATATTTGCAAAAAGCCAGCGAACAATCCTCGGACACCAATATGACCGTCGGCTTGACCCAAGCCGAATTGCATCTGTCTGAAAAACAATTCGAGCAAGCCTTGGAAACACTGGGCAAATTGCACTCGATCAATCCCGGCCATGCCCGGGTTTTGAAAATGATGCATCAGGCGTATCAACATTTGGGCGACTGGGAAGGCTTGAGCAAGATATTGCCCTCGCTACAACAGCATAAAGTGTTGATGGAAACCGAAGTTAAATTGCTGGAAACGGAAACCTTTAGCCGCTTGCTGAAACAGACCATCGCCCAGGGCGACCGCCAAGCGATCCAAACCTGCTGGGAAGGCATCCCCGATCACATCAAAGCCCTGCCGGGTATCGCCAATATCTATTTTGCGGCGATGATTGCAGCGGGCGCCGGCAGTAGCGTCGAATCGGCCATGCTCAAGCAATTGGGCCGGCATTGGGACGACACCTTGTTGGTGTTGGTTTCGAACATTGAAGCCGAAGATAAAGCCAAGCAATTGCAGTCGATCGAACAATGGCTGGCGGTTTACCCCAGCAATGCAGTGTTGTTAAGAGTGCTGGGCAAGCTGGCTCTGAAAGCCGAGCAAATGGAGAAAGCCGAACAATATTTGTTGAAAAGCCTGAATACCGAAGCGTCGGTGGCGACCTACCAATTACTAGGGGAATTATTGTTTAGCAAAGGCGACAAGGATCAAGCCTGCGATTACTTCAAACGCGGCATGGAGTTGGCATCAGCCGAGCTAATCAGCGGTGTAGAATCCATTCGCGCAGTTTAAATACCGTTCGCAACGAGTCTATCGAAGGGCACACCAGCCAGGGCTTAGACGAGCTCATCCTGAAGGAATACCAGCGATAAGCAAGGCCGAGTTAATAGTCCAAATCCCGAATAACCTCGGCATCGGCGTATTCGCTTTTGATAATCAAAATTTCCGGCAAATTCCTTTTTAACAGCGGCGCTAATTTAGGGTCGAAATGTTTGCCGGACTCGGACGCGATATAGGTCAAAGTATCCTCCACACTCCAGGCCGGCTTATACGGACGTTGCGACGTCAGTGCGTCGAACACATCGGCTAGCGCGCAAATCCTGCCCGCAATCGAAATATCCTCTTCTCTCAAGCCATTCGGATAACCGGTACCGTCCCACTTTTCATGGTGATGCTGGGCAATGGTGCGCGCGGCGCGCATCAATTCGGTCGGTGAGCCGGATAAAATATTTGCGCCCATTTGCACATGGGTCTGCATGATCCGCCATTCTTCGGGGTCCAGCTTGCCGGTTTTTAACAGAATCCGGTCTGGAATACCGATCTTGCCTATATCGTGCATCGGTGCCGCATTCAGAATAATTTCCGCATCCTGCTCAGTTAAACCATAAGCCAAAGCCAACAACTGCGCATATTTACTCATACGAATAATATGGTTGCCGGTTTCGTTATCCCGATATTCGGCGGCCAGCCCCAATCTGCGTATGACTTCCTGACGAGTACGATACAACTCGTCGGTTCTGGATTTAACCTGTTGTTCGAGCAGACGGTTTTGATCGCGAACCTGATTATGCATCAAGCGCACTTCCAGCAGATTGTGGATGCGGGTGACGGCTTCCAATTGATCGAAGGGCTTGGTCAAAAAATCCTTCGCGCCCAAACTTAACGCTCGCAAGCGGGTCTCCATATCCGGTTGCGCACTGAGCACCAACACGGGTAAATAGTCGTCCCTAAAGCGCTGTTGCAGCTGCTCCATGACCTCGAAGCCGCTTAAATACGGCATGCGGATGTCCAATAAAAAGGCATCGAAACGAGTGGTATCGCACAGAGAAGTCACTTCGCGAGAATCGCAGGTCGATTGAATATTCCGATAACCCTGGCGCTGCAAAATTTTTTCCAACAATTTGACGTTAGCGGGTTCGTCGTCGACGATAAGAATGGCGGCTTGCAGAATATGCTGTTTTAAGTCCACGTTGCTGTTTTCAAAGGATCATCAAGTTGGGAGCGAAAACCTAGCAGTCCGGCGCGTGCCGAGCCGTCCCTGCTGAGTGGGTTATTCGCGAAATTCTGAGTATAGACAAATTAGCTGAGTCTGCTTTTTACAACCTGACCCAAACATTCAATCTAACAGCCAAAAAGATTCCAAAAACAAAAACTAACTGGCCCAACATCGAAGTATTCAACGACAGCGAATTGCCATACAGGAAATATCGTCTTGTGCTTCCCGGTTCAGCATATGCGCTTCCAAGGCATATTGTATCGCCGTCACTTCAGCACCGGGCGGTGCAGTCCTGAGAATTTGCAGTACGCGCTCCTGGCCGAATAAACCGCCGTCAGGATCCTGGGCATCGGTCAAGCCGTCAGAGTACATAAATAACTCGCAAGCCTCCCGCCAATGCCAGATTTCGCATGTATCGTCGAATTGCCGGTTGTCGAGAATGCCGGCAGAGGGGTGTGTGGAACGAAAAGCGTGAGCCGGATTGCCTTCGCCATCCAGCGCAAAAACATCCGGTAAGCCGCCATTCCACAACTCCACCGACTTTTTTTCGCTGTCTATCATGCCCAATGCCAATGCCACGAAACGGCCCGGCGGCATCTGACTGTAAAGCAGGCGATTAATCTCGCGAACGATAATAGAGACGGCCAGACCTTTTTTGGTCATCGCCTGAAACGCTTGATTGACAATGACCGTCGGCAGCGCCGCCGCCAAACCATGGCCGGTCGAATCGGCGAGCATAAAGTAAATTTGTTGGTCGCTGACGCGTCTGGCGCAAATCAAATCGCCGCTAAAACGCTTAGCCGGCAATAACCAAAACTGCAAATGATCGTCTTTCAGATCGCTCTGTTTAATTAACCTCTCAAAAATACTCTGCAAAAACTGCTGTTCCGCTTCATTTTCGTCGCGATAGGCTTTAAGTAACTGGGTATCGGCAATAATCAGGTTTTGCATATCGATCACGCGTTGCACCGAGCCTAACTTGGCGGCAAGAATGGCCCGACTGAACGGTTTTTGCAGATAATCGTCAGCACCGGCTTGCAGCCCATCCAGGACGTTTTGGTCATCGGCTAACGCGCTGAGCACAAAAATCGGCACCCACTTGTCCTGGGTCAGCCCTCTAATCGCTTTGATAGCCTCCAGCCCGTCCATCACCGGCATCATAATATCCATCAGAATCAGGTCGGGATTAACGCTGGTCAGAGCTTGAACCGCCTGCTCCCCATTTTCGACCGAAATGACTTCATGCTGCATTCTGCTCAGTAATTTATCGAGCAATAACCTGTTTTCGTAGATATCGTCGACAACCAATATTTTCATTAGGATTTGTACCGTTCTACAAGCCAACCGGCAGTCTACCCTAGTTAAATAAGGTATCCCACATCGTATCCACTTTTTTGATCACGTCCTCACTCATTACAATCGGACGTCCCCACTCCCGGTTGGTTTCGCCTGGCCATTTGTTGGTAGCATCGAAACCGACCTTGGACCCCAAGCCAGACACCGGCGAAGCAAAGTCCAGATAATCTATAGGCGTGTTTTCCAAAATCGTCAAATCCCGAGCCGGGTCCATCCGAGTGGTAATCGCCCAAATCACGTCCTGCCAGTTTCGTACATCCACATCGTCGTCCACTACGATGACAAATTTGGTGTACATAAACTGGCGCAAATACGACCAGGTACCCAACATCACCCGTTTGGCGTGGCCGGCGTATTGCTTCTTCATACTGATCACCGCCATCCGATAGGAACAGCCTTCCGGCGGCAGATAAAAATCGACGATTTCCGGAAACTGTTTTTGCAGGATGGGCACGAAGACTTCGTTTAACGCCACACCCAAAATCGCCGG
This sequence comes from Methylomonas sp. 11b, assembly GCF_000515215.1. Lineage (NCBI taxonomy): Bacteria > Pseudomonadati > Pseudomonadota > Gammaproteobacteria > Methylococcales > Methylococcaceae > Methylomonas > Methylomonas sp. 11b. The sequence continues at coordinate 2,736,899 of NZ_KI911557.1, forward strand.
CTCATCTGGCGGGCGGCCGGTGTAAGTGCTGTGATAAATCGGCACCTGCCGCTGCGTAATACGTTCGATGGTAAATACCGGAAATTCGTCGACCTCGTTGTAGTAGCCGGTATGATCGCCATACGGCCCTTCCGGGGCGGTTTCGCCGGGATAGATAAAGCCTTCCAGGACAATTTCCGCGCTGGCCGGCACTTGCAAATCGTTGGACAGGCATTTAACCACTTCAGTTTTGCTGCCGCGCAGCAAGCCCGCAAACGCATACTCGGACAAAGAATCCGGCACTGGTGTGACCGATGCCAATATTGTTGCCGGGTCCGCACCCAGGGCCACCGCCACCGGAAACGGCTTGCCTGGATGCGCTTGCTGCCATTCTTTAAAATCCAAGGCACCGCCGCGATGTGCCAGCCAGCGCATGATGACTTTGTTTTTGCCGATGACTTGCTGGCGGTAAATCCCCAGGTTCTGCCGGTCTTTATTCGGCCCTTTGGTAATCACCAGCGGCCAGGTAATCAACGGCGCGGCATCCTCCGGCCAACAGGTTTGAATCGGATAAACACTTAAATCGACTTCATCACCAACCCGAATCACTTCCTGGCAAGGCGCGGAACTGACTATTTTCGGGGCCATATTCAGCACTTGTTTGAACACGGGGAACTTTTCCAGCGCGTCTTTCATGCCTTTCGGCGGCTCCGGCTCTTTCAGATAGGCCAGTAACTCGCCGATACCGCGCAATTCGGAAACGTCTTTGGCCCCCATACCCATCGCCACCCGCTTAGGCGTACCGAACAGGTTACCAAGTACGGCAATGTTGGAACCTTTCGGGTTTTCGAACAGCAAAGCCGGCCCGCCCTGTTTCAATACCCGGTCGCAAATCACCGTCATTTCCAACACCGGATCGACTTCCTGTTTGATGCGCTTCAGTTCGCCCTGTTTTTCCAGCTGGGCGATAAAGTCTCGTAAATCTCTATATTTCATGCATTATCCTTAGAAAGGGGCCGAACTTCGTGCCATGGAGGTGCAAAATTAAAGCGGCAATCATACGCTGAGATAAGCCGGGCGAGGAAGCCGAGGGCGGAAAGTAAAACCAAAGCGACGGAGATTAACGCCGCAACACTTGCAAGGGCGGCTGATTGACCACCTGGCGAACACCCCAGTAACCTGCCAGCCCCACGGTTGTCGCGCCTATGGCTGGCAATGCGCCCCACAAATAGTAGCCGGGACGGTAGTCGATATGCATAACGCGGGTATACAGCGCATACAGAATCGCCTCGCTTGCCAATGCCGCCAAAACGCCAGCCAAGGTGCCGAGCAAGCCAAACTCAATCACATGCGTGGCGCGCAAAAAGCCGCGCCGAGCGCCCAGCGTGCGCATCAACGCACCTTCGTAGATCCGTTGATCCAGCGTGGCATAAACGGCGGCGAACAACACGGTAAAACCGGCCGCCAAGGCAAAATACAGCAGTAGATTGATAGCCTTGGTCAGCTGCGTCAGGATCATCTTGAACTGTTTCAGGATCTGGTCGACTTCCAATATCGTGATAGCCGGATATTTTTTCAGCAACGTATTCAGCAGAATCTTTTGATTGTCGGCCAGATAGAAACTGGTCATGTACATGGTCGGAAAATTGTCGAGCGTGCCGGGCGAAAAGATCATGTAAAAATTGGGCCGCATCGTATCCCACTGCACACTACGAAGTTGGGATACCTTGGCACTGAATTGCGCGCTCCCCACCGTAAAGGTCAATTCATCGCCCACCTTGATTTTTAGGCTTTCCGCCAGTTTTTGTTCCACCGATACCTGCCCCGGCTGATCGGCTTGCCAAGCACCGCCATCAATGGCTTTGTTATCGTCCGGTAATTGTACCGCCCAGGTTAGACTCAACTCGCGTTGGGTAGCGCCTTCGCCCTGCGTGTCTTTGCTGACCCGGCCTTGCACCGCTTCGTTATTGATCGTCACCAAGCGCCCGCGCACCACAGGATAAAACTGGCTGCTGGCTATTTGGGCTTGTTGCAATTCGTCATGAAACGACTGCTGGCGTTCCGGCAGGATATTCAAGGCAAAATGATTCGGCGCCTGTTCCGGTAATTGCTGTTGCCAGTTATCGATCAAGTCGCTGCGCACAGTGAAACTCAGGGCCATGGCGGTTAGTGTGATGCTGAAAGCCAATATTTGACTTATGCTGGCCTGGCTGTTCCTCAGCAATCCCTGCAAACCAAAACGCCAATTTAAGCCCATCTTCGGCAACAGCTTGCGCGCCAGCAATAACAAACTGTATATCGCCGCCCCTAAGCCCAATAATGCCAGCGTTCCCACACCCAATATGAGGGAAGTCATTTGCGGGTCTTCGGTATAGCGCCAAATCAAGCCACCGATAATCGCCAGCGCCAAACCGTAAATCAACCAACCGCTAGTAGGTAACGGTTCTAACTCGCGGCGCAATACCCGCAAGGGCGAGACTTTTTGCAAGCGCAGCAACGGCGGTAAGGCAAAACCCAGCAATATTGCCAAGCCGGTAATCAAGCCAAAAAACACTGCCAACCAACTGGGGCTGGCCAACTCTTGCGGCAACAAAGATTTTAGCAGTTCGAATAAACCGAACTGCGCCAACCAGCCAAGGCCACAGCCGACGCCACTGGTTAGCAGGCCCAGCACCAAAAACTGCAAACCGTACAGCCAGATAATTTCCGCTTGTTTACACCCTAGACAGCGCAGCAAGGCAGTGGCGTTGAAATGTCGCTCGGTATAACGGCGGGTGGCCATCGCAATCGCCACGCCGGCAATTAGGATCACCACGATACTGGACAGGCCCAGATAACGCTCGGCGCGCTGCAACGCCGATCCCAATTCCGGGCGGTCCTCATGTATATCCAGGATTTTTTGCGAGGAATTCAGCTGCGGTTTCAACCAAGTCTTGAAGGTAGCCAAGGCCTGCTCGTCGCCGCTGAACTGGAAGGCGTAACGCACATGACTGCCGGGTTGAATCACGCCGGTGGCAGCCAAGTCGCTTTGATTAATCATCACCCGCGGCGAAAAGCTGTAAAAATCGCCGCGCTTGTCCGGCTCGTAGCTCAAGACCCGGCCTATGGTCAGCGCTTTTTCGCCTACCGTCAGCGTGTCGCCAATTTTTAAATGCAATGCCGGCAGAATGCGTTTGTCCACCCAGGCGAAGCCCGGCTCCGGGCCCTGGCTGACGACGGTTTCATCCTGCGACTCGGCATCGCTGGTTTTCAATTTGCCGCGTAGCGGGTAGCCGCCGCTGACGGATTTTACCGAGGCCAACAACATTTCCTGGTTTTCCAATAAAACGCTGGCAAACTCGCTGGTCTGCGAACGAGATAAGCCCAATTCGCCGGCTTTGGCTAGCCAAATTTCGTCGATAAGCGCTGGTGCGGCTACCACCAGATCGCCGGCTAAAAACTCGGCGGCTTGTACCGTCATGGTCCGCTGCAAGCGGTCGGCGAATAGTGAAATGGCGGTGGAACTGCTCACGGCAATCAGTAACGCCAACAACAATAAGGTCAACTCTCCGGAACGGCTGTCGCGCCAAAGCAGCTTCAGCGCCAGATTGAAGCGTTTCATACCATGCTCCCGGCATCCAGGCGGATGGTGCGTTGGCAACGCGCGGACAAAGACATGTCGTGAGTAACCAAAATCAAGGTGGTATCCTGCTCTTGATTTAGCTCGAACAGCAGATCGATGATGTGCGCACCGGTCTTGCTGTCCAGATTGCCGGTCGGTTCATCGGCAAACAGGATGGCTGGTCCGGTGACAAAGGCGCGTGCCAATGCCACCCGCTGTTGTTCGCCGCCCGATAATTGTTTGGGTGTATGAGTCAAGCGCTGCGACAAGCCTACTCTGTCCAGCAAGGCTCGGGCGGCCGCATCCGCTTGAGCGTGACCGCAGAGTTCTAGCGGCAGCATCACGTTTTCCAGGGCCGTCAAACCCGGCAGCAATTGAAACGACTGAAACACGAAGCCGACCAATTCGTTCCGCAACAAGGCACGGCCGTCTTCGTCCAGTTTGGTCAGATCGCGGCCACTGACGACCACTCGACCGGTACTGGGCGTATCCAGGCCGGCCAGTAAACTGAGCAAGGTGGATTTGCCGGAACCTGACTCTCCGACGATGGCCAGGCTCTCGCCCGGATTGATGATTAAATTCACCGAGGACAAGATGTGTAAAATGCCCTCGGACGTTGGCACCGATTTACCGAGTTGTTCGGTAACGATGATCGGGGAACTGGTCTTATCAATATGAGTATTTAACATGTATAGCGTGGTCCTTGCCGTAATTCTGGGTTTACTACCGATAAGTGCAATGGCGAAATCGATAGTGGTATTGGGTGACAGTATTAGTGCCGGTTACGGCATCGAAGTTCAGCTTGGCTGGGTAGCTTTGTTGCAAAACAAGCTGACCGACCTGCATAGCGGTTATGTTATCAGTAACGAAAGCATCAGCGGCGATACTTCGGCAGGCGGCCTGGCGCGACTAGAGCAAATTTTATCCCGGCATAAACCGGATATTGTGTTGGTGGAGCTTGGGGCCAACGACGGTTTGCGCGGTTTATCGCCGGCGGAAATGAAAAATAATCTGACCGAAATCACCCGGCGCTCGCAAAACGTCGGCGCCAAAGTCATGCTGCTGGGGATGAAAATCCCGCCCAATTACGGCAAGCGTTATGTCGAGATGTTTTACGAGGTTTTTCCGCAGCTATCTGCGGAATTGAAGATTCCTTATGTGCCGTTTATCCTAGAAGAAGTGGCGTTAAACCCGGAGATGATGCAGGCTGACGGCCTACATCCAAATGAGCTGGCGCAACCGGTGATTGCAGAGAAAGTATGGGGATATTTACAAGCGTTGCTATGAACGCGAAGCGCTAATTTGCCGCCAACGCTTGTTTAAACGCCGGCAATTGCCGGTAACCGGCGATTTCGCCGGCCGTAAACATCCATTTCATTTTTTTTTGTAAGCGTTGCTGCTCGCGCGGCTCCAGCCAAAACTTCACGATTCTACTCAGATAATGCCGCAGCAAATACAGCGGGATACCGGCTATATTCTTCCCGGCAGGCACATCGGCATACGCCAGCACCTGGCAACGAGCCACGTCGAACATCCAGCGGCACACATAGGCTTTCGTCATCCGCTCCGGTATGTTGCAGTGATACAGCAACGCTTCCGGCACATACCAAAACTCGCCACCGCCCCGCCGAAAACGACCCATGTATTCGGTATCTTCCGTAAACGGCACCGAAGTGCCCGGCCCCAGTTCCTCGCGAAACCAGCCGTTTTTGGCCACGGCCTCGGCTCTTAACGCGGTGTTTACGCCGCCCGGAATGACCTGTTCATCCAAAAATTGCTGAGACGTGCCAAAATCGCGGGTATTGGTAATGCCGCGCGGCAACGCGAATTCGCCTTCGGTATGCAGCCAGGCGGGGATGTCGCCCAGCCATTTGGGTAACACTTTGCCGGCAAATCCGTCGACTTCCGGATGCGCGGCGGCGGCATTGATATAGGCCTGTAACCAGCTTGCTTGCGGTTCGACATCGTCGTCGGTGAACACCAGCAATTCGCCGTGCGCTTGCTTGATGGCGCGATTCAAAGCACGGGACTTACCGGGAATCGGCTCAGAGACGCAATGCACCGGCAGTCGACCACGTTCCGCTTCGGCCGCGATCACCGCAACAGTATCGTCGCTGCTACCGTTATCAACCATCAGCAATTCCCAGCGGGTCTCGCTATTCAGCCGCATGGCGGCCAATGCGTCGAACAAGCGCGGCAATATCGACGCTCTGTTGCGGGTGCTGATAATCACGGAGGCGTTTAACATAGGGTACAGGCCGAGTTTAGAATGTTGGATTAAGCAATATTACAGCGGATGATCAAAATAATCGCCATCGATCCCGCTGCGGTACCAATTTTGCAAAATATTGTCGGCTAGCGGCGGCTGGCGATAGATCAGATAGCGATTGCCGCGCGACGGCACCGCTTCATAACCGAGACTGCGAAACAGACTGGTCAATGACGGCGAGGCGACTTCCAGACTGCCCCAGCTAATCCCGTTCTCTCGCCAATAGGCAAATAGGTAATACAACAGGGTCTTTAAGGCCGGCTCATCGTCCAAAGGAAAAAACACGTCGCGCAATACTGCCATGCTGATAGCATCCCCAAAACCTTGCTGATGCCAGATAGCATAGGCACGCAACTTGCCTGTAGCATCGCGCAGCGCGAAAAGTCTTAAAGGACAGGTAGGAAAATCGAATAAACGCCAGTTTAAATAACGGCTGCTGCGTTCCAGACATGATGTATAGCCCGCTTTGGCCCGCTCCCACAACTCGTCAAACTCAGTCTCGCAATGCAAAACCTCAGCAAATTTAAAACCGCCGCTATGCAATTTGACATTGCGTAAGCGCAAGTTGATGTCAAATAGGCTGCCCAACAAATTGCCCAAAAATTTGCCGGCGCGTTTCTCCCAAGAGCCACGATACCCAACGCGCAAACGGTAAAAATCATTATCGCTGCCGCCGATCTCGACAAAGCCGCATTTTTTAAAGGCTTTCTGAGTAATCACGCCGGCAGTCACGGTACCGTTGAATCGCGCAGACTCAAGGCTGTGTTCGATCAGCTTGGTGGCCAAGCCCTTACCACGAAACTGTTCATCGACGCAGGTATTGGATCCGAAAGCAATGGATACGGATTCGCCGTTCAACCACCAGGGTTGCACGAACATAGCGCGGAAACCGGCCAAGCGTCCATTGTGCCAAACCCCGACGCCGACGCACGGCAAGGCGTCCTGCCAAGGATTCTGCACGATACGGCGCTCGAACCATTGCTGGATATATTCGGGGTGTTGCTGAAACTCATCGAAATTGGCGACAGCAATCCGAATGCAATCCGGAATATCCGCCAGTTGGATAGGTCCATAAACAAAATGGTCGGCAACAGCGGACATAGGCTTTCTCGAAAAAGTGCGGAAAATTATTAGCGAGGCCAATACATGTTTAGCTGAGGCATCACCGAAAATCGAAAACTATTATCGACGTAAACTCGCTGTATTACCAAACTACAGCTTAGTTTTAAAAGGGTCGATTCGGCGAAGACGTTTGATGTGGCGAAGCGGAAAGTATTTAGGCTTGGGCACCCAACCTACGTTGGGTGCCCAAGCCTATGACAGCATTAGCGGACTGTATTCAAACCGATTTGGCATCAAGCAAATTGCTGCGTTTTTTCAAGCCCAGAATGCCCAGCATGCCGCTGAGAAAAAACCAGGCAGCCGTAGGCAAGGCAGCTTTCAATTCAGCTGTTTTGCTCTCATCCATCACTGGCTGGAATACAGTACCAAGCAACCCGAGCAAACCTGTTTGCGAAACAATGTCGCCAAGCCCTTCAATTTCTACCAAGGCTTGCTGAAATGTCGCTACTGCTCCAGTTTTGACCCGCGTAAACAGCGTTAACGCATAGTCCTGCAACGGTTTATCCGCTGATGGATTCGATGGCTGCTCCTGATAAGCGCTTGGCAAATCCGGCAAAACGGTTTTGAAGGATTCGAGCGGGTTTAGCGTGTTTGCGGTAGTAGCTGCTTGCGCCAGCTGAATCCCCCAAAACGATAGACCGATAAAAAATAATGCGGAAAGTAACGGCTTGTTTGTGTCCATATTAAAACCCCAGAATTAATCAATTAGTTAAGAGGTGAAGCCCTATTCACACAAACCGGACCGATTACGGAAGGCTGCGGCTCATGGTATAGGCGTCCATGCATAGGAGAATAGCACTATGCGTGCCAATTGCAAGAGGCTGTTTTCTATCAATATTTCCCATTCACCCTTAAAACTTGTTGACACAGAAACCACAAAAAGCCGATTAAATGCCGCTAACACAACAACTTAGCGGCTGGAAATTTCGTCAAAGCCTAAGCAGCAAATATCGCCGAATTAGCCGGTTTTTTTGACCGAACCCAGTAGCCGGCAATACCGCCACCAGCCAAACTAAAGGTTAATCCCCAATCGGCAAGCGGCGGTTTTCCTGTTGAAAGATAGCCATAACTTGTTAGAGTAATAGGCGAGTTACTAAACTTAAGGACACGGGAGCATCATGTTACGCAAAATACTGATCGCCAATCGCGGCGAAATTGCTGTCCGTATCATTCGGGCCTGCGCGGAAATGGGTATTCGTTCAGCAGCTATTTATTCGGAAGCCGATCGCTTTGCCTTACACGTCAAGAAGGCTGACGAATCCCATTACATCGGCAGTGAGCCGCTGGCCGGCTACTTGAACATCTATGGTTTAGTGGATCTAGCATTACGCACCGGCTGCGATGCCATCCATCCCGGCTATGGTTTTTTATCCGAAAATGCCCAATTTGCGCGTGCCTGCCAGGAACGCGGCTTGGTGTTTATCGGCCCTTCCGCGGAAGTGATTCAGCGCATGGGCGATAAAACCGAAGCCCGCAGCGCGATGATCGCCGCCGGCCTGCCGGTCACCCCCGGCTCTGATGGCAATCTGGACAGCGTCGAGCATGCCCTGCAGGTGGCAGAACAGATCGGTTACCCCATCATGCTGAAAGCTACGTCAGGTGGCGGTGGGCGCGGCATCCGGCGTTGCGATAATCCCAACGAGTTGCGGCAAAACTATCAGCGGGTGATTTCCGAAGCCACCAAGGCCTTCGGTAGCGCTGACGTGTTTTTGGAAAAATGCGTGGTTAACCCCATTCATATCGAGGTGCAGGTGCTGGCCGATCATTTTGGCAACACCATTCATCTCTACGAACGCGATTGTTCGATACAGCGCCGCAATCAAAAATTGATCGAAATCGCCCCGTCCCCGCAACTGGATGAAGCGCAACGCCAGTACCTGGGCGGTTTGGCGGTGATGGCAGCCAAAGCTGTGGGTTACACCAATGCCGGCACCGTGGAGTTTCTGCTGGATGCTAACGGTCGCTTCTATTTCATGGAAATGAACACCCGGGTGCAAGTTGAACACACCATCACCGAAACCATCACCGGTGTGGACATTGTCGAAGAACAAATTCGCGTAGCCGCCGGCTTGCCGCTGCGTTTCAAGCAGGAAGAAATCGTCAGACGCGGTTACGCTATTCAATTCCGCGTCAATGCCGAGGACCCGAAAAACAATTTCCTACCCAGCTTCGGCCACATCTCCCGTTACTACGCCCCCGGCGGACCCGGCGTCCGGACCGACACGGCGATTTACACCGGATACGAGGTACCGCCGTTTTATGACTCGATGCTGGCTAAAGTGATCGTCAGCGCGATGACCTGGGAAGACGCGATTAATCGCGGCGAGCGCGCCTTGAAAGACATGGGCTTGTTCGGGATCAAAACCACGATCCCCTATTACTTGAAAATTCTCGGTCATCCGGATTTTCGCCGTGGCCGCTTTAACACCGGCTTTGTCGAAGCTAATCCAGACCTAGTCAACTATTCCAACAAGCCGCGACCGGAAATTCTGGCTAGCGTGCTGGCGGCGGTTGTCGCCTCCCATACTGGCCTGTAAACCCAAGGAAACCCCAATGAGCAAAGTTTACGTAACCGACGTTATCCTCCGCGACGCCCACCAATCACTCATCGCCACTCGGATGCGCACCGAAGACATGCTGCCAGCCTGTGCAATGCTGGACGACATCGGCTATTGGTCATTGGAATGCTGGGGCGGCGCGACCTTTGACGCCTGTCTGCGATTTTTAAAAGAAGATCCATGGGAACGGCTGAGCAAGTTGAAAGCCGCTCTACCCAATACCCGCCTGCAAATGCTGTTGCGCGGCCAGAACTTGCTGGGCTATCGGCATTATTCCGACGATGTGGTGCGTAAATTCGTCGAGACTGCGGCCCGTAACGGCATGGACGTGTTTCGTATCTTTGATGCGCTGAATGACATCCGCAACCTGGAAACCGCCATCGAAGCCACCAAAGCAGCCGGCAAGCACGCCCAAGGCACGATCTGTTACACCACCAGCCCGGTGCACGACATTGCCAGTTTCATCAAGTTGGGCAAAGGTTTGGCGGACTTAGGCTGCGACTCGATTGCCATCAAGGATATGGCCGGTCTATTGACCCCGTATATTGCCGGCGAACTGGTAAAAGCCCTGAAAGACGCAATCGACCTGCCTTTGCATCTGCATTGCCATGCCACCGCCGGCTTGGCGGAAATGTGTCAGCTCAAGGCCATTGAGGCGGGCTGCGAACATGTCGATACCGCTCTATCTTCCTGGGCCGGCGGCACCAGCCATCCGCCTACCGAATCTTTGGTCACCGCCTTACGCGGCACCGACTACAACACTGGGCTGGATTTGGACAAACTGCAAGCGGTGAATCAATATTTTCTGGAAGTGCGGAAAAAATACCGCCGCTTCGAAAGCGAATTTACCGGTATCGACACCCGTGTGCATATCTTTCAGGTACCGGGCGGCATGATCTCCAATCTTGCCAATCAGCTAAAGGAACGCAACGCCTTGGACCGCATGGCCGAGGTGTACAAAGAAATCCCCGAAGTGCGCAAAGACCTGGGCTATCCGCCTTTGGTGACACCTACCTCGCAAATCGTCGGCACCCAAGCGGTATTGAACGTGTTGACCGGTAAACGCTACGAAACCATCAGCAACGAGGTGAAACGCTACCTGCACGGCGGTTATGGCAAGGCCCCGGCTCCGGTGAATCCGCAACTGCAAGCCAAAGCAGTCGGTAAAGAAGAAGTGATCGAATGCCGTCCGGCGGATTTACTCAAACCTGAGTTCGAACACCTGCGTAACGAAATCGCTCATCTAGCAATGAATGACGAAGATGTGTTGAGCTTTGCCATGTTCCCGGAAATCGGTAAACAATTTCTGGAACTACGCTCCACCGACAGCCTGGTCGCCGAACCCTTGGAATTGGACGAAACCCCGGCATCCGCGGAAGTTAAAAAGGCGCCAACCGAGTTCAATGTCGCGCTGCACGGCGAGTCCTATCACGTCAAAGTGACTGGCGCAGGCCCGAAAAACCAGAGCTTGCGGCATTTTTACTTCACAGTGGACGGCATGCCCGAAGAGATCGTCATCGAAACCCTGGACGAAATCGTCCTGGACGGCGGCGCGCAAGGCGCAGTGCAAAGCGCCATCGCCAGCAAACGCCGCCGGCCCAGCCAGCCGGGAGATGTGGTGACCAGCATGCCGTGCAATATCATTGATGTCTTGGTCAAGGAAGGCCAGAAGGTCAATGCCGGGCAATCTTTGCTGGTCACCGAAGCAATGAAAATGGAAACCGAGATCACTGCACCGGTAGCCGGCATAGTCAAGGCAATTTATGTTGCAAAAGGTGACGCGGTTAACCCTAATGAAGTGTTGGTGGAAATTAATTAGGAGAAAAGACTACAGGCGAAAGGTAAAATGGCGCGTTTGTCGTGAGGATGGCTTTTATATATTTGCGGCTGTTTGCTTTGGCAAATGAATTCGCCACTACAATTAAGTCGGCTGCCCGTCTTTTTAGATTTTCATCTTTCGCCTGATTACCTTGAATCCTAAACCAGTCACCGAAGAATCCATCCGCCACGCCGTCGAACTGTTGCGGCAAGGCCAATTGGTCGCCTTTCCGACCGAGACCGTATACGGACTGGGCGCCGATGCTTCCAACCCCGATGCGGTTGCCAAAATTTTTGCCGCGAAAGGTCGGCCGGCCGATCATCCCTTGATCGTGCATATCGCCAGCGCCGCGCAAATGCACGATTGGGCGGAAGCCGTGCCGGAGACGGCACTGCGGCTGGCCGAACACTTCTGGCCCGGCCCGCTGACGATGATCTTGAACAAAAAATCGACGGTACCATCTGCCGTTACCGGCGGCCAGGATACGGTAGGCTTGCGGGTGCCAGCCAATCCGGTTGCTTTACAACTATTACAGGCCTTCGGCGGCGGCATAGCCGCACCATCGGCCAATCGCTTCGGCCATATCAGCCCCACACAAGCCGAGCATGTCGCGGAAGAGCTGGGCGATCAAGTCGGTTGCATTCTGGACGGAGGCCCCTGCGCCGTAGGCGTGGAATCCACCATCATCGATCTTAGCGACGGCGTTCCCGCCATCCTCAGACCCGGCCGGATTACCCGTAGCCAACTCAAAGCCGTGCTGCAAACCGATGTCCGTTTGTCCCCTCAAAGCAAAATCCGCGCGCCGGGTATGATGGCGGTGCATTACGCACCCAATACAATGGCCTTGCTGTGCCCGGCCGATACCCTAATCACGATGACTGACGATTTGTGCGCACAAGGCAAACATATCGGCATCCTGGCGTTCAGTGCCGAAATCGCCGAGATTCCCTGCCTGCATTTGCTGAGATTACCGGCCGATGCCGAACTTTACGAACCGGCTTTGTACAGCTCGCTACGTGCCCTGGATAATCTGCAACTGGATACCATCTTGATCGAACAGCCGCCCGACAACGAAGCCTGGGCAGCCGTCAACGACCGCCTGAACAAAGCCACGGTTTAAAATGACCGACGAGGAATGGCTGCGCCATGCCATCCGCCTGGCGCAGCGCGCCGAAAGTCAGGGCGAAGTCCCGGTCGGCGCGGTGCTGGTGCATGACAACCGCTGCATCGCCGAAGGCTGGAATCAACCGATCCAAACCAACGACCCCACCGCGCACGCCGAAATCGTCGCCCTGCGCAAAGCCGGCCAAGCCTTAAACAACTACCGATTGATAGACACCACGCTCTATGTGACGCTGGAACCCTGCGTGATGTGCATGGGCGCCATAGCCCACGCCCGCGTCAAACGTCTGGTATTCGGCGCCTACGATCCCAAGCGCGGCGCAGTCTGCCACGCGTTGCAACTCAGCGATGCCGCGTTTTTAAATCATAGCGTGGAGTGGACGGGGGGAATTCTGGAGGTGGATTGCGCGGAGCTGCTCAGCGATTTTTTCAAAGCCAGACGCAATCAGTCGAAAGGTCGATAACACATCCGACCCGGACAATGTGTTCAATTTACCACTCTGCTATCGTTGCAAATAGCTGCCTGCCGATTGCCTGGATCCGCTTGCAGTTATTGATGCGTTAAATACTCTAATAACAACCCTCTTAAATCTGTAATTACTTGGTGAGCCGGCTTTTTAATTGGTATGTACTAGCCGAAATCACGGCGGTAAGTGTCGGAACCTCTGAATTCGACAGCGGTGTTACTTAATTCGCACCGATTCTGCATGTTTATCCTCTGGCTCTTCGACTAGGTTTTCTAAATGCCGATGAAACATAAAACGTTGTAGCGTACCGGTATACGTAACACCCGAATGGTAATCGTAAAGCTCCACTTCAGCCTCGTCCTCGGTTTGTAATTGCGCTTTTAGCTTGGCGCTTTCATGATGTTCCGCGATAGCAGCGCTGGTTAACCCCATACTCAAAAATGCAAATATGACCAGTTTTATGGTGTTGTTAACTCTTTTCATAATGATCACTCCTGTCCAGTAGCAAACGATCCAGGCTTTTTCGAGACTTTGCGAATTGACTATAGTTCCTAAATCCACTGTTGATTATTCACCCGGCCCTTAAATACCGTTCGCCTTAATGTCCTTGCCTGTCGAATGGCACACCAGCCAGGGCTTAGACGAGATCAGCCAGAACTGAATAATAGTCATAGATAGGGCCGGGTGAATAAAAGCACGCGCACCGACTCGCTTGAAATTTGATAAACGCGCTCCCACTTTGCCGACGTAGTGGCTCAGTGGAATTGAATGTCCAGCAGTGCCGCCATTTAAAATAGCTTTGATCAGTTCGCACGATTCTGGGTAGGAACCAACAAACCGGAGGCCGACATGCAACATCCCAACCATCCCCATTCGCCCGATATATTCATTAAACGCGTATTCGCCGTCGGCGCAGTGGCGGCTGTGCTGATATTGCTTTGGCATTGGCAGTCGAGGGCACCGGCGACCGAATCCAACCCGGTCAGAACCGTCGCCGCGCGCGGCGACTTGGCGGCGGACGAAAAGAGCACCATCGAATTGTTCGAAAAATCCCGCGATTCTGTGGTTTACATCAGTACCGCCGCCTTGGTGCGCAATGTCTGGACCCGCGACGTGTTCTCGGTGCCGAAGGGTACCGGCTCCGGGTTTATCTGGGATGAAGCCGGCCATGTGGTGACCAACTTTCATGTCATTGCCGGCGCCAATGAAGCCACGGTAAAACTAGCCGACGGCCGCGATTACAAGGCCGCGCTGGTCGGTGCCAGCCAGGTGCATGATATTGCGGTGTTGAAAATCGGCGTCGGCTTCAAACGGCCGCCGCCGGTACCGGTCGGCACCAGCCGCGATCTGAAGGTCGGACAGAAAGTATTCGCGATTGGCAACCCATTTGGTTTGGACTGGACTTTAACCGGCGGCATCGTCTCCGCATTGGACCGCTCGCTGGGCGGCCAGGATGGGCCGGCAGTCGAGCACTTGATCCAAACTGACGCCGCCATTAATCCGGGCAACTCCGGTGGTCCGCTGTTGGATTCCGCCGGCCGCCTGATCGGCATCAATACCGCAATCTACAGTCCCAGCGGCGCGTCGGCCGGCATCGGTTTCGCGGTGCCGGTGGATACGGTGATGCGGGTGGTGCCGGAATTGATCAAGCAAGGCAAATATATCCGCCCGGCTTTAGGTATCGAAATAGATCAACAAATGAACGAACAGTTGGCCGCCTTGACTGGCAAGACCGGTGTCGCGGTGTTGCGGGTACAGCCCGGTTCTGCGGCTGAAAAAGCCGGCTTGCAGGGTGTGAAAATTTCGGCGAGCGGCGTGATCCCTGGCGACATCATCGTCGCGATCAACGGCAAGGAAGTCGATTCGCTATCCAAACTGTTCGCCCGCCTGGACGACCAGAAGGTTGGCGATGTCGTTAAAGTCCGGGTGTTCAACAACGGTCAGACAAGGGAAGTCGAAGTAACCTTGCAACCGGGGAATTGATTTATTCCGCTGCGTGGCAGCCGATCTCGCCATTTCGGGATCGGCTGGTATGCTCGGAAACTACATTCCTCAAGCAGACCAAGCCATGCCGACCGCCAAATCACCCAGGCTGAACCCAAACAAATTGCTGCTCAGCAAATGGACCGCCGTTGCCCCGCAAAACAAGGAAAAACACTTTATCGTCAGTAAATTGCTGCTGCCGGACGACCCTGACGCGCCGCTGGAAATGATCGAATTGGAGGCGGTGTTTAGCAAACGGGTGCAAATCATGCCGTGGCGGGATTTGCGCGACTCCAGCATTTGGCGCCAGGGCTGGCTTTGAGCGATGAGCTACAACCTAGTCTGGTTCAAGCGCGATCTGCGGGTGCACGACCATGCACCGCTAATGCACTCCAGCCGCAACGGGCCGGTAGTATGCTTGTTTATCATCGAACCGAGTCTGTGGGCGGCAGCCGATGCGGCTACGCAACACTATCTATTTTTACGGGAAAGCCTGCTTGATTTGGATATTGCCTTGCGCAAATGCGGCGGCGGCTTGTGTATCGAGATAGGCGAAGCAGTGGACGTGTTGGACCGGCTTTGGCACGAAGCGCCCTTCAAGGCACTGTATTCGCACCAGGAAACCGGCAACTGGCTGAGCTTTCAGCGCGACTTGGCCGTGCAACGCTGGTGCCGGTCGCACGGCTTAAAGTGGCATGAGTTTGCGCAATTCGGTGTGGTGCGGCGCTTGCAAAATCGCGACTTGTGGAAAGCGCATTGGGAAACGCTGATGGCGGAACCCTGCCTAGATCCTCCCTCTTGTGATTGGCTAGCAGCACCTCAACTGCCGATCTTGCCCGAGCCGCAAGCTCTGGGATTAATCCAGCCCAACCCGCCGCTGCGCCAAATAGGCGGTCGCCGCCAAGGCATCGAAACCTTACGCGAATTTCTATTCGACCGTTGCGGTGCTTACCGAGGCGGCATCTCTTCGCCATTGTCGGGACCGACGGCCTGTTCGCGGCTATCGCCTTACCTGGCCTTTGGATGTTTGAGTTTGCGTGAAGTGGTGCAAGCCACCCGTCGCCAGCTCGATGTGTTACCTCGCAGCGATGTCCGTCGTGCCGGCTTGACCGCCTTCGTCAGCCGCTTGTATTGGCATTGCCATTTCATGCAAAAGCTGGAAAGCGAACCGGAACTGGAATTTACCAATCTGCATCGCGGCTATGACGGTTTGCGCGAAGCGGACTGGAACCCAGCGCATTTTCAGGCCTTAACCGCAGGCCAAACCGGTTGGCCGCTGGTCGATGCCTGCGTGGCGATGCTGGCTCAAACCGGCTGGCTGAATTTCCGGATGCGCGCCATGCTAGTGTCGGTAGCCAGTTACCCACTTTGGTTGCACTGGCAACCGGTCGGCACGTGGCTGGCACAACAATTTCTGGATTACGAACCGGGCATCCACTGGAGCCAGATGCAAATGCAAGCCGGCACCACCGGCATCAACACCACGCGGGTGTATAACCCAATCAAACAGGCCCGCGACCATGATCCGCAAGGTCACTTTGTTCGACATTGGCTGCCGGCCTTACGCCGGGCGCCTAAAGAGTGGCTGTTCGAACCGTGGCGCATGCCTGTAAAACGGCAACAACAATGCGGCGTAATCGTCGGTGCCGATATCCCCGAACCGCAGGTCGATCTTGAATGCGCCACCCGGCAGGCCAAAGCCCGTCTTTACCAAGTACGCGGCCGCGCCGAAGTCAAAGCCGCCAAGGCCGCTATCGTCGAAAAACACGGCTCACGCAAACAACCGAGCCGCCGTAAAACCAAAAATACTGTCGGCGACTGGGTACAAACCCAGTTGGAGTTTTAATGCATCAAAAAGCCCTGCTACCCGCCAAGACCTGCGTCGTCTGCGCCCGCCCCTTCGTGTGGCGTAAAAAATGGGCCAGGGATTGGGATGCGGTGAAATACTGCTCAGAGCGTTGCCGCCGGCAGCGGAGCACGCTGGCGACAGTATGACGACCTTGCGCCTGATTCTGGGCGATCAGCTAAACCCACTCCACAGCTGGTTTGCGCAAACCGATAGCAAGGTGGTGTACGCGCTGATGGAAATCCGCCAGGAAACCGATTACGTGCTGCACCACGCACAAAAAATCATCGGTATTTTCGCGGCGATGCGCGATTTTGCTGAGAGTTTGAAGGCCCAAGGCCATCAGGTGCATTATTTAAAAATCGACGATAACGCGAACAGGCAGTCGCTGACTACCAATCTGGATGACTTGATCGGGCTTTACCAGGTGCGACATTTTGAGTACCAGCTACCCGACGAATGGCGACTAGATCAGCAATTGCAGACTTATTGTCAAACGCTGGCTATCCCTAGCCAAGCTTGCGACAGCGAACATTTTTACAGTCAACGGCACGAAGCGGCAGAGCTGTTCGGCGCCAAGTTGCATTGGCTGATGGAAATGTTTTACCGGCGCATGCGACTCAAACATGGCGTGTTACTGGAAGACCATCAACGCCCGATCGGTGGACAATGGAATTTCGACCACGACAACCGTAAGACGTGGCCCGGCACGCCGGCGGTGCCTGTTGACACTCGGCCTCGTCATAACCATGCCAGGCTTTGGAGGGACATCGTTGCAGCTGGCGTGAACAGTTTTGGTGCCGCCGACGCCGATGATTTCCGCTGGCCGCTGAATCGCGCAGAAGCCTTGCCGCAACTGGATGCTTTCATCGCCAACAGCCTGCCGCAGTTCGGCGACTTTCAGGACGCGATGAGCCGGCGGAACTGGCGGCTGTTTCATTCGCTGCTGTCGTTTGCGCTGAACACCAAAATGCTCAATCCGCGGGAAGTCGTGGAGCGGGCGGAAACGGCGTATCGCCAGGGTGCAGCGCCGCTGGCAGCCACCGAAGGCTTCATCCGCCAAATTCTGGGTTGGCGCGAGTATGTGCGCGGCGTGTATTGGGCAAAGATGCCGGAGTACGCCGAGCACAATTATTTCGGTCATGACCGACCTTTGCCCTCCTGGTTCTGGACCGGCGAAACCCGAATGAATTGTCTAGCAGCGGCCATCGGCCAATCCTTGCAGTACGCCTATGCCCACCACATCCAGCGCTTGATGGTGATCGGCAATTTCGCTCTGTTGGCAGGCTTGGCGCCCGAGGCGGTGCATCGCTGGTATCTGGGGGTGCATATCGACGCCTTCGAATGGGTGGAATTGCCTAACACGCTGGGCATGAGTCAGTTCGCCGACGGCGGTGTGTTGGCGACTAAACCTTATGTGTCCAGCGCCGCGTACATCGACCGGATGAGCGATTACTGCAAGGGCTGCCACTACGACAAAAAAGCCCGTACCGGCGATCGCGCCTGCCCGTTCAATGCTCTGTATTGGCATTTCTTCATTCGTCATCGCGCTAAGCTAAACCACAATCCGCGCCTGGGTATGGTGTATCGAAATCTGGATCGGTTTGCAGTTGCTGAGCATGATGCGATAGCCCGGTGTGCGGAAACGGTTTTAGCGGATTTGGAGAGGCTTTGAAAACATCGACAGAAAAATCTCCGTCTCCCTCCGGGAGAGGGCTGGGATGAGGGGAACAAAAACCATCAATGTTCGTCCGAATTCGCTGCGTTGATCAAACCTGCTGCATACTGCGTTAATAAACTTACCGAATACGATTTATGAATTTAACAATTAAACAGGCCAATCCTCAGGGAAAGGGAGCTGTTGCTGTATTGGACAGTTTGCAGCAAGCCAAAAAGCAGCTGATCGCACCCGCCAAAAACATTCAGCAAATTACTAACGATTTATTTACCTCGTTGTTTGTTTTAAATAGCCAAATTCGTTTTAAACCGACCACGGGACAAGCGTATTGGCTGTATTTTAAGGATGGCCAATACCGCCTATCGTTGATTGCGCCGGAACAATGGGCGCCAAGCCAATCCGGCCGTTTCATAGGCACCTGCGAATTACAGTCGGATTTAACCTGGACCTTGGCGTTATCCAACGCTTGCGCCAACGATGACGCTTTTATCCAAGAGATAGCAAATCGCAGTCTGCAACTTGAACAGAAAATGCAACAGGCCGAAAAAATCGACGACGTAATGCCGGTATATCTGGAAACCCTGCCGTATTACTCCCGAGTGCTTGCGGCGGCGCTGGCTTTTTCGCTGAAGCAATCCATGCAAAAATCGGGTATTTTGGGTTTGAGTTTTCGGCAAGCGGAGACGTTACTGATAAACCGTAGCGATCAATCAGTGTAGCGAGCAGTTCTACCAAAATACTCTGCGTGAACAGAATGAAAGCCTACGTGCTAGCGTCGGCGGCGGGCTTCGGCCAACACTTGCATATGCCCAACCCTTCCCAATCAGGGCGAAAATATAGATCGCCACTGTCGCCAATAATTCAGGACGGACTCCTCCGCTCGTTGTCGGTAATCATAGTCGGCGCGCAGAATCGCGGCCGCGTGACGTCGCGCATCAGCAGCATATCCCGGAGTCGGTTCGAAGCGCCGGGGTAAAAACCGGTCTGCTCGGCAAAATCCGCCGGATTGCGAAACGTGCCGAACAGGATGTCGAATAACGGCAGGTCGGAATAATTGCCGGCGTGCAGCCCATGCTGATGGTGCACGGAATGGCTTTCCGGCCGTTGCAACAGGTAGCCCAACCAGCACGGCGTTTTGACGTTGGTGTGCTGAAACACGCTGCAAAACGTCGTCGCATATAGCACCCAGGTTGCGGCTTGCGGCGTAATGCCGATCAGCAAGGTCAACGTCAAACTGGACAACACCGTCCAGCCCAGCATGTCGAGCGGACTGAACCAGAACGCGCCGTAACTGTCCAGCCGCTCGGCGCTGTGATGCCATTGATGAAAACTACGCCACAAGCCGTTCGACGCATGCATGCCCCGATGCCACAGGTAAACGCCAAACTCGTACAGCAATAGTCCGGCCAACGCACCGTAAACATCGCCGAGGCCGGTCAGATCGAACCTCTGATGCGGCAACAGGTATTCATTCCACAGCAGCGGCAGATAAGACGATAATAACCAGTAGCAGACGAACGCGGCGATACCGCGCCAGCGCCAACCTGGCACGGTCGGTAACGGCCGCGCCGGCAGCAAGGCTTCCCAGGCCATCAACAGCGCGTACAGCGCAAACAGGGTTAGCGAAATCGGGTCCAGCAATAATTCGATAGGGGTAGGCATGGCGACACACTCGATTGATTCCAATACAGGCGATACCTTAGCCCAAGCCGATGCACCGGGCCATCGCCAAATCGGCGCGAAAACCGACGAATCGGCCATTGCGCCCATACCGGTGGCAATTCTGGTTTTTCCGGCCGCCAGTGCATCGGTGATTTTCGGTTTGTACGATTTATTACTGTCGGTAGGTCGGGACTGGCCGTTAATCGTCAGCGGTCAAGCCGGCCCGCAAGCCATCCGGCCGCTGCTGGTGGCTGCCGACTCAGGCCCGCTAACTGTCTGCAATGGCATTCCAGTGTCGATCGATCACGCGCTGGCCGATTGCCCGCCGGTGGCAGTGGTGTGCGTGCCGGAAGTCAATATTCCGCCCAGCGAGCCGATGGCCGGCTTGTTCGACCGGGAAATTGCCTGGCTGACACAGCGCTATCAAGCCGGCGCTACCTTAGCCGCTTCCTGCTCCGGGGCAATGCTGCTGGCGGAAGCCGGTTTGCTGGACGGCCACGATGCCACCACCCACTGGGCCTATTGCGCGACATTGCGGCAACGCTTTCCCAAGGTCAACGTGCACGGCCAGCGTTCGCTGGTGTGTTCCGGCGACGGTCAGCGCCTGATCATGGCCGGCGGCGGTACTTCCTGGTTGGATCTGACCTTGTTTCTGATAGCCCGGCTGGTGTCGGTGGAAGCAGCGATGCAGGTCGCCAGACTGAATCTGATCGACTGGCACCAAATCGGCCAACAGCCTTATGCCCGGTTGGCGCAGACTCGCTAGGTCGAGGATGCGCTTATCGCGCGTTGTCAGGTTTGGATTGCAGAACACTACCGTAGCCCTGCGCCGGTTACGGCGATGGCCCGGCTCAGCGGCCTCGGCGAGCGCAGCCTGAATCGTCGCTTCAAAGCCGCGACCGGCTTGTCGCCGTTGGAATATGTACATACGCTACGTCTGGAAGAAGCCAAGCAGATGCTGGAAGCCGGCGACCAGCCGGTCGAAACCATCGCCCGCGATGTCGGCTACGAAGATGCCGGTTTCTTCAACAGGCTGTTTCAACGCCAGGTCAAACTGACGCCGGCCCAGTACCGCAAGCGCTTTCGCGGTTTGCGGCTGTCGTTGGACGGGCCGGCTCGAGGGTAAATCCAAGCCGGCCCGGCACTAATTATTCGGCGTCCTGTACGAAACGGGGCAAACTGAATTTTTTGCGGTAATCCCGGGGCGCCACACCGGCGATGCGTTTGAACAAACGGCGGAACGAAGCCGAGTCTTCGTAGCCGACCAGCCAGCTAATCTGTTCGACCGTGGCGTCGGTTCTTTCCAGGCGGCATTTGGCATCTTCAATGCGCAGCTGCTGCACGTATTCGATCGGCGAATAACCGGTGGCCTGGCTGAAACGGCGTTTGAAACTGCGTTCCGGAATCCCGGCCCGCTTTACCAGTGCCGCGACCGGCGCGGCGACCGCAAAATACCGCGCCAGCCAACTTTGCGCGTCTTTCACCACGGCGTCTTGATGGTCGGCGGGTTGTTCGAACACCAAGTACGGCGTTTGACCGTCGCGATGCCATTCCAGTGCGAAAAACTTACAGAAAGCTTGCGCGGTGGCGGGGCCGGCGAAGCGCGCGACCAGGTAAAGCACCAGATCGTGCCAGGACGCGGAGGCGCCGGACATGACGAACTGCTCGCGGTCTCCGGCAATCACCAACATTTTCTCCAGGCGTAGCGACACTTGCGGGAAGTTTTGCCGAAAGGTCGGTGCAAAAGCCCAATGCACCGTCGCCGGCTTGCCGTCCAGCAAGCCGGTTTCCGCCATCAATAACACGCCCGAGCAGGCCGAACACAAGATCGCACCCCGCGCATGCATCGCCCGCAGCCATGCCACGGCTTCGGGATAACGCCCGCTGTTCCAGATGGCTTCCGGGACCGCAACCGACGGAATTATCACCACGTCGCTGGCGCGAAGCTCCTCGAACGTGCGGTGCGGCTGAAGCGTCAAGCCACTGGCGGTGCGAAAGGCCTCGCGGGAAGGGCCGACGATATCGACTTGAAACGGCGAGGTTTCGGGAACTACATCGTCATAGCCGCTCAACATCGAAAAGGCGTTCAAGACATCATAAATCCCGCTGAGTGTCGAAAACATAGCATCGGGGATCGCAACGATACTGACGTGAATCTTGGCCATGGTTAAAACCTCGTGCCGGGAGCATACCCTGGCATAAATGAACCGAACTTGGTCATTTTGACACTCGCCCGGTGAAGTTAGAAGCCGCAAACTATGGTCACCACTTTTTACCCGATTAATAGGAGGACAGATGGCCGCTTCTGCGCAGCAACCCGATCCGGAACAATTACAACACTTTCTTGACCGCGCGGTCGGCGATCTGGCCGCCTCGTACGGCGGCGTGATGGTCAGCCTCGGCCACCGGCTGGGGCTGTACCAGGCCATGGCCAACGCGGGACCGTTGAGTCCGCAACAACTTGCCCGAAACGCCGGTTGTGCCGAGCGCTACGTCCGCGAATGGCTCAACAGCCAAGCCGCCGCCGGCTATGTCCTGTATCATCCGGCCAGCCAAAGCTACGAACTGACGCCGGAACAAGCCTTGGTTTTGGCGGATGAGGACAGCCCGTTTTTCATGGCGCCGGCCTGGAACGTCGCCGCGTCGATGTGGTTGGATGAGGAGAAAACCCTGCATGCATTTAAGACCGGCAGCGGCGTCGGCTGGGGCGACCACCACGACAGGCTGTATTGCGGCGTTTCGGCGTTTTACCGCAATTATTACCAGGCGCACTTGGTATCGCAGTGGCTGCCTGCCTTGGCCGGTATCGAAGAACGCCTGCACACCGGCGCCAATGTGGCCGACATTGGCTGCGGCCACGGCCATTCCACCTTGCAAATGGCTACTGCATTTCCGAAATCCCGATTTTACGGTTTCGATAGCCATGCCGGTTCGATCCAAGCTGCGCAACGGCATGCCGCGCGCCAGGGACGGGCTGAACAGGTGCGTTTCGAAGTCGCGCATGCTCAGGCATACCCGCAGACCGGCTTCGATCTGATCTGCTTTTTCGATTGCTTGCACGACATGGGCGATCCGCTGGGCGCGGCCAAATATGCCGCCGAAGCCCTAGCTCCGGGCGGCACGGTGATGCTGGTGGAACCTTACGCCAACGACCGTGTCGAGGACAACCTGAATACCGTCGGCCGCCTGTTTTACGCCGCCTCCACGACGATTTGCTGCGCCCACTCGTTGTCAGAAGACGTAGGTCTGGCTCTGGGCGCACAAGCCGGCGAAGCGCGCTGGGCCGGCATCTTCCGCGAGGCCGGTTTCAACAGTCTGCGCAGGGCAGCGGAAACGCCGTTCAACCTGATTTTGGAGGCCAAAGTGTAGCAAGTTGCCCGATGAGATGAGTCAGTCCTATCGACAGCGAACCGATCATGGTCAACCTCGCCCAGCCACGCAACGGCGTAATCGGTCGCGTGCCGCCAGTCCGTGTTGCCATTCGAGATGAATTACGGATTTACCTTCAATGGCAATATCGAAGGATTGCCGGTCCGTCATATTATCCAATAGCGCTTGTATGGTCGGCACCGCCAGCGCAATAGCGCCGACCTTGCCGTTTGGCGAGGAATAGTTAAAGGCGGTTACCGTTTGCGGCTGGCCGTCCGCTTGATCCAGCGTCACTTTGATGGTGCCGACCGCTTGGGGGCTGGGAATATCCGGTCCCCAAAAAGTCATCAGCGCGCCTTTGTAGTCGCCATCCGGGCCCGACAGTACCAGCGCGCCCTTCAGGTTGGTATACAGCGCGCTGCAACCTTCGCCAGGACGCGGCGGCTGACCGTTTTGCTGATATTGCCACATGCCATTGCCCATGGCTTTAAGTTCCGGATCTTTGTTGAGTGCGGTATGTAAGCGGTCATAGCCCAGGGACATTGTTTCCAGCACCGAACTCATCGCCCCGATACGCGTTTGCAGCGGATCGGGGCGCGGTGCCGGTGCTTCGGCATCTTCGGCGGATTCGTAGACGTTGTTAATGTTCTCTTCGCAGACCGGCATCGCGGCGACGCCATGCGAACCGCCCGTGATGCCCAGCTGCACTTCGCCAGGCCCCGGCCCGTTGGGACAGATATAAGACGCCTGTGCGCCAGTTGCCAACCCGGCCATCAGCACCCAAACCAAAGGCCAACCGGTAATTATCTTTCGGGCAGCCAACTTGCGAACCAGATTTATTAGGGTCATGCATACTCCGTAAATTAAGAGAAATATCGTCTCTCCCGCGCCGGCGGGAGTCCAGTTACCACGGTGGATTTCCGCTTTCGCGGAAATGACGGCTACAGAGAGTTTCAAGGCCGGATTAATAGGCCTCACCGCTCCCCGGCAATCGGGCTTGACCCAGTTCGGCCATCGCCTGAAACACGTAAGCCAGCAGCGGCTGGTCGATAAACGTACCGAAGAACAGATAAGGCTCTGCCTGATTGGCGGCTCGAATTTTGGCATGAGTTTCCGGGTTATCGCCGGCGTAGGCGCGGAACAAATCCAGCCAGGTCCGCGCCAGTTGCTGCATGCGTGGATCGTTCGGCGGCGTGCCATCTTCCAGATGTTGGCGTATGGAGGCAATCAGCGGCGGCCAGTCGTCGGCGTGCTTGCCGTAGTTCTCACGCATGAAGTCAAATTCATCCGGTGCGAGGTATTTTTCGTAGATCGTCAATTTGGTCTCGATGAACGCGCGCTGGATGTAAGTGACGAGTTCCGGCGTCACGCCGGTTTTAGCTTGTACCGACGGTTCGCCATACATCATCGCATTGAGTTTGACCAGCAACCGAGGGTCGCCTTGGGTGTCGCGCACCAGCATGCCTATCCATTGCCTTGCCAACGCTTGGGCCTCGGCACTCTCCGGCACGAGCCCAGCCCGCATAGCTTCGTGCACCGCTTGAACCAGTGCCGCCCATTCGCCGGCGGTGGAGTTCTCGTCTATATCAAGCAGCGGCAAGCGCTTTAAGTCGTTGGCGGAAAAATATTTATCGTACATGGTCATCATCTCCAGTGTGGTTAGCCAATCGGCAAGCTCCGGTTCTTCTCCGCGCGTCAATTGCAGTTGCAGACCGGACAAGCGGTCGCGCAAGGCTTTGCTTTGCGCGATCTGCTGGTCCAAGGCTTCAATCTGCCGTTCGACGATAGTCGCGAGATTCAGTCCGGAGTTTGCCAAAATGTCTCCGATAGCGGCCAGCGACAAACCAAACCGCCGTAAGGCTTGAATTTGATGCAATCTGGAAATGTCGGCCCGGTTATACAACCGGTAGCCGCTATCGGAACGCGCGGAAGGCTTAAGCAAACCGATGCTGTCGTAGTGATGCAGGGTACGGACCGTCAGTCCGCAACGTTTGGCGAGATCGCCCACTTTAAGCAACATGGATTAGCTCCTTCCTTATGCGTGCCGCTAGCATAGAGCGTGACGTTGCGTCAGGGTCAAGGGCCATGGTTAAGATAAATCGATTGCCGATTGGCGTTGGGTTAGCCAGGTTTTGATGGCCCGGGCCCTGAGCCTCAAGCCATCACATCCAGTTTCGGCGGCAAGGCCATGCCGTCGATACGTTTAACGTTGTTCAACACTTTTTCCAGAAAAGTGGTGTCTTCGTGACGGCTTTTCTGGAAGTCGATCATCCCCTCGATCTGGCCCAAATAATCTACCTTCAGGTCGCCGGCATCCGGTGCGGCGAATGGGTTGCTGGTGGAGATTGGAATATAAGGCACTACGTCCAGCAAACCGTCCACGCCGGATTTGATCAACGCGTTGATTTCATTGAGCGAGACCTGGCGCATATTAACGGTCCGCGACGCTTGGCTTTGCTCGGCTACCTCGACAACTTTACCGATGGACTGAGGCGGCAAAGTTTTTCCGCTGACTGCTTGGTTAGCGGCAAGGTTGGTTCCTATAGTCGAAATATTCATCGCAAACTCCTGATTTAAGGGTGAGTATCCATCGCACCCAGCAAAATAGGCGCCATTTGTTGCGGCTTGGGATAATCGAAGCGGCGTCTTTTTACGAGTAGCCGTTGTCGGCCACCGGCAAGAGCCTACTCAGCAAGGTGTATAAGGCCTCCGGGTCCAACGGCTTGTGCAAGACCAGATAGCCCTCCTGCTCGGCTTGGGCCAAAGCCGGCGAATCGAATTCGCCGCTGATCATGGCCCCGGCGGCGTCAGGGCAGCGTTCCAGCAAGGCTTGCAACAACTCGAAACCGCTTTCGCCGGAGCGCAGGCGCTGGTCGCAAAAAACGGCGTGGGGCACGAAACCGCCATCAAGCAAGCCAAGCGCTTCGTTGGCGGATGCCGCGCAAGCCGTTTCCACGCCCCAGGCGCTCAACAAAGCTTGCCAGGCGTTGCGCACTTGCGGTTCGTCGTCGATCACCAGGCAGCGGCCGCTAAGCGTTGCGGCTTGCTCGGCAGGTGCGACGTGTTGGTCTGCCGCCATAGCCCACCGCTCGTGACTGGGAGCGGCGGCCGGCAACCGCAACCAGAAGCGCGAACCGCGGCCTTCCCGAGAACGCAGGCCCTGGCTGGCGCCCATCAAATCGGCGCAACGCGCCACCACCGCCAAGCCCAAGCCGTGACCGGCGTTGTCGATGCGCCAGGCATGCTCGGGACGAAAGAACGGCGAGTAAATCCGCTGTTGGTCGTCTTCGGCGATGCCGACGCCGGTATCCCACACCTCGAACTGCCAGCAAGCGTTACGCCGCCGCGCCGCCATCAGCACCCCGCCTTGCTGGGTATAGCGCAAGGCATTTTGCATCAGGTTGATCATGGACTGGCGCAGCAACATAGCATCGGCGATGACGAGCGCCCGACCGCCGCTCAAGCGCACTCTGAGATCGATTTGCCGTGAGCGGGCTTCTTCCCGAAACAGCGTGGCGACATCGCTCATCAGCGGGTCCAGCGCCACAGTTTGCAGATTGACCGGCTGGGCGCCCAACTCAATTCTCGACAAGTCCAGCAGCGAATTGAACATCTGCGTAATCGATTGCACGCTTTGTTGCAGATCTTGCAAAGCGGGCTGCAAAGTCGGTTCCTGATTGCGGCGGGAAATCGATTCGATCAAAAAGCCCATGGCATGCACCGGCTGGCGCAGATCATGACTAGCGGTGGTCAGAAATTGGATTTTGGCATGCAACGCGGCTTCGGCTTCATCCTTGGCGCGCCGATAATTCTCGGCCAACTTGGCGCTATCTTCTTCCAGTTTTATTTGTTGCAGGAAAAAACCATGGGCAATGGAGGAGTGCCGGTGTATCGACAAGACGTAACTGAAGCACAAGGGCATAATTAAATGCCAGTGCTCGGGAAACGCCCAAGGCGTCAACAATGTACAGCCGCCCCAAGCGGCACCGAAAAACCGCTGAAACGCACTGAATACGGGTGATTGGTGGGTGGCGTTGGCGGCCATGATTGCCGCCAAACTCATGTAAAGCAGCAACGTATATTCGAATGGGACCCGACCGGCGACGATAAGCACCAGCGCCGCCAAGCCCAGCCCATGCGCTAAGGCCATGCGCAGAATGACGGGCAGCCAATGGGCGACTGCCGCAAGCGGATCGAGACGGGCCCTATCAAGCAGGTATTGCCGCTGTTGCAGGCGCACGGCAAGCACGACGATAAAATACGACACCGTCCAAACCAGCAATCCCAAGACGTTTTGATCGAGTTGATGCTTCCAGTACACGAAGGGCAAGCCTACAAACGGGATAATGGTGATGCCGTACACCAGCCGGTTATGCGTCATGTCCAGTAGTCGGGCTTGGCCGGCCGGGCTGATGTCGGCAAAGCGCAATAGCTTGTCGGCAGTAGATTCAGGCTGGGCGGTTTGCATCAGGAACCTTCCAGCTTTTTGCCGCGCAACATAGTGATCACCTCAATCCGATTTCGCGCACCCAAGCGCTCCAAAATGCCGGTGACGTGTTCCTTGACGGTTTGCTCGGATAAGGACAAATTCAGCGCGATGCGCTTGTTCGGCAAACCCTTGAGCATCATCGCCAGCACTTGGCCCTGGCGGGCGGTCAAGCCGAGTTCGCGCGCGGTGACAGGCAATTCTTTATTTTGCAACTCGCGCCCGGCGAACTTTACACCGCCGTAAAACCAACTGTCACCCCGCAACAGCGCGGCAATGGCCCGACCGAAAACCTCCGGCGACTCCTGTTTATGCAAAAAGCCGTCTGCCCCCGCCAGCCTTACTTTGTCCAGCACCGCCGCGTCGTCGTCGGCGCTGATGGCTAGTAGGCGTGTGGCCGGGCTGCGCTGTTTTAATTCTGCCAGCAAGCCCAGAGACGCGCCGTCTGGCAACCAGAAATCCACCACGGCCAAAGTCGGCGGGTTGACAGGATTAAGAGCAGCCCAAAATTCGGCGACGGCAGACACCGGTCGCGCCGCGCTAAATCCGCAATGGGAAAGCAAAAACTCCGCAATGCCGCTGGCCGACAAAGGATGATCGTCTATCACCAGTGCGCTCAACCCGTTTTTCACGCAAATCCCCTCATTAACATTGATAGACGACGTCTGGCGTCGTTTCCGGTTTCCGGTTTAGAGCCTAAACACACGCGAATAGCAAATGCAAAAACGCCATCTTGTCTTGACCCAGCCCCTACATATTGTCGCTTAGGCGGGAGCCCGATTTTCACACTGGGTTAAGGCGAAGTCGTCCCCGATTGCTGCATGTATTTCAAAAATCAGAGTCGAACTATTCCAAGTAACCCCTTTAGAGTCAACACCTAAGACCAGCCAAGCACCAGAGGTCATTAACCCGGCCCGATGTATCACTGGTATTCCGTTCGGGCTGAGATTCTATGGTTTTCGTCAAGCTGCATTGTTGAGGCAACCAATTTTCTGAGCGTCAAATCGGGCATCGGCTTGTTGCCAAAGCGAGAATGCGATGCGTAATAATTTTCTGGCGATAATCACCAGCGCCTGAGTTGCCGAGAACTCTCTGGCTCTTAACTCTTGGTAATAGGGTTTCCACACAGCCGTTTTGGCGGCTGCCTGGGCGCAGTTGTATAACAGCCGTCTCAGTTCACCCGGTCCCCGTTTGGATACGCGTCGGCGGCCCCGCTTTTGGCCTGAGTCACAGGCTCGGGGATCCAGCCCGACAAAGGCTACTACGGCATCGCTGCGGCTTAACGGGACCCGATCAAACAAGACAGCCAGCTGTGTTGAGGTTTGCCGGCCAATACCCGGTATGCTCTCAAGACGTCGGGCCTCGGCTTTCAGTGCAGGCTGCAAAGTTAATAAGTCATCCAGTTGCTGATCGATATGCTTGAGCAATCCGTCCAAGGCGGCCACGGTATCAATGAGTGGCGCTTCAAGTTCCTTCACGCTTCGCAAGGCTTTTTGCAGGGCTTGACGATGCTTGACGACCGTCGCACGGCGCCGTTGCAGTAAAGCCACTTGGTGCTGCATCGCCGAAGCAGGTTGATAGGGACGTAAATGACCCCGTTCAGCGGTGATAAATCGCCGGATCAGTTGGGCGTCCACTCGATCCGTCTTGCCCCGTCTGCCCAAACCCAGGGCATAATGGCGCATATGCCGTGGGTTCAGCACATAGACGACCATGCCCATCAATACCGCTTGCTCTGCCATGAGTTGATGATAATCGCTGGTGGCTTCCAGGCCAATATAACTCCCGGTCGGTAACGTCTTCAGCCAGGCATCGATGGCCTCTGCCGTATTGGCAAGCGTCAACAAACCCTGCTCTGAATCTATCACCAGTTCATCTTTTGCTACATCGATACCGATCAACATTTCGCTTGTCATACATCCTTCCCCTGTTGAAAAATAAGAGAGTCGGGGTGGTGCGTCTGCCGAGTAAGCTTGTGCACAAATCGGCGGTCTAACCGCTAGATTCTTCATCGACTCTGGAAGACGCGATGGGATGATTTCTCAGTGAGGTCTGTCTTAGCAGATGCTTGTCGATGTCCCTCCATCCCGACAACCAAAGTCTCCCCGATTCTCTTAACCTTTACCATACAAGCTCGTCGAAGCCCAGGCTGGTGCTCCCTTCGATAAACTCAGTACTCTCAAGGTCATAAAGGCGAACGGTGTTTAATGGCCGGGTTAATAAATCAACAATTACAGGCGCTGCAATCGCTGCTTTTGAAGCGGGCGCGAGTAGCAGGATAAACATCAAAAAGTATTGGATAGCGGTATCTCTTAGATGCATTTTTGTACGCCTACGGTTTAGAGCTGCGCGATGAATTGTTAACTATTTGAAAACATTGTTTCTTGCCCTAACCGCCTTTGACCAATTAGAGCAGTCTACTTAGGCCGCGCGGGGCTTTAAGTCAGCATTTGCCCGCCGCCTGCAGCAAAGCGTTGCAACTTGCCTTGTTGGTTTTACCTACGTCGCTTGACCCTTTGGTGAAATCGGTGCACATGGCGTCCGCCCCACTTGCCATGCCCCAAGTTGCGACTTTCCCGAAACCGGATGGCTCTAAAATCTCACATTTAAAGGTCGCTCCGTCGTCGGTTTTAACGGTGTACTGCATGCCGTTATAACCAGCGGGAGCTTCGGTTGCCTGCGAATTGGTGATTTTGAAGTTGCCAATTTCACGACCAATGGCCATTGATATTTTGCTTTCGGCTTTGTTGCTTCCCTGGGCGGAAGGGTTACTTGCCGTTGTTGCACAGCCGGAAAGGATCAAGAAGAAAGTTACCGTTACAAGTTTTTGCAGCATTTTGATTCTCCAGCGCTCCGAGTGATAGAAACGCTGGGCATAGGAGCGAAAAATATGCCTAACGCAGGTAACCAAAGGCGCTCTAGTGCCGTTCGGCGACCAATACAACGCAGCTAAACGCTATCTCTAAAACCTCCATGTGATTTCAGAGTCGAGCACGCAGACGACGCGGAACGAGACCCAGCAACGCGGAACCAAACAACCAGATGGCGCCTGGTATCGGCACGGACGCAATCGGATTTAATAGAAAGGCTCGTTGCACGCCATTCGCGGCAATTCCCACCCCAACGATTTGTCCACTATTGTTGACATCGTAAGCTGTCATCAGCGTCCAGCCGATGTTGGCTGCAATCAGCGTGTTCAAGTCTGTCATGACGCCATTGAGCGTAACGAAAGCACGTTTCGATCCACCAAAATTATCGCCGAAATATCCCACGGCTTGTCCGGCGTTATTGATACCCAATGCCTCGCTGCTATAGCCGGACAAACCTATATCCATCATCTGGTCGTCAACAGTTGTAATGAACGCGTGCTTCTCATCGTTGGTGACAAGGGATGTGCCGGCCACCTGGCCGAGGTCGTTGATGGCATAACCTCTGCTGACACCCCAGGCAAGCGCGCCCAGATCCACCATTTGGCCATTACGGGTAATAAAAGCGTGACCACCATTAGGTGTTTGACTCTCGCCAGTGACCTGACCGCTATTGTTGATTGCATTACCCGCACTCCAGTGACCACCATTCAAAGTTCCCAGATCAGTCAAGCTGCCGTTGCCGGCAATAGTGGCTCGTTGGTTGCCCTCGGCATTCCATGCACTGCCGACTATTTGCCCGGCATCATTGATTCCGTAGGCCACACTGGAATAAGGACTGCCGCTGAAACCACCGATTATTTGGGTGACACCATTACTGTGCACAATCCCGCGCCCGCCAGAATTGCCCACCACCACACCGCTTGAATTGATCCCGGTAGGACTTGAATATCTGGGTACGGACAGCCAACTCACACTATTGTTTTTGTAAACAAAGCTTTCACCATCCCCCGTAAAACCCAGAACATGCCCGGCATCGCTGATAGAGACCGCCCCCGAACTGACTAACGGGCTATCCGGCATGAGATCCACCAACGTATACAAAACACCGGCGTGTGCCGGTAATACCGGCAGCATTAAGCCCAGGGCAAGACATCTCAGACTGCGTTTCATTGTAAATTCCTCTTTAAATTATCGAGCTAATAGTTGAATTAGAAATACATGTTAACAAAACTCTCTAACGTTCCAACACCCTACTCCGGTAGGGTTCCCTGGCTACACGCGCCTTCCGATAATGCCGCCCAAACTCGGCTCCGCTAGGCAGGTTTCCGAGTATTTACATCCGTTCGAGAACTACTTTTTGGGGGGAAAATGATGAAACAGAAAGCTATATACGCCGCGCTATCCGGGCTCTGCATATTGGCGGCAGGTAGTGCCCAAGCCCAGTTGTTCGACCGCGGCGGCGGCCTGATTTACGACAGCGAGCTCAACGTCACCTGGCTGGCAGACGCCAACTACGCCAATACTAGCGGCTCCTATAATCCAGGCAAAATGAGCTGGCAAAACGCCGTGGCCTGGGTGGAAGGCCTAAGCTATGCGGACAGCGTGCGCGGCACCACCTACAGCGATTGGCGTCTGCCGACCTTTCACGACCTGGGCGCCCAGGGCTGCGACTATGGTTACAGTGGCACAGACTGTGGTTACAACGTCGATTTAGCCAGCTCGGAACTGGCGCATCTGTTCTACGGCGATTTCGCGAATAAGGGATACGCCGATTCGCGCGGCTTGCCCCAACCCGGCCACGGCCTCGTCGACGACCCGTCCACGCCCAATGACGAAAGCCTGTTCAGCAACCTGCAATCCTTCAGCTATTGGCTGGGCAGCAGCTATTACAATGATGCCAACAAAGCCTGGTATTTGAACACCGCCACCGGCATGCAAAACTACATCAGCAAGGGCAACCAATTTTATGTTCTGGCAGTCCGCAGCGGCGACGTAACCGCGGTGCCGCTGCCCGGCACGGCCTTGTTCTTCGGCAGCCTCTTGGCGGGATTTTCGATCAACGCTTCCCGCCGCAAAATCGCTGAGGATTTCCCTAAAAACAACTTCCCGAAATGACTTTTCCCGCCAAACCGTTCGTGCTGGGCTTGCATGGATGCAGGAGCGATAGCCGAGAACCCAATCGATGCATGAACGGTTTGGGGCGAATGGTCTCGGAAGCAATCTGTAGTAAAAAGGGCGAATCAGCCAAAACCCGTTACTGAACCGATGAAATTTAAATCACCACTAATGGCCGTTTTGTTGCTCTCGCTGAGCGGCTGCGCCGCCACCATCCCCGACATCACAACGGCAGAAGTCACCGGCCGGCAGGTGGAATTTGCGCTTAGCAAGCACCAGACTGTACCGGTCATCTTCGAAAACGGACTAGGCGGGACTTTCGAATATTGGACAGAAATTTATCCCACGATAGCGCGCGATGCCACGGCCTTGGTTTATAACCGCGCCGGCTACGGGAATAGCGCAGCGGCGACAACGACGAGGGACGGCCGGCATATTATTGAAGAGTTGCGCGGTTTGCTTGCCAGCCAGGGTCTAACGCCGCCTTATGTGCTGGTGGGGCATTCGCTGGGCGGTTTGTATATGCAATGGTATGCCCGGCATCACCCACAGGACGTGGCGGCCTTGATTCTGGTTGATTCGACTCACCCTGCTCAACTCAAAGGCGCCGGGGCAATCGAAAACTGGCCGCTCTGGGTGCGTTTGCTGTTCGATATGCTGACATCGGCAACTGCCGAACAAGAGCTGGCGGCGCTGGATCTAACCGGTGACGAAGTATTGGCCGCCCCGCCCTATAGCGGCGGACCGATCATAGTGCTGAGCGCTGCGCAACCTCTGGAGGACACCTCGGAGTTGGCGCTCGATGCCAATCAAAAACGCAAGGATATTGCGCAGCTATATCCAGGGGCAATTCAACGCTGGGTAGATAGCGGCCACGTCATTCCGCTGGAGAAGCCGGAGTCTATTATTTCCGCGATCCGCGAAGTCTTGTTGACCACGCAGCCGAATTCCACTAAGCCCAATGCTGTAACCAACAAGCCCTAAGCGGGATCTGCCAATTAGTAACTCAACCTAGGTTCTCATTTTTGAATCAATTTGCGCGCCCGCGCAGGGTGCGACCGGCAAGGATAACGATACAAATAATTACTTGGAGGGGTTAAGGCGCCTGAAGGTTGCGGAAATATGCTGCAACCTTCAGGTTTAGATAACGGCTTTGCCCAACACAGACTGGTTGCTCGCCTCCTAAATTAGCCTACCCGCTTGGGTAAGCTTATTTACGCAGGCGCTTATAAGCATTGATCAATCCGTTGGTGGAGCTGTCGTGGTCGGTGACAACGTCTTCGTTTTTCAGCTGCGGCAGAATCGCCCGCGCTAACACTTTCCCCAATTCCACGCCCATTTGATCGAAGGAATTGATATTCCAGATTACGCCTTGCACGAAGATTTTGTGTTCGTAAAACGCGATCAGGGTGCCCAAGGTTCTGGGAGTAAGTTTTTTGAATAAAAACGAGTTGGACGGTTTGTTGCCTTCGAAAATTTTCGAGGCAATCAAAGCGTCGTCCAGATTAGGCTCGTGACTCAAATCTTTTCTAACCTCGGCTTCGGTTTTACCGCGCATCAAGGCTTCGGCTTGCGCCAGAAAGTTGGAGATCAGGATATCGTGATGATCCGGTAAATTGTATTGGCTTTGCGCAGCCGCCAAGAAATCGCCTGGAATCAGTTTGGTACCCTGATGAATCAACTGAAAAAAAGCGTGCTGGCCGTTGGTACCGGGCTGGCCCCAGATAATCGGGCCGGTGTTGTAGTCGACCTTGTCACCGCTGATCGTGGCGCTTTTGCCGTTGCTTTCCATATCGCCCTGCTGGAAATAATCGGCGAAGTATTTCAAGGACTGGGCGTAAGGCAGAATCGCGTAAGTTTCCGCTTCGAAGAAGTTGTTGTACCAGATACCTAGTAAGCCCATGATCACAGGAATGTTCTTTTCGAACGGCGCGCTACGGAAATGTTCGTCGGCAATATGCGCGCCCATCAGCAACTCTTCGAAATTGTCCATACCTATGTAAAGGGCAATCGACATGCCGATCACGGACCACAAGGAATAGCGGCCACCGACCCAATCCCAGAACTCGAACATATTGTCCGGGTCGATGCCAAATTCTTTCACCTTGGTGACATTGGTCGAGATGGCCACGAAATGTTTGGAGATATGCGCGGGATCGACAGCCGCCTGCAAGAACCAGTTGCGCGCCGAACGGGCGTTGGTCATGGTTTCTTGCGTGGTAAAGGTTTTTGAGGAAATCAAAAACAAAGTGGTTTCCGGGTTGAGCGGTTTCAGCGTTTCGACGATGTCGGTTTGATCGACGTTGGAAACGAAATGGGCTTTCAAGCCGTCTTTACCGTAGGGCGCCAGCGCGGTATCGACCATTTTCGGTCCCAGGTCGGAACCGCCGATACCGATATTGACGATGTCGGTAATGGTTTTGCCGGTGTAGCCGGTCCAGGCGCCTGAACGGACTTGTTCCGTAAATACCCGCATTTTTGCCAAAACTTTATTGATTTCCGGCATGACGTCTTCGCCGCGAAAAAATACCGGCTTATTACTGCG
This sequence comes from Methylomonas sp. 11b, assembly GCF_000515215.1. Lineage (NCBI taxonomy): Bacteria > Pseudomonadati > Pseudomonadota > Gammaproteobacteria > Methylococcales > Methylococcaceae > Methylomonas > Methylomonas sp. 11b. The sequence continues at coordinate 2,772,390 of NZ_KI911557.1, forward strand.
GTTGCGTAAGGCTGTATGCAAGACAGCACGTTTTTCCGTGGTATTAATAATGGAACCGGAAAACATAGCTTCGGTCTTGGCGGAAAGCTCCGCGCGGCTTGCCAATTCAATCAACAAAGGCAACGTTTCTTCGGTAATTAGATTTTTAGAGAAATCGAACAGCAAATCGTCAAATGTCACGGAAAACTTGTCGAAGCGTTGCGGATCTTTATCGAACGCATCCTTCATGCAAAATTTGCCGGCAATCTCGCGGTGATGTTGCTTAACGGCATTCCATTCGGCAGAGTTTATTAATTTGGACATATTGTTGTTATTTAATTAACCGGATAGGGGATATTTCAGTAGACCTGAACAGGCAGAGACAATTTAAAGGAATGATTCATAACCCCATTATAAGGATTGTCTTTGATCGCTGACAAAAAAAATTACAGCTTGAATCGATCATCTCAACTACGGCACGATAGCCTTTCTTTGGCTAGGGCGATGTGCTAGAGTTAGGCGCTGTTTTGATCGAAATCAGGCAGTTACGTTCGCCAATGATTTAAACACGTTCATGTATAACCACATGAAAAATAATAAAAACTACAGCATTTATTAACACGGGAAGGGTATTTATGAGAAGCTCTCGCATATTAAGAAACGGTTTACTGGGCTTGTTGGGCCTGATTTTTTCATCAGCAGTATTGGCGCACGGCGGTGCGGCGGGTACCGATACTGACCAATGTAAGTTCGAACTGGAAAAAGACCACTGGATCCATTACACCGCTTACCAGCCTAATGCCTACCCGGCGGAAGAGTTCTGCGGCAATATTCCCGATGTCAATACATTGACTCAATTGGTCTTCGACTATCAAGACCAACGCTATCGCGGCATGGCTATCGAATTTGAAGTGACCAAAGAGCCGGAAGGTAAACGGGTTTTCTTCCAAGCAGCCGAAAAACACAAATCCGGCACCGTCATATTGAACCTGCCATCAGGCGTACAAGAAGCCGGCAAACATCTGATCCACATCACGCTACTGCAAGATAACGGCGAAAGATTGGATGCCCACATGAGCTTTAAAGCCGGCGCAGGTCAACCGACCAGCAAAGGCAGCTATGCCTTGTATGCATTGGTGTTGTTCGCTGGCTTGTACATTTTTTATCTGTCTAACGCCGGCTTCAAACGTAAAGTCGACGAGATGATCGGTAAAGCGAAAGAAATCTAAGAAATACGCCGCAAGACCCGTTATTCCGCCTATGCTGCGAGGCGGAATAACGTACTTTCCGGCAGCCTTGTCAATCAGAACTATCGCGGCATAATCGACGCTATACATAACGCCCCTTCGAGGTAATGCAATAATGGTCAAATTCGTATCACTTGCCACACTGGTCTGTGCCTTGTCTGTTACTACTGTGTCCGCAAAAGAAATGCAGGATCACAATCAGATGATGAACCACGGCGACGGTCATTTGATGGATATGGATGGCGGCATGGTCATGGGCCAAAACACCGACACCTTGCCCGGCGGCTGCGATAAAATTGCCGCGACCAAGGAAATTACCGTGCATGCCGGACACAAGTATTCAGAGAAATTCCCAGGCACCATGTTTGCGTTCGATCAGCAGGAATTTCAATTCGAACCTTGCACCAAACTCACCGTACATTTCATCAACGAAGATGAAATCCGCCATCAATGGATGATGCACGGCTTACCGAAATATTTGTACCCTAAAGGTATGTTCCATTTGGAAGTCAGCGGTCCGGGCAAAGTATCCGGCACGCTAATCCTGCCACCGGGAGACAAAACCTACTTAGTGCATTGCGACATAGCACAGCACATGGAAAAAGGCATGAAAGCCCAACTAAAAGTCGGCAAAGGCAGCGAAGACTTACCCAGCATCCCTGGCGTAACCGCAGCGATTTTCCCCGACGATTACAGCGGCAGACCTTACGATCCTAAACTCGATGCGCCGGCTCCCAGCTCAGCTGTGGTGGCGCCCGTAGTGGCAGCGGCACCCGCTCCGGCTCCCGTAGCTGACGACTCGATTGTGTCCGGCACTACCGTGATTGGTTTGGCTATCGGCTTTATCGCCGCGCCTTGGCTGGCAAAACGCTTTAAAGGCATGAGCGCAGGCGAAATTATCGCTACCGTGCTGGAACAAGTCGCGCATGGCGTTGGCTATGTCATGCAATTGATCGGCAAGCTGATCAAAATGGTATCCGGCAAAAACGTCATCGCCTTACCGGATAAATAAATACTAAGCAAAAAGCCCCTGAAACAACTGTTTCAGGGGCTTTTTTATGGGCTAAACAAATGCAGTTAGAATCGCTCGGCCCTCTGGGATTATTTATCAGCGCCTTCATTTCGTCGACTGTTGCACCGGGTGGTTCGGAAGCGATACTGGCCTATCTGGTTAACAGTCAACAACATTCGGTCAGTCAGTTGGTGGCTATCGCCAGCATCGGCAACACACTGGGCGCAATGACGACTTGGTGGCTGGGACTATGGGCCGCGAAAAAATATCCCGCCGAGGCTTTAGCCAAACAACATCAAAAATCATTAAACACCGTGCGCCGCTGGGGCAGTTGGGCCTTGCTATTTTCCTGGCTACCGTTAGTTGGCGATGGCCTGTGTTTTGCCGGCGGCTGGCTGCGCCTTTCCATACTGTCCTCGCTGTTGGCGATTTTTTTAGGTAAAGTGTTGCGCTATGTCGCCGTTGCCTACGCCTTTGTCTGAGCTATGAGTTTCTTTTCCTTACCGCACTTCCCCGCCGCCAATACCGTTGCCGAGCACCGCAAACGCGATTATCAGATTGCCGGGTTTACCTTTGTCACCACCACCATCTGTTTGACGATGGATGGCTTCGCGCCGCAATTCATGCAATACGTGCTGGCGTTTTTCGGTTGGGTGTTTTTGATCGCCTGGCTGCGCGGTGAATGTAAGTATGTACGCACTCAAGTGGCGGTGGCTGTCACCTTTGCGGTGATTGGGGAATATTTCGCTTCCGTATACATGAAAGGCTATATCTACCGCTTCGGCAATGTCCCGGCCTACGTGCCTGCCGGGCATGGCCTAGTCTATCTAACCGCCGTGGCGCTGGGCCGTTCCGGCTTGTTTCAGCAACACGCCCGGCGCATCGCGGTTTTCGTTGTTACTGTCTGCGGCACCTGGGTGGCTTGGGGCCTCAGTGGCATTGGGCGGCTAGACATTATCGGCGCAGTATTGTTTGTAGTGTTCCTGGGTTACTTGTTCAAAGGCCGCTCGCCTATGGTTTACTTGGGCGCGTTCTTTATCACCTCCTGGCTGGAAATCGTCGGCACCAGCGCCGGCACCTGGGCCTGGGCCGAGATTGACCCCGCGTCGCACCTGCCGCAAGGCAACCCGCCCAGCGGTGTTGCCGCCTGGTATTGTTTGGTTGATGCGGTGGCTATTGCTGGCGCCGGCCCGGTATTGCAGGCCTTCACCAAAACCGCACTGGTGTTGCAGCGGCAACGGGCCTGACAAGCGCCAAACCAGCTAGCCCCTATTCCTTCTTTTTACCAATTACTACATCACAAGCATGTAGTAACAAAATAGTTGCCCGATTGCGCTTATGACCGTTACAGTAAGCCATGCTCGTCGAATTCGATCACGCTAAAAGCGATAAAAACCTGCGGGAACGTGGCTTAAGCTTTGAACGAGCCGACGAATTCGACTTTGAAACCGCTGTCTATTTGATCGATGACCGGCACGACTATGGCGAAATTCGCTGGATCGCAATTGGTTATCTCGACGATAGACTCCATATTCTGTGCTTTGTATATATTCCCGATGGCATCCGGGTGATCAGTTTTCGCAAAGCTAACTCGAGAGAGGCTCGCAAACATGGCAAATCCCTTACCCTTGACTGATGCGGATGGTGAAGTCCGTGAATTGACGTCCGACGATTTTAAAAACGCATCAAAGTTTTCCGAATTGCCAGAGTCGTTACAGAATGTGTTGCGCGGCAGAGGCAAACAACAGGCACCAACCAAGGTTTCCACGACTGTTCGTTTTGACGCCGATGTCATCGCTGCTTTCCGCGCGACAGGGAGCGGCTGGCAAACTCGGATGAACGACGCTTTGAAAGAATGGCTCAAGGAACATTCGCCGGTTTGATATCAAATGGCTGATTAGCAAAATTTGCCCGGCATTTGCAATCGCACGAATTTGAAACATCCCATTCCTCCGATTACGCTATCGCCAATCGGAGCTACCAGTTCTGGGTTTCACTTTATTTGACCCAGCCTAGCCTTCGGTTCCACATTTTGAATCGCATTCAAGCGTACCCGGTCACCTACTCGAATCAAGCCGCCGGCCAAAATCCGCGCCGTCATCCCGCCGTGACCGCGTAGCGCGTTATAGCTTCCCAAGCCCAATTCCGCAGCCATTTTCGAGCACGGATCGCAAGGCCCGGTGACTTGAATAATCACCTCATCGCCCACCGCCCATTCCAATATCGCATCCGGGAACGGTGAGCGCATGCCGATAAGATTAAGCCCCGAAACCACGAGATTGCGCCGCAGTTGAATCGGCTCTAATTCCACGAGGCCACACCAATTGGCGACAACAGGTAAGTGTTCGGCCTGAAACAAAGTCAGTTCGCGTTTTGACGATTGCCTGCCGGAACGCGCAGCGGTTGCCCGCCGGTCGCCCAGCAATCCTCGCCCAAGCTCTGCGCGGGCTTCATCAACCACAACCGCAGGCTCGCCACGTGCCGGACGGATGATAATTGCTTCGATCCGGCCTTCTGAAGCGAATTGTTGGGTGAGATCGTGGAGAGTCATGATTGGGTGGGGATTTGGTGCGTTTAGCTCTGTAGGCTGGGTTGAGCGATAGCGATACCCAGCAAAACGCCTTCGGTGCTGGGTTTCACGCTGTTCAACCCAGTGGTCCTAAAAGGGTGTGCCGACGTTAGGAAGCGCATCTGTCGCGACAGGTGCGCTTCACTTTGTTCAGGACATCCTTGGGGCCCTATGCTGAACGGCGACTGCGAGCCACAATGCCCGCTAAGGCAGACCCGAACAGCCAAACAGCGCCAGGTACGGGCACAGAACTTGGCACCACATCGTAGCTTACCGAACCGATACCGGTCCACCATGGGTTACTCCATTCGATCAAGTAACCACTGGTTGATGTCAAGTTGCTGAAGCTGAATAGATTCGATAAATTGTTTACCCCAATCAATCCGGAGAATTCATACACCGGAACTGCCACGCCCAACTCGTAGACTTTAACGGTTTCAGCTCTGCCTGCTCCACTGCTATCCCAAGACCCTAATCGGAAATTGTTCAAAGTTACACTGCTGCCTCCGACCGAAGCAAGCTCGACCTGGGCTTTGTCACCACCACTACTTGAACCTGTCCAAGCAGCAAATGGAAGATCATCTTAACCGGTAGTCCAGGTTTGCAGGGTACTGGTATGGACCCCGCCAGTGTTGTAATAGCGATAGGAAACGTCTATTCCGGCCTGGTCTCCATACGATTGGCTGATATAGCCGGCTTGACCGACTGCTAACAAGGGACCCAATCCGAAAACATTGCTGCTAGCAATTTGTTTGGTGGTGTAATTGAAGTCCAAGACAGAGGCTTGGCTGGACGATGAAGTTAGAATGCAAACGGCGCCCAATAAAGCAGCCACTGAGCGGTTATGAGCTCGGCGAGACAATTTGTTAGCTGAATTGATCGTTTGTTTATTGTTTTGCATGGATATCTCCTGTAAAAAAATTCGACATGATTGACGACTGCCCAAGCCACGAACTTGTGGGTGTGCAGGAAATCCCTGATGGAATAACACGTGCCGCTATTGAGTCTCGCACCTTAGATCGTTGACCGAAATTTCTTTAGCATTTACTGGGCCAATAATAAAAAAGCAGCTAACCAGTTAGTTTTATTTAACGATAGTGCGCCAGAGTCATGGGCAACTCACAGTCAAAAAACACGAAAAGTCAATCAGATATAAAAGCACGCCTTTCTTGCAATAGCCTAATCCGAGCTAACCGTTCTTTATCTAAATCGCCTAACAAGCCAACTTTGCCGCTATCCTCGCTAAAATCCGATTTAAATGTAAATTTTTTCGACAAGATACATTTCCCAAGCAGTGCCGGAGTAATTTACTCTAGCGCTCGCATCGAGTGCTTTCGATGAAGAGCGGCTACATTGCCGGTTAAATTCCAGTCCGCAGCCAATTTACGGTTAAAATAAGGTTTTAGAATTCAACCCAAGCTCATCCAACAAAAACATGGAAAAAACCTATTCCCCGCACGCAATCGAACAACGCTGGTATCAACTTTGGGAAGAGAGTGGCTACTTCGCGGCCAAGCAAGATGGCGACTCCTATTGCATCATGATTCCGCCGCCGAATGTCACCGGCAGTTTGCATATGGGGCATGCGTTTCAGGACACCATCATGGATGCGTTGACGCGGTATCACCGCATGAAAGGCTACAACACACTGTGGCAGCCGGGCACCGACCATGCCGGTATCGCCACGCAAATGGTGGTGGAACGCATCATCAACGCCGACGGCAAAACCCGCCACGACTTGGGCCGCGAGGCGTTTATCGAGAAAGTCTGGGAATGGAAGGAAGAGTCCGGCGGCACGATTACCCGGCAATTGCGGCGCATGGGTTCGTCGCTGGATTGGGAAAAAGAGCGATTCACCATGGACGATGGCATGTCGGACGCGGTGCAGGAAGTGTTCATCAAATTGTACGAAGAAGGCCTGATCTATCGCGGTAAGCGCCTGGTGAACTGGGATCCGGTGCTGCACACCGCCGTTTCCGACCTGGAAGTGTTATCGGAAGAAGAAAACGGTTCTATGTGGTACATGCGTTACCCGCTGACCAACGGCACCGGCCATTTATTGGTGGCAACCACCCGCCCGGAAACCATGCTGGGTGACGCGGCAGTGGCGATACATCCCGATGACGAGCGCTATAAACATCTGCTCGGCGAATTCGTCGAACTGCCGCTGACTGGTCGGCGCATTCCCATCATTGCCGACGAATACGTCGATCCGGAATTCGGTACCGGCGTCGTCAAAATCACCCCGGCTCACGACTTTAATGACTACGAAGTCTGGACTCGCCATAAACAAATGTCAGTGATTGCCGATCAACCGCATGGCGGCTTAATCAATATTTTTACCGTCGATGCGGCGATACGCGGCAACGACGACGGCTTTTCTATTATTCCTGAGGCCTATATCGGCCTGGACAGATTCGAAGCCCGCAAAAAAATCATCGCCGATCTGGATGCCCAAGGCCTACTGGAAAAAATCGCTGACCATAAATTAATGGTGCCGCGCGGCGACCGCACCGGCGCGGTGATCGAGCCGTTATTGACCAATCAGTGGTACGTGAAAATCGCCCCACTGGCCAAACCGGCCATCGAAGCGGTGGAAACCGGCGCAATCAAATTCGTACCCGACAACTGGAAAAACACCTATTTCGAATGGATGCGCAACATCCAGGATTGGTGTATCTCCCGGCAAATCTGGTGGGGCCACCGCATCCCGGCCTGGTACGACGACCAGGGCAATACCTATGTCGGCCATTCGGAAGCGGAAATTCGGGAAAGACATGGCTTGGCCTCCGATTACACATTGAAGCAAGACGAAGATGTACTGGATACCTGGTTCTCGTCGGCGTTATGGCCGTTTTCGACTCTGGGTTGGCCGGCACAAACCCCGGAATTGGCGAAGCATTATCCCACCAGTGTAATGGTGACAGGTTTTGACATCATTTTCTTCTGGGTAGCGCGGATGATCATGATGGGCCTGAAGTTCCAAGGCGAAGTGCCGTTCAAGGAAGTGTACATCCACGGCCTGGTGCGCGACGCCGAAGGTCAGAAAATGTCCAAATCCAAGGGCAATGTGCTGGACCCGATCGACATCATCGACGGCATAGCTTTGGAAGACTTGGTTGCCAAACGCGTGTCCGGCATGATGCAGCCGCATCTGGCCAAAAAAATCGAGCAAGCCACCCGTAAGCAATTCCCGGATGGCATTCAATCGTTCGGCACCGACGCGCTGCGCTTCACCTTTGCTTCTTTGGCTTCCACCGGCCGCGATATTCGCTTTGATTTGCAGCGTACCGAAGGCTACCGCAACTTCTGCAATAAACTCTGGAACGCGGCGCGTTACGTACTGATGAACACCGAGGATCACGATAACGGCATCGACTGCGCGGAATGCACTTACAGCCAAGCCGACTTGTGGATTCTGTCGCGCTTGAATCGCACCATCGCGACGACGACCGATGCGATCAACAGCTATCGCTTCGATCTGGCCGCGCAAGCCATCTACGAATTCACCTGGAACGAATACTGCGATTGGTATCTGGAGTTGGCGAAAATCTCGCTGCAAAGCGACGATGAAACCTTGCAACGCGGCACTCGCCAAACTTTGTTGCGCGTGCTGGAAACCGTTTTACGGTTGGCGCATCCGATCATGCCGTTCATTACTGAGGAAATTTGGCAGCGGGTCGCACCGCTGGCCGGGGTTACTGCCGCCACCATCATGTTGCAGCCGTATCCGGAAAGCGACAGTGCGGCGGTCAACACAGACGCGGAAACCAAAATCCAATGGGCCATGGGCTTCATCCTCGGCATCCGCCGGATACGCGGCGAGATGAACATCGCACCAGGCAAACCGCTGAACGTGTTGTTGCAAAACGGTAGCCCCGCCGATCAAGCCTATTTAAAAGACAGTGAAAGCTACCTGTTAAAACTGGGCCGATTGGAGAGCATTACCTGGCTGGCAACGGACGACAACGCGCCTGAATCGGCAATCGCCTTGGTCGGCGACATGAAAATATTGATTCCGATGGCGGGTCTGATTGATAAAGACGCCGAACTGGCTAGACTGGACAAGGAAATCCAGCGTATCGAGAAAGAACTGCCGCGTATCGAAGGCAAGCTCGGCAATGCTGCGTTTGTCGACAAAGCGCCGCCGGAAGTCATCGACAAAGAGCGCGAGAAACTAGCGGGCTTACAATCATCCTTAAAAAGCCTGAACGAGCAATTCGCCAAAATCAAAGCTTTGTAAACATATGACCCCCACCGGCACCGCGCAAAAGCCACCGCAAACTCTGGACGAATGGACAGAGCTGCTCCGCGTGCAGGAAATGCCGATCTTCTCCAACACCGCGCATAACATCTACGCGGCGTTGGACGACAGGCACAAGGGGGCCATCGAGCTGGCGACGGTAATTCTGCAAGACCCCAATCTCACCGCCAAACTGCTTAAGGTCGGTAGCAGTCCCTATTACAATCCATCCAAGCAAAAGATGAGCACCGTATCGCGGGCCATTGTCGTGCTGGGTGCAGAAGTAATACGGGAACTGACGCTGGCCTGTTCGTTTTTCGAAGCGATGCTGTCGTCCACCAACAAGGACAGAGCCAACCGGGAGATTGCGCTGGCTCTGCATGCTGCGGTGCAAGCCAAAGACTTGGCGCTAAGCATGGGCGACACTTCGCCAGAAGAAGTGTTTATTGCTGCCCTACTGCACAATATCGGCCATATTGCCTTCTGGTGCTCCGGCAATCCGCAATCCAAAAAAGTCCACGAACTGATAGAAAAGAGCGGGCTGAACAATCGCGAAGCCGAGAAAAAAATACTGGGCTTTACCTTGCAGGACTTGGGCAAAAAACTGAGCAAATCCTGGTGCCTGAGCGGCTTGATAGAAGAGGCCATCGCCAAACCGGATTCCGCGGAGAGACGGGTGCAAATGGTGCAACTGGGTCATCAGATCTGCGCGGCGCTTAAATCGGGCAAAGACTCGGAAGCCATGCAGGCTTGTCTGGCAAAAGTTGCTGAATTTTCCGGCCTGTCGCCGGCAACCCTAAAAGCCAAGATCGACAAAAACACTTTGGAAGCGGTGCACATTGCCCGGCAATTCGGCGCTAACGACGCCTCCAAATTCATCAGCACCGAAGCTATCATCGCCAAATTCGAAGACGCTGAAGAGGAAAAGGCCGATAAGAAGCAGCTGCAATTTCAAATTTTGCAGGACATCAGCAGCCACATCAGCGGACAAATCGATCTAAACGGCCTGTTTGAGATGGTGCTGGAAGGCATACATCGCGGTGTGGAAATGGACAGAACCCTATTCATGCTGCTCAGTCCGGATAAACAGACGCTAAACGAAAAATTTTCCCTGGGCTGGCACAAAATCGCGCTCGACCAAAAAATCCGCATATACAATTCCGAACCCTCGGCAAACTTACTGTTTCACGCCCTACAACAGCAAGAAGGCGTCTGGCTGTTTCCCCAGCAACATCATGAGCTTTACACCCCGCAGATCCGCCAGCATATCGGCGAATACGAGTGCTTCGTTTTCCCGGTTTATGCGGAAAAAAAGACCGTAGGCCTTATTTATTGCGACCACTCTATTCATGGACTACCCTTAACTCGCGAGGACTTCATCGCAGCCAAGCACTTTGCCAAACAAGCGCATATCGGCTTAACCCTATACTGCATGAAAAACCACTAATCCATGACAGACCATCAGCTTGCCAATTTACAGGTTTTTCTCGTCGAACCGTCCCATACTCAGCAGCAGATCATCTCCCACTTTTTACTCGACTGCGATATAAACGATATTACCTGTGTGCAAAGCGGCGCCGAGCTATTCGAACGCTTACAGCACTCCCGCCCCGATCTGATTATCAGCTCCATGTACCTGCCGGACATGACCGGCGTGGAATTGGTGCACGCACTGCGCAACGACGATGCCTCGTATGAAATGGCCTTTTTGCTCATTTCCAGCGAGACGAATATCAAATACCTTGAACCGATCCGCCAGGCCGGCGCGATTGCCATATTACCCAAGCCGTTTACCCGTCAGGCCTTGGAAACCGCCCTGCATTCCACGCTGGAATATGTTCGCCCGGAAAAACTTAACCTGACGCACCTGGATGTCGAAGACCTGCGAGTACTGCTGGTGGACGACAGCGAATTCTCGTTGAAATATCTCACCAGGGTTTTCGAAAACATCGGCATCTACCAGATCGTTACGGCTCATGACGGCAAACAGGGTTTACAGATATTCAATCAGCAGTATTTTGATCTGGTCGTTACCGACTACAACATGCCGGAGATGGACGGCTTGCAGTTGATAGACCATATCCGCAATCATCCCGAGCGCGGCTCGGTGCCCATTCTCATGGTCACCAGCGAGCAAAACCAAAATCGCCTGGCGGCGATAGAGAAATCCGAAGTATCAGCCATACTTGACAAGCCCTTCGAAGCCACTTCAATCAAACGCCTCCTGATTAATTTGCTCAATTGAGCTAATCTTGTGTGGCGAGCGAATACCACACAACATGCGCGGCTATCGCAACCCCGGATCGAAGCAATGTCCGATGCGTTCATGATCAAGCTCATCCGGTTTTCGCGCAAAATATGCTTGGACTGACCACCAATAGCCCCAAATTAAGGTACGGAATATGAAGCCGACTATCACGCCTAACAATAACGAAAAAAAACTCGCGGATGACGATTTTATCGTTTCCAAGACCGACACCTCGGGGCGGATCACTTACGCTAATCGCATTTTTATGGAAATCGCCGGCTATCCGGAACACCAATTGCTGGGCATACAACACAACATCATCAGACACCCGGATATGCCGCGCGGCGTGTTTAGATTCATGTGGAATACCTTAAAAGCCGGTGACGAGTTTTTCGGGTTTGCCAAAAATCTATGCCGGGATGGCGGATATTATTGGGTATTTGCCAACATTACTCCGGACTATGACAAAGACGGTAAATTGCAGGGTTACTATTCGGTGCGCCGTAACCCGCCCCGTAACGCACTTGGGGTCATCATACCGATTTATCAGGAAATGTTGGCCATCGAGAAACGCCATTCAGTTAAAGATGCCCCGGATAAATCGCTGGAATACCTATTCGACGTGGTTCAGCAAGCCGGCGTTAAAAATTACAATAGCCTGGTGTTAAGCCTGTATAAACCCAACGGAGTGTAAGCCATGAATTCAAACGCCAATATTCCGTTTTTAAGAACCAAGCTGAATTATGCGGTGGCAACCATTATATTTTTCACTGTTGCCGCTTTCATCGACACGCTTATCACGCATGGATTTTCCTGGCTCATGCTTGGCTTGCTACTGCCGTTACCGGTGGTGGCCTTCGATGCCTGGCACGCCGGCAAACAATGCCTGCTGGTCTTAGAGCGGATCGAAGAAGTGTTAAGACACACTAATCAAGGCCAACTCTATCATCGCGTCACCAAAACGCGCGGCATGGGCGAAGTCGGCAAGATAGCCTGGGAGCTGAATGAGACCCTGGACATCATGGAGTCTTACTTCAAAGAAATGAACTCTTGTTTTAAACACGCCGCAGAAGGCAATTATGATCGTTATGCGCTGGTTGACGGCTTTCCAGGCATACTGAAAAAGTCGGCGAAGAATATGAACGACGCCATCAAATTAATGGATGAAAACGACAAACTGACGATCAAACGGCGTTTATCGGCAGGCCTGCATGCGCTCAACACCAACAATCTGCTCAACAATCTGAAAGGTAATCAAAGCGACTTGCTCAATATCACCGAGCAAATGCAGAAGGTAGAGAATATTGCTGTGGAAACAGGCGAGAACGCCAACGCCAGCCTATCCGCCGTAGAAACCATCAGTAATTCCCTGTCGGACATCAACTCCAATGTACATTCGGTATCGGATGTAATCGGCGCGCTAATTAACGACAGTAAAAAAATTACCGAATCCTTATCGATGATTACCGGGATTGCCGATCAAACCAACCTGCTGGCCTTAAACGCCTCGATAGAAGCGGCACGCGCCGGCGAGCACGGCCGAGGCTTCGCGGTGGTCGCCGACGAAGTCAAAAATCTCTCCGAACACACCAAGAACGCCGCACTTGAGGTGTCCAGAACCCTCAAGTCGTTCAATAAGCGGGTTGAACAAATGCAAACCGAAGCGGAAAGCTCCTCCGCGCTTTCGCAAGAGATACTGGCGCAAGTCAATTCCTTCCGCCAACAATTTTCCAATTTATCCCGGTCCGCAAAGATCTCGGTCGATTACATTTCTTATGCCAAAGACAAATCTTTCGGCGTCCTGGCTAAACTCGATCATGTGGTCTACAAACAAAACGGCTATGTGGCCGTCGAAACAGCCAACGAATGCCCTCATCACCAAGCCATCATGGTAGACAACCATAATTGCCGCTTAGGAAAATGGTATTACGAGGGACTGGGTTATGAAAAATTCCGCTCGACCAGCGCTTACGCTAAATTGAATCAACCGCATGCCGATGTGCATAGGACTACACAAAAGGCTTATGAAGTTTCTCGCGACAGATGGGTGGATGATCCAGGCATGCTCGATGAAATCATTCGGCAAATGCAACTGGCCGAGGCCGCCAGCGCCGAGGTGATGCAATATATCGATGCGATGGTGGAAGAAAGACACAAAAACGTATAGCACTTAGCTGAACGAAATCGTCGCGCAAGTAGCTTCGGCGCCAAGCGCAGGCTGGAGCTTAGGGGCTAGAATGGATTCTCTGTGGTCTAACGGCTCCTAACTTCGCAAAAATGACGAATCTTGGGAATTTAATGGCCGGGTCAATAACAATTGGTAACCTCTAATCCCCGTCCGGGAAAGAGTCGCTGGGCTCCTTGCTGAATAGTTACACATTCTGCAACGGGCTTGAACCAAACTAACTTCCCAAATATTCCACCGTCACTTCCGCCAATCCGCGCATGCCGATCTGTTCCGCCGCGCCCTGGGACAGATCGATAAGTCGATTAGCTTTGAAAGGCCCCCTGTCGTTAATCACCACATCCACGTAACGGCCGTTACGCAGATTGGTCACCCGAACTTTAGAGGGAATCGGCAGCGTTTTATGCGCCGCCGTCATACCCCGCGGATCGAAGCGGTCGCCGTTGGCAGTAAAATTACCGGATTCTGCGCCATACCAGGAAGCCAAGCCCTGCGCCTTGTAACCCAACGCGCTTTGCATGGGTGAATAAGTTTTACCTTTAACTTTGTAAGATTTAGTGTAAGTGGTCTTGGTAGTACCGGGCAGCATCGCTTGATCATCATTGCGTTGCAGCGTTGGAATACCGGAACAAGCACTAAGCAGACTAAGAAACATCAGCGGCATAACCGCGCGCCATCGCCGCACGTTGAGGCTAAATCGGCTTGAAAAAACCGATACCGTATCTAAAAACATAACTGTTTCTCCGCGAGGAAGACTGCTTAAACAAGCAGCCTTCAATGGATTGACTTGAAAAATTCAGAAGAGATTGCCGAGCAGGTTTGTCTTGACGGATTGCTCAGTTAACTACTCGATGGCCGCGTTGGCGTAAGCAGTTGTTGTAGGCGTTTTTATAGCGGTCTTCGGATTGAATACCTTGTTTGGATGCCCCGCCGATACCGCCGGCAGCCGCACCGATAGCCGCACCTTTTCCAGGGCTGCCGAGCACAGCACCCAAAGCGGCGCCACCGGCCGCGCCAATCAGACCGCCAACGCCGGCGCCTATTGCGGTTTCCTTCGCGGTGCCCCCGGACGCTTGCGACGCCAATTGCTGGCACTCATGCATATCCTGATTCAAGCGATAAGAGTTCTGGTTATTGTAAGTGTCGACGGTTGGCGTCCAACCGGTTTGCGAAGCGCAAGCCGATAACAACAGACAAGCAGCAGTGACTGAACAGACTGTGAGCTTCTTCATTATCTATTCATCCCATTGCCAATCCACGAACCGGCCGCAGCACCGATACCGGCCGCCAATGGGTCGCCCCGACCCATTTCATAACCCATAGCACTGCCCACCAAACCGCCAACCAAGCCCTGCGGAGAACGCTGGTCGTAACCACCATATCTGACGGGCGGGGGTGGCGGTGGCGCGTAATAGCGCTGTTGCATGGGCACGTATTCTACTACTCGCTCGGGCACGTACACGCGCTCCACCGGGTAAGCCGGATAATACTCGCGGCCGTAGCCGTGCCCATGATGATGATGGTGCCGATGATGGCGATGCTCGCCCCAATCGTCGTCGGCCAAAGCCATTGACGAAAACAACAAACCGATCAACATGATATTTGTCATTCTGAACATATACGACTCCTTGTTGGGAAATTATTCAGTTGCGGCAAATTCTAGGGAGGCTGGCTTAAAACAGAATTAAGGGCAGATTATGATCGGATTAAGAATATCGCCGCGCCGACTATTAAACCGGCCCGCAAATATTGTCGCTCCCTCGTAGGCGGGAGCCCAGTTGTCACGGTGGATTCCCGCTTCCGCGGGAAAGACGGTACCAGGAAATTTTAGGGCTTGGTTAACAGTCAGCTAAGCAAGGAAATCAGTAACAACCCGGACATAATATTGACTGACCTCGATGCCATGATTCGCAATTAACCGGGACGGACCATATCAGCATACAGTCGCGCTGGGTTGCAAAACAGTTAGATCTGTTTTTTTAGCATGCATTCGAAGTTGAAAGGTTTGCTGGTCGTTCAGGCGGTTTCAGGGCCGCTGTTCTCAATCTCCTGTCGCTTCAGCAAGAAGATATTTGGTATTTGAAAGGAGATATTGGGTTTCTCGTTAGAACAGGGAAGCCTAATCCTCTGAAACCACCATCTTCCGGAATCCAAACCACTCATCCAAAACCTGGTGCACATCGTCAATCCCGACTTTGTTCAAAGCCGAAAACAACTGCAAGGTCACCACAATATCCGCCTGACTCAAATCCCGTTGCACCTGTAGTAAAGTCGTCTTGGCCGCACCGTATTTCAGTTTGTCGGACTTGGTCAACAGGATGTGCAAGGGCAGTTTACGGTGCTCGCACCACTCGACCATTTGCCAGTCGAAGTCGGTGAGCGGGTGACGGATGTCCATGACCTGGACGATGCCGCACAGAGCTTGGCGGTCGTGCAAGTAGCTTTCCATCATGTGCCGCCACTCTTTTTTGATGGCTTCCGGGACTTTGGCGTAGCCGTAACCGGGTAGATCGACCAGTTTGCGCTTCGCGTCGATTTCAAAAAAATTCAGCAATTGCGTGCGCCCGGGGGTTTTACTGACGCGTGCCAGGGCGTTTTGTTGTACGAGGGTATTGATCGCACTGGATTTACCGGCGTTGGAACGGCCGGCGAAAGCGATCTCCATGCCTTGGTCGGGCGGTGCGTCCTTCAGTTTGGGGGCGCTGTTGATGAACTTGGCCTGGTGGTAGATGGGATTCATCACAGTCTCGCTTAGTGTTTATAAATCGGTTAGAATCCGGGCATTATAACGTCCGGCGGCTGACATCAGCTTGCTTAATGTCGATCAACCTTCCTGAGCAGGGGCCCATAATGATAAAAAAATTGCTGACTGTTTCCATCTCTTTGTTGTTGGCAACCGCCGCCGGCCATGTAAACGCGCAAGGTAATGCCAGCGCCAGCGCCGGAAAAACCAAAGCCGCCAGTTGCGCGGGCTGCCATGGCGAAGACGGTAACAGCACGATGCCGGCGTTTCCGAAATTAGCGGGACAGCACCAAACTTATTTGGTTAAACAATTACAAGCGTTCAAGAGTGGCGCGCGCTTGGCGCCTATGATGGCACCATTGGCGGCGGGCCTTGATGATCAGACAATTCAGGAACTTGCCAGTTATTATGCCGGCAACAAAATTTCCACCAATCCGGCGCCGAAACTGCCGCCGAGTGATGACGACGATGCGCCTGCTAAAACACCCGAGCAAGAAAAAGCCGCGCTGGACGCCTTAATTACGCAAGGTAGCGATTTATACCGTAACGGTAATATCAGCCGCGAAGTATCGGCGTGCGTGGCATGCCACGGCCCTTATGCGGAAGGCAATAAGCCGGCCTCGTTCCCGTCCTTGCATTCTCAGCATGCTGATTATCTGATTAAAAGTCTGACTGATTTCAAAACCGGCGCGCGCAGCAATAATCGGGAAAACATGATGCACATGATCGCCACCAAAATGACTGACGAGGATATTAAAGCGGTTGCTTACTACATCTCCACGATGAAATAAGCATTCGTTGTCCGGCGGAGCCGCTGCTCTGCCGGATTTGATCCAGTCCTTAATTCACAAGGATTAAACTCTCTTCCTCATTCATGTCGCAATCTACCGTCCTCGCACTGAATACCGCTATCCCTGACGGCTGGAGCGTAACTAGCCTACCCTTGAAAATTGGGTAAGGTCAGTCTTCGCAGGGGTTTATTGCCGATAGATTGTGGGATTGTCATTTGCTTGAAAGATGCGGTATGACTGCGTGAGAGCTTGACGAAGCGTGGATATGACAAGTCCTTGGCTTGATGGTTGCGCTCGGTTTGTTGTCAAATTGTTTGCGCATTTTAGCGTGAACATGGTTTTTTATCGGGAATACATTATTACGGAGAACGTTGATGTTAAAAATAATCGCATTATTGGGACTGTTGAGCTTTTCTTCTCTGGCAAATGCTGAAGGCGGTTACGAAGCCATAACGCCGGCGCAGCCGGTACAAAATCCGGACAAGATCGAAGTGATAGAATTTTTTTGGTACGGCTGTCCACATTGTTATAGCCTGGAGCCGGCCATGGTGGAATGGCTGAAAACCAAGCCGGCCCATGTTGAGTTTATCCGTCAACCGGCGGTATTCAGCGATCTGTGGGGCAAGCATGCCAAGGCTTATTTTACTGCCGAAGCGTTGGGCGTTTTGGATAAAGTCCATGCCGATCTGTTCGATGCGATTCAAAACAAGAAGCAAAAATTAGTCAGCGAAGACGAACTCGCGAAGTTTTTTGCCGATCATGGGGTTAAGGACGAGGAGTTTCGTAGCGCTTTTAACTCATTTTTAGTCGATGCCAAATTGCGTCAGGCCGAGTCTACCGGTCCGCGTTATGGTATTAGCGGTGTACCTGCGTTGATCGTCAACGGTAAATACAAAGTCACTGCGCAGTCCGCCAAATCCCAAGCCAATATGTTGACCGTTGTTAATCAATTGATAGCACAAGAAAGTCAGAAAAAATAAACGGCCAACTAACGAATTGCCGCACAAGGACGTGAGGGGCGAATGCTGATTGTAGGATATTCTTCACAAATTCAACGATAGTCTATAATCAAGCGACTAAGAATTTCAGAATTAGGGCACGTTTCATGGTTTTTTTTAAAAACAAGGATGAGGGTCCGGACAGGTGGAAGGAAAAATACCTCAAGCTGTTGGACGACCAGGAACACACTGAAAAACAATACAAAGCCAACGAAGAGTTGTTGTGCAAAACCATCGTCCGTTTTGCGCTGGCCGTTAAAGGCCTGAACCGGCAACTCGACCCTCACTTAAACCGTATTCGCAATTTATTAAAAAGCGGCCTGCAAAGTCAGCAATTGCAGAAAGAGCTATCGGCATTTTCCAACGCGCTGATAATGCTGGAAGAATCGCCTGAGCCTACCCTCATGGACGCTTCATTGCTGTTCGAGTTTCTTGGCAAGCAATATCCCCGACACTTGGATCAGCTCGATGAGATTCGCGAAAAATACGAAAACCGCCTCTTCAGTAACAATCAGGCCTTTTATCTGGCCCTGTTGGAGCTTATAGAAGACAACAAGCCGCCTGCCAACATTGACTTGGCCTTGGAACTGACCGGGGCAGATGCTAAAGCTATCAATATTCAACTGGTCCGCTTGTTGGACAATGCTGAAATTCCGTTGGTGTTTGCCGAAGATGCCGAAAAGATCAAAAACCGGCTGCATGCTGATCAAGCCTTAGGGCCTATTTTTGACGATACGGTTGCCTTGCTGTTGGCGGTAAAAAAACATTTGGAATCGGAACAGCAGGAGATGGCGGCATTTTTGTCGAAATTGACCGAGCAATTAACCGAGTTAGGTGTAAAAGCGACCGGCGTTAACGCCGCAAACGAAATAAGAGTTAAGAAGCGTAATCTGCTGGATCAGGCCGTATCCGAGCAAATCATGGAGCTACGCGAAAAGTCGGAGAACGCGACGCAGCTTGAGCCGCTGAAACAAATTGTCAGTAGTCGATTAACCACTATCACGCAACAAATTCAAGCGCACAATCTTCAGGAACAACAGGAACGGGATAAGGCCCAGCGCGAAATGCAGATCTTGTCGCAAAGGCTGCGGGAAATGGAGTCCGAGTCTTCTGATTTGCGCTCGAAGCTGGATCTTGCTCAACATCGCGCAACCCGCGATCCGTTGACTAATCTGCCGAATCGGTTGGCATTCGAGGATCGTTTGGCGGATGAGATGGCGCGTTGCCGACGGCATAAATTGCCGATGACGCTGATGGTTTGGGATGTGGATTTGTTCAAGAACATCAACGACACTTACGGACATAAGTGCGGGGATAAGGCCCTGATTGTTATTGCCGAATTATTATTCAAACACTGCCGGGAAACCGATTTTGTAGCCCGTTTCGGCGGCGAGGAGTTTGTGATGATATTGCCCGGCGCAGATGCCAAATCCGCCTTAGTGATAGCGGAAAAACTTCGAAAAACCGTGGAAAAAAGTAGTTTCAATGCGAATGGCAACAAAGTGTCTATTACCTTATCGTGCGGAATTAGCCAGTTTATCGATGGAGATAATAATGAATCGATTTTCAACAGAGCCGATTCAGGCTTGTACCGCGCCAAACAAACCGGCCGTAACCGCTGTGTTGTCGTGTAACCAAGTCGGATAGACATGGCGACTGCTACCCCTTACTCCGCTCCGCTCGATAACGAAAAGTTTTTATACAAGCTGGTCATCCAGCTGTTGATTTTTTGCCAAGGCAGCCACAAGTTGCTGGAGCCGCATCTGCTTGCGATAGGCGCCAAATTGCGGAGCGGTGCGAACTCCCATGAACTACTGTCCGAATTGCAAGCTGTATCTAAAACTTTGTTACACATTTCCAAGCAAGCCAAGCAGGATGTTAGCGCGGGGGAAGACGATGGTCCTGCGTTGCAAAACAACTATTTGCTGGAGCGTTTGGATGAACTGCTCAGCGATGCCGAGGTTCCCTTGCGTTTTCAGCAACAGACCTCGCTGTTAAAGCAACGGGTCAGGGCTAATCTCAGTGAGGATTCGTATAAGAAAGTCATCGACTCGGCGATTACCTTGCTGCTGAATATCAAAGATTACAGCGCATCCGAGCAGAAAGGCATCGATGTGTTTCTAGGCGATTTGAGCGAGAAGCTGGACGAGCTCGGACAAGACGTAGAAACAGCTGGGCAAGCTAATCGAGCATTGATTGATGATCGCGAGATTATGAATACAGAAATTCATAGGCAAGTGGGCAGTCTAAAGGACTCAACACAAGCTGCCGATGAACTTGATATGTTAAAGAACCAGACAGCCGAGCATCTTGATCGGTTATTGGAGCGGTTACTTGAGCATAAACAAATAGAAGATGAAAGGCAGCGGGATGCGCAAGAAAAAATTGAGTTAATGACGCAAAAATTGCAGGAGTTGGAAACCGAGACCGAGACCCTGCGCGTTAAACTCAAGATAGAGCACGACAAAGCCCTAAACGACTCCTTGACCGGCTTGCCGAATCGCTTGGCATACAACAATCGCGCGGAAATGGAATTGAAGCGTTGGAAGCGTTATAAAGCGCCGCTAGCGCTGATCATTTGGGATATTGATTTTTTCAAGCAAATCAATGATACCTACGGCCACAAGTCCGGCGATAAAACCCTGGCTTTGGTTGCGCAATTATTACTGAATAACTGTCGGGAAACAGACTTCGTGGCTCGCTACGGCGGCGAAGAGTTTGTCATGCTGATGCCGAATACTAATGCGTTTCAGGCGCTGGAAATGGCGGAAAACACCCGCAAGATGATTCAGAGTTGCGGATTTAATTCTAACGGCGAAAATGTCAATCTAACCCTGAGTTGCGGTATCAGTGAGTTTAATGAGGGCGATATGCATGACGATGTGTTCGTGCGGGCCGACCAGGCGCTCTATCAGTCAAAACAAGGCGGGCGTAATCGCTGTACGGTGTTCGAGCCATAGTCTTTACTGACGCCCACTTTTTGGCGGTTCGTTTAGACTCTCAGACTATCTAGCGCGAAAAGTTAGTTTTTTAGCGCCGCCCCTACAAAATCGCTCCCCACACCTGAACAATTTGTTCGCTTACTTTCAGCCAAACAGAAATGGGTAACGAACCGATCTGAACGGTGTATTGGCAGTCAGGCAGCGATCAAATATGCCGATTGCCTCATCGCAGGAGATGATTTCCTGCTGACTGTCCAGGATATAGTGGGCTAAATTAAGGATACATTTCCAATGGCGGCGATTGTCGATAAAGCGATAAGCCTGGAGCAACAATTCCTGCATTTTCTCTTCGCGCTGGGTTTTTGACGCGATAAAGTGATCCAGGTAGCTGAGCGCCTTTTCCAAATCACTGTAGCCGCCGTAGTTATGTAAAGCATTGAAACTTATTAGATTAATATTAAAAACTTCGTCGTCGCGAATGGACACGTATTTTGCTTCAGCCAACGGCCCAACCAATAAGTTGACTACATCCGCTTCGTAAGCGCGTTGGCAGGCGTGCTGCTGATTGTCGTCAGATAAGTCGTTAAAGCTTTCCACGACGGCAATCGGCAAGTTTTGGATTAAGTTGCCGTCTACGACTTTCGCAAAAAAATCGTCGTAAGCGTTAACTGGCCGTTTGACATGTATTTCGAAAAATACCGGAGGTAATTGTTTTTGGCGATTGCCAAGATGGATAGCCGCAGCATGTCCGGCTTCATGAAAAGCTGTGCGCCAATTTAGTTCGTTAGGATGCACGAAAGTTGACGTAGTCGAGTAGTAGTTTCGTTCCATAGACAGCGACCTCATCCAGAAAAAAGATGCGGCCCAGAGGCCGCATTGAGGAAGGATATTAAAACTCTTTACCCTTTAGGAGAGGGAGCGCATACATAAGAGTTGCATACAGTTTAATGGCGGATGTGTGTTTTGAAAATGTGACAAATTGACGCGCGGCAAACTGTCACTCGATATTGGATGCGATTTGTTCGGGAAAAAACGGGTATTACGGCGTAATACCCGTTAACGGAAAACTTAAGCGTCCTGCTTACTAGGATTGTTAGTCCAGAACGGCAAGGATAGGATAAGCAGGCAAGCAAGCCAGCCAAGGAGTTGTTGGTTATATAGGGTATAGCTCAACGCAACGGGAAGGCCCTCGGATAAGCCGGGATGGGCTTGAATGAAATCGCGACCATCCAGAAAGGCTTTGGCTTCTCCCAGTATCAGTGCGATAGCGCCAAAACTAAGTAAATAAGCAAAGAACCGGTCACGGCGGCTTTGCAACCCCCCGCCAATTAGGCTATCAAACGCCAAAACTCGGCCATTGAATTTGCGCTCACTTAGCCATAAACAAGCAATCAAACCGATTACCCCAAAAGCCGGAACGGTGAATTGTTCGATCGGAAAGCTCAAATAACGGCCATTCATAGCCAGTCCGTAGGTTTTATAAAGCGCTAGCAATATAAAGATTAAATAACCGGCTCTCAAGCTATTGGCCAACTTAATGCAGCCTGATTTATCAATCAAAATATCGCTACCACGCTCAAGCAGTAGCGCGCCGAGAATTGTATTCGCGATTACCAGCGCTACGGTATAAAGCCTTTGCCAGGTGCTATAACTGGTGTACCAAAGAAAGTCGGCCAATGTCACCACGCAAACACTAAAGACTTGCGCCAGAGTGAAAAACGCTAACATGCGGATCAGCGAGACCTGCTCCAGCTTTTTGGCATACTTCACGATTGCCAGCAACCAGATCAGCGAGGCGACGGCAAAGCGGATCGGCCAATTGGGCGTTTCGTTGACCGGACCGGTCAACGGGAATACCGGTTCGCGGTCCGCCGAGAACAAGCCCCAGTTGGCGCCGACTACACCTTCCAACTCGCTTTTCCAGGGTTGGTTAAACGCTTCGACGATGTTGTAATCAAAACCATGGCGATTGGCGACCTGAATCATGCCGCGAATAAATTTGGCTTCGTTGACTACGCCGGGAATGGCCATGCCGCGCTGCCTGCCGGCACTGGGCCAGCCGGACTCGCCTATCAATATAGGTTTGCCGGGGGCGATGCCGCGGGCTTCGTCTTCCACCTGTTTGACAATTTTTTCCAGATGCTGCGAAGCGTTTTCCACTGAAATCGGCTCGTCTTCCCAGTACGGCAGAATGTGGATAGTGATGAAATCCACTTCATTGATCAGTTTGGGGTATTTCATATACATCGACCAAACGTCGGCGTAAGACACGGGTTGCTTGACCGCTTTCTTCACTTCGCGGATATAACCGATCAGTCGGTCGACATCCATATCACCACGCAACAGCACTTCGTTGCCGACGATCACTCGTTTCACGACGTCGGGGTTTTCATTGGCCGATTTGATCAACGCATTGACTTCATTACTGTTGTCTTTGTAACCGTAACCAAGCCAGGCGCCCTGGATCATTTTCAATCCGTGTTTGCGGGCTAACCCCGGGGTGGGTTGCTGGCCGCCAAGGCTGGAGTAAGTGCGGATGCTTTCGGTTTTGTCGGCCAGCAGGCGCAAGTCTTCATCGATATGCTCCGGCAACGGGAATTTTTCCTCCAGCGGACTAAAGCCCTCCCGGAACGGCGCGAAGGACAGGCTCATCAACTTGCCGGAGGGTACGTCAGTACCAGCGTCTTGCGGCTGATTGTTCAACCAGGCGAAACTGCCGTGAACTAAAAAAATGAAAATCAAACAAAGCAATACTCTGATGCTGGGCATAATCTGGCTGAGTGGTCTGTTGCAAAAATGTCGCGGATTGACTGGCAATAATCGCTCGTCATGGAATTATAAGGCATTAGCCGCCTTCCCGAATTACATCGTTTGGTAGCTGTGTAATAACGGTCAGGATTGTCGCGAGTTTATTAAATAATTACTGTACTTTACCCATGGGTTCTGGTTACAGTATCTGGCTTTTCTGATATTCGGAAACCTTTTTAAGGCTTCCGTCAATTCGTCTGTTTTATGAGGTTTTGTATGCATAAAAAGGTTATCCCCATTCTGTGTGGCGCCATCCTGCTTCCGGCGTCGCAATGGGCTATGGCAGCGGTAGACAAACTACCGGCGACCAATAGCGTCAAGATGGGTGCGGCAGAGGAAGTTTGTTCCGAATTTACCGATGCCAAGTGGCGTGATGCGCAAGTGATCGACGGAGTCGAAATACAAGAATCACGGATGTGTAACCCCGATAATCCTGCTGAAATCGCTGCTTTTGTTAAAGGCACCAATAACATTTCAATGTCTACCCTAATGGAGACACAACTCGCCGCTGATGCCATCACGCTCGGCGAAGATATGGACGGCGACGGCGACCCCGACCACTATATTATTAAGCTGGAAATTGCCGAACTGAACGGCCATTCGCCAGACATGAAAGATCCCACCACCACTTTTGACGTTGCCCCCGGCATCCAACCGACTTTCTGGGTCTACGCGCCGAAAACTCGCGATATGTCTACCTTGAGCTTGTACGAGCCGGTGGCGAACCCTTTATTGCGCGCGCCATCACCGACGATACGGGTCGAACAAGGCGATATTGTTTGGTTGGTTCTGGAAAACAGCCATTACTTTCCGCACTCAATCCACTTGCATGGTGTGGATCATCCGTACATGGATCATAGTGGTGAAGGTAACGATGGTGTCGGTCAAACCGGGCAGATGGATGTTTTGCCCGGCCAAAGCAAAACTTATGTGATCAAGCCGCGCCAACCCGGCACCATGTATTATCACTGCCATGTACAGCCGCACACCCATATTCCGATGGGTTTGCAAGGTATGTTTGTGGTCGAGGAAAATCGCCCCAATAACTGGGTACAGGTTTTCAATGTCGGTAATGGACAGGTTCGCCATCCCTCGGTAGCGGTCAAAGAAAAATATGCGGCCGAGTTCGATCTACACTATCAATCGGTTGATAAGGAATTGCATGAAATGGTGCGATCCGCTAATGATCCGCGGATCGTTGCCCGGCGGATGAATCAGGAATATGACATTACTGATGCTACCCCCGATTATTTCATGCTGAATGGTCGCTCATTTCCTTATACCTTAAGGGAATCGCTGATCCTGATGGAAGAAAACAAAAAGGTCAAATTGCGGGTGTTGAACGGTCATGAAGAAGCATTTGCACTGCACGTGCACGGTCACAAGCCGATGGTGACCCATTACGACGGCGTCGATAACGGTCCATCCTCTTATATTAAACGCGACGTGCACGGCATGGTGCCGGCCCAGCGTATCGATCTGGAATTGAGCGGGGTCGATGACGGTTTGAACAGCTTCGGCCAAGGCGTTTGGATGTTTCACGACCACGTCGAGAAATCCTTCACTACTAACGGTATCGGCGAGGGCGGCGACATCAGTTTGGTGGTATACAAAGGCTTTTCCGATGAGAAAGGTATCCCAAAAGTCCATGGCATGAGCTTAGCGCCTTACTTCACCAGAGAATTCTGGCAAGGTAAATATCCGGCCTGGCAGGATTACGATGCCTGGAAAAGCTTAGGCTTGCCGGAAATCAATAATAAAAAGCAAGTGGCTTTTGTGCCGCCACCGCCTCCCCCGTTGAATACGGGCGACGCTGCAGCGAAAGCGGAAGCAGCCGGAACTCAGTCGTCATTTCTCGGGCAATTGCTGTATGGCTTGATATTGGGTGGCTTGAGTTATGTCGGCTTTGCCAATCGCCAGCGGATCATGGCGATGTTTAAAAAGTAGTCTGTCACTGCTTCGCGTCAAACCAGCGCCGCTGCCGAGCTAAAGCCCGGCAGCGGCGTTTTGCTATCGGCCTACATGAAAGCCGCATGATGTCTTAAGCTGTGACGGTGATACAAAACAAGGCTGTATTGTTATGATCATGTCGAATTGTTCACCATCCTGCGCCCTAAAATCCGGCAAAAATTGGCGACCTACTGCCGTTGCTCTCATTTGGCACATCTCCCGCTTCCTGTCATTTGACCGAGACAATCAACTTTTTGATATCGGTTTGATCGCGCCTCTTTTCCCCGCGGCAAACAACTCGGCAATCCAGTCAACAATCAGGCAATATGCCGGACAATCACAATCGGGATTTGGGTGTTAGAATGCTCAGCCATTGATGTTAAGGGGACATTGTCGGCCATTGGTTGGCGCCATGTTCCGCAAGTAGGCGCTCGGATATCTAAGTAAAGAGGAAATTATGCGTAACTGGAAACTGTTGCCGGCGATCACTTTAGCAACCCTGGCGGCTGCTATTGTGCTATACGTCGCGTTCTACTTCGTGTTTCTCGATTTTTTCGTGGATTTATGGTGGTTCCGTTCGCTGGAATTCGAAGCTTACTTTTGGTTGAAATTACTCTACCGATTTATTTTTTCCGGTGCGGTTACTGCATTTTTCTTTGCTGTTTTCCTGTTCCACTTCTGGATTGCCTCTCGCTACCTGGGCCTGAACCCACCCGATGAAATATTGATGGACGATTCCAAGCGTCGGCGTTTTCAACGCTTTGCCGATGTGTTCATGAGCGGTTCGGCCCGAGTCTATACCCCCATTTCATTGCTACTTGCCGTAGTTATTGCTGTACCGTTCTATTTGCAATGGGAGCAGGCGCTGCTGTTTTTCTTCGGTAGCGCATCGGGTATCGTCGATCCGGTATACGGCAACGATGTCAGCTTCTACATGTTTTCCTATCCGATTTACATGCTGATTCAGAAGGAGTTGCTAACCACGGCGGTTATTGTGTTCTTGGCGACCGGTGTGCTGTACTGGATGGAGCATGTGTTTGTACCCAATCAAAGCAAGGAATTTCCACTGGGAGCGAAGATCCATTTGACGATGCTATTTGCATTTGTAGTGTTATTTGTGATTTGGGGCTTTTTGCTGGAACGCTTCGCCTTGTTATATTCGGCGGGTAATGAGCCGGTGTTTTTTGGCCCCGGTTTTGTCGAATTGCGTTACAAGTTGCCGATGATTTGGCTTGAAGTCCTGTTCTTTTTGGCGATTGCCATATCGGTAGTTTTTTACGCCTTGTCGGAGAGACATCGTAGCAAAACCCCGGTAATCGTTGCCTCCTTAGGGTTTTTGGCAGTTTGGGGCTTGCAAGGCTCCCATACCATACCGGAGTTGATTGAAAAATTTATCGTCAAGCCTAATTTTACCCGCACCGAAGGTGATTCGATTCGGCATAACATTGATGCCACCATGGCGGCATTCGATTTAAACAATATTAAAACCGTCGATTTTCAGGTCAATCTGGACGCCACCAAAGATATAGAAGCCTGGTCGACCAAAAAGCATTTCGAAAATATTCCGGTATGGGATCGCGAATTTCTGATCGACAGCTATATGCAGCTACAAGGAATTCGGCCTTATTATGGCTTTCCGACTGTCGATGAAGACCGATATTTCATTAACGGACATCATCAACAGGTCAATTTGGCGGCCCGTGAAGTCAACATCGACAAACTACCCAAAGAGGCGCAAAACTGGGAAAACACCCATTTGCGCTACACCCATGGGTACGGCGCGGTCATATCGCCGGCTGCTCAGGATGCCGGCATTCCTATCGTTTGGTACTTGCGCGATTTGAACATGACCTCGGATGTCGGATTTTCCGTGAAATATCCCGACATTTATTACGGCTTGGAGAAATATCGCTACGCGATCGTGCCAAACAATTTGGCTGTCACCGACATTTCCAGCACCGCGCCAGGGGAATCGCTGGATTATCAGGGTATCTCCGGCATACCGATTCCGTCGCTGTTCAGAAAAATGTTGTTCGCGTTTTATCTGAAAGACGAAAAAATCTTTTTCTCGCCAAACATATCCGCGCAAAGCAAGTTACTGCTGCGTCGTAATATCGACGAGCGAATTACCGCGCTAACGCCGTTTTTACATCTGGATAAAGATCCGTATTTAGTCGTTAACAAAGAACGCTTCTACTGGATACAGGACGCCTATACCTTATCCAATTATTACCCGGTCTCCAAACCGGCAGCCGACGATTATCTGGACGGCCAGCACAAGTTCAATTACATCCGTAACTCGGTAAAAATTGTGGTCGATGCCTATGACGGCAGCGTCGATTACTATATTTCCGACCCAAAGGATCCGATCATCAACGCTTATAACCGCGCGTATCCGGGCGTTTTCAAAAATTTGCGGGAAATGCCCGACGAGCTAATGCAGCACCTGCGTTATCCGCGCGACTTGTACTATATGCAGATGAAAATTTACGCTAAATATCATCAAAACAGCCCGGAGTTGTTTTATGAGCAGGCGGAAACCTGGCAATTCGCCTCCGTGGATGGTCAGCCGGTATTGCCCTATTTCATTACGATGGACTTTGATCGTTGCAACGATTTGGAGGAGTTTGTGATGATTAATCCGATGACCCCGATCCATAGGGACAATTTAAGCATGGTTGGGATTGCCGGCACAGTTGACGAAAAAAGTTGCGACCACAGTTACAAGCCGGGTATCACTATTTTCAAATTTCCTAAGGCTGTGCAGGTTAACGGACCATCTCAGGTCAATGCGCTGATCGATCAAAATCCGGAAATTGCCTCGCAGTTTACCTTATGGAATCAACAAGGCTCGGAAGTTAAAAAAGGCCGGATGGTGATATTGACTATGGGTAATTCGATTTTATATGTGCAGCCTATTTATATGCTGGCGACTAAAACCAAGATGCCTGAGCTGGCGCGGGTAATTGTGTCGGTAGGCAATCAAGTGGTGATGGACAAAACCTTGCAGGCGGCCTTCAGTCGGTTGAAGGACTTGTTTATTAAGGGCGCAGCCGGATCTGTTTCAGGGATTTCGGCAGCCGAAGGCAAATAGGCGATTCAGCTGCCTTCTCAGGGGCAATATCAGCCAATCAATGCAGCAGCATGGAGCAAAGCCGGTCTTCCAACTCCATTCGTTCAGCCAGCCGTTCGCCAAGCATGGATAAATCCTGCGCCAGATTCTCGGTATTAAATTTACGCCTGCCGTCATCGTAAGTGTCGCTGAAAGTGACAGCCGACGAGGTAGTGCTGGAGAATGCCGGATATATCTGTTCAGCGTGAGACAGCGCTGAAGTTTGATGCTGCTTTTCGGCTATTAGATGTTCGTAGATGCTGAAGTGACCAAACGATATGTAATCTATCAGCAATTGCGAAAACTCGGACAGCATCGGCCTAATCGCGTTCTCGCTGGAGAATGGTTTCATTTCGGCAAGTTGGCAATACAAAGCCCATACGGCGGAGCGTTCTTCCTGCAATGCTGTCACCAGATGCAAGTTATTTGAACTGGTGTTGTTAGCTACGGAATTCATTTCAGTCACGGCACGTCTCCCTTTGAAAATTGACGAACCTTAAATTTATGTGAATTATCATGAATATTCAACAATTGATTAAAATATAAGGGAATTTTTCTTAAAAACTGTGATTGACTTTGCACCATCAACTTTTATCTTTGTCGCATTGCCCTGTGAGGCCAAGCCGTTAATCCAGGCTTGGCGGTTAA
This sequence comes from Methylomonas sp. 11b, assembly GCF_000515215.1. Classification (NCBI taxonomy): domain Bacteria; kingdom Pseudomonadati; phylum Pseudomonadota; class Gammaproteobacteria; order Methylococcales; family Methylococcaceae; genus Methylomonas; species Methylomonas sp. 11b. The sequence goes on from NZ_KI911557.1 coordinate 2,801,865, forward strand.
AAAAACTGCCGCAAAAACGACCCTTCGCAATATACCGTAACGCTGACATTGCTGTGGTGATTAGCGGTGTGGGCAAAATTGCGATGGCTGGCGCGGTGGCTTATACGCTGGCGCAGTTTCCCGAAGTTACCCAACCTATTCTGCTCAATTTCGGTATCGCCGGGCATCGCCACCAGGCGCTAGGCAGTTGTTTTTTGGCCGATAAAATCACCGACGCTGAAACCCAACGGCGTTTTTATCCGCAATTGGCTTTCGAGGCTCCTTGCCAGACTCTACCGCTAATTACCTTGTCCAGAGCCGATGCCGAGTATAGCGACGACAATCTGCGCGATATGGAGGCTGCGGCGTTTTACGAAATAGCCGTTAAATTCAGCTCCAGCGAATTGATTCACTGTTTAAAAGTGGTATCGGATAATGCCGAATCGGCACTGGAGAATATCAATGAAGAATCGGTGACTGCGTGGGTGCAGGCGCGTTTAGCTAGCGTGGAAGCTATGATCTCTGCGCTGACTAAGCTCAGGGGAGCGTTGCCGGCAACGGGAACCGAGTTATACAAACAGGTGCTTCGTCAGTTTCATTTCACCGCGACTAATGCGGCCAAATTAAATACGTTGCTGAATCGCTGGCAAGTATTAAGTGCTGGTGCGGTGTTTGATTCAGGTGAGGCGAACGCTGGAAGCGCTGCAGAGCTGTTGGTTTGGCTGGAAAGCCAGATAGAGAAAAAACTGTTTTATTTGTAGATTTGCCTGATCAGGCGACGAGAGCTTGGCGGAGGTGAAAAAACAGGGTGTCCTGAAGCAAGACACCCTGCGCGTAATGAGTTACAGCAATTTTTTCAAAGCTTCTGTGCCTGCTTTCGCTTTAGCCAAATGTTCTTTGGATTCTTGCAAATTAGCAGCTTTAGCAGAAGAGATGGCTGCTTTCAGGTGTTGTCTAACTTTAGAGTTATCTCTGGCAACTTTATCGTTGGCATTGATTTCTTCGGAAATATCAGCCGCTTTTTTGATCAGACCTGCAACTTCAGCGTCTTCAGCGCCATTGTTAATCGCAGTCTCGGCAGTAGCAATACGCTCCAGAACCATATTGATTGCATCGATAGGTTTGTAGCTAGTTCTGCCTGCTTCGGCAACCGCAGCGGTAGAGAAAGAACCCATGGCAGCAGCTAAAGAGAACGCGATAACAGCACTTTTTAAAATTTTCATGTATTGAACCTCACAGTTATTTTTATAAGAACATATAGCTGCTAACCCAACCGCTTTAACCACTACATGTTGGGCCGGGATGATAGCACAGTTCATTCTGTTTGCTAGTCTGTTTATAGCGGTTTTTATGGTTTTTTCGGCGGTGGAAAAATGCCGCTGCGGCCTTATTCGACGCTGACTAGCAGCTTATCCAGCCATGCGCTGGGCAGCAGCCGTTTCAACCAAGCAAACAAATGTGTGGGCACTGTCACCCGGTAGCGAATTTTCGGCCGATTCGACTCCAAGGCATGCGCCACTTTTTCCGCGACTGCGGTGGCCGGTAACGTAAACGGTGCGGCCGGGCCGGGCTTTTGCAGCCGGGCTTCCATGGCTTTGTAGGTGTCTTTATGAAAACTATGCTCGGCATCGATATGTTTTTGATACAAAGCAAAGGCATTTTCCCGGAAACGGCTTGCTATCGGTCCCGGTTCGATCAACACGATATGAATGCCGGTGCCGCGCAATTCCAAGCGCAAGGTATCCGCCAAGCCTTCCAACGCGAATTTGCTGGCGTTATACGCGCCGCGAAACTTCATCGCCACGAACCCTAGTACCGAGCTGTTATAGATCACCCGGCCATGGCCCTGTTTGCGCATCAGCGGTAATAGCAGGTTGGTTAATTCGTGGGTGCCGAACAGATTGGTTTCGAATTGATGCCGCAGCACATCCCGACTCAAATCTTCCACGGCACCCGGCTGACCAAAGGCGCCGTTGTTGAACAGCGCATCGATCTTGCCGTCGGTCAGTGCGATTAGCTCACTCACTGCTTGGCAAATGCTACAAGAATCCGCCAAATCAAGTTGCAGACATTCGAAGCCTTCACCACGCAAACGCTCTACATCCTCGGGCTTACGCGCGGAGCAAATCACCCGGTGGCCGCGCTGTTTCAAAAACAGAGCGGTGTGATAACCGATGCCGGAAGAGCAGCCGGTGATAAACAGCGTTTTGCCGACAATCATGGTTGAACGAGATCAGCCTCGTTGAACAAAAAGGTTTTGCCGCTGCTGCAATTAATCAGAAAATTTAGCTGATCCGGTTTGCTTTTCCCGGTTAGTTCATCGGCTTCGATGCGTTGACACTCGCCGCTGGCTAAGGCTTTTTGTGCGGCCAGCCTTCGGAATTTTTCGACATCCGGCAGGCGCGTTTCGAAGGGTTTGACTTGCGCGGGTAGTTTTTCCGGGTCGTAAGGTGGGATGGCGAATGCGGAAAATTGCATGGGGTTTTGCTTAATTAGCGTCTGGGTCATTTCACTCTGAACTCTGGCATCTTGCTTATTTTTGGCGATGGCGTCGAGTTTGGCCTGGTGCTCGGCTTGTTCCTGCGCAGACTGCTGCTTTTTCAATTCGGCTTCCGCGGCTTGCTGCCTTTCCAGCGCATTTAAATCGACGCTGCTGCCGGTTTTAGTATTCATCTGCACCGCTTTGTGTTCCACCGTGCAGGGCGACGATTGATAATTAGTGTGACCGCTTGCGTCAGTGCATTTAAAAACCCCGGCCCAACTGTCGACGGACAGGAACAGGGCAAAAACGAAGAACAGATTTTTCATTGGATTCCTGTTGATTAAACGCTAGGGCAAAACTATTACTCAGCTCGCGATCAGTGTAAATAAATTTTTTCTATTGCTCAGCGCCAGTCTTGCATCGCGCAAAAAAGCGGTGGTTTTGCCGGCTACTAATTTCCGGGCATGAGCTTGACGGCGAAGTGTATCAGTCTTTTCGGCAATATCCAGCCGCTTCAAACTCTGATCGTTTGCGGGAATTAAAGTCGCACGGGGTTGAGACCGCGATCAACGATTTTGGCACCGGCTATTCTTCTTTGAATAATCTTCGCCGTCTGCCATTGGAGTTTCTGAAAATCGACAAATCCCTTGTTTCGGACGCTGATATGGCCGCGGAAAGTAAAGCCATTATTCGGGCGATTTCGGCCATGGTCAAAAGCCTGGGACTAAAAACCATAGCCGGAGGCGTCGAACGGCCCGCGCAAGAATTGATTTTGCGGGAAATGGCTTGCGAATTTGGGCAGGGTTATCCGCATGCCAAGCCGATGGCCTATGGCAAATTGCTGGAATTTAGGAGTTCCAGGGCTTTGGTTGAGACACTTTGAGGCATATTTCTATCTGCCAACGGTTGAGCTTTTAGCGGAATTGTTGAGTCCAACGTGCTTAGTCCTGCGACAGGCTCAGTACCCGCAGGGCATGGAGACGAGGTATGTTATTGATTCCGTTCGTGATCCACTGCAAGAATGCGGGAGTTCGCAGGAGCAGTTGCCGAGAGCTTGTGAAGTCACTTGTGCCCTTTAGGGTATCTGTGGAATCAACTTCTTCAGAGTTTCCGTAATGGCGGCTATTTGTTTTTGCTAGCCTAATGATTTAGTCCAACCAAACAAATTGGCGTGAAAATCACGCCAATTTGGCTAATGGGAAAGAGTTCGAAAGCTGTTATGCCGAACGGCGACGGTTGAACCCAAACAACCCGGCGATAGAAGTGCCGAACAACCATATCGCAGCCGGAACAGGCACGGGGGTCGCCGAAGTGACAAAATGGCCGTCGTCGGCTAAACCGTTCCCGGCAGTAAAGCCATAATACAACTGATGACCAGCTGCCACTGCCGTACCCAGGTTGCTTAAATCCACTGACGTAGCGGTGACAGAAAACGTGCCCAAATCTGCATGGTAAATAGTGCCGGTCAGATCGCCAGTTTCATCCTGCAAACCCGATGGCGTGTAGGTAAAAGTAGCGCGCCATTGCCAGTTTGGGTCTCTGATTGAATCCCCCAAGCCTGTTTCGGTGTAGGCCAGCGGATTGACATCGCCATTTTGTAGAATCTGAATACTGGGAGATTCCGGTTCGCCGCCGAAATTAAATGTATCGACAGCGAATGCCAGGCTGTTTGATAGTCCGGCGTAGCCCAAATCCGAACCGCCGCCGCCAATACCGGGTGCATCCGATAACGTGAAAGTTAAACCGTCTCCGCGAATACCGGTGTTGGCCGGAATAAAGAAATGAAAGTCAAAGCTGAAGGCTTGGTTGAGGTCTAGCGTGATCGCGGCCGGAGCAAATCCGGCGCCGGCGCTACCGCCAGTTCCCGGTACGGTCAACTCCAAGTTGCTGTAGGTAAAGCCATTGCCGGGAGTCGCGTTGATTGCAGTTGCCGAGCCATAAAGGCTCCATGTGCTGAAGTCTGTAAAGCCCGCTGCCAAACTCACACCTTGCGCGGAACTTGCGGTCGGTATGGCGGAAAGTGCCAATAAAGCTGAAGGTAATAAAATTTTAAATTGCATGGCGTTCTCCGAAGTTGCTGCGCTGTTGGTCTATCGTTTGATTTCAAGGGTTTGCGTAGTCAGTGCCTAAAGGTTTTCGACTATTCGTAAAACCACCAGCAAAATTGGCGCCACTCATGGTTAAGTGTTTAAAACTAATCGGGTTATTGAAGAGCGGCAGCGGAAGCCGCGTTGATTTTGGTCGCCAGTGTAAAAAAAACCAACACTTTCGCTTGGATGCTACAGCGAATTGATTGATGGTACCGCCACTTCGTTCAATGGTGTCGATGAGCATCCCGGCAACAACCGCCAACGCTCGGTTGTTGCCTCCGAGCTTTTCAGCGGCGCCATTTTATCCGTTGGCGGTGCCCACGAAACGTTTATGGCTACCGACAAGCGGTTTTGCCGTGCCGCTAAGCTTCTCGGTGGCAGCCATCAGCGCTGCTTAAACACCACCATGTGACAGTCGTATTCATCAAGCCGGCAAGTTATACTGCCCGCCAATTTTCGACCTAAGAGCACTATGCAACCCTACCTGGATCTCCTCGCCGACATCATGGCTAACGGCATCGACAAAAGCGATCGCACCGGTACCGGTACTCGCTCCTTGTTCGGTCGGCAGATACGCTACAACTTGGCGAACGGCTTTCCGCTGTTGACCACCAAGAAGTTGCACTTCAAATCCATTGCTTACGAATTGCTATGGTTTTTGCGGGGCGATACCAATATCCAATATTTGAACGATCACGGTGTAACGATTTGGGATGAATGGGCCACGCCGGACGGCGAACTGGGGCCGGTATACGGTGCACAGTGGCGTAACTGGTTGGGGCCGCATGGCGAGCGTTACGATCAGATGCAGATTTTGCTGGACGGTTTAAAAAACAAACCGGATTCGCGCCGGCATATCGTCAGCGGTTGGAATGTGGCATTTTTGCCGGATGAAACCGTAGGCCCGCGCGAGAATGCTGCTGCCGGGCGCATGGCCCTACCGCCCTGCCATGTGTTGTATCAATTTTATGTGGCGAACGGGAAGTTGTCCTGCATGATGACCCAGCGCAGTGCCGATTGCTTTTTGGGTGTGCCTTACAATCAGGCTAGTGTGGCGTTGTTGACACATATGCTGGCGCAACAATGCGACTTGGACGTGGGTGAGTTGATCATGTCGTTCGGCGACGTGCATATCTATCGCAACCATTTCGAGCAAGTTGCATTACAACTCAGCCGGCAACCGTTGGCGCCGCCGCAACTGCAATTCAAGCGCCGGCCGGAATCGCTATTTTCCTATGAATTTGCCGACTTCGAGTTGCTGGGTTATCAAGCGCATCGGCATATCGCCGGTGCTGTTTCAGTTTAGGGAAGTAGGTAGAGACGCTGAATCATGCGTCTCTACCTAATTTTTAATCACTAATGGATCTAGCGGTTTGTTACTGAGAATTTACTTGTTGCCGGCCTTGATATGGCCGACGGCTTCTTCCGCCGCTTTCGTAGCTACGTCGGCATGGCCCATTTTGCCGTGCTCGATCGCGCTTTCCAACGATTTTACCCCGGCATCGAGATGCGTTTTATATTCGCCCTTGGCGACTTCGGCGCCTTTTTTGGCATGGGTTAAGGCGGCTTCGGCATGTTCCACCAAAATCGGGCTATGGCCGGCTTTACCGTGAGTGACCGCCTGATTTGCGTGCTCCAGTGCCGCGGCAGCGTGTTCTTCGGCGAATACGCCGGTGCTAGCGAACAGTAATGCACTAATAGAAATAGCTGTAAATATTTTCATAATTCCCCCGAATTGAATTGTTGTGATTTTTCGCACCCGTTCTGAGTGCTAGCTAGTGACTTGATGCGCGGGAGATTGGTTCCAAAATAAATGTGGCAATTTAAATTACTCGTTTTCTTATCGCTTTAGCGGGCGAATAAGGACGCTACCAATGTTTACCTTGCAAGCCGGGATAATCCTGGAAAGCTTGGCTTTGAATCCATTTTTGAGCATGAATAACGAAAAACGCCTGTTGATATTCCAGCGCTTGGCAGAAGCCACGCCCAATCCGACCACCGAACTAAATTTCACTACCCCGTTCGAATTATTGGTGGCGGTGGTGTTGTCGGCGCAAGCGACCGATAAGGGCGTCAACAAGGCGACTGCCAAGCTGTTTCCCGTTGCGAATACCCCGCAGGCGATCCTGGCCTTGGGTGAAGACGGTTTAAAGGAGCACATCAAAACTATCGGCTTATTCAACAGCAAGGCGGCAAATGTCATAAAACTTTGTCAGACTCTGCTGGAACAGCATGGCGGAGAAGTGCCGCGAGAACGGGAAGCCTTGGAGGCGCTGGCCGGAGTGGGCCGCAAAACCGCGAATGTGATTTTAAACACAGCATTTGGCGAACCGACCATTGCCGTGGACACGCATATTTTTCGGGTTGCCAACCGAATCGGTCTGGCGCCGGGCAAAAATGTACTGGAAGTCGAGCGGAAGCTGGATAAAACCGTGCCCAAGCAATACAAGAAAGACGCACATCATTTATTGATTTTGCACGGTCGCTATATTTGCGTGGCCAGGAAGCCGCGTTGCGGTGCTTGCTGCATCGCCGATGTCTGCGAATTTAAGGCAAAGAATTTAGACTGAATATGCAATAATCAGAGTAGAGCCATAAAGATTACGCGTCAGTCGTAAGCCCCGGCAGTTATATGCTGGAGCAATATAATTAAAAAATCACACGAGAGGATAAACGCATGAAAAAATTTAATAAATCTCCGCTGGCCGCCGCGATGGGCGGTGCGCTTTTGTCCGGTATGGCTGTCAACGTGCAAGCCGATGCCAACCCATTCGCTGTTTCCGAGCTGTCCAGCGGCTATATGCAAGTTGCCGACAATCATTCCAACGGCAAAATTAGCCAAGGCGCCTGCGGTTCCAACGCGATTGACGGCAACGGCGTTAAAAAAGGCGACGCTAAAAAAGCCGAAGTCAAGAAAACCGAAGGCTCATGCGGTGAAGGCATGTGCGGCGGCATGATGAGCGGCGGCAAAATGAAGAAAGGCATGGAGAGCGCTTGCGGGGCAATGATGAAGGGTAAAGAAGGTGCTTGTGGCATGGGCATGATGACTGGCGGCGGCATGATGAGTATGGGCAGCATGGGCGGTATGGATCACGGTGCCGACAAATCTAAAAAAGCCGAAGAAGGCAGTTGCGGCGCTATGATGGGTGGCGACAAAAAAGCCGGCGAACATAGCTGCGGTGCCATGATGAAAGGCGAAGAAGGCAGTTGCGGAAGCAAAATGGATGCCGACAAAGCGGCCAGCCATTAATTTCGACTCATCGCCAATAGACCGACACTATGGATTTTAATGATTTACAGCAGCTGGTTATCGATTACGGCTATCTAGCCTTGTTTATCGGTACGTATCTGGAAGGCGAAACCATTCTGGTCATCGCCGGCTTTTTGGCGCATGGCGGCTATTTGCAGCTGGAATGGGTGATGCTGACGGCGTTTTTAGGTACCTTTGCCGGCGACCAGACTTTTTTCTATCTGGGCCGTTGGAAAGGTATCGCTTTTCTGGAGAAACGTCCGCTTTGGCACAGCAAAACCGACAAGGTTTTCGATTTGCTGCACAAGCATCAGATACCGGTGATATTGGGGTTTCGCTTTCTCTACGGCGTGCGTAACGTCACGCCGTTTGTGATCGGTGCCAGCAAGATTCATCCCTTGAAGTTTTTCTTGCTGAACTTCCTCGGCGCCGGCATTTGGGCGATAGCTGTCGGGTATCTGGGCTACACCTTCGGCGAATTTGCCGAGTCCATCATGGGCCAGGTCAAAAAATACGAAATGTATATCCTCGGCGTACTGGTTGCCATTGGCGTGGCCTTATTTTGGCGGTCTACGCACAAACCAGAAGCGCCGGAAGAGTAAGCCATGGATAGCGTTCGCAATCTCGTTCACGGTGCCGGCTTGGGTTTAAGGCGGTCATTTTTGGGTGAGATTGTCGAGCAACCGCCCGGTAACGTCGATTTTTACGAAGTGGCGCCGGAAAACTGGATGACCATAGGCGGCAAGTTCGGCAAGCAGTTTCGGGCCATGACCGAACGTTTTAATTTTGTCTGTCATGGCTTGTCTCTGTCGATAGGCAGCAGCGATCCGCTCGACGAACAGTTCGTGCGCGAACTTAAACTGTTCATGCGCGAACACGGTATCAAGTTCTACAGCGAGCACCTCAGCTATTGCAGTCACGGCGGGCACTTGTATGACTTGATGCCGATGCCGTTTACCGAAGACGCGGTTAAGCATGTCGCCGCGCGTATCCGCAGGGTGCAGGATATTCTGGAACAGCGCATGGCTATCGAAAATATTTCCTATTACGCCGCGCCGGGACAGGAAATGGCCGAGATCGATTTTTTCAACGCGGTAGTCACTGAAGCCGACTGCGATGTGCTGATCGACATCAACAATATCTACGTTAACAGCGTCAATCACGGCTACGATGCCGAGACCTTTCTGCGGGCCATGCCTGCCGAGCGCATCGCTTACGCACACATTGCCGGTCATTATGTGGAAGCAGAGGATTTTCTGGTCGATACCCACGGCGCGCCGGTGATCGATCCGGTCTGGACTTTGCTGGGCAAGGCTTACGAGCTGTTCGGCGTATTCCCTACCCTGCTTGAGCGGGATTTCAACATTCCTTCCTTGCTTGAGTTAAGCAGGGAAGTCGATACCATCCAAGCCATACAGCAGCACTATGCGGCTGACCGGCAAAAACAGGTGGCCTGATGGCTGCCGATTTTCAGGCTACCCAAGGCCAATTTGCCGCTTATATTCGCGATCCGCAAAATAACCCACCGCCAGCAGATGTCGAGCCACGGCGCATGGCGATGTATCGGGAGTTGTTTTTCAATAATATCGACAGTTTTATTGCCAGTAATTTTCCAGTATTACGAGCTATCCTCGATGACACGCAATGGCTGGAAATCACCCAGGATTTTTTTACCCGGCATCGCTGCGAAACGCCCTATTTCTCGGAAATTGCCGAAGAGTTTTTGGCCTATCTGCAAAACGAACGACACAACCCGGACGATTATCCGTTTATGCTGGAGTTGGCGCATTACGAATGGGTGGAAATGGCCTTGTCGATTGCCAAGGACACACCGATATTGGGCGACAGCAATTTTCTGGAGAACTTATTGCCGCGCAACATGGCGTTATCGCCCTTGGCCTGGCCGCTGCTGTACCGCTATCCGGTGCAGGCAATAGGCCCAGGCTTTTTACCGTTAGAGCCGCCGGAGCAACCCACTTGTTTGATCGTTTACCGCGACAGTCTCGACAGCGTGCATTTTCTGAAAACCACCGGTTTGACGATACGCCTGCTGCAAATTTTGCAAGATAAAGGGCCAATGACGGGGGAGAGTTGTTTGCGAACGGTCACCACGGAATTCCCACAACTCGATAGCCAAGCCTTAATGGTCAACGGTCCCCCCATGCTGCGGGAGTTAGCCGAGAAAGGTATTCTTATTCCAGCTGTTGACGCCTAAAGCTGTGTACCCAGACCAGTCCGTCCTCGTTCCACTCCATGCCGCTGTGCATTTTCAGTATTAAGTCCTTATACATTGCCAAGTTCGGATAACCTTCCGCCCTGGCATCCGCATCGCTCATATCCCCTATTCTCTGCCGCTCCACGCTAGTTATTTCAAATACTACGTCTTCCAATACAAAGGTTTCGCCGGGGTAAGCATATAAACCGTCGCGGCGTTGCTGGGTTTTTTCGCCGGCCAACGTTGCCGCCACCAATTTCGGGTGACGAACCAATCGATCGATGCTGCAAGATTTTTCGGGGTATTGAGTCATGAAAGCGAATGTCCTTGTAATACTGGATAAAACAGCTCGGCACTTTAAAAGCCTTGAACACGCATTGCAAGCGACATCCGTTAGCAAGTTCGCAAATTAAATATAAGTTGTGGGATTAGAACTACAGTTTAACGGAGGCTTTGTAGATAAACCTACTTTTCCTGCCTATACTTTTTTTCCAAGTTGAATTCAAGGCCACTGAACCGAAATGATCGGCGGCAAGTGTGCTGCGAAATCATAAAAAACCAGGGAGATTAAGCCAACATGTCTATATTTCAATTCGCAATAATGATTTGCGTTGCATTGATTTCGGCAGGAATCGCCGCTTGGATCACCAAAGGACGCTGTATTACCGCCGCCCAAAACACCTTGGCCGACAAAGCGCCCGCCTTATCGATAGCCGAAGTAGAAAAATATATTTGCGGTCTGGATCGGTTTGCCGAGCAAGTCACGCCGGTATGGGCAGCGCAAATCGATTCGACCCGGCAACAAATCGAGCAGGCGATTACTTTGTTGACCCAACGCTTTGCCGGGATCACCAGTAATCTGGATACGGCTTTGAGATCTTCTCATTCCACTCTCGGTGGCAATGGCGAAGAGGTATTCGTAAACAGCAACGCCCATTTGCAAAAAGTAGTTAGCTCCATGGATGCGGCCTTGCAAGAGAATTTGGCGGTCTTGCAAAAAATCCGCTCCTTGGCTGGATTTATAGATGAATTAAAACAGATGGCCAAGGAGGTGGCGCGGATTGCCGAACAAACCAATCTGATTGCCTTAAATGCCGCTATCGAAGCGGCTCGAGCGGGCGAAGCCGGCCGCGGTTTTGCCGTGGTAGCGGATGAGGTTAGAAAGCTATCCAACTTGTCCGGCGAAACCGGTAAGCAGATCGGCTCCAAAGTTGAGCAAGTTAGCTCAGCTATTCAAACCGCGTTGGTAGCGGTGGAAAAAAGTGCGCAAAACGAGGCCGAAGCCGTATCGACCTGTAACGGCAATATTCAAACAGTAATGGATAACTTGCATGATGTGTTTGCCAAATTGCAGAGCTATTCCAGCAACCTAAGCCATTCGGCGCTCGCCATAAAAGGTGAGATAGACGAATCCTTAGTGCATTTTCAATTTCAAGATCGGATCGGCCAAATTCTGCAACACGTCAAAGACAGCATTGCCGATTTCCCCAAGCAACTCAACCGCAGCCATGCCGGTGGCGTATTTGCATTGCAGCCGATAGATGCGGATCACATTTTAAGCGGCTTGACCAGTACCTACACCATGGAATCCGAACACCAAGCCCATGGTCATGGCGGTCGAACAGTTGAACCTCAAACGCAAGAAATTACTTTTTTCTAGGATTTAAGCATATGGCAAAAACGATATTGGTAGTAGACGATGCGGCTTCAGTCCGTCAGGTAGTAGGTATTGCGCTGAAGGGCGCCGGTTATGAGGTGATAGAAGCGTGTGACGGCAAGGATGGGCTAAGTAAGCTCAACGGCCAGAAGATTCATCTAATCATATCCGACGTCAATATGCCTAACATGGATGGCATTACCTTCGTTAAGGAACTCAAGCAGCTGCCGGCCTATAAATTTACCCCGGTAATTATGCTGACCACCGAATCCCAGGAAGGCAAAAAACAGGAAGGCCAGGCGGCGGGCGCCAAAGCCTGGGTGGTCAAACCGTTTCAGCCCGCGCAAATGTTAGCGGCGGTTTCCAAGTTAATTTTGCCTTGATAGGCGTATGAAGGGCGGAGTTTTCCGCTGTTTCATGCTGTTACTTCAGCCATTTCCATCGAGATCGCCCATGCCAAGCCTAACTATTAAAGACGAGTTAACCATTTATACCGCGGCGGATCAGAAATCCAACCTGCTGATGTTTCTAACGGCGGGTGACGATTTGGAAATCAATCTTGCCAACGTCACCGAAATCGATACTGCCGGCCTACAGTTGTTGATTCTAATCAAACGGGAAGCCGCGCATTTAGGCAAAAGCCTGCGCTTCGTGATGCACAGCAAAGCCGTGTTGGATGTATTGGAACTAGCGAATCTGACGGGTGCTTTTGGCGATCAGGTTGTACTGACCCAAAATTAAGGAGTATGCGAAATGAGTTTTGATGACCAAATGCGGGATGCTCTGAAGACTTTTGTGATTGAAAGTCTGGAGTTGTTGCAAGACATGGAAGACGGCTTACTCGGTCTGGAAGACGATCAGGAGCCATCCGAACGAATTAACGCCATCTTCCGAGCCGCACATACTATCAAGGGTTCGGCGGGATTGTTCGGACTGGATCACATCGTTGCCTTCACCCATGTGGTGGAAAGCGTGCTCGATACCTTGCGCGACGGAAAGTTGAGCGTTTCACCGGAACTGGTCGCCATCCTACTACCTTGCTGCGACCATATGATCGAGCTGATTCAAGCTGTGGCCGACGGTAATGTCAGCGCCAACCCATCAATGACGAATGCTGAACGACAGTTGCTCGATGGATTAGAGTCTTTTTTGAAGCCGGAGCCGAAGCAGGCGATGACTACCGCGCAGACTGCTGGCGAGCAGTTCGAAGTCAGCGGTGGCGGTGTAATCGACAGCGGCAATTGGCATTTGTTTATTCAATTCGGCGAAAACTGTCTACGCGACGGTATGGATCCATTATCTTTCATCCGTTATTTGGCAACGCTGGGTGAAATTATGTCGCTGACTACTTTCAGCCACGCGATGCCGGATGCCGAAAGCATGGATCCCGAAAGCAGCTACCTGGGGTTTGAAATTGTCTTAAAAAGCGATGCAGACAAAGCCGCTATCGAAAGCGTGTTCGATTTTGTGCGCGAAGGCAGTTACATCCACATTTTGCCGCTGGAAGACAAAATCCCCTACTACGTCGAACTGATCAATTCGTTGGGCGAAGACAATGCCCAACTCGGCGAGCTATTGCTGAAAAGCGGGGTAATTACCCAACGCGAACTACAAGAAGGGCTTAATGCGCAACAAGCGCAAGTACCGCAACCGAACACACGCCTCGGCGAAATCTTGGTCGATCAACAAGTGGTGCAACAGCCGCTGGTGAATGCGGCGCTGGAAAAGCAACAGCAGATTAAAGACAACAAAGCCCGAGAAAACCAAACCATACGCGTCGACGCCGAGCGCTTGGACAAACTAATCGATGTGATAGGCGAACTGGTTATTTCGGGTGCGGGCGTTAATCTGCGTGCCTTACAGACCAGCGATTCCGGGCTATTGGAAGCCACCAGCGAAATGATGCGATTGGTCGAAGAAGTACGCGACGGTGCATTGCAACTACGCATGGTGGCGATAGGCGCCACATTCAGCCGCTTCCAGAGAGTGGTGCGCGATGTCGGCAAAGAGCTGGGCAAAGATATTAGCTTGGTCATTACCGGCGGCGATACCGAAGTTGACAAATCAGTTGTCGAAAAAATCGGCGATCCGCTGATGCACTTGGTCCGCAACGCCATGGACCATGGTATCGAGTCTGCCGAAGTCCGCGCCGCGCGTGGCAAATCAAGTCGCGGCGAACTCAGATTAAACGCCTACCACGAGTCGGGCAGTATCGCCATAGAAGTCAGCGATGACGGTGGCGGCCTTGATCGTGATCGTATTTTGGCAAAAGCCATCGAAAAAGGTTTGGTTCAACCCGATGCGAAGCTAAGCGATCAAGACATTTATAGCTTGATTTTTGAACCCGGTTTTTCCACCGCCAGCCAAATTTCCAATCTGTCCGGGCGCGGCGTGGGCATGGATGTGGTCAAGCGGAACGTTACCGATTTACGCGGCGATATCGAAGTCGAAAGCCGGCCTGGCCAAGGTTCCACCATCCGTATTCGCTTACCACTGACATTAGCCATTATCGATGGCTTCCTGGTGGGGGTGGGTAAGTCATCGTATGTGATTCCTCTTGACCGGGTTGTCGAGTGCCTGGAGTTGTCCGGCGATTTGAATAATAGGGATTACATGGATTTGCGCGGCGAAGTGTTGCCTTTTATCCGCTTGCGCGATCTGTTCAACATTAGCGGAGATCAACCGCGTAGACCTAATGTCGTCGTGGTGCATGCAGCGGGTGTCAAGACGGGACTGGTCGTTGATCGCTTAATTGGCGAGTTTCAGACTGTTATCAAGCCGCTTGGCAAGTTATTCGGCCATGTGGAGGGGCTGGGTGGATCCACTATTTTAGGCAGTGGCGAAGTCGCTTTAATTCTGGATGTACCGGTCTTGGTGAGTGCCTTTGAACATAAACTTCAGGGCAATATGCACTTAGCTCAGGCTTGAGCCAAATTGGGAAAACGCCAATTACACACTAAGGAATATAGCCATGAGAAATAATCAACCCGTTACTGACGTCGAATTACATTTTTCCGAAGAAGACATTCTCACCTCTACCACCGATTTGAGTGGCTATATCACCAGTGTCAGCCCAGCTTTCATCAAATTGAGTGGTTTCACTGAAGAGGAATTACTGGGGCAGCCGCATAACATTGTGCGTCACCCGGATATGCCGGAAGAGGCCTATGAATGGATGTGGCGAACCATAGAGTCCGGTTGTACTTGGCGCGGTTTGGTAAAAAACCGTTCCAAAAATGGCGATTTTTATTGGGTGGAAGCCAATGTCGCGCCAATTTACAACGAAGGCCAGTTGATAGGTTACCGGTCTATCCGCTTCAAACCAGCACGCAGCGAAGTTGATGCGGCGGCCGCACTTTATGCTGATATCAAAGCCGGTCGAGTTAAAAACCCCTTTAAAGACGGAAAGATTTCTAGCGTATTTAGCAAAATTAAGCTCTGGCAAAAGTTTGTTGCCTTAGTGGTTCTGGCTATTGCTATGTTCGCAGTGCCAACCTACTTTTTGGTAGTAGACAGCATTGTAGATAAGGACTTTGCATTAAAGGAAAAACAAGGCGTCGATTACGCCGCCGAGACTATTAAATTGATGCAGCAGGTGGTGGAGCACCGTGGCTTGAACGCGATGGTGATCGCCGGCAACGCACAGGAAGCGAGTCGCCGGGAAGCGAAACGCAACGAAGTCAATCAGCAAATCACCAGTATATCCGCATTGGACGGGCGGTTGGCTGAATTAAAGCTGACTTTGGCCTGGCAAGCCTTACGGGAAAAGTGGCAGGAGTTGGCGGCTTCGGCTAACACATTCGATGCTCAGACTAACCTTGCCAAACACGGCGAATTTATCAAGCAATTGCATGCATTCAACCGTAAGGTGACAGACGCTTCCGGGTTAGCGTTGGACCCTGAAATCGATACGTATTATGCACAAGTGTTGGCGATTAGCTTATTTCCCGACCTGTCGGAGCAATTGGGTATGCTAAGAGGGGTAGGATCGCCGATTTTGCTCAGAAAAACGGTTACGCCTGCGGAAGCAGCTTATCTGCGTGAGGTTATTGCGAATACCGAAGAAACCCTGACTATTATCGACGAGAGTGCTGCCAAAATCGGCAATATGGATGCCGGATTCCGCTCGGCATTACTTAAAGCTAGCGCCGATGCCAAACAAGCTCTGACATTGGTCGAAACCGAAATTTTGCAAGCCGCAAAGCTCGAGTTTTCGGTAAATGAATATTTCAGTACCTTTACTCGAGCCATCCAACAAAACTTCGCGCTGTCATCCGGATTCAGCAAGCAGTTGTACACAGGTTTGGATGCACGTGTGACGCGATTAGATGAGATTCTAAACACCACATTGATGGTGTTGTCGATGCTGCTATTCGGTTTCCTGGCAATGAGTTGGTACATCGTTATGGGCGTACTCCGTCCCGTGAGTGCGATGACTCATGCCATGACCCTGTTCGGCCGAGGTCAAATGCCGCAAAACGATAGTAATAACTATGGCTTGGAATTCAATCAACTGAATGAAGGTGTCAAAGCCGCGGTATTCTCCGTGCAATCTTTGATTGCCGATGCCGTTATGCTGTCTCACGCTGCTGTAGAAGGCCAACTGTCTACCCGAGCAGATGCCACTAAACACCAGGGAGATTATCGGAAAATCGTCGTAGGCGTTAATGACACACTGGAGGCCGTGATCGGACCCTTGAACGTCGCCGCTGATTACGTGGACAACATCTCTCGCGGGGCGATTCCGGCGAAAATCACCGACCACTACAACGGGGATTTCAACACCATCAAAAACAACCTGAACAACTGCATCGACGCGATTAGCAGCATGGTGGCGGAAGCCGCTGCGCTGGAAAAAGCGGCCATCGAAGGCCGCTTAGCCACCCGCGCCGACGCCAGCCAATACCAAGGCGATTACCGCAAGATTGTCGAAGGCGTCAACAACACGCTGGACGCCGTGATCGGCCCGCTCAACGTCGCGGCCGAGTATGTGGACAACATCTCTCGCGGGGCGATTCCGGCCAAAATCACCGACACCTACAACGGGGATTTCAACACCATCAAAAACAACCTGAATACCTGTATCGATGCGGTGAACGCCCTGGTGGCCGACGCCAACCGGTTGTCTACTGCCGCCGTCGAAGGTCGCTTGGCCACCCGTGCCGATGCCAGCCAACACCAAGGCGATTTCCGAAAAATCGTCGAAGGGGTCAACAGCACCCTGGATGCGGTGATCGGACCCTTGAACGTGGCCGCCGAATATGTGGACAACATCTCTCGCGGGGCTATTCCGGCGAAAATCACCGACACCTACAACGGTGATTTCAACACCATCAAAAACAACCTGAACAACTGCATCGACGCGATTAGCAGCATGGTGGCCGAAGCCGCTGCGCTGGAAAAAGCGGCCATCGAAGGCCGCTTAGCCACCCGCGCCGATGCCAGCCAATACCAAGGCGATTACCGCAAGATTGTCGAAGGCGTCAACAACACGCTGGACGCCGTGATCGGCCCGCTCAACGTCGCGGCCGAGTATGTGGACAACATCTCTCGCGGGGCGATTCCGGCCAAAATCACCGACACCTACAACGGGGATTTCAACACCATCAAAAACAACCTGAATACCTGTATCGATGCGGTGAACGCCCTGGTGGCCGACGCCAACCGGTTGTCTACTGCCGCCGTCGAAGGTCGCTTGGCCACCCGAGCGGATGCCAGCCAACACCAAGGCGATTTCCGGAAAATCGTCGAAGGGGTCAACAGCACCCTGGATGCGGTGATCGGGCCCTTGAACGTCGCCGCCGAGTACGTGGACAACATCTCTCGCGGGGCGATTCCGGCGAAAATCACCGACCACTACAACGGGGATTTCAACACCATCAAAAACAACCTGAATAACTGTATCGACGCGATCAGCAGCATGGTGGCGGAAGCCGCTGCGCTGGAAAAAGCGGCCATCGAAGGCCGCTTAGCCACCCGCGCCGACGCCAGCCAATACCAAGGCGATTACCGCAAGATTGTCGAAGGCGTCAACAACACCCTGGACGCCGTGATCGGGCCGCTCAACGTCGCTGCCGAGTACGTGGACAATATCGCCAAAGGGGCGATCCCGGCCAAAATCACCGATAACTACAACGGTGATTTCAACGTCATCAAAAACAATCTGAACACGTGCATCGACGCGGTGAACGCCCTGGTCGCCGACGCCAATATGCTCTCGACCGCGGCCGTAGAAGGCCATCTGGCAACTAGAGCCGATGCCACTAAACACCAAGGCGATTTTCGCAAGATTGTCGAGGGCGTGAACCTGACCCTGAATGCGGTCATAGGCCCGTTGAATGTAGCGGCTGACTATGTCGATAACATTTCCAAAGGACACATTCCGGCCAAAATCACCGATAGCTACAACGGCGATTTCAACACGATTAAAAACAACCTCAATACCTGTATCGATGCGGTCAATGCACTGGTGGCCGACGCCAATATGCTGGCCACCGCCGCCGTCGAAGGCCGTCTGCAAACGCGTGCCGACGCCAGTAAGCACCAAGGCGACTTCCGCAAAATCGTCGA
Organism: Methylomonas sp. 11b; assembly: GCF_000515215.1. Classification (NCBI taxonomy): domain Bacteria; kingdom Pseudomonadati; phylum Pseudomonadota; class Gammaproteobacteria; order Methylococcales; family Methylococcaceae; genus Methylomonas; species Methylomonas sp. 11b. The sequence continues at coordinate 2,820,108 of NZ_KI911557.1, forward strand.
AGGCGTCAATGACACCCTGGATGGCGTGATCTTGCCGCTGAATGAAGCCGTCGAAGTGCTGGCGTTGGTTGAACAAGGCGATTTGACCCGCAACGTGACAGGTAACTACAAAGGCCAGTTGGGTGAATTTAAAGACACCGTGAATAACACCGTCGCCAAACTCTCCCAAACCATTTCCGAGGTTATTTCGGCAGCGGATCAGCTGGGTAATGCCTCAGAGCAGATCAGTTCCACCTCCCAATCGCTGTCGCAAGCCGCCAGCGAACAAGCGGGCAGTGTCGAGATCACCAGCGCCAGCATCGAGGAAATGGCGGCCAGCATCAACCAGAATGCCGACAATGCCAAAGTCACCGACGGCATGGCCAGCAAAGCCGCTACCGAAGCCAGCCAAGGCGGTGAAGCCGTTAAGCAGACCGTTGACGCCATGCGCGAGATCGCCAAGAAAATCGGCATCATCGATGACATTGCTTATCAGACCAACATGTTGGCACTGAATGCGGCCATCGAAGCGGCGCGGGCCGGCGATCACGGCAAAGGCTTCGCGGTAGTGGCGGCGGAAGTCCGCAAGCTGGCCGAGCGCAGCCAAGTGGCCGCGCAGGAAATCGGCGAATTAGCGGAAACCAGCGTGGAAACAGCCGAATCGGCCGGCAAACTGTTGGATGAAATCGTCCCCAGCATAGCCAGAACCTCCGATTTGGTCCAGGAGATTGCCGCCGCGTCGCAAGAGCAATCGGCCGGTGTCAGCCAAGTCAACAATGCGATGAACCAGATGAACCAGATTACCCAGCAGAATGCTTCGGCCAGCGAACAATTGGCGGCAACTGCGGAAGAAATGATGGGCCAAACCGAACAACTGCAAACATTGATGAGTTTTTTCAAAATCACCTCTTCCGGACATGGTGTTAGTCGGTCTACGACCCAGGCAACATCGCGTCGGTCAGAAAGTGCAAAGCCGACAAGCGCGAAAGCCGCAGAGGATGACACTATCGATTTGGATGCAGCCATTCAAGCGCACAGCGAGTGGAAAGTTAAATTGCGACGGGGTATCAGCCAACATGAGCACATGGATGCCGTCACCATTGGCCGGGACGATTGTTGCAAGTTGGGCAAATGGTTACACGGTGGAGGCCAACGGCAATACCAACATTTGTCGGGTTTTCAGGACTGTCTGCATAGACATGCGCAGTTTCATCGTGAAGCCGGAAAAGTGGCCGAGGTTATTAATAGCGGCCAATATGAAACAGCCGAGTCCTTGTTAGATGCGGGCAGCGCATTTGCATTGGCCTCCAGCCAAGTCAGTGTTGCAATCGTGACATTAAAAAAACAAGCGAAGTTGTAAAACAGCAGCTTGCAGAACTTGGGTTTTGGTAACAGGAATCAGCTGAGCGAAATGACTCAAGCAACGGGCGACTAAAAGAGAAGTGGTCAGCCTAAAGTTGTGAGATCAGCGCGGTAAGGAATGCCGTACTACTTTATCGCGTGAGCGACGTTATGCATTTAAGAACACTAATGAGGGTACAACAATGACAGTCACACAACGTTTGTTGTTATTAATCGGTTCAGAAGTGCTGGGTTTGGCCGGTTTGGCGGGCGTCATTCACGCGCAGGGCGTTGGCGGTTCCACCATTCTCGGTAGCGGTGGAGTCGCATTAATTCTCGATGTCCCCACTTTGATTCGCCAACAGGAGCATAACCGATTCCCAGGATGAATTTCTATTCCACTGAAAGTCTTCACAAACAGTCAAATACCGTAAGGAAAATCGTATGTTTACCAATATGAAAATTGCTACAAAGCTTGGGCTGGCCTTTGGCTTTGTTTTAAGTTTGCTGGCGCTTGTTGTCGGCATTGGTTTGAATAACATGAAATCGCTATCGGATATCACGCAAGACATAGTTAACGACGGCTACGCCAAAGTCAAAATTACCGGCGAGATGATCGAAAACACCCTGTCGATTGCCCGCAATATGAATGTCCTGCTGTTATTGGACGATGAAGCCAAGATCAAAGAAACCAGGCAGGATATCCAACAAAATAGGGACGAAAACAAAGCATCTATGGATAAGCTCGAAGCGACTATAAAGTCCGAAGCTGGGCGTTCATTGCTGAAAACATTGAGCGATAGACGCCAGGAAGTCGGCAAAAAATACGATACCTTTTACGATCTGCTAGAGAACAGCAAGGGTAAACAGGAGGCTATCAATTTTCTGTTGAACGACTTCAGACCGACAAATGCCGCTTTATTAAAGGCTTTGGCGGATATCAACGAATTTCAAGAGCAGAGAATAAATTCGCAAGCCAAAGATGCCGACGATCTTTACGGCTCCAGCTTCAATATTATGTTGGCTGTGGCTGTGTTTGCTCTGATTTTGAGTGTCATAGTTGCCACGATCATCATACGCAGCTTAATGCGGCAATTGGGTGGCGAACCGGATTTTGTTGCGGATTTAGCCTATAAAATTTCGCAAGGAGATTTATCTACTGCCATTCAACCTAAACAAGGCGATGAAACTAGCGTTCTGGCGAATATGAAGCAGCTTAGCGACAACATTAAGGCACTATTGGCCGAGATGGATCACATGGCTAGCGAGCATGAAAAGGGCGATATCGATGTGGTTGTCGATCAGCAAAAATTTCATGGTAGCTTCAGATCCGTCGCTAAAGGCGTAAACGATATGGTTAACGGCCATATTGCAGTTAAGAAAATGGCGGTAGGTGTATTCAAGTCATTTGGCGAAGGCGATTTCGACGCCCCCATTGAAAAGCTGCCGGGTAAAAAAGCGTTTATCAACGAGACGATTGAACTGGTGCGCGGTAACTTGAAAGCGGTAGTGGCCGACGCCAACCTGCTGTCCAAAGCCGCTGTCGAAGGCCGTTTGTCTACTCGCGCCGACGCGTCCAAACACCATGGCGATTTTCGTAAGCTGGTGGAAGGCGTCAACAACACCCTGGACGCCGTGATCGGGCCCTTGAACGTGGCCGCCGAATATGTGGACAACATCTCTCGCGGGGCTATTCCGGCGAAAATCACCGACACCTACAACGGTGATTTCAACACCATCAAAAACAACCTGAACAACTGCATCGACGCGATTAGCAGCATGGTGGCCGAAGCCGCTGCGCTGGAAAAAGCGGCCATCGAAGGCCGCTTAGCCACCCGCGCCGATGCCAGCCAATACCAAGGCGATTACCGCAAGATTGTCGAAGGCGTCAACAACACCCTGGACGCCGTGATCGGGCCGCTCAACGTCGCTGCCGAGTACGTGGACAATATCGCCAAAGGGGCGATCCCGGCCAAAATCACCGATAACTACAACGGTGATTTCAACGTCATCAAAAACAATCTGAACACGTGCATCGACGCGGTGAACGCCCTGGTCGCCGACGCCAATATGCTCTCGACCGCGGCCGTAGAAGGCCATCTGGCAACTAGAGCCGATGCCACTAAACACCAAGGCGATTTTCGCAAGATTGTCGAGGGCGTGAACCTGACCCTGAATGCGGTCATAGGCCCGTTGAATGTAGCGGCTGACTATGTCGATAACATTTCCAAAGGACACATTCCGGCCAAAATCACCGATAGCTACAACGGCGATTTCAACACGATTAAAAACAACCTCAATACCTGTATCGATGCGGTCAATGCACTGGTGGCCGACGCCAATATGCTGGCCACCGCCGCCGTCGAAGGCCGTCTGCAAACGCGCGCCGACGCCAGTAAGCACCAAGGCGACTTCCGCAAAATCGTCGAAGGTGTCAATGACACCTTGGATGGCGTGATCTTGCCGCTGAATGAAGCCGTCGAAGTGCTGGCGTTGGTTGAACAAGGCGATTTGACCCGCAACGTGACAGGTAACTACAAAGGCCAGTTGGGTGAATTTAAAGACACCGTGAATAACACCGTCGCCAAACTCTCCCAAACCATTTCCGAGGTTATTTCGGCAGCGGATCAGCTGGGTAATGCCTCCGAGCAGATCAGTTCCACCTCCCAATCGCTGTCGCAAGCCGCCAGCGAACAGGCGGGCAGTGTCGAGATCACCAGCGCCAGCATCGAGGAAATGGCGGCCAGCATCAACCAGAATGCCGACAATGCCAAAGTCACCGACGGCATGGCCAGCAAAGCCGCTACCGAAGCCAGCCAAGGCGGTGAAGCGGTTAAACAGACCGTTGACGCCATGCGCGAGATCGCCAAGAAAATCGGCATCATCGACGACATTGCCTACCAAACCAACATGCTGGCGTTGAACGCCGCCATCGAAGCGGCGCGCGCCGGCGATCATGGCAAAGGCTTCGCCGTGGTGGCGGCGGAAGTGCGCAAACTGGCCGAACGCAGCCAAGTGGCGGCGCAGGAAATCGGCGAGTTGGCGGAAAACAGCGTCGAGACCGCGGAAAGTGCGGGCAAACTGCTGGATGAAATTGTCCCCAGCATCGCCAGAACCTCCGATTTGGTCCAGGAAATTGCCGCCGCGTCCCAAGAACAATCTGCCGGTGTCAGCCAAGTCAACAATGCGATGAACCAGATGAACCAGATTACTCAGCAAAATGCTTCGGCCAGCGAACAATTGGCGGCAACTGCGGAAGAAATGACCAGTCAGGCTGAACAACTGCAATCGCTAATGAGCTTTTTTAGACTCGACAATGGAGGTCGAAGAGCTACGACGCCAACTGAAGTCAAAGCCACAAAAAAGACTATCAAGGTAAAACCCGTCGCTCAGGCAAGTGCGAATATCGATCATGACTTCGATTTAAACCAGTTTGAACGTTTCTAGGAGCGGGCCATGACAGAACTTGCAACAACTCAGGAAAAATTACCGGCCGCGCAGAGCAAACAGACTGCGCTGGCGGGTCAATACTTAACCTTTACCCTTGGGGGCGAGCTTTACGCACTGGGCATTTTGAGTAGTAAGGAAATCATCGATTACGGCAATCTTACCGAAGTACCTATGATGCCGGTGTTTGTGCGCGGCGTGATTAATCTGCGCGGTAGCGTGGTGCCGGTGGTGGATTTGTTAGCGCGCTTTGGTAAGGGAACGACGCCTGTTGCCAAGCGCACCGGTATCGTTATCGTCGAGACCGCCAGCGAAACTGAGGATGGCGTATCCCAGGATCTGGGTATCATCGTGGATGCAGTCAACGAAGTGGTCGAAATCGCTCAACAGGACATCGAGCCGCCGCCAAGTTTTGGGGCGGGGATTAGACCTGATTTTATTAACGGCATGGCCAAACGGAATGGCCGCTTTGTTATTTTATTGAACGTCAGTAAGGTACTGTCGGTGGATGAAATGGCGGCTTTGAGTAAAGGCGGTCATGGCCGTCACACCCTACTTGAGGACGGAAGCGGCTCGCAGAGTTGAAATTTGGAAATTTTTGGGCGACCAAAGCCAGGGCGTGGGGAACCAGTAAAACACTACAAAGGAGATAAAACCATGAAAAACATGGGCATAGCATTAAAACTGGCATTGGGCTTCGGGTCGCTTCTGGCCCTGCTTTGCTTCCTAGGTATCTTCTCGCTGATTCAAATGGGCGACATCAACGGCATGTCGACCGAAATTGCCACTAACTGGATGCCTTCGATACGTTATGTCGAAGAGATGAACACCAACATATCCGATTACCGCATCGCCGAACTCAAGCACGTCGTCGCCGAGAAACCGGAAGAGATGGACGCTGCCGAAAGTGATATGAAGACTGTCATGGAATTTTTCCGTAAGAATGAGGCGACCTACGTCAAGCTGATTTCTTCGCCGGAAGAACAGGCCATCTACGACGAATTCAAACGTAAGTACGACGCCTATCTGCTTCAACACGACAAGATGATTCCGCTGTCGCGAGCGCTGAAAACCAACGAAGCTATGGTGATCATGAACGGCGAATCGGAAAAACTATACAATGAAGCGTCCGACCTGTTACTCAAATTGGTAGCAATAAATATCAAAGGCGGCGAGGAGGCCAGCGCCAAAGGAGATGCGATGTACGCTTCTTCTCAAAGCTGGACTATTTCTACCATAGTGGTTGCTCTGCTGCTCGGTGTCGTTATCGCCTGGTTCATTACCAGAGGCTTAATAAAACAACTCGGCGGCGAGCCCGGTGCCGTAGCCGACATCGCCAACAAAATCGCTATCGGCGACCTTTCGACGGCCATCGCCCTTAGAGCCGGTGACGCCAACAGCGTGATGGCGGCGATGAAAACCATGCAGGACAGCCTGACCAGCATCGTCGGCGAAATCAAAACCCTCGTAGCCCAAGCCAACAAAGGCGACTTCAACAGCAAAATTAATCTGAACGGCAAGGCCGGCTACACCAAGGACTTGTCCGAGTTGCTCAACCAACTGTCCGACACCGTCGATATTGCCTTCAAGGACACCATTCTGGTTGCTCAAGCCCTGGAAGAGGGCGATCTGACCAAAACCGTCACCCGCGACTATCAAGGCGACTTCGACCAAGTCAAACAAAGCCTCAATAACACGGTTGCCAAGCTTTCGCAGACCATTTCCGAAGTCATTTCCGCAGCCGACCAACTCAGCAACGCCTCCGAACAGATAAGCGCAACCTCGCAGTCGCTGTCGCAAGCCGCCAGCGAACAGGCGTCCAGCGTAGAGGAAACCAGCGCCAGCATCGAGCAAATGGCGGCCAGCATCAATCAGAATACCGAAAATGCCAAGATGACCGACGGCATGGCCAGCAAAGCAGCGACGGAAGCCGGTCAAGGCGGTGTGGCGGTTAAGCAAACCGTAGACGCCATGCGCGAGATCGCCAAAAAAATCGGCATCATCGACGACATCGCTTATCAAACCAATATGCTGGCGCTGAATGCCGCTATCGAAGCGGCTCGAGCCGGCGATCACGGCAAAGGCTTTGCGGTCGTGGCCGCGGAAGTTCGCAAGCTAGCGGAACGCAGCCAAATTGCGGCGCAGGAGATCGGCGAGTTAGCGGAAAACAGCGTAGAAACTGCCGAATCCGCAGGCAAGCTGTTGGATGAAATCGTGCCCAGCATCGCAAAGACCTCCGATCTGGTGCAGGAAATCACTGCCGCATCGCAGGAACAATCCACCGGCGTGGCGCAGGTAAATCTTGCGATGAACCAAATGAATCAGATTACGCAGCAAAATGCCTCTGCTAGTGAGGAATTGGCGGCCACCGCTGAAGAAATGACCGGTCAGGCCGAACAACTGCAATCGCTGATGAATTTTTTCAGGCTGGAAAACAACGGCAAAAAAACGTTTGCCCGAGCCCCGGACAAGCCGGTAAAAAAAGCCGATAAGCAAAAGCCGCAAGAGCAGACCAACAGCCATAAGAGTATCGGTAATGACTTCGATTTAAACCATTTCGAACGCTTCTAGGAGCGCAGTCATGACAGCCATCGCAACCACCGCTCAATTGAATGAGGGCGGGAGCGGCTGGCAGAATTGAAATTTGGGGCTTTTGATTTTGAATATTAGAGATATAGGTTACTTAAATTTAAGACCGGTGCTCTTCTGCCCGGAAGGATGGTTTCGTGTGCGTATTGTAGAAATAGGAGTATAGAGTGTCGTCAATCCATCGTGTCGGCGCGCCGATATTGCATAAGCAAGAGTTTGCCTGGATCAGAGACTATCTTTACAAGCACGCTGGTATTGTCTTAAACGATAGTAAGCAGGCCATGGTGATGGGACGCTTAGAGAAGCGTTTGCGTCATCATGGCATCGATAGCTATGGCGAGTATTTTCGGCAATTCGGTAAGCCGGGATTCGAAAATGAAACGACAATGGCTATCGATTTGCTAACCACCAATGAAACCTATTTTTTCCGCGAATCCAAGCATTTCGATTATGTGGTTGAAAAGATTTTGCCGCAGCACTCCGCGGCCAAGCCGTTTCGAGTTTGGAGCGCGGCCAGCTCTAGCGGCGAGGAAGCTTACACGCTGGCGATGCTATTGGCGGAGTATTTGAGATCCCGGCAATGGGATATTGTCGGAACAGATATTTCCACGCGAATTCTGGAAAAAGCCCGGCGTGGCCTGTATCCCAGTAATGCCGCCGAAAAAATTCCTCTTCCGTTATTGAAAAAGTATTGTCTGAAAGGTACAGGTGAATATGACGGTTTTTTGCTGGTGGCGCCTGAGCTACGCAGTCGCGTTAAGTTCGAATATGCCAATTTGATTGGAACGCTGCCGGACTTGGGTAGCTTCGACGTGATCTTTTTACGTAACGTAATGATTTATTTTGATATTGAAACCAAGCAACGCCTGCTGGAAAAAATTGTTAAATACCTGCGGCCCGGCGGCTATTTTTTCATTAGCCATTCTGAGTCGTTAAGTGGTATGAAAACCGAACTGCAAACCATCATGCCGTCGGTGTATCGCAAAGCTTTGGATTAATTGGGTTGCTGCGAGCTCGTCTGGCTTGCGAGTATAACGTTACCTGATCAGCAAGCCGCTTCAAGTGTACGCTGCCCCCATCCTTGAAATCGTCATTTTGGCAGCGAATACCGAAATCCAGGCCGCATGAATAGTTCGAAGCTTGCCATCCATAGCCCTGGATGGCGGGCATGGCGAGCTTTCTTGGTTGAGCGGAAGCCTGTTATTGACCAGGAAACTTTATTCTCCACCGCCGACTCGTTCATAATCGCACTTTTATTTTCTGGGGCGGCAAATATGCGTTATTTACACACCATGGTTCGGGTAAAGGATCTTGCCGAATCGCTGGATTTTTATTGCAATAAATTGGGTTTAGTTGAAGTGCGGCGCATGGAAAGCGAAACCGGACGTTTTACCTTGGTGTATCTCGCTGCACCTGGCGACCGGCAAACCGCTGTAGCGGTTGACGCGCCATTACTGGAGCTGACTTACAACTGGGATACGGAGAATTACGGCGGTGGCCGTAATTTTGGGCATTTAGCCTTCGAAGTGGACGATATTTATGCGGTTTGCCAAGACTTAATGACTAAAGGGGTAACGATTAACCGGCCGCCGCGTGATGGTTATATGGCATTTCTGCGCTCGCCCGACCAAATTTCTATCGAATTGTTACAAAAACACCAGGCTTTGCCGCCGCAAGAGCCGTGGGCGTCCATGGCGAATGTCGGCGTGTGGTAAGGTCTGCCGAGTTGTTGCCTCTGAGTCTATATATCCACTTCCCCTGGTGCATCCAGAAGTGCCCGTATTGCGACTTCAATTCCCACGCCGTTAAAAACCCGATTCCCGAACAGGCTTACATCGATGCCTTGCTGACCGACCTGTATGCTGATTTGGAACTGCTGGGTGGGCAACGAAGCATCAACAGTATATTTATGGGGGGGGGTACGCCTAGCTTGTTTTCGCCTGAAGCGTTAGACCGTTTGTTGGCCGGAGTCAGGCAGTCAGTGCCTGTTGACGAACAGTGCGAGTTCACATTGGAAGCCAATCCCGGTACCTTCGAAAGCGCAAAATTTCATGAGTTTCGGGCTTTAGGCATTAATCGCCTATCGATAGGAATTCAAAGCTTTCAGGATCGGCATTTGCTGACATTAGGACGGGTGCATTCCGCTGCCGAAGCCATGGTTGCGGTGGACATCGCCGGTAAAGCCGGGTTTGATAATTTCAATCTGGATTTGATGTTCGGTTTGCCGGATCAGAGCGAGAGCGAGGCCTTGAGCGATGTGGAAATTGCCATTAGCTTGGCTCCAACCCATATTTCCTTTTACCAACTGACGCTGGAACCCAATACGTATTTTTATAAGTTTCCGCCGAAATTGCCGGAAGACGACGTGATATTCGCCGCGCAAAAGCGCTGCCAGCAACTGTTGGCGGAAAACGGTTACCAGCAGTACGAAGTGTCTGCGTATGCCAAGCCTGGCAAGCAATCCCGACATAATCGCAATTACTGGCAATTTGGCGATTATCTGGGGATAGGCGCAGGCGCGCATGGCAAAATCAGCCGCGCCTTGCCGGATGAGATAATGCGCACGATTAAGCCGAGAAGCCCGGAACAGTATTTATCGCAACCCGGTCGATCACAATGCGAAGCTATTGAGGTCGCACAATTGCCGTTAGAGTTTCTGATGAACCAATTGCGACTAAAGAAGGGCTTTAGTCTGCAGGATTTTGAACTGACTACCGGATTGGCGGCAGATAGCTTGGAGCCTAATTTATCCCGCTGTCTCGCCCAAGGTCTACTGCACCGGGATGGCTTGGTCTATAGCTGTAGCGAAAAAGGTTGGGATTTTCTGGACGTAGTCCTAGAAAAGTTCATCGATTAAACACGCACGGGTATAATTGCTTTCATTTTAGATTTGTAACACTCCACAATGCTCGATTACCAAAAACAGTTTATTCAGTACGCTTTGGATTGCGGCGTATTAAAGTTTGGCGAATTTCATTTAAAGTCCGGGCGAGTCAGTCCTTATTTCTTTAATACCGGCCTATTCAACAGCGGCGCTCAGCTGGATAAATTGGGGCAGTTTTATGCGCAGGCGCTGATTAGCGCCGGTGTCGAGGTCGATGTATTGTACGGGCCGGCTTATAAAGGCATCCCCTTGGTCAGTACCACCTCGATTGCCTATTCCCGCTTGCAGCGCGATATTCCGTTTGCGTTTAACCGCAAAGAAGCCAAGGATCATGGCGAAGGCGGCGTATTGGTCGGCGCGCCCCTGCAAGGCAAAGTCTGGATTCTGGATGATGTGATTACTGCAGGTACGTCGGTGCGCGAATCAGTGGAGATTATCAATGCCGCCGGCGCAACAGTGGCAGGTGTGGTAATTGCGTTGGATCGTCAGGAAAAAGGTCAGAATGAATTGTCGGCCGTCCAGGAAGTGTCGGCACAATTCGGCATTCCGGTGTTGGCGATAATCTGCTTGGCCGACATCATTGAGTTTATTTCCCAACAGAACGGTTCAGCGGATAAGTTGGCTATTATTCAGGCCTATCGACAGCAGTACGGAATTTGAGTAGTCATGCGTGCCTTAGGCTTTTGCTTATGGATTATTGGTCTACACTTAGCCGTTACAATTTGCCCCTTATATTGAGTACAGTCGGAACAAAGGCGAGCCATGAGAAATCTGGAATTTAAAGAACAGTTGCACGAATACACGCATTGGCGCGAACAACTGATTCAGGGAATCGAATTGTATCGGGACTGGCGCAATCGTTATCGCTTCAGTGATCCACAAAGTACTGATACGTTGTTAAATATATTGCAAGGATTACACAACGATCGAGTCACCTTGGCGTTTGTGGCGGAGTTTTCCAGAGGTAAAACCGAGTTAATCAACGCACTGTTTTTTGCTGAAACGGGCGTGCGCTTGTTGCCGTCGTCGCCGGGCCGCACCACGATGTCGCCCACAGAGCTGTTCTGGGATGAAAAAGGCGGCAGCTACATTCGGCTGCTCAACATCGAGAGCCGCTTGGAAGATATTTCCTTGATGGATTACAAGCGCAATCCTGATCGGTGGACGCAAATCGAATTGAATTGCGAGTCGCCCACACAAATGCAGGAAGCATTCAGAGAGTTGATTGCCACGAAAAAAGTTTCTCGGGAAATGGCCGATAAGCTTGGCTTGTGGAACGAGCGAGAAGCTGCCGAACAAGGCATCATCAATCCGGAAACCGTTGAAGTGCCGTGTTGGCGGCATGCGATGATCAGTTTTCCGCATCCTTTATTGAAAGAAGGTTTATGTATTCTGGATACGCCGGGCCTAAATGCTTTGGGTACCGAGCCAGAGTTAACCTTAAGCATGTTACCCAGCGCTCAAGCGATTATTTTCGTGTTGGCCGCAGATACCGGCGTAACCAAAAGCGACTTAGAAATGTGGAAAAGCCACGTCTGTAGCTCCAGGGGTAACCGACGTCAGGGTTTGGCTGTGGTGATGAATAAAATCGACTCGATGTGGGACGATTTGGCCGGCGAAACCGGCTATGAAGCCGCGATTCAAAAGCAAATCGATACCTCGGCGATGATCCTGAATCTGGAGAAAGAAGTTATTTTTCCGGTCTCAGCGAAACAGGCGCTATTGGCTAAGGTGAAAGGCGATGATGCCTTGCTGCAAAAAAGTCGTCTCAATCTGCTGGAAAGTTATCTGTCGGACGATATTCTTGATCAACGCCGCGACATTCTGAAAGCTGTGGTTGATAAGGAGATCGGTTTTCTGGTCAGTGAGTCTGTCAAGCTGATGGATTCCAAGATTACCAACGCGCAAAAGCAGCTCGATGAATTCAAACAGGTCGATTTCGAGAATCAGGAGTTGACCGGCAAATTGATGGCTGAGACCCGTGACCGTCAAAACGCTTACATGGCTAATATCGAGAACTTTCAGGCCAGCCGGAAAGTGTTTGCGGTACAAGCGAAAATGTTGATCGATTCGTTTGCCAAAGAAAAAATCGACGACATAATTCGGCGCACCAAAGACGATATGAGTAAAAGTCTGACTACTTACGGCATGAAACAGAACATGCGTAGGTTGTTTGACGAGTTGCGCGATTTGCTCCAGGATTCAGTCGATATGACCGAAGAAACGCGCCGCTTGATCAAGGCTATCCATAAGAAATTTCAGGACGAATACGGTTTTAAGGAAATCGAGCCGCAGTTGTTTTCGATCAAACAACACCAGTTCGAACTGGAGCAGATTTTTGATGAAGGCGAAGCGTTTCGCAATAGCGCCAAAACCACGATGACAGAGCAAAGCATAGTGGTCAATAAGCTATACGGTACGCTGATTGCGAAGGCGAGAAACATTTTGCAACAAGCCCAGCGCGATGCGGTTACCTGGAGTAATAGCGTGCTGTCGCCGCTGATGCACCAGATCAAGGACCACAAAAAACAAATCGAAAGCCGCTTGATCATGCTCAGGAAAATCAACGAATCCAAAGGCAATGTCAACGAAAGCATTGCCCAGTTAGAGAGCGAACTGGGTCCGCTACAAGTTCAGTACCAAGAGTTACTCGAGATCCTTAAAGCTGTGCATTTGGAAATAAAAGCCGATTAGTTCGGCTTTTTCTGTCCGCAGTTTAATTGTCTGTTGCTTGTGTTGCGCGCATCAGCTTATGGTGATGGATTTGCGGCGCAAGAGTCCAGCAACTTGTGAAAGTAGTGCCAATCGAAATATGGTCCAGGGTCAGTTTTTCGGCCCGGGGCGATGTCGCTATGGCCGACAATGCGCCTGCTCGATAATTTCGGATAATCTTCCAGTAATTTTCTAACTACATCGGCAAGACACCGATATTGAACGTCCGTGTAAGCCACGCTGATGGCTCCTTCCAGCTCAATACCAATAGAAAAGTCGTTACAGCGTTCCCGATCTTGGTATTTGGAGACGCCTGCATGCCAGGCCCTGCGGTGAAACGGTACATATTGCCTGATACTGCCATCCCGGCGAATCAGCAAATGCGAGGACACCTTTAGCTGATATATGTCCTGGAAATAAGGATGTGCGCTGGGATCCAGCCTGTTACAAAACAAGTCATCGATGTAGTCGCCCGCGAATTGTTCCGGAGGCAGGCTGATGCAATGGATTACCAACAACGAAATATCGTCGGAGTCCGGCCTGTCGTCGCAGTTCGGCGAAGCGACCTGGCAAGCGCTGCTCAAGTAGTGGCCGCGAATTATCATGGTTTTCAAGCGTTGTAAGTGATGCGGTATTTTATAAGCTTTGCCAGCCATAACCCTACGCTTTTAGTTGCCCTACTTGATTGGCCCGAGTTTGATTCAGCTGTCACCGCATGCGGTTTATAATTACCCACCTTGTTCATCGTCAATTAAACGCCCATGCAACCAAACCCAAAGGAAATCGCGCTTTATCTGGCTGAAGATATCGGTAGCGGCGACATTACCGCCAGCATCGTCTCGCCCGAGACTCAAGCTAATGCCGCAGTGGTAACTCGCGAACCCATGGTGCTGTGCGGTAGAGCCTGGTTCGATGAGGTGTTTCGACAATTGAGCCCTCAGGTCATCGTCGATTGGCAATGTGCTGAGGGCGAGAGCATCTCTGCCAATACCCTGCTATGCCGCTTGCATGGCCCTGCTCGGGCATTGCTGACTGGGGAGCGTACGGCGCTGAATCTACTGCAAACCTTATCCGCGACGGCGACTGTTGCTCGCCACTATGCGGAGGCCGTGGCAGGTACTGGCTGCAAGGTCTTGGATACCCGCAAAACTCTGCCCGGTTTACGTTTGGCGCAAAAATACGCGGTCAAATGCGGAGGTTGTTTCAATCATCGTATCGGTTTATTCGATGCTATCTTGATCAAGGAAAACCACATCCTCGCGGCCGGCTCAATCGCCAATGCGATCAGGCTGGCTAGGGGCTATGCGGATGTGCCAGTCGAGGTAGAGGTGGAAAATCTTGACGAGTTTGCTCAGGCTTTTGCCGCGCAACCGAATCGGATCATGCTGGATAATTTTTCGCTGGTGGATATGCGTACAGCAGTAGAGCTAAATCAGAAACGACTGGAGCTGGAAGCGTCTGGAAATATTACTTTGGATAATATCCGAACTGTTGCCGAGACCGGGGTGGATTTTATCTCGATAGGTGCTTTAACGAAAAACGTAGTTGCGGTCGATCTGTCGATGCGCATTGAGATGCGCATCGATTAATCACATGCTGATGCGCTCAGTTGACTGCGTTCAGCATCTCGTTTTCGTATAAGCGCAGTTTTTTCCAGTTCGCGAATTTGCTGTCGTCGAACGGCGCATCGTGGTCGATGGCGTGCTCGTAGCAACTACGAAATAGGCGGGCAGTCCGAAACGCGTGTAATTCGTCATCGGCGGTTACCGTGTCTACATTGCCCACTTGGAAGGTTTTATTCCGGGATTTTCCATCTTTTACCCAAAACACCGTGTAGCAAAGATAGCTTTTATCCTTGCGGTGATCGAACTTGATAGTCCTGGATACGCCGGTCACACCGGTAGTAGTTTTGTTTTTCGGCGGCTTCAAGAAACGAGTCTTACTGCCTTTCAACACCACCAGCATCTGATCGCGCCAAGTAATCGCGGCTTTCAGCGACTTGGTTTTACTGCCCCAGAGCTTGTGAGAGAAATAACGGCTGCTCTCCTTGCCGCGCCGAACAATACGAACTTGAAAGCCGAAAGTATCGGGTTCTGTAATGTGTTTTACTTTTGCCATTTGTCGTACCCTAAAAAATTCACAAAGGTCTGCATAGTGAATTTAAGCAGCGCGAAGCACGCAGACCGCCTGTTAATTGTGTAAGCTATGGATTACAAATTAGCGCGAAATCGGCTGTCTTGCAAGCGGAATTTGCCGGGATTATTAGGTGAATACCAACTAAATTGGTGTAGAATAGGACTCAGCCTTCTCGCAGAGGCGCAAACATCCTCTTAACCTTTTGTTTTGTAAATAATTTTGGAGAAAATTGATGAGCGTTTTAGTAGGTAAGCAAGCCCCTGACTTTACAGTTCCTGCGGTATTAGGCGACGGTCAAATTGTTGACTCGTACAGTTTCTCGGGTGCGACTAGCGGTAAATATGCAGTACTTTTCTTTTATCCATTGGATTTTACCTTCGTTTGCCCAAGCGAATTAATTGCTTTGGATCATCGTATCGACGAATTCAAAAGCCGCGGCGTTGAAGTGGTCGGCGTATCAATTGACTCGCACTTCACTCATAACGCTTGGCGCAACACCCCCGTCAATCAAGGCGGTATCGGTCCCGTCCGTTATACCCTGGCAGCCGACATGACACATAGCATCTGTAAAGACTATGATGTTGAATCCGCTGGTGGCGTGGCTTTCCGCGGTAGCTTCTTGATCGACAAAGCAGGTGTTGTCCGTCACCAAGTTGTCAACGACCTGCCACTGGGCCGCAACTTTGACGAAATGTTGCGCATGGTTGACGCGCTGCAATTCCACGAAGAGCATGGCGAAGTTTGCCCAGCCGGTTGGAACAAAGGTGACGCTGGCATGAATGCCAACCCTGCCGGTGTGGCTGAATACCTGAGTAAAAATGCTGACAAACTGTAAGCATTAGCTTTACTTTGAGACAAGGCGCATTGTCTAGGCAATGCGCCTTTTTTATTGCCTGAATTTTCTCTGTTTTCCTCTCCCACGCCTGCGAATTTAGTTCTGTACTGATTCTATTATTAACTCAGCCCCGCTTATTACTGCTATGCCGTTCGGCCTGAGTTCCTCTAAGCCCAGGCCGGCGCGCCTTTCGTAGACTCAGGGCGAACGGTATTTAAGGGCCGGGTTGATAATCGTCACCCGGCATTATTTATACCCATTACATCTGTGGTTTAAATAGCCCGCTAAACAGGGTTGTTTGAACCAAGTCATTGGCTTTTAGCCCTCCCCCTTGCCTATTGTTACTGAGCGAGTGCGCTTTGTCATATATGGCATGTTTCTCGCTGACGACAAGTTAGCATGGAAAATTTTTTCCGGTTTAAAGCGCCACGCAAAGAGAACGGTTTTACAAAAATGAAGAGCACAAGATGATATAATATTGATACGATATTATACAGGCAGCAGTTAACCCTCCTTTTCGTTAAGGGGCGTTCTTTTTGAACATCGTGCAACTTTCCGGCTTTGACCGTAAAAATAGCGTTTACATAAAAATAATAATTCATGCACCTCAATTTCATCGTTTCGATACTGGCAGCAACCCTTTTAATCGGTTGTTCCGCTCCACCCGACAAGCACCCGGCAAATCAAAAAGTCTCCAATGCATCTGCTGAGGCAATTAAGGCTACAGCCACTGACCAACATGATGGGCTGATTTCAATTCCAACCGAATCAAGGCCGTATATCAGCGTCGCCACGGTCACGCCGCAAAATTTCTCGGCTATGGTGCAAGCGCCCTCGCATGTCGAATTCAGAACCAAAGCCCTATCAGCGGTAAGCGCGGTGGTGGCTGGACGGCTGAAAAAAATTAATATACAAGTCGGCGACCGCGTCAAAGCAGGCACACCGATTGCCATTCTGGAAAGCGCCGACGCCGCCAAGATGCGAGCCGACGTTGCAGAATCGAAAGCCGCTCTGCAACGTGCCGAAGACCGTATGCGTCGCCAGGAGATGATGCAAAAAAGCGGTGTTGGCCTGGAAGTGGAGCGTGCGGAAGCCGATGTGCAATTGCGCGAAGCGCGGGCCGATTATCAACGCAGCCAACAAGCTTTGCAGATGATCGGAGATGGCACGGATCAGGCCGTGGTATTGCGCGCTTCCGAAGATGGCGTGGTGTTACAGATTAAATCCTCGAAAGGCTCGGCGTTGGCCGCCGGCGACACCATCATCGAAATCGGCGAACCACAATCGTTGTGGATCGTTGCCGATGTATTCGATAACGATTTGCCGCTGATCGAAAAAGGCGCCAAAGCGACATTGCAGATCAGCGCCTTACCCGAGCCTGTAACCGGTCGGGTAGTAGCGGTCAGTGCCGCGATGCAGTCCGATTTACGCCGGGGTGCGGTGTATATCGAATTCGACAATCCCAATTTGGTGTTAAAGCCGGGCATGTTTGCCAAAGGCCTGATCGAAGCTGCCGGTCCTCACCATATCGTCCTGCCTACCACTGCGGTAGTGATTCGAGACAAAAAACATACCATGGTCTACGTGGAAACCAGCGATGGCCGCTTCGAGCCACGGCAGGTACTAATTGGACAGGCACGCGACGGTCAGGTGCCGGTGCTGGACGGGCTTAAAGATGGCGAAAAAGTAGTGGTTTCGGGGGCGTTGCTGCTCGATTCCTCCGCATCTATGCTGCTTTAATCGAGGGTACTGATGCTGCGCCCCTTGATTGAGCATTGCGTTCACCGCCGTCTTTTCGTGATTATCGTGGCGGTGATCATCGCTATTTTCGGTATCCACGCGTTTATGGAAACGCCGATAGAAGCTTATCCGGATGTCACCAACACGCAGGTGACCGTCATTACCCTGATGCCGGGCTATGCGCCTGAAGAAGTGGAGCGGCAGGTAACCGTGCCGCTGGAAAGAGTATTGAACGGCACGCCAAATATGCTGCAAATGCGTAGCCAAAGCTTGTTCGGCTTGTCGCTGGTGACGATTACCTTTGAAGACCATATTGACAGCTTCCATTCCCGCACCGAGATTTCCCAACGTATATCGGGTGCGGAATTACCCAGCAGCGTCACGCCGGTATTGGCGCCGGACTACACGCCGCTGGGCGAAATCTACAAATTCACCCTGACCAGTGACAGGCATTCGCTTTACGAGCTGCGTTCGGAAATGGAATGGAACGTGTCGCGCAAATTGCGCCAGGTGCCGGGGGTTGCTGACGTACTGACTTTCGGCGGTTATTACAAGGAGTTTCATATTCAAATCGATCCGACTCGCGTCGAATCGGTAGGGTTGACGCTTGAAGACATCGGGCTTGCCGTGGAAAAGTCCAATAAAAATGTCGGTGCCGGCTTCCTGAGTTATGGCGATCAGGAAATGGTGGTGCGTGGTGTCGGCAACCTGGTGTCTGCGGACGACATCAAAAAAATCGTCCTGAAAAACCACGAAGGCACACCGGTCACCGTCGGCGACGTTGGCCGCCTGGTGCAATCCTATACGCCACGGCGCGGCACGGTAGGTTTGGACGAACACAAAGACGTGGTGGAAGGTATCGTACTGCTGCGGCGCGGCCAAAACCCGTCGCGGGTGTTGGACGCCTTGCACGAGAAAGTCGCGGAATTAAATGCTGGGATTTTGCCAGCGGGCATGAAGATCTTGCCGTTTCTGGATCGCTCTGAATTGGTCAGCAGCACGCTGCATACCGTATTCGACAACTTGCTGCACGGCTTTGCTTTGGTTGTGGGCGTGGTCTGGTTGTTTCTGCGCAGTATTCGCGGCTCCTTGATTGTGGCGACAGTGATTCCGTTGTCGCTGCTGGTGGCATTTTTAGGTTTATATCAGCTGGGTATGCCCGCCAATTTGATTTCCATGGGCGCGATCGATTTCGGCATCATTCTCGATGGCGCAGTGGTGCTGATGGAAAATGTCATGCACCAAGCCCAGCACCGCAAACCGCAATCGCGGCGGGAAATGCTGCACCTAATCGCCGACGCGGCTGTGGATGTGGCCAAGCCGGCGTTTTTTGCGATGTTGATTATCATCGCCGCGTTGACTCCGGTATTTACGCTGGAACGCGTAGAAGGCCGGATATTTCGGCCGCTGGCGATGACCTATAGTTTTGCCCTCTCCGGCGGCTTGATCTTTGCGTTGCTGTTGGTGCCGGCCTTGTGCGCTACCTTCATTCAACCCAAACATGCCTTGGTGGCCGAGCCTAAGTTTTTGGAACGCTTGCGGAATTGGTATTCCCGCTTATTGGCCCAGGTGCTGGGTAAACGAACCCTGGCTTTGGTCTTTGCCGGCATTTTGTTGTTTGCCGCCGGCTTGGCCGGTGCTGGGCTGGGCACCGAATTTCTACCGGAACTGGATGAAGGCGACATCCATGTATTTGTGGAAATGCCCCCGAGTATTTCGCTGGATAAAGGTCAGGAAATTCTATTGGACATGCGCCAACGCTTGCTGAAATTTCCGGAAGTGTTGGGTATTTTGAGCCAGCAAGGTCGTTCCGAGGACGGCACCGACAACGAAGGCGTGAACATGAGCGAAACCTTCGTGCATCTCAAACACCATGAGCAATGGCGGCCTGGCTGGCACAAAGAAAAGCTGGTAGATGCGATGCGGGCTTCGTTGGAAGAAATACCGGGCGTGCGATTCAATTTTTCGCAACCGATCAAGGATAATGTCGAAGAAGCGGTGAGCGGAGTGCGCGGCAAAGTGGTCTTGAAAATCTACGGCCCCGATCTGGAAAAAATGCGTACCACGCTGGAAGACATCAAACTCCTGCTGGCCAAGGTCGATGGCGTGATCGATCTGGATCTTTACCGCGAATCGCGGGTGCCGCAATTACAAATCAAACTGGATCGCGCCGCCCTGGCCCGCAATAGTTTTGACGTGGACAGAGTGCAAGACACCATCGAAATCGGCATGGCCGGCAGGATAGTCTCCGAATTGTGGCAAGGCGAGCGGCCGGTGCCGATACGTTTGATTTTGCCGGAGAACGAACGCGGCGATATTGAGAAAATCGGCAATATGAACGTGGTCAATCCTTCCGGAGCTTATATTCCGCTGCGGGATTTGACCACTATCGATATTGCCCAAGGCCGCACTTCCATCGAACGCGAAGCCAATAGCCGTTACATGGCCTTGAAATTTAACGTGGAAGGCCGCGATTTAGGCTCGGTGGTACATGAAACCATGGAGTTGGTCGCTGCCAATATCAAAGTACCGGAAGACCATTTCCTGAGCTGGGGCGGCGAGTTTGAAAATCAGCAGCGGGCGACGGCCCGCTTGGGTGTGGTGGTGCCGATAGCGGTATTGATCGTACTGGGCTTGTTGTATAGTGCTTTGCAATCAGGGCGTAGCGCGGCGGCGATCCTGATTGCCACGCCGTTTGCGATGACCGGCGGTGTGTTTGCGCTGATGTTCACCAATATTCCGCTGTCGGTCAGCGCGGCAATTGGCTTTATCGCCTTGCTCGGCCAAGTATGCCTGATGGGTTTACTGGTACTCAGTGCGACCGAGGAAATGCGCCGCAGCGGCATGGACTTGCTGGCAGCGATCAAGGAAGGTGCGACTCAGCGCTTGCGTCCGGTATTGATGGCCTCGCTGTTGGCATTGCTGGGACTATTACCGATGGCTTTATCGACCAGCATCGGTAGCGAAACCCAGCGGCCGTTTGCCGTAGTGATCGTCGGCGGTATGTTGACCACCTTTTTGGTGGCTATGTTTATCCTGCCGGTGATTTATTCATTCGTGACCAGCAAACAAATCCTCACGCCCGAAGAAGCCGACGAATTATTGGACAGCCAAGTATGAACCCCAAAGCCAGCCTGATTTTGCTGATTGCCCTGTTAAACAGCCCGCTGGGTTATGCCGAGTCTGACACGGCCAGTTCAGCCTTACCGGAAACGGTGACGATTCGGGATTTACTGCAAATCGTCCGGGAGAAAAGCCCCAGATACGCGTTGGCTCGCAGCCAAATCGAAGCGGCCGAAGCGGAAGTAGTGGCTGCCGATGTGCTGCCCAATCCCAAGGTCAGCTATGGCCGTTTCGATCAGGCTGGCGGACGGAGGAATACTCAATTCGACGGTCCGTCCCAACAAAACATTACTGTTGAAGTACCGATGCTGTTGGCCGGACAGCGCGGCGCGCGCAAGGACAGTGCCGAACGGCAGGTCGATGTTGCAGCAGCCCGGGTCGAGACGGATTACAATCAGTTGATTCGTGAATCCTGGCGGCTGTTTGCGCAATTGCTGGCCAACCAGCAGCGTGTATCTTTACTAGATGAGGCCAGGCTTGAACTGGAGCGCTTGCAAACCATCATCGCCGGCAAACAAAACGCCGGCACCGCCAGCCAATACGATGTGCTGCGTATCACCCAGGAAGTACAGAGTCTGAATACCCGTTTGGAAAATGCGCAAACCAATCTGACTAGCACTATTGGCGAGTTAGCCAGCTTACTGGGCTTCCCGCACTGGAAGCCGCAAGCCAGCGGCTCGCTGGAGCCGATTGGTGTTTCCACGGACATCGATAAGTTATGGCAACAAGCCGAACACAACAATCCGGATTTGGAAACGGCGCGTCGGGAAATGATCGCGGCGGATTCTGGTTTGACAAAAGCTGAGCGGGAACGCTGGCCGGTGCCTTCGCTGATGTTCGGTACCGCTTTCACCGATAAGCCGTATGGCAACACTACTTTCGCTGGCGTATCGGTCGATCTGCCGATTTTTGATCGCGGCCAAGGCGGCATGGCCCGCGCCGCTGCCGAAGTCCATGCCAGCCAGTTAAAGCGCGAATTGCTGGTGGCGGCCACGCGCCAGGAATTGGAGCGCGCTGTAGACGTACTGGCGCGCCGTCGGGCGACGTTGGCAAAGGCTGAAAAAGAAGTGGTGGCGCCATTGCCAACTTTGAAACAAATGGCCGAGGACGCTTACCGCCTGGGGCAAACCGGTCTGATCGAATTGCTGGATTCATCGCGTACCCGTACCGAAATTAAATTGAATCATTTGGAATTGATTCAAAATGAAATCGAAGCGGAGTTGGATGTAATGAATGCGTCGGGCTTGTTGGCGGTATATTTCGAAAATCCGGCATGACGCTACCGCGTTCGCCAGCTTATCGCGTCCTGTCTAGCTTGCGATAGCCAATGGCTTCGCTGAGGTGGGAGATTTCAATATTCGGCGAATTGGCCAGATCGGCAATTGTTCGCGCCAGTTTCAAAATCCGGTGGTAAGCGCGGTGTGACAGGCCGAATTTCTCCAGCGCTTGTTCAAGTAGCTGGTGGCCGGCTTCGGACAAGATGCATATAGCCTTTACCTCCGCAGCGCTTAGCCCTGCGTTGGCTTTGCCTTGGCGTCGATAAGCAATTTCTCGCGCAGCAACGACGCGTTGACGAATGGTCTCGCTGGTTTCTTCGCCTGCCGCCGAGCCTTTGCGCAATACCTCCAGTGCGACGCGCGGCACTTCCATATGCATGTCTATCCTGTCCAGCAACGGCCCGGAAACGCGAGCGCGGTAGCGCACCACTTGTTCTGAGGTGCAGCGGCAACGGCCGGAAGCGTCGCCTAGGTAGCCGCATGGACAAGGATTCATCGCGGCAATCAATTGAAAACTGGCAGGAAAATCGGCTTGGCGGTTGGCACGGGAAATGGTGATATGACCGGTTTCCAGGGGTTCGCGGAGTACTTCCAGGACTTTTCTATCGAACTCCGGCAGTTCGTCCAAAAATAGCGCCCCGTTGTGCGACAAGGATATTTCGCCGGGCTTGGGATTGCTGCCGCCGCCAACCAACGCCGCAGCTGACGCGGTATGATGCGGCGCTCTATAGGGTGGCTGCCGCCAACGGCTGACGTCCAGGCCGTGGTCGCTGATCGAAGCCAGCGCGGCGGTTTCCTGGGCTTGCTGTTCGCTGAGTTCCGGCAAAATGGTCGGCAAACGTGCCGCCAACATCGACTTGCCGGTGCCGGGCGGACCTAGCATCAGTAAATTATGCTTTCCAGCGGCGGCGATTTCCATGGCCCGTTTGACGTGAAACTGGCCGTGCACGTCGGCAAAGTCCACGGTGTGAACCGCTTGCTCAAAGCTGAGATTAATGTCGGGTGGCGTGATCACTTGCCGGCCCGCCAAGTGGGCGCAGACCTCCAGCAGAGTCCTGGCCGGCAGCAATTGTGCATCCTTGATTAACGAGGCCTCCGCTGCACAACCTGCCGGCAGGATCAGTTGCCTAAAAGCATTGCGGCAATGAATCGCCACCGGTAGTGCGCCGGGAATCGGTCGCAACTCGCCGCCTAGCGATAGCTCGCCTATGCATTCGTATTCATGCAGCCCGTCTTTGGGGATTTGCCCGGAAGCGGCCAAGATGCCCAGCGCTATCGCCAGGTCGAAACGGCCGCCTTCTTTGGGTAGATCGGCGGGTGCCAGATTGATAGTGATGCGTTGAAACGGAAATTCGAAGTGCGAATTAATGATCGCCCCGCGCACTCTGTCCTTGCTTTCTTTCACTGCGGTCTCGGGCAAGCCAACTATGTTTAGAGCCGGCAAGCCGCTGCTGACATGCACTTCCACCGTCACTTGCGGGGCGTCTATGCCGGAGCGGCCCCGGCTGTAAACGACGGCCAGCGACATGGCGTTTTAGGCTTGCGGAATCCGTTGTTCCAGTTCGGCGACGCGTTTTTCCAGTTCTTCCAAACGGGCGCGGGTTTTCGCCAATACCGCTTTTTGCACTTCAAATTCTTCGCGGCTGACCAGGTCCAGTTTGGACAGGCCGCTTTGCAGCAAGGCATGGATGTTTTTTTCCACGTCGTCTTTCAGATTGGTCAAACCGGGAGGGATGGCGCCGGCGATACGCTCGGCAAGGTTGTCTATGGCTTTAGGATCAAACATGGTGGCTACTCTTGGTCTATGAATGAATTGGGAATGGGTAAATGATCGCGGCATATTTTATCAGTATCCTCACGATCCAAGGGTTGTTCGGTTAAGCCGCATTGATAGTGATGCTGTTCCACCGAAAAATAATGGCAGGAACGGCATAAACCAAAACTCTTCGAGTCATTGACTTTCTGCAGCACGCCCAGCGTGGTTTGCAGTGCTTGGCCTATGGTATCGAATTCCTGGCGACTGACTTTGGATTCGGCCTGCTTGAAAATATCCAGCGGTTTTAACTCGTCGATCAACTTCTTACCGGCCTCGGTCAGGCTTAGATGTACCACGCGGCCGTCCAAAACGGACGTGGTCTTATCCAAATAGTGTTTACGCTCCAAAATCTGAATAGTCTGTGACACCGTGCCCTTGGTTAAGCCCAAATATTCGGCTACCGCAGCATGGGTGTTGCTGTATTTGTTGCACTTGGCCAGATATTCCAATACCTGACCATGTACCGGTTGCAAACCGATCGCCGCGTATTTTTTGCGTTCTTCCGAGCGAAGTAAGGCGCTAATCCGCTCGATCAGCTTAAATGTGTCTAAATCCTGCATTGGCCGGATTCTACCACATGCCGCGCAGCCTGGCCTTAAAGCAGCGCGGCATATAGGTTTAGACCCCTATAGGCGATCCATATTGTCGCTCCAATTTAAATTGTCTCTGACGAAATAGCGATACTCCGGAGGTTGTCGATTTTGCAAATTCAACACATACAGCGTGCGACCAATACCGCGCCGCCGATAGCCTCCCTTCTCTTTATCGACAACTTGATCGCGCCAGGTGCCGAAGTTGATGTAGGTTAGGTTGTTATACGAATGGTCTGGCGGGTAATCCATGTCAGCTTCCGATTGCAGTGGAATGTGTGTGTGGCCTTCGCCGTGCAGATGAAAACCTTGGGCCAGAAATGCGTCCTGAAAGGTCGGAAAGGCTTGCAGATTCTTAAAGCTGGCGCCGTCTTCGCTGTAAACCGACTCGGGTTGGATTTTTTCCAGCATATCCGCGATCAGCAACACCGCACGCACTAAATGCAACTGGATTCGAACCTTATCAAACCGGCCGGTCAGCATCAGCCATACCCTTGCTATTTTCAGGCCCAACCGGCGCCCTGACGGCGAACTTTCCAGCGTAAAATCGTCACGTAGCCAGAGGCACAAGGCTTTATACAACTCGGATTCGATGATGTCGCGTAATTCCTCACTGGCTTTATTGCGGGTTTCTTCCAGTATCCTGCTCACCGCCGCGGAGGTAGGCCGATACAAATCCAGCTCTGCCAGAATGCGCTTGATGCGGCTTAAATCGAGCTGCGGGTCGTTTTTGCTTATTCGGTAGTCTTCCAGTGCCAGTTGGCAGCGGTAAATGAAGGTCGACAAGGCACCAGCCGCAACCGTGTCGCCGAAACATGGCTCGGTAAAAGGTCGGTAGTTCAGTTGTTGCCAAGCGTGCGCGCGCCAGCCGTCTTTAGTCGTCCAGCCCGGTTGACCATCTGCGGCACTAATGCTTAAGCAGTTGTCGCGGTCGCGCCAGTGACCATGGGTAATGAAGGTACGCAGTTCCGCGTCGCCCCAGTAAAACGGCAGCCAGGGTACGCTGTCGGGCGCAGCGAAATGTTGCTCGTCGTTGAAATACATCTTGCCGACCCAACTGCGATAAGCTGCCGATAGCTCTTCAATCGGCTGCCCCACGCAGTCTTTGTAATACCTTTTCAGCACGTCCGGGTCGGCAAAAATTTCTTTGTCGTGATTACCCAGCAAAGTCAACACTTCAACGCTGATATGCTGTTTTTTTAAAAACTTTACCGTTTCCCGCAAACGATAAAAAAATCCGCAAGCACCATCGGGGTCGCTGGGGTCAGGGGCACGGCAATGTATCTTTATGATACTGGCCATAATACGGCGCAAGCAGGGCTTAAACTCCGGATGCGCACGTTGCCAAGGGTAGACGCCGGCCATGGCCCATTCTGCGCTGCGAATGATGTCCACCACGTCGCCATCCAGAATTAAAGTCAGTTCATTAATGTTTTGCTTAGTGCACACTGTGACCATTTCGTCGAAAAAAATCGGCCAGACCGTTTCTTCCGCGCTCTGGCTACCGACCGTGTCGTCGGTGAAATGCACATCGCTGATGCAGACGCACAAGCGGTTTTGGCCGGCGGTCGGCGTTGCTCGCGTAGGCTGCAGGGTGGCTAGTGTCAGTTGTAAATCTTCTTGGGTGCTGGTCATCACTGCGCTCCTCAATTACGGTGTTTTTGTAAAAATTCCACGAAGCGCGGATAGATGTCTTGCGCGGCGTTTTTGCCCATAATCACATCGGCGTGGCCATAATCGGGGAACAGATGCAATTCGTGGCGACCCGGCACGATTTGTTCCAGACGTTGGTGGCAGACGATATTGGAATTGCGGAATAAAGCATTGTCCTGGCCGGCGACGAACAGGCACGGCGTGTCGATCTCGGCGGCATGTTGGAAATAATTGTCCGGCAAACTGCGATAGCTTGGTTCGTTAGGCTGATATTTCACGGCGGTGTTATTGGCATTGACCATTTTCAACACATGCCGGTAGTAATTGACGCTACAACCGCCGAATAAATCCCCGCAGCGGCGATGTGTCACATCGTGCAGATTTTCGTGTTTGTACAACACCGGAAAACCCCAGCCCCACATAAAACTGAGCATATGACATTCCGGCGAGTCGCACTCTTTGTGAAAAGCCGAAATCGCCGTCGCCAGCAATTTACCTGCGCCCCAACCCGGTTCGCGCCGCCAATAGGGGTTCAGATAATCCACGCCCAAAATATAATCGGCGGCCAGCGGCCCCAGATACAGCTTGATCTTGGCCGGCATCGGCACGCACGGCGTCAGCGCCACGCCGTTGGCAATCAAGCTGCGCACGCCGGTGACGGCTTTGCCGAACAAACCCATGGTAAACGCCAAAGCTCCAAAGCAGTGGCTGATGACATGGATGCGAGCAGACGGCCCGACCGCTGCGCGCACGGTGGCGATGGCGGCCGGCATGTCGTATAGCGCCAGATCGTCGACGTTGTAATGGTGGCGATGTAGGTTATAGGAATAACGATTACTGATGCGACCGTCTAGCGTCCAGACATCGCTGAAACCGTGGTCCAACAGATAGCTGGTCAGGTTGTAATGTTCCGGCATGATGAACATATCGCTGGCGGCAGTCAGGCCCGGTACCAGAACCACCACGTCGTCGCACGCCGCCCGCTTGAAGCGCAACAAACTCAGGCCTAGCCGGTCGGCAGTGGTGAACGGGTGGGTGCTGATCTCCGCATCCTTCACGCCTTCCAAGGTGTATAGCGGAATTTCTCGCTCGAAACTGCCCATTTTGGGCGTCATGGACGGTTTGTAAACCTCCCATAGCGCGCCCAAAAAGAAACCGCCAAAGCGTTCCACCGCGTGCAAGCGGTCTTTTAAGGTCTCGCCGCTGGCCCGTATCGTCGTCAATTGCTTGGCAAAGTCCATCACTTCGATATACAGCAAGCCGGTGGCGTAGACTTTGGCTTTGGCTTCCTTATCGGCTGTCACATGGCCTTTGAATAGGTTGGTAAACAGGGTGGTGGTGTCTGCCCACAAATCCGGGCCGACGTTGTTTTGAATTTGCTTTCTGCCGCTTAAGGTCAAGGCCTGGCCGTTGGCATCGGTGAAAAACAGCCGATAGAGCATTTGTTTACGGTCGGCATCGGCGCTATCGACGAACAAATTGAACACGCCTTTATCGACAGTACGGCGACCGCCGATCAAATCGCCTTCCACATAGCCGATGGCCGCCGACTCGTGGGCGTCGGATTCTAAAAAAGTATCCAAATCGTCGCTTTGGATGGTCAGATGAAACATGAAGTAATGGTTGTCCTCTTTGCCTTGCTTGTAACCGTCTTCAAAAGCGGTTTGGCCCAGGCTGAGATAGCCTTTCATTTCTTCGGTGAATTCGAACGAGGTTTTGTTGGTATTTGTCATGTCAGTAGTCCTGTGAATTGGGTTTACACGCCCAGGCTGGCATCGGGTTTGATGCCGGTGATGCCTTCCGCAATCCATTCCGCGGTCGCGGAAATGGTCGCTACCGGATTGGCACCGACCGCGCTCGGCAAGATCGAGCCGTCCACCACATACAAGCCCTGATAACCGAAGGCTTGGCCGCGCTGCTCGGGATGGCCGCTGACCACGCCCTTATCCGGCGAGTCGGCCAAGATACAGCCGCCCAAAGGATGTACGGTCACGTTGTGGCGGATCGGCAAGTCCCAGGTCGGCAGCGGGAAAAACCAATTGGATTTGACAAATTTTTTGAAGCGCTCTCCGACGGCGAGGATGGCAAGATACAAGCTCATGCTGGTATCTTGCGGCCAGTCCAAATCGATACGGTCTGCCTTATTCAACGTCAGTGTGCCGTCGCCGTTATCCAGGCCCATGCACAGCATCACTACGGATTTTGAAGATAAATCGTCCTTTAATATCTCGTGCAGCGAGAACCCCAAAGTGCCGTTCCACACGCCGTTGCTCAGGTATTTTTTCAGCCATTCGATCAGGGCTTTCGCGGCGCGGACCAGCTTGCGCAAGGTGCTGGTCGGGAATACGCCTTCGATATACCAGGCCAGTGAAGCCGGATAGGAGGCATCTTCCAATACAAAAGCCTGCTGTCTGTTGAAGCGGTCGAACAGGTTGTAATCGGTGTATTGGGTAATCACCGGTCCGTAGTTGGGATCGGCGTCTTTTTTGCCTTCGATCACGAACGATAAAAAGTCGCCGTTGCCGGAGAACCAGCGTCCCAGTTGTTCGCTGAGTTTGGGTAGGCTGCGATGCACATCGCGGCAGCGCAGCAACAACTCATTGCTGCCGAACGTGCCCGCCGATACCACCACGCGGCGGGTTTTCAGGCTTTCCAGCTTTCCCGAGGCGAAATTTTGAAATTCCACCCGATAACCGAATTCCCCGCCAGCGGAGCTGTCGTCATCGCCATGCTGATTGAGAGGAATAATTTTTTCGGCTTGGCAGTCGGTAAATACTTGGCCGCCATGGGTCTGCTGGCCGGCGTGGATATAGTTAAGATCCAGGGTATTTTTGGAGTGGGTATTGCAACCCACATCGCATTCGCCGCAATAGGTACACGAGGTTTGCGTGGCGCCGTAACGATTTTTTTCTTGCAAACCGATAGGGATAGGTGTGTCTGAACCTTGGTAGTTGTAATCGTTACCAAAGAACACGCAAATGTCGGCCAATTTGCTGGTGCGGTTATCGTGGGCGGCAAACTCTTGAAAAAGTTCGGTACGGACGATTTTTCGGCGGTCGTCGGTTTGCCAGGATGGCACCGGGCGGGCACCCAAGACTTGTTTGGCTATTTTATAATAGGGAGCGAGGGTGGTTTTATCTAAGCCGGTCGGCCAGCCTTGCTCGAATACTTGTTCAGGTGGTTCCAGAAAGACGTTGGCGTAAATCAGCGAACCGCCGCCCAGGCCCGCCGAAATTACCGCATCCATTTTCTTGTAGTTACGGATGTCGAACAGGCCACGCAAATTTTTGTTTTGAATGTGACGCGGTCGGTCTACCGCGTCGCCTTCCACACTCCAAAAACTGTCGGAAATTTGCTTGGGTGAGCGGGCGAAAGAGCCCATCGGATAATGCCTACCGCGTTCCAGTAACAGCACCTTGGAGCCCCACTTTTGCGCCAGTCGGCAAAAGCTGATGGAGCCACCGAAGCCGCTACCGATGACTATCGCTTCGTAATCGAAGTTCTGATTAGCCATGTACACCTCCTCAAGAATGATTTTTTATTATTTTTGGTTCATTGTGCTGCCGGTAAAAAGTTAAAAAAAGCGGTGTTGCCAAGCTAAGCTTATCGCTAAAACCCTGTACAGAACAATGCCTTGCAGCGTCATGCGCCGACGCTGTTTCGGCAGTATAGCCTAGTTCGTGTCGTGATTCGATTAATGCGAAAAGCGTCGTCGCCAGTGGGGAGTAAGACGTTAAACATTCCGTGCTTCAGAGGCAGGCAGGCTATACTTGAGGCCATTTTTAGCGATAGGTGAGGAGCGATTATGAAGAAAATATCCGTCAAAAATCCGGTGGTGGAGATCGACGGGGATGAAATGACCCGCATCATCTGGCATTTCATCAAAGACCAATTGATTCTGCCTTACCTGGATCTGCAAATCGATTATTACGACTTAGGCATAGAGCAGCGCGATGCCACTGACGATCAGGTCACCATCGATGCCGCCCACGCTATCCAAAAGCATGGTGTGGGTATCAAGTGCGCCACCATCACTCCAGACGAAGCGCGGGTGGAAGAGTTTGGCTTGAAAAAAATGTACAAATCGCCCAACGGCACCATTCGTAATATTCTGGATGGCACGGTGTTCCGCGAACCGATCATCTGCAATAACGTGCCGCGCCTGGTGCCGAATTGGACACAGCCTATCTGCATCGGTCGGCATGCGTTCGGTGACCAATACCGCGCTACCGATTTTGTCAC
Source organism: Methylomonas sp. 11b (assembly GCF_000515215.1). NCBI lineage: Bacteria > Pseudomonadati > Pseudomonadota > Gammaproteobacteria > Methylococcales > Methylococcaceae > Methylomonas > Methylomonas sp. 11b. The sequence goes on from NZ_KI911557.1 coordinate 2,850,472, forward strand.
CAAAGGCAAGGGTAAATTAAAGATCAGCTTTACCCCGGACGACGGCAGTGCCGAACAATCCTTTGAGGTCTATCACTTCGAAGGCGATGGCGTGGCCTTGGCGATGTACAACACCGACGAATCCATCGCCGGCTTCGCCCGCAGCTGTTTCAACGTGGCGCTGGATAGAGGCTGGCCTTTGTATCTATCCACCAAAAATACCATCCTGAAAAAATACGACGGCCGCTTCAAAGACATCTTCGAAGAGATTTACCAGGCCGAATACAAAGATTTATACGAAGCCAAAGGCATCGTCTACGAACACAAGCTGATCGACGACATGGTGGCATCGGCGTTGAAATGGAACGGCGCCTTTGTCTGGGCCTGCAAGAACTACGACGGCGACGTGCAATCCGATACCGTCGCGCAAGGCTTCGGCTCGCTGGGTTTGATGACATCTACCTTGGTGACGCCGGACGGCAAAACCATGGAAGCAGAGGCCGCGCACGGCACTGTTACCCGGCATTACCGCATGCATCAACAGGGCAAGAAAACCTCGACCAATCCAATCGCTTCGATCTTTGCCTGGACCCGTGGCTTGGCATTTCGCGGCAAGTTGGACGACAACGCCGAGTTGATCAATTTCTGCGAAACCTTGGAAAAAGTTTGTGTCGATACCGTCGAAGCCGGGCAAATGACCAAGGATTTGGCCTTGTGCATCTACGGCGACGATTTAAACGACTCGCATTACTTAACGACTGAGGATTTTCTGGAGGCCCTGCGCGTCAACCTGGAGCAAAGCCTTTCCGCCTGATGCAGTTTTAGTAATTCGCTGGGTTTTAGCCGTAAGCCCAGCGAACTTTTAAGTTGCCTACTCGCTCACAGAACACTACGGAATCATTGCTACAATCCAGGCTAAGTTAATCACTCAGCCCATAGGTATACAGATCATGCGCTTATTATTGGTAGAAGACGATGCCATCCTCGGTGATGGTTTGAAAGCCGGCTTGACGCTGGAAGGTTATGCGGTGGATTGGTTGATCGACGGCGCGCAAGCCGACGAAGCCCTGAAATTGAACCATTATGACCTAGTGGTGTTGGACCTGAACTTGCCGCGCATGGACGGTATGAGCGTGTTGAAAAACCTGCGCCGCCGTAAGGACAGTACCCCTGTTTTGGTATTGACCGCTCGCGAAGGCGTCGCCGAACGGGTGGCCGGATTGGATAATGGTGCCGACGATTTTGTCACCAAACCCTTCGACCTAGCGGAAATTTGCGCGCGCTTGCGGGCCTTGGCCCGGCGTCACGATGGTCATAACCTGCCCTTGGTCGAACATAAAGGCGTCACCATAGACCCCGCCGCGCATCAGGTGTACTTCAATGGCAAACCCATTGATTTGGCGCAAAAGGAATTTGAAGTACTTAGCTATCTAATGGGCCATATCGGCCAGGTTATTTCCCGGGCCCGCCTGGAAGAGTCCTTGTATGCTTGGGGCTCGGAAGTGGAAAGCAATGCCGTGGAAGTGCATATCCATCATCTGCGGAAAAAACTGGATACCAATCTGATTCGCACCATACGCGGGGTCGGTTACATCATCGACGAGAACTAATGGCCAAACGTTTTCGTCTGGCGCCGCGTTCGCTGAAAAAGCAGCTGCTGCTGTCGCTCCTCACCTCGCTGTTGCTGGTTTGGGGCGTGACCGCCTACATCAGTTACAAACAAACCCGCGACGAAATCACCGAACTATTCAACGCCGAATTAGCTCAGTCGGCACGCGTGGTACACGCCTTTGTCGAGAACATGGTCCGGCAACGGGCCCTGACCAAGCTCTGGGAGCGCGACAAAACTCCGGAGCTGTTCGACACGCCCATCCTCGGTCACAAGTACGAACGCAAGATTGCCTTTCAGCTACGTTCAGTGAAAGAGGGGCTGGTGTTGCGCTCGGAAAGCGCACCGGAATTTGCGCTGTCCTTGACGCGAAACGGCTACAGCGAAACCATGCTGGATGGGCAGCTATGGCACGTATTTAGTTTGAGTACGGAAAACGGCAATTATGTGATTCATGTTGGCCAGCGCGACGATATCCGCCGGGAATTGGTGGAAGGCATCGCCGGCCAGCAAGTGATCGGTTTTTTGATCGCATTGCCGATATTGGGCATGATGATCTGGTGGATCGTCAGTCGTACCTTGTCGCCGGTCAATCAGGTCAAGGAACAACTGGCCAGCCGCGCCGCCGGCTATCTGCAACCGCTGTCGGTTGATAGTTTGCCGGACGAAGTGTTGCCGGTGGTCACGCAAATCAATAGCTTGTTTGCGATGCTGGAACAGGCTTTTGCTAATGAGCGCAACTTTACCTCCGACGCCTCCCACGAACTGCGCACGCCATTGGCGGGTCTGTTGACACAAATTCAGGTGGCACAAAAAACCACCGATACGCAAATGCGCGACCAAGCCTTGCAAAAAGCCCAGCAAGCGGTATCGCGGATGACACATACCGTACAGCAATTGCTGACCTTGTCACGGGTGCAACATCAGCAGGCCGGGATTGCCAAGCAGGCAGTAGACGTGAACGAAGCCTTGATCGAAGTGATTTCCGACCTGGACCACGCCGCCCGTGACAAGCGTATCGATATAGAACTGCAAGGCGAACCGGGTCTGTTGATCGACGCCAATCCGCAGTTATTTCAAGTGTTGATACGCAACTTGATCGATAACGCCATTAAATATTCGCCGATTGAAGGACACATCAAAGTAGCTTGTCGCCGCGAAAAAAACCGCTTGCAGCTGACGGTAGACGACAGCGGCCCCGGTGTTGCCGACGACGATTACCAGCGCATCACCCAGCGTTTTTACCGTTGCGTGGAAACCGCCAATAGCGTTGAGGGCAGCGGCTTGGGGCTATCGATTGTGCAACGCATCGTGGCCTTGCATGCGGCAGAGATCGATTTTGCCAAGTCGGGGTTGGGTGGGTTGCAAGCGCGGTTACAAATGGATTTGGCGGGTTTTCCGTCTGTGAAGTAGGGCCTTTTCCACCGATCCGCTGATTCCCAAGCTCCAGCTTGGGAATCCAACGCTTGGAAGCTCTTGTTTCTGTTGGATTTGGGAAGTTGGGGGGCTTGGAAACTAGGCGAAAAGTGCGACTATACTTTTCAGGCGTTTTGGATTTTTCCAGCCACCGACCAGCATTGTGCTTATCCATCATCACGCCTCGGATCTTGATCATGCTTAATCGAATCATCCTAAACTGGGTTTATGGGGGCTTCATGGCCGGCCTGCTTTTGCTGTTGCTTGCGCCCTTGCTGACAGCAGCATGGCCCGCAGCATTGACCGCGACGTTTATTTTGTTGCCGGTTTATATGCTGCATCAATACGAAGAGCACGACCGTGATCGTTTCCGCCTGTTCTTCAATGCGACGATAGGCAAAGGCAAGGATGTGCTCTCGCCAACTGCGGTATTTATCACCAACGTACCCGGCGTTTGGGGTGTCATCACCTTGTCGTTGTATTTGGCGGCGGAGGGCCATGTTGGCTGGGCACTCATCGCGGTATATCTGGTGTTGGTCAATGCTTTAGTCCACGTCATCCATGCCTTCGTCTTTCGCGGCTACAATCCCGGCCTCGGTACTGCGCTGGCGCTGTTCATCCCCTTTGGCGCATATGCCTGGCGGCAGGTGCAAATCGCGGGCGGAGGAACGCCGACATTTCATGCGATAGGCCTGGTAACGGCGATTACTATCCACGCGGCTATTTTGCTGCATGTGCGGCGGCAGCTTTAGGCCGGACGAAGATACGGAATTTAGGAAAACGAAATAGTATCGATATTCCGCACAACTCACCTGACTCTCAAGCTCTAGCTTCCCTCATTCCGGAAGCTGGAGCTTCCGAGGCGTGGGTTCCCCAAGCTGGAGCTTGGGAACCAGACTAACCAGACTACCAGACAATAAGCTGGAACTTGAGAATCGGGCTACTGGTCCCCCCTTAGAACGTCCTCCCAAGTGTATGACGTTTCGCCCCCCTTAAATCTACCGACCAGTAATCAACAATCCCCTGTTCTGCATTACCCTTTAAATATGGTCTAATCTGCGCCATTTCCGTTAAGCACTTGTGACATTTATGCCGAATTTCAAGGCGAATTATTTAGGCTACGTTATGACAGCCAGCCTGGTTTTGTGTGGCTGCGCTGAGCAAGGCACTGAGTCGGTTGCAACCAAGCCATCACTAGGAGTCACTCTGATCAGCCCCATCGACCCACAAGCGCTGGCGATTCAAAACGTGGTCAGTTTCGATGTCTATGTTGATCGGCAGACCGTGCATGCAGCCTTCGTCGCGATGCCAACCGGCAGCAAACAATCTTATATCGGCTATCTGCATTCCGAAGACGGCGGCCTGCATTGGTCGCAACCCAACGCTTTAAGCCCGCAATTTAACCAGCCTGTTGAGGCGAAAATCGGCAACGATATACAAATTGCCGCAGCCGGCGACAAATTGTTGATCGTCTGGCAAACTACCGGCGAATTGCCCGGCATGGGCCCACTATTGACGGCTTATTCCACTGATGCCGGCAAAACTTGGCAACAAGGCGCCAAGCCAACCGGCAGCGACGCGGACCAATCCCATCATGAACTGTTGGCAGACCAGGAAGGCCGCTTTCATGCGGTGTGGCTGGACGATAGAGACGAAAACGGTTACCAGGGCGTGCGCTATGCGCGCAGCAGCGACATCGGCAAAAGCTGGGAGTTGGCGCAGACTATCGACGATTCCAGTTGCTCCTGCTGCTGGAACCGCATGGCTTTAAGTGCAGACGGTAAGCTGAATCTGTTGTATCGGGATATGCAGCCGCGCGACATGGCGCTGGCGCAAAGCGCCGATGGCGGCGTCAGTTGGCAACACCTGAGTACGGTTGGTGAGTTCAACTGGACTTTCGACGGCTGTCCGCATAATGGCGGCGGCTTGAGTGTGGCCGGCGACGGTGCCTTACATAGTTTGGTATGGACCGGCGCGGAAAATCAGGTGGGGTTGTATCATATGCAATCAGCGGACAGCGGCAAAAGCTGGACACCGCCGCAACGGCTCGGCGATGCCGGCGCGTTTCATGCGGACATCGCGTTCGGGGCCGGGCGCTTAGTCGCGGTATGGGATGCACTGGGACCGGAAGGCTCTAAAGTGTTTGTCTCGGAATCCGTCGATAATGGCGAGCAGTGGTCGGCAAGCAAGTTGCTATCATCCGCCAACGCTTCGGCGACCTTCCCGCGCATCGTCGCCACGCCGACTGGATTGTTGGCGATGTGGTTAGAGCAAACAGCGGCCGGCAAGCAATGGTCGGCGGCGGTTTTACAGTGATTTTTATAATTTAAGAGGTGGTCATGCCCAAGTTAGATATAACAAAAATAATAAAACCCGGCTTGTTGGCGCTCGCGTTATTCAGCCCGGTCTCGGCATTTGCGCACGCTATTCTGGTGAAATCGCAACCGGCCAAAGACGAAGTCGTCACAGAATCACCCAAGCAAATCGACCTGTGGTTTAACGACGCAGTGCGTAGCGAATACAAAGCCCTGGCCGTCATCGACAGCACCGGCAAACGCGTGGATAACCATGATGTCGCGCAAAGCCTGACCAATGGTGCCAACATTTACGCGACGGTGCCGACACTGGCGCCCGGCACGTATACCATTCGCTACCGGGTAGTCTCAGAGGATACTCATATCGTCACCGGTAAGTTCGAATTTACCATCAAACCCTAGTCTGCATTCTTCCATCGGCTTAAATCTATGACTATTCAGCGACTTCCCGCTCTTGCGTTAGCCGGGCTCATGGCCTGCGTCTTTTTACTGAGCGGCTGCGACAAACTCGGCTTCGGTACCAAACAATCCAATGCACTGGGCAACCGCCCGGACCTGGATTGCATCATCGCCAACGATTTTTACGCCGTGCATTTCAGTGCGTATTTGCAGCCGGATAAGAACGATAAAAATCCCGATCCTAAAGCCGCTTTCGTGCCGTTTTGTCAGAAAATCCCCAGAGCCGGCAAGATGTTTTTCACCGCCGATTTGATAGACCGCGATATTCGCGCCACGCCGATTGGCATTAAGTTGGTGGAAGTGGAAAAAACCGGCCAGAAAGCCCCGGATGATGTGCGCGAAATTCGCACCGTCACTGAAATCCCTTCCAAGCTTTATCCAAAAGGCGCGGTAGAAGCGCAAGCCGATGTCGATAAAAACGGCGATTATGTGCTGTATCTATTGATCGGCGAAGCGATGGAAGACGATGATAAATTCCGCATTGCGCTGGAAGTGGGGGTTGATCCCAATGGCGCCGATTTACCACTAGTGGCAATAGGTGGCGTCGTGGCCTTGGTGTTGCTGGTGCTGGGATTTTTGGTTTATCTGCACAAACGTAAAAAAGCTGCGCAAATCAATGGTAATGGGGAACAGCCCTAATGACGAGCGGATTGAAAATGCATAGGCTGTTTGCCGGCTGGCAATGCCTGCTGCTGGTTTGTTTGCTGCTGCAATCGGGCTGGGCAGCCGCGCACGATCCTGGTCTAAGTTCGATAGATGTGTCTGTCAAATCCGAGCAAGTCGTAGCTAAATTGACCTTTGCCCTGCAAGACATCGAAGCCTTTGCGCCGATGGACAGCGACCTGGATGCAGAGGTTAGCGCTGCCGAGCGTGAAGCCGCCAAGCCGGACATCGCCAAAATGCTGGCTGCGCAGTTGCGGGTCAATATTGATGGCGCTGATGTGCAAGCCGCGGCGCCAGGGACTGTCGTTTACGATGAACAGAACAATGCTCATGTCGAATTTATTTTTCAATCGGTGCCGCACCAACAGTTGCAGGTGCAATCCAAGTTATTGGCCTGGCTACCTGACGGGCATCAGCAGTATGTCACGGTACGCGACGCCGCCGGTAAAACACTGAGCGAGAAGATGCTAAGCAGGGCGGACGACCAGTTGCAATTGGTATTGTCCCCTGCGGATCAATCCGTGGCGCAAAACGATTCCCGATTTTCCGCGTTTGCGGATTTTTTGAAGCTGGGCATCGAGCACATCCTCACCGGTTACGACCACCTGTTATTCTTGTTTGCCTTGCTGGCCGTCACGCATAGTTTCTGGCCGGCAATCAAGATCGTCACCTTCTTTACCATCGCCCATTCCATCACCTTGGCGTTTGCAGGGCTTAATATCATCGAGTTACCCAGCAGCTTTGTCGAACCGGTAATCGCGCTGACCATCATTTACGTGGCGGTAGAAAACATTATACGTGGCGATCACCCGAAAGGCCGGCAGTGGCTGACCTTCGGCTTTGGCTTGATTCACGGCTTTGGCTTTGCGAGTGTGCTGCGGGAAATGAATATTTCCAGCGGCGACACCGGCATCTTGTTGCCCTTGCTGTCGTTTAACCTAGGCATAGAAACCGGCCAAATCGCGGTGGCGTCGGTGGTGTTGCCTATCATCTGGTGGCTAAACAACAAGCCGGCTTTTGCCGAGAAATTCTTGAAAGGTTGTTCGGCCATGGTGGCCTTGATGGGGGCTTATTGGCTATTGGAGCGGACGGTTTTGTAAACCGCCCTTGGCTGGGTTGCCGAGCACGAGAAGAGGCAAACACCCGGTTGACCCAAGATATTAGCGACTCCGGAAAGTTTGAATATCCAATGCCCTTGCCGTCTGCAAAGACGCCTGCTCCGTCAACTGTGACAGCGCAGGCGAGGAGTTTCGCATTGCGCTACCCATCCTCGAAATTTGTCATCCCAGTCCCTTAGGACGGGTAGCGCAACGCGAAACCCATCAATCAGGCCCTCGTTTTTCGTTAAATTGTAAACAATCCCGATCTAAAGCTGTGTTTATTCGCTATTTGCAATAGAATACAAACCATCCCCTTCTCAACAGCTAGCTCTCCGGAGAATTTGACATGACTGATAAAAAAGTGACGTTAAAACAGGAAGACCAAGACCGCGTAATCGAATTACCGGTCACACCCGGCACCATGGGTCCGTCCGTCATCGATATTCGTTCCTTGTACGCACAGACCGGCCATTTTACGTACGATCCCGGTTTTACCTCCACCGCCAGCTGTACTTCAAAAATCACATTCATCGACGGCGACGCCGGCGTGCTGTTGTACCGGGGCTACCCGATCGAACAACTGGCGGAAAAATGCGATTTTCTGGAAGTCTGTTATCTGCTGCTGAACGGCGACTTACCCAACGGCTCGGAAATGAAAGGCTTCGTCACTACCATTAGCCAACATGTGATGGTGCACGAACAGTTGATCAAATTTTACAGCGGCTTCCGCCGCGACGCGCACCCGATGGCGGTATTGGTAGGTGTAGTCGGGGCACTGTCGGCGTTCTATCACGAAGTGATGGACATCACCTGCAAGGAAGACCGCTATATCTCCGCGATCCGCCTGATCGCGAAAATGCCTACCATGGTAGCGATGTGCTACAAATACAGCATCGGCATGCCGTTTATCTATCCCAAACGCAAACTGGGCTATGCGGAAAACTTTATGCGCATGATGCACGGCGACCCCGGCGAAGATTATCTGGCCAACCCGGTTTTGGTCAGAGCGCTGGATAGAATCCTGATTCTGCACGCCGACCACGAACAAAACGCATCTACCTCCACCGTGCGACTGGCCGGATCCAGCGGCGCCAACCCTTACGCTTGCGTCGCGGCCGGTATTGCCTGCCTGTGGGGCGCGGCACACGGCGGCGCCAACGAAGCGGTGTTGAACATGCTGGAAGAAATCGGCGATGTGTCGAAAATCGGCGAATATGTCGCCAGAGCCAAGGATAAAAACGATCCGTTCCGCCTGATGGGTTTTGGTCACCGGGTTTACAAAAACTACGATCCGCGCGCCAAACTGATGCGGCAAACCTGCCACGAAGTGCTGGACGAATTGAATCTGAACGACGACCGTCTGTTCAAACTGGCGATGGAACTGGAGCGCATTGCCCTGGAAGACCCATACTTCGTCGAGAAAAAACTCTACCCCAACGTCGATTTTTATTCCGGCATCGTCCTGCGCGCTCTAGGCATCCCGACCGAAATGTTTACCGCCATCTTTGCTTTGGCCCGCTCGGTGGGCTGGATAGCCCAATGGGATGAAATGATCTCCGATCCCGAATTGAAAATCGGCCGGCCGCGGCAGTTATATAAAGGCGTGACGACTAGGGACGTGAAATCGATTTCTAATCGGTGATAAAACAAATAGTTAAGTCCCCTATCCTTCTGGACAACTGCACCTAACTTAAAGACGGGCAGCCCCTTCTCCCTCAGGGAGAAGGCTGGGATGAGGGGATCAATAAAGTTCTTTGCCTTATTTATTCTCCTCACCCCAACCCTCTCCAGCAGGAGAGGGGGCTTAACTAAACGGTATTAACTCTAGCTCTCTCCCTTAGTAAGGGGGATTTTTTGGAGGTTATTTAGCGCATTGGTTGATGACCTTCAAGAAGTAACCGCCGAGCGCTTCAACACTCTAATCTGCAAAAAATCCCAGGCAAAACGTAGTAGAAACACCGGGTTGGTGGAAAAATAACGCTTAACCAGCCGCCTATCCTTAGCCATCCGATAGCACCATTCCAACCCACTTTTTTGCATCCACAGCGGCGCCCGCTTGATGTGTCCGGAGTGAAAATCAAAAGCCGCGCCCACCCCCAATTGCACCGGCACATGCACTCTGTCCAGATGCGCCGCAATCCATTTTTCCTGCTTGGGCGCGCCTAAGCCCACCCAGAGAAAATCCGGCCTGGCGGCGTTGATCAAATCGACCAATTGTTGATCTTCTTCTGTGGACAAGGGCCGAAACGGCGGAGAATGCCAGCCCACAAGCTCTGCTTGCGGATAACGCTTGCGGATGTTGGCGACCAAATCCGCCAAGACCTCGTCTTTACCGCCGAGAAAAAAATGCCGCCAGCCCAACTGCTGCCCGTGATCCAGGCATTTCAACATCAAGTCCGGCCCGCAAACTCGGGTTTTAATCGGCGCTTGATGCACCAGCTTGGCGTACCAAACCAAAGGCAGGCCATCCATGGTGGACAAGGCGTTGTTGGAAATATCACGCAACTCATGATCGGTGAGACAGGCCACGGTGGTATGCACATTGGCGATACAGACCTGATGGGCTTGGCCGCTGGCGATCCACTCCTGAAATAGTTGTAACGTAAGCTCGTAATCCAGGATAGGGAAGCGTATTCCGAAAATATCTACTGACTTGATTGCTTGCATTCCGTGCTCCATCGGGCGGTTAATTGAAAAGTGATGTTTTTAATTTTGTCACCCCTAGCATCGCTATATTTGCCTCCGGAGTCAATTCAGAGCAGACCAATTCGACTAAATCAACGAGGTATCAATCAAGTACGCCTGTATTCCGCCTGCGGACAATGCCATTAACTTAAGTTGAACCATAATAGATCCCTCTCCCTATGGGAGAGGGCTAAGGTGAGGGGTAAATAATGATTTTAACCCCCGATCCCAACTTTCTCCTTTGTGGCTTGCTGATAAGAGATTTTTAAATTTTTAGCAGTCTCCTATAAGTTTAAGGAGCGCTGCCATAGCTAAAGCGTTCAGAAAACCAGCGCGGTCAAGGTGCACAATTAACCACCAGCTCATCACTATATTGACCAACCTCGGCGTCCTTCAAGATATAAACCGCTGTATAGCGGCGCAGTTCCGGCTTGCCGGCAACCAGTAAAGGCCGGTTATCGATATAAGGCGGTATCGTATCCCTGGCTAAAAACACAAACTCCGCCTCCCCCTCGCGCTGACAATAGATATTGATACCGTCGCTCTTGGATTTAACAAAATTGAGAACCACCACGCCACCCGTTTGATCTACACCGGTCAAAACCGGTTTAGCGTCGGTAAGCTTGGTTGTATCTTCCGAGCCAATGATACCGAGCAAATTACCCAAAGCATCGGAATAAGCCGGATGCGCCTTGATGCGTCTGACTAGGGCTCTCACTCGGCTTTCGATATTATTGCGACTGGCAGTTTTAGCCGCCGTGGCATGCCTTGCTGCCGCAGAAGCGGCATTTACTTCGCTGATCTTGGTATGTAACTCCTGATTATCGCTATCGACACTAGCAATATCCTCGGCGGATAAACCAAATTCCGCCTGACGCGCGGCGAGATTGACCTTAAAACGATCATGCCAAATCAATAAATCGCTATCAGGGTGCGGAAAATAATCGGATTTAGCCATTTTGAATTCTCCATATTGTTATCAGAGGAAACCTCAAAAATTAAGAAACCGCCTTCTCACTCTGGGGGATGTCGTAAAAAACGAAATAGTCCCTTCTCCCCCAGTACCCTCAGGGCATAAAGGAGAAGGTTAGGAAGAGGGTATATAAAACACTAGTTTATTGCCTTCTCACCCTAGCCCGCTCCGTTATGCCCAGTGGGAGCGGGGGAGAAGGGATTTTTAGACGCTTAAAAAACGCAATACCGCACAGACATCGGCGCGGCAGACTTCACCGTAGAGCTAACCAAAATCAACGGCATAACTCTAACGGCTTAATTAATTCTATATACATTATAAGAAGCTCTACAAGCCTTTGGTGGTGCGGCTAAATGTCGCGTCCGCACCCACGACTAGCTCATGGTTGCCGACAAACTAATTGGCGGCAACCATAAAAAGTTCATCGGCACCCACAAAACACCTGGAGGTACCCACAGAAGGCTCATCGGCGCCAACAACGCTCCTGGCGGTAATCCCAGACACTTCATCGGTGCCTATAAAGCCTCCGGCGTTGCCAATCAAGGCCTGTAGCGTGCCTCCTAGCCCTCTGTGAATACTCCCAAGTCGTCCAGATCAGACCAGAAAACAGACTTCGGTACACCATTAAGATTTAATTAAAATAAAAAAATGGCTTGGTTATCAAGCCATTATGTTTTAGGCTGTACCTAGCCTCCAAATTTATCCGTTTGTACTTTGGCAGCCTGGACACGAACGGATAGTATCTTAGCGACACCATTCGCACCGAACCTAGCAAACTGAAATACTCAGAGGCACATTACGGATAATGCTTGGATGGATACATAAAATAGCTATTCTCAAATCCATAATTTACACAGGTTTTTAGCAATACGGCTCAATTACAACTCAGGACGTGCTTTAGCTTTAACGCTAGGACCATGCATCAAATTGGCAGACCAACGCTAAGAGCCTCCTGACACCAATTGAAAAGCGTTTTTCGAGAGCCTCTGTCCATCGTTATTGAAAAGAGGTGCTAGCATTTTATGCAACTTGGCGATACAGATTATATGTAAGCCCCACTGTTGACCCAATTCTGAAACAATTTCAAAGTATCCTCGGATCCACGGACCGGAACCATACCTCAAATATTAACTGAACTAGCTGACTGTATTCCGTTGTTTAATAAGCAATTGGAGCGCAAATTAAGAAAAGGAGAAAAAATGTTAATTAAAGCTTTGATCACCCTGGTATTCACTACTTTCTGTACCGCCGCGAAGGCACAGGATTTTTATGTCTCTCCATCTGGAAGCGACAAGTTCAACGGCCTCTCTCCAAGGGCCAATTTCTGGACTAATACAGGCCCATTCAAATCCCTTTCTCGCGCCCAACAAGCCATCAGAAGTTTAAAAGCGGCTGGAAAATTTAACCAGGCGATAACTGTACATGTTGGCAAAGGGATATATCCAATTAGTACCCCTCTGGAATTCAATAATCTCGACTCAGGCTTACCAGGGCAAGAGATCCTTTGGCTGGGCGAAAAGGGGGTCACAATAATATCCGGCGGTATTGCGCTCAAAAACTGCCAGGCATATGACACAGCCAACCCATTAAAAATATTGAGTTGTCCGCTAGACTCAACCACAGTGTCTAGAATAAAAAACGAAGCCAATGATCGTATATTGGGGAATAACCCCGAGATTGGTTTTTTTGTTAATGAAAAATGGATGCAACCGGCACGCTGGCCAAATTCAGGCTGGGCGCATATCAAAGAACCACTTGATAAATTCACACAATTTAGCGTCTACCAAAAAATGCCTCAATTTACGGGCAACTTAAGCACTGCTCAGGCTCACATGTATGCGAACAACGACTTTTTCGATCAATATGTGGGCGTTTCAAATATCGATTTAACTAACAATAAAATAACATTGCTTGATAAAACCACATATCCGCTGGTTGCCGCTCGACGCTTTTATTTGCAAAACATCGAGGCTGCCCTTGATGCAGAGGGAGAATGGTTCTATGACAAAGCCAATAACAGAATTTTATTCATCCCTCCGTATAACGTCCCTCCCTCAAGTATTGTAATTTCTGGGACCACTAACCTCATAATAATCAATGAATCCTCTCATATTAACTTTAGTAACTTGACCCTCCGACACAGCTCAGGCCATGGCGTCAAAATTCAAAAATCAGATAATATATTGCTGGACAATTTAGAAATAAATAATGTTGTTGGTAAAGCTATATATGGTCGCCAAAGTACGAACATAACTATCTCAAACAATTACATTCATCATACTGGACAGGGCGGAATTCTGATTCATGGTGGAGATCGGCCAACTCTAAAAGCGTCTGGAAATCTTATTGATAATAACCATATTCACAATTTTGACGCAATACTATTCAATCACTCTCCAGCAATCGATACTAGTGGCGTAGCATCAACTGTATCGCATAATCTGATAGAAAATGCGAATGGCAACGCCATCGACCTTAGTGGGAATGATCATCTGATCGAAAAAAACGAAATTACGCAAATATGTCAACAATCCGCCGACTGCGGAGGAATCTATTCAGGAAGGGACTGGACTTATAGGGGCAATGTAATCCGTTACAACTATCTTCACGATTTTTACGGTTACGAGATGGATTTTACCTTCACTGATATTTCCAAAAACAACATTATTTACCGCTATAAGGGTGCAAGAGGTATTTACCTTGACGACGCAGTAAGCGGAATGACCGTATTCGGCAATATTCTCGTTAACACAGGCACCATGTCAATCCAAATAGGTGGCGGCCGAGATCATCGCATTGAAAACAATGTGATTAAAACTACGGGTAGGGCTATATGGATGGACCAGCGATTCCCAGGTTTTAACTGGGATAACATGAGAAACACTTTGAAAACCATGCCCGTCAACAGTGACCTTTGGTTAGCGAAATATCCTGAGCTCGGCGTTCAAATGGAACACGATACTTGGCCGGAAGGCAATAGTATTCAAAGAAACGTAATAATCAGCACTGGATACTTGGGATATTCACTTCGTTACGTTGCGCCTTTAAAAGGCAATGCTATAGGCAATAATCTATTATGGCATGCGAGCAGTGGCATAAGGCTCGACTACACAATCCTGGACAACGGTTATAGTGTGGGAGGAGCGCTTTGGAACGACTGGCTTAACCAGGGCATCGAAACAAATAGCCTAAATGTCAACCCTTGTTTGAATATATCAGGTAGCAAAATTAGCATAACATGCGCTAATTCACCTATTTATAGTCTAGGCTTTCAAACTAACCTACCATCCGACATTGGACTTGTAAAATAGACTACTCTAACCAAAATCGAGAGCTTACTGCCCACGTCGGCATGTCATTGCCGGCGTCAGTTTTGATAACTGTAAGTACAAAACTTCTTTTTAGCCTCTACAATTAGAAATTTAGAACAAGCGTAAACTAATTAGGCAGACCCTGCACAAGACTGTCCCAATTGAAAGTACTAAACTATGATCATCAAATTTTCGATATATATCATTGAGTCTACTAAATGTAATTATCTAAAGAACTCAAAACTTAATCTAGCTATTAACCGGAGAGTATCCAATGTTAAACAGAAACGGATCCACAATTGCCTTAATTTTTTTCTCCCTTACGGCTACTGCGCAAGACATATACGTGTCCCCCACCGGCAGTGACAAATTAAACGGGCTATCTCCACGTATAAACTTTTGGACAAAAACCGGACCTTTTAAAACACTGGCTCGAGCTCAACAATCTATCAGACAAATTAAAGCAGCAGGCAAGTTTAACCAACCTATCACTGTACATATTGGCAAAGGCACATATCAATTGCAAGCCCCGCTAGAGTTTGACGACAAAGACTCAGGGCTTCCTGGCCAGGAAGTTACCTGGGAGGGAGAAAATGGCGGCAGTATTATTTCCGGCGGCATAGCGCTTAATAATTGCCAATCCTATTCCTCCACTAGCCCAAATCGCATACTGAACTGCCAGTTAAACGCCAGTATCGCGTCAAATATTAGTGCAGAAGATAACGAACGTATTTCAGGTAACGCTCCAGTATTCGCGCTATTCGTAGATGACATCAAAATGAATCTAGCACGTTGGCCCGATAGTGACTGGGCGCACATCAAATTACCATTAAATGCGCAAACCCATTTCAGTGTTTTTGAAAAAATGCCAAAATTCACTGGCGATTTAAGCAATGCCCAAGTACACATCTATCCAAATAGCGATTATTATGACCAATATCTGGGTGTTGAGAAGGTTGACACGGTAAATAATGAGATAATATTAGCATCGCAAACAAAAGCAGCAATGACAAGTGGGAGGCGCTTTTATCTACAGAATTTTCAATCAGCGCTGAATATGCCTGCCGAATGGTTTTACGATCAAAGCAATGCAAGAATTCAATTTATCCCACCAGCAGGATCACCAGCCAAGCAAGTTTTAATATCATCATTACCTAATTTAATGAAATTAAACTCGGCAAAATATATAAACTATAGGAATCTTACATTTAAATATACTAATGGCAACGCTATCACCATAGACGACTCAGGAAATATTTTGTTAGATAACCTAGAAGTTCGCCATGCACGAGACAAAAGCATACTGGCCACAGAAAGCACCGATATAACTATCTCCAATAGCCACCTCCACGATTCAGGTATCGGAGGAATTCTGCTTGAAGGAGGAAATAGGCCAAACTTACAGGCGTCGGGGAATACTATGGTCAACAACCATATTCATGATTTCGACAATGTTCTGCTTAGTTATTCCCCAGCCATCGAACTAAGCGGTGTAGGAGGAAGCGTATCTTACAATTTGATTGAAAATGGAGCCGGCAGCGGCATTAATATTATAGGCAATGATCATTTAGTAGAAAAAAATGAGATTTCAGATATATGCAAACAATCTAGTGACTGTGGTGCGATTTATTCCGGTAGAGATTGGACATTTCGCGGCAATATAATTCGCTACAACTATGTGCATGACTACACTGGCTATATGTTAGACACAAACACTCTAAATGTGGCTAAAAATATTCTGCAATATAAAAATGACGGTGCACGTGGCATTTATCTTGACGACGGTGTGAGCGGGTTTACGGTGTTTGGAAATATATTAGTAAATGCCGGCATGCTATCTATTCAACTTGGCGGCGGGCGTGATACGCTTATTGAGAACAATGTTATCAAAACTGATAAGCGCGCAATATGGGTTGATGATCGCGGCCCAACTTATAATTGGAGCGTTAATAGAGAAAGCTTAGCGAGCATGCCTATTAAAAGTATTTTATGGGCTAAAAAATATCCTAAGCTATCGGCCCCGATGAATAAAGACATCTGGCCAGAAGACAATATCATTCGACGAAATGTCATTATATCAACAGCGAGCAACGGTTACGCTATACGCTATCTTTTACCCAAAAAAAGCAACATTATATCCAACAATATTGTTTGGAACGCTAAGACAAATATAGTACTTGATTACAATATTCTAGACTCAAACATCCGAGGTGGATCACAATGGAGTAACTGGGCTGGCCTGGGGTTTGAAACTAACAGCCTTAACACAGACCCTTGCATAAATTTAATGGGCAGTAAAATCAATATAACTTGCGATAGCTCCCCATTATCAAAAATAGGTTTCAATAATTTACCAACTGATATAGGCCTTATACAATAAACAGTTCAAAAATATTCATACGCTTTTTTAAAGAATTTAGTAGTATTACCGTTAAATCAGAATTCACAAATACCTTAAGGGCATCTCTAAAAATTCAGCGACTCCCACCGGCTATTTGGCGAAAAGCAAAACGGCTGAAATGCGATAATACTAGCAAGCAAACTGCTAGGAAAGAAAAAGTCAGACGGGAGCCAAACCGTTTGATGTGGTGCTAATGTTCAAGATTTTGGTGCTCCAAAACTGCACAATTTATCGGATGACGGCATCGAATATCAAATTCGTGATCGGTTCAGTTTCATGCGGTTTCTGGAATTGCAATTAGAAGATCGGGTACCGGATTCAAAAACGGTTTGTAGGTTTCGGGGAGCACTTAAAAATTTAGACTTGGTTGATGTGTTGTTTGCGCGGTTTCATGCCCAACTGGCAGAACAAGGTTACGCAGAGAGCAGGGCAAATAATCGATGCCACCTTCGTTAAGGTGCCAAAGCAAAGCAATACCCCCCAGAAGAAAATACTCTGATTAAAGAGGGGCAAGTTCCTGAGGCCTGGGATAAACCGGAAGCGCGAGCCAAACGTTGGCAGAAAGATATTCAGGCCCGCTGGACGAAGAAAAACGAGGAAAAGCATTACCGCTATTTATGCCCTTTAGGATACAAAAAATCACATCAACGTCGATGAGGGAAACAAACTGATACAGAGCTATTCAGTGACTCATGCAGCGGTTCACGATAGTCAGTTATTTGATGAGTTGCTCGACCATACAAGCGATGAGGATGGAAACAAGCGAGCAGTTTACGCCGACAGCACTTATCGTTCTGAAGCCCAGGAATAGCGAGAAGCCGACACAAAATAGCCAGCCAAGTTTGTGAAAATGGCACGCGCGGAAAGTCGTTAACCGAAGAGCAAAAACAATCAAACCGGACTAAATCGAAAGTCAGAGCCGATTCGAACATGTGTTTGGCGCGCAAGCGGCAATGGGTGGGTATCTGGTATCTGGTATCTGGTATCTGGTATCTGGTATCTGGTATCTGGTATCTGGTGCGCACTATCGGTTTGGAACGAGCCAAAGTCAAAATCGGATTGATAAATTTTGTTTACAACATGAAGCGCTTGGTGCAACTTCATTCAGCGCGACACGAACGCGGCTAAACGCGCTTTAACGGCCCCTTACAGGGAAGGTGCGCCTGAATGGCCTAAATAGGGAGAAAGAACCCAAAGACCAGAGCATGTGCAGCGTTTTTTACTTCAAACAGCCAAAATAAAGGATAATTTTGAAAAAATTCGAAAAACTTTCCTCCAGTTAGTTTTGGGGAATCTAAATTTTAACTATTAGAGGCCTCCCTTAACTTATTGTAAGCCCACTCTCGACCAAATCGATCCATAAACCCAATTTCATCGGAAGCGGCCTTTGAAAATTATTGAATCTATAATAGTGACCTTGAAAACCTCTTTTAAAGTTGCCCCTAAGAAAACCAGGTACCGGGAAAATAAAAACATGAATCTGCCTGGGCAGGTTTTATATGCCCTAACTCAATTTACTGGTCAAATAAAAGATGCTTATGTTTCTTAGAGCAATTTTCAGCTTAGTCATTATGTGTGTCCCCCTCCCAGGGATGACACTAGAGTATTATATTGCCCAATCAGGCAACGATCAATTTGACGGCTTATCTATGGGTAAAACCCAACTAGGCACTAACGGACCTTTTTTGACTCTTGGACGGGCTCAGCAGGCGATCAGAGATTTAAAAAAAAATGGTCAACTTGATCAACCTGTCACCATTCATATACAAACGGGTAATTATGTCCTACAAAAACCACTCGAATTTGATTTAAGAGATTCTGGTTTTGAAGGCCGGCAAATCACTTGGAAAGCAGAAGGCGGTGCGGTAGTCATCAGTGGCGGAATTGCATTGCAAAACTGTGCAAAGGACCAAGACAACCCCCTAATATGGAGTTGCGCTACTTCAAGCTTACCCTTAGATAAAATCAAATACAAAAATAATTCCCGCAAACAGGGAAGCGCGCCGGGATTTGAATTATTTATAAACCAGAAACCGCTGCATCTTTCTCGGTGGCCGAATACTGATTGGGGGCACATAAAAACACCGTTGGCAGAAAAAACCACCTTCGATACATTTGAGCAATTGCCACAGTTAAGCGTCCTTAGCGAAGCTCAAGTACATATATTCGCGGGCAATGATTGGTTCGATGAATATACTCCTGTATCGTCTATTGACTCCAATCTAAACCAGATAAGTTTGGCAAAAAATACGACCTATCCATTGGCAAGCGGCCGACGGTTTTATCTAGAAAATATCCAGTCGTTGCTGGATGCCCCGGGAGAATGGTTTTATGATCGCTTGGGCAATAAAATCTCATTTATTCCTCTGGACAATTTAGCCCCAAAAGACATCATCATTTCCGCTCAGAAAAATATACTTTCGCTAAATGGTGCAAACTACATCACCTTAAAAAATTTAACCTTTCAGTACAGCACTGATGTGGCTATTATCATCGACAAGTCAAATCACGTAGTAATAGATGGCGTTGAAATTAGTAATATTGGTAGTAGAGCAATTGAAGCTAAGAACAGCAATGACATTAAAGTCACTAACAGCCTCATTCATGACACAGGCGAGGGCGGCATTCTGTTGAGTGGAGGTGATAGAAACTCACTTGAGGCTTCTAATAATGTTGTCCATAACTGCCATATTCATAATTTTGGCCGAATAATACTGACTTACACTCCTGCCATCGAAGTCGCTGGAGTAGGTACTAGCGTTACCCACAATCTGGTCGAGCAAGCGCCGGGGACCGGAATTTTGATACACGGTAATGATCATTTAATTGAAAAGAATGAAATACATCATGTCTGTGAGCAAGCATCCGATTGCGGCGGGATATACTCGGGACGCGAGTGGACTTATCGTGGCAATATTATTCGCAATAACAGTATCCACGACTTATTCGGCTATGGACTTAAAAATATTAATATAGCCACCAATACCATAGTGTACGGTAAATCTGACGGGGTACGCGGCGTATATCTAGACGATTTCCTGAGTGGTTTTACCGTAACCGGCAATCTATTCAATAACGCCGGCGCTATGTCGATTCAAATGGCAGGTGGCCGCGACAATATTATCGAGAACAACGTCATTAAAACTGATAGCTACGCTATATGGGCCGATAATCGCCCAGCAACGACTGAGGTTAAAAAACGATTCGCCCAAGCCATCCAAAATACTGCCTGGATTAAGAAATATCCAAAACTTAGCAACCCAATAACTAATCAAGATTGGCCGGAAGGCAATAGCCTGCAGCGTAATATTATAATTACCAGCAAACCGGGCGGCTTATCGTTACGCTATTCACTGCCTAAACAAAATAACATCATAGCTAACAATTTAACCTGGAGCACTACAGGACAATTTAGCGTTGATTACAACATATTGGATGGACTAGCAAAACGGGGGGGAGCACCTTGGCAAGAATGGCTCAGCCAAGGCTTTGAAACTGGCAGTAGTTACGCTGACCCCTGCGTGACTATAACAGCTAATAAAGTGAGTTTTTGCCAGCAATCGCCGATTAAGCAAATCGGATTTCAGCCGATACCCGCGGATATTGGATTGCTCAAATAACTTAAGGATGCCTCCAAAAATATACTCTTCCCAAAGAGTGCGCATTCAATGGTAGATTGGACTGATTGCAATGAAGCCCAGCAATCGCTGAAAATCTTGGAAACGGAGCGCCAGCGAAGTGAAGATTTTTAGTCCCCGATAGCCGTAGCGCCGGGCAGGTTTTCGCAGCGAAGCGGAGAAAACCTGCAAGGCATCGCGACACGGCGTTAAGTCATGCGAGAGCCGATCTTTCGACCCCTTGTTGGGTCGGAACGAGGTGACGCGGACGAATCGGGGCGCCGAAGGCATAAGCGGTCGCGTAATTTTTGCCGATTTTTTCCAGCAGGATGCCCGAAAAAATCTTTCGGCAAAAATAGCGACTCCCCGGTTTATTTTGTTGGGCTTCGCTCTGCTTTTCTCAACCTACATTTTTATCTCGCCGTCAGAAAAAGTTTACTGCCATTCCAATGCTTAACTGCCTGCGTAAGACGGAAACATCTTCTCTCGTAAAGACAAAAATGGCCTTTCAATTAACTTTGTAAGTACCACGGCCAAAACAATCGCACCGCCATACTTAATAAGCAAATCCACTACCCCAGGCACGGAGGTTATTCCGAGTCTTTTTAACAAAGCCTCGACCATTCTCATCATCACAAATTGATATACATACATCGCATAAGAATATACTCCAATCCAAGCGAAACCTTTTACCATAAAATTTTTTTCTGACACAAAGTTAAGGCGATAACAGTATAATAGCATTACCCCTGCTGTTAAATAAGTTATCGTGTACCTAATTGTTACTTTAAAATAAACTTCTTCTTGAAACAAAATCAGGCTAGTAACGCCTATAATAAATAAGATCGCCAGTGTTATTTTGCGCGCAGCCAAACTTTCAAATTTATCTTGATGAAAGGTTTTAAGGTAGGCCAAAGCGACACCAAAAGCTAACGCATCAACCCTATATTGGGTTTGAATATATATTTTACTAAGATCAACCGGATAAGCGAACGCTGCAAATCTAAGTAAAAGGGAGGACAGCATAACCATTGGAATAATTACTACAAAAAATTTCATGCTTTTCGCATTTGATTTAGTCAAAATCAAAAGACAAAATGAAAATAGCAAATAAAAATGCTCTTCAACAGCCAAACTCCAAAGATGTGCGAGCGGCGTAAGGAAATAATTCTGCACATGAAATAAGTTTTGTATAAGAAAGGACTCCCAAGGGTAGCGACCACTAATTAGCAATAGCATGAGATATACATATAAAATAGGCCAAATTTTAAATGCTCTTCTAATCAGAAATCGCCCTACTCGAAAGCCTCCGGTTTTTTTATACTCATTAAATATAAGTCCGCCGATTAGAAACCCGCTGAGCACAAAAAATAAATCAACACCCGCCCAACCCAGCACCCGACCGGGTATCAGTAATGCATCAACTAACCATACGCCCGTATTTGTGCTGTTAAAGTGCCAGCCCATAGCAAGCAAAATGGCTATTCCTCTAATAAAGTCCAAATATATTTCTCTGGTTTTCATAGGCTTGAGAGGTTAAATATCATTGCACGGCCTCATAAATAGCCATTAATTCGGCGTAATTTTGCTCAGAGGAATATTTTTCAAGAAAAACCCGCCTAGCGTTTTCCCCGAGTTCTTCGACTTGCTCAGGATGCTCTAATAGCCATTGTGCTTTCTCGGCTAAATCGTTTGCATCACCCGGCGTAAAAAATAATCCGGTTTTACCGTCTTCGATAATGTCAGCCATGCTCCCCAATCTAGATGCCAGAATCGGCAAGCCATGGGCAAGTGCCTCAACCAAAACCAACGGAAAACCCTCATACCATTCTGATGGCAGTACCAAGAACGCAGCCTGCTGCATCAACTGACTAATATCCGATGCATTTTGCCGACCTAATGCCTTAATATTGGTTTCATCTTGTAATAAATCCTCTAAAGGCCCGCTACCAGCGACCTTTAATACCGAGTGCCCTGCCAATCCCGACCAGGCGCTGAGCAGGGTTTTGATACCTTTTTCCTCGCTGATGCGGCCCACAAATAATCCAAAAGCGGGATTAGTTCTAGCAAGTCGGTTTATTCCCGCGTACGGATCATGTAGAAAATTGGGCTTTACAGCGATCTTTTCTAATGGAAAGCCGGCTTGGATAAACTTGCTTTTGGCAAAATCCGTCAGCGCGATAAAGCGGTTGACCTTAGTAGACCACGTACCCTGTTTACGATGTGTCGCCACCATATGTGCGACTACCAGGCTACCTAGTTTTGACCCACGATAGCATCCATACCTGACTGCCTGATAGGGTGAACCGGCTATGCATTGTTCGCATATTTTGCCATCCCTCATCAGCATGGCACCCGGACAAATTAGCCGGTAATTGTGCAGTGTTTGTACCACGGGCACGCCTTGAGTCATACATGCGTCGTAAATTGACGGGCTTATTTGCGGGAAAAAATTATGCACATGTACTACGGCGGGTTTAAATGTGCGTAAATAGTCCTGTGCTATCGCCAAACTAGCCGCTGAATAAGTTGTAGTAATCGCGGTATTTATTTTGCCCTTTAATCCAGCGGGCAAATCCTTATTATCGACACTCCATAATTCAACTTCTTGACCATGCTCTGCCAATAATTTTGCCTCAGCAGCCACCACATTATCTTCCCCTCCAGCCTGTTGATAACGGTTATGAACTAACAAGATTTTCATTAAAACACTCGAGCAATATTGGAAAAAAACACAAATGCGGCTAGTTTGTTGCAGCTTCGGTTTAAACTACGACACTATCATTGGTGAAAACCTTTACCCCCATCTCCTTTATGCCCAGTGGGTACTGTGGAGAAGGCCGGGGTTAGGAGAGCAAAATCCATCACTACTAACCCACAACCGTTAAGCTGAGCAGTTAATTGATTTGACCTGACACCAGCGACTGCGCGAATACATTCGCACCTCCGCCACATAGCTAAACCGTATTGCCCTTTGGGATCTGGCAGTTTTAAACGCTCCCTAAAGCTTTGCTTTTAAAATAGGCTTGAATACCCCCTACAAAATTCGACGCCATATTCTCTATTGAAAATTGACTACCACTTTCTAGCGCGTTTATTTTTAACCTAATCAACTCATCGGAATTGCCAAGAATGCTGGCGACAGCCTGAGCGTATTCATCTGCAATATGTTCGGTTATTAATCCATTGTGGCCGTGCTGCAGATATTCGATCTCAGGACTATGGTTTTGAATATTACTGGTAACCAAGGGTAATCCCGCGGTAAAGGCGTCTAAAATAGCCAATCCAACCAAACCGGGACACAGGAATAATTCTGCTGACCTAAAGGCTAAAGCCTTTTGCTCGCCGAATAAAGGCCCCAGATATTTAATGAATGGATGCGCTTTGACAAAGTGTTCCACCATTGCTTTATCACTGCCATTACCAACAATCAACAGCACAAAATCAGGATTTTTTTGATTTATTTCAACCGCTGATTTTAATAAAAAATCAAGCTTCTTATCAGAATAAAGCCCGCCACAATAAAGACTAATTCTAGCATTCTCACCAATACCTAATTGCCCCTTAAATTGCGCTATTTTGTCCAGCGATTGCAGAGCCAACTGCCTTTTAAACTCGGAAGTATCAATACTATTGTTTAATACAGTAATTTTAGAAACCGAGTAACCCAACTCTGCCATATAGTTTGCAACGCCCTGCGTATACGCAAACCACCAATCACATTGAGTTGACAGTATTTTCTTCATTTTTTCTGCCAAACTACGGGAATTACCCTGCCTATTCTGCCCATGCCCCCAATAAGCAAAACGTTTAAACCCTAAAAAACGGAATAATATCAGAATATAATTATGAATATGTTTATTAGCCTGTTCGGTAATAACAAAATCTGCCCATAAAATATGTGCTAGTGCGTGGTGTAAAAAATGCAACTTTCCTTTTAACATCCAATTGCTATTTTCAACAATACAAATGCCGCTGCTGGTGGTTATATTATCTCCTTTGCTTATTTCATGCGCAGGCGGTGTACCGCAGACAACTCTTACCGTATGTCCTTGTTCCGCCAGTAATTGCCCCATCCGGTCAAACAATGGCATACGGTATTGTTTCAGCATGGGTTGGAAGATAACTATTTTCATATCCCTGATAACAATTGAAATTTAATTAACATTAGTAAACCTCTAAAAATCCCCTCGATCTCTGGGCCAGGGCGAGGAAGCCTTTAACAATACGCTTTCCCCGAAGACGGTATTATCAAAATTAGGTTGGACTGAATGCATGCACATATAAAGCGCACAAGCTTAAGGGTGTTGGGCTTCGCGCCGCTCTGCCCAAGCTAAAATTTTCGTTTATGACAGACTCCCTCGACAAATGTAGATTTTTTATATTTAGCAGCCAATTTAAACACGACCTCGTACCTTTCGTATTTTTGCAAGCGTATAGCGCCTGATAGCGACTGGAAGCATAAGTAAAAAGCAGCACAAAATATCTTTGAATGTAACTTTATCAAACCGTATCGCTTTCCATATTTCAGGAAAACTATACAACCGTTCGTTTAATTCCAGAAACATCATTGCCCTAATGCGATGCCAATGCGCTAAATATCGACGAAGGCTTGCGTTAAATTTTGTTGTTGTTTCTAATAATTTTAATAACTCTAATGCCACATAATCGGGGCATTGCGGACGCCGCAAGAAATTCTTTCTGTCGCCGATAGCGACAGGAGGCAACATATAATAGGCTGTCGGCAATTTTGAAAACGCCACATCACCAGCACATGCTAAACGGGCAAAAGTCAGAGTGTCTTCGCCTGACTTTATCCCCAATGGAAAACCACCTACTGATTCTAACCATGCTCGGTTAATAGCAACTGATGACGTAAAAACAAAATGCCCAAACTCAACAACATCCGCAAAATAATCGACTATTAATAATTGATCAGGTTTAGCATCAGGATTACGAAATTTACTTCTTTTGGCTACACCATCACCACGGACCCCAAAATAAGCCGTTCCGTATAAGGCAACATCTGGAAACTGGACGATTAACTGTTGCAAATTTTCAAGATGCGTTGGTGCCCAGTAATCATCAGCATCTAAAAATGCCAAGAAATCGTTTGTCGCCAGTTCGACGCCTTTATTACGCGCTGCAGCGACACCGCCGTTGGCTTGTTTAAATAATCTGATACGTTCGTCATTATAGGCATCAACCAGTTCAGCGCCATTATCCTTCGATCCGTCATCGACAATAAGCAATTCCCAGTCTTTTACGCTTTGAGCGATAACGGAATCAATCGCTCTACTGATAGTTGACGCCTTATTATATAAGGGAATAACCACAGTTATCATAGCTAGCCTCAAATATTCGCTGTGTTTTGGCGTTTTGCCTTAAAGAAATATTTGAAATAACTGCCAATTACTCGCCCGACATCCAACAAGATATAACTTGGCAATAATATTTTCGGGCAATTATTCCAACCATACCACCAATGTACTTTAAGATTTGCCGGTGACCTGATGCTGGTTAAATAATTGATAAAACCCTTTATAGAAAATTGATCGCGCACAGCAGTCATACCTGTGGCATCGACATGTGCTAGCACACGACAAGTTTTGCATACGTAAATCGGAAATCCAGCCCGCATCGCCTTATGACTAAAATCATAATCCGCACCATAATGCGGTAAATGTGCCTCGTCGTATAAACCCAAATTTTGAAAAACCTTGATAGGAAACATAGCCCCTCTTCCAGAGGTGTGATTTACCTCAATCACATTTTCATCACTAGGCAAGTGATTCTTTGCAAAGGTAACAACCTTGGCTTTTGCAGTAAGCCAGCTTTGCCAATGGCCTTCAGCTGCGAGTTTTCCTGTGGCAATATCATACTTCGCTGATGCCAATACTGAATGGGGATACTTTTTAGAATATTTTGCAAGCTCTTCCAAATAATCTATCGGCAATTCATTATCATTATTTAAAGTAAGCAGATAATCATCTGGCGCAGCTTGTTGCAAAACATACTTAACACAAATATTTATTGCGCCAGTCCACCATAAGCTGTCATCAGCATTGATAACAACAACATCAGGAAATCGGGACTTTATTTTAGCCGTAGTACCATCTGTACTACCATGATCGCAAATCACGACAGCATAGTCTTTGAATGTTTGTTCCTGTAATGTCTGTAGACATTGCAAGGTAAATTCTATGCGGTTATAAACGGGGATACAAATCCATATCTTCATGCTGCTTAATTCTCCATTTTAAGTTGATTATGAAACCAAAAGGTAACTCCACATACAAACCACAACGCATATCCTACAGTACCCATTGTAGTATTCATGGTCGAAAATATAACAAAAAACAGAATAGAACTAAATAAAAAAGCACCTTCAGACTTAAACCTTTCGGTCTTAGCTAATTTATAAGCAGTTCTCATTGACCTAATAAGTAATACTGCTAGCAAAATCGTGCCAATTAGCCCGTAGCTCATTATTGCAGATAGCACAAAGTTATGTGGATGAACAATATTGAAGTCTCTGGCGTTATACTCTGATAGAATTAGCTTGTCGCGGATCTCCTTGTATTCTAACCCGGTGAACGGACGCTTTTGTAACTCTTCAAACGCGAGAGGAATAACACTTGCTCTCCCCGCAGTAGTTCCCGTCGACTTAAATGTTTCTCCTGCGCGATTTAAATTTTGTTCGACTAAATTAACATTTGTTAAAGATTGCAGAATTGCTAATAAGGCAATAACCAAACCACCCGCAACACCCATTACAATGAGCGTTTTTACTTTTTTACCTTTGAGAAATGACACAGCAAATAATGCGAGAACTATCCCTATATATCCAGAACGATGTGCAAGCATCATAATTCCAGATAAAGGCAAAAAAGCTAAATATTTTTTATATTCCCACGAGAATAAGGCAATACAACCAAAAGCCAATAAAATATTGGCATCTCCAAATCCTAATCGTAACGTACCCTGCCCTTGTAGTATTGTTTGCGTCAATTTTGAATGAATCAACAGCGGCTGACAAAGTGGAAAAACGAGAGAAATCAATATTGTGAATTTAATTAATGACTTTAGCTGACCTACGTTTTGATACATCACAAGCGGCATAAAAAAATATAACACTTGCGTATCACCCATAAAAAACCTTAAAACATTATCTAATGCCATGTGGTTAAGGTAGCCGTTAACTAATTTTCCAACAAAGAAGATTAAAAAAAACAATATAAATATTGCTGTTAACTTTGTCTCTGGTGCATTTTGACTATTGAACCTAGGATTTGTAATTTTCTTTATAAAAAACTGAAAGCAATAAAGTAGCGCTAACGCATAAAACAAATCTAATGGCAATATATTTACAGGCCCAAGCGAGACCTTAAAGCTATCAATAAACTCCCTACTTGCAAGCCCAGTTGTGAATAAATACAGCAAGGCAAAATAAGGCACTACTGTTGGCCTAAATGCAACAGCGACCAAAAGAATTAAGCAAACAGCTATTTCAATCATGTTTAAGTTTATTTAACTCCGCACGAGTTTTTATAATTGCAAGTTAGCTGCTGCAGCTTTAAGTAGGCACCTGGCCAATCACTCTTGCTGGGTTTCCGACGGCAATAGAGTTACTCGGAATATCTTTAGCAACCACAGCACCCGCGCCAATAACGCTATTTCGGCCAATTCGAACACCCTTCATGATTTTACTGCCTGCACCAAGGAACACATTGTCTTCTATAACCACAGGTGCGCATTTGACATTATCGGAGGACTTATTAAAACGTCTATTTTCGGCCGCAACCGGGTGAAAGTCAGTATCAAAAATTTGCACATCCGCACCCAGCAAACATTCAGAGCCAATTTCTACTGCCACGGCTGCGCATATTACTGCACCACTAATCCCGCTGCCGGCTCCGATAGAAATCTTTGCATTGGGGCGTAATGTTCTGATTATAACAGGGTGGGTTACACCTAAATCCGTAAACCTAGGATCCGAACAAAGTACAACGCCTTTACCGATTGATATTTTGCTATTTGGCTTTACAGAGATTATCGGTAGACCATAAAGTGTCGGCATAACGTCTGCAACAATGCCATTCGCTTTAAACAATAGCCGACCACTTAACTTCCACCATCGCCTTAAAATGGCTGTTTTAACCCGTAATAAAAAAAAAAATAATTTATAAACCATATCAATTAACCTGGCCCATTTTAATTAGCATTGCTGAACAAAATATTTTCATATAAAGATAAATATTTGCCGGCAATCACATCCGGCGCGAACATTTGCCTTGCTCGTGTATAACCCATTTCTGATCGTTCCCCATATTGCTCATCAAAGGCCTGCTTGATAGCTAACACAATTGCGTCTGAGTCTGTCATATCAGTCAACACGGCGCAGCAGATTTTATTAGCAGTTTCGTCAAAACCCACTACCCAAGGCACTGCTCCACTGCGCCGCCCGGCAACAACCGGCAGTCCCAGCGCCATTGCCTCGGCAATGACTACGCCAAATGACTCTTCCAATGACGGGTGTAGTAATAATTCCAGTTTGCTGAACTTGTCGATAAGTTGTTGATGCGGTGTACTACCGTGAAAAACCATGCCACCGGCCAAACCGTTTTTCTCACACCATTGCTGAGCAGTTTGGTTGGGACCAAAGTCCATACCAAAAAGGTGTAGTTGCGCTGCGGGATGTTCGCGATTTAATTTGGCAAACGCTCTTAGCGCAGGTTCAGGGTTCTTACGTTCATCCCAGCCATTGCATATCATCCCGATTCGTTTGTGTTTTGGCGCATTACGTGGTTTGCCTTGCGACAAAACGTAATCTGCCAGCGGGTTAGGCACGAGCGAAATTGGAATGCTAGTGTAATGCTGGACGGCCGACGCCATATACGAAGATACTGCTGACAAGTTCCTTGCTTTACGAAAGACCTGTCTCGCCAGCAAATAGCGTATGGCCCGATAAACACTTCTCGTATATCGCAGAATCACCGCTGGCGCGTCATGACAGGTAATTAAATGCGGCAAGCCTGTTTTAATGGCAGGGAGCGCAAATTCGTACGTCCAGTGTGCGTGAATAATCAGCGGCTTTGCAAGCTGCATGGCGTCGTATAACTGCTGCCTTTCGTAAGCAAAACCGTCCACCGCTCTGCCTAAGCGATGGTTATTTAAGCGCCATGCCCGCGGTCGGGAAGGACAAATATAAAAATCAAAGTTTGCCCCGCTGACTTTTACGATGCCCTTATTTGGATAAAGCGAAGAGTCGGTGGTGAACGCGGATACTCTGTGCCCCTGCTTTAACAATTCGCCAATCAGCACACCCGTAAATGGTGCCCCGGGATAGCCTTTGGGCAATTCGCTAGTATCGCAGCTTAGTAGGCTTGCAACATGTTCTGTGGCTATTGGAGCCGCGATGCCTATATGCAATTTCATCTCCGACTAATACCGGCTTAGCGCTCTGAATTGACAAACAATTGTTCGCGTATTACCGCAACAATATTCCCATAAACCACCGTCGCCTCCAGATGCTTTTGTGCATACTGGGCGGCAAGATAACCCAGCTCGTTGCGTTGCTCTATTGTCAGGCTGAGTATATATAAGGCAACATCAGCTACTTCCAGCGGGTGTTTGATGATGAATAGCCCCGGTATGTCGTTAAAAACCTGTTCGTAGCCTGGTTGATAATTCGTGATATGCGGAACGCCGCAAGCCAAGCTGATCGGTAACCGATCAGAAGAATACATGGCAATTTTATCGAACTGGCCCCAGTTAACGCTCATCCAAGCATCTCTTATTGCCTCACCTTGTTTATCAAAAGCAATTCTGCCTTTGCAATAGGGCTCTCCCTGCCAACCCTGGCCCGCCCCATACAAGACAAATCTTTCCCCAAGTTGCTTGTATAGGGCTTGGGCAGCAATTTTGCGACTGCGACCACCCGGCATAAATAGCCAAGGAATACGCTTTAGGCAGGGAAGATTGGCGATCATCACCGCATCTGCTTTCCGAGAAAGCGTGGGCTGCCAAGGAGTACCAAAACGACGACTATCGTAGGAATGCGGCGCATAGCGCACAAATTTCGCCCCTGCCTTGTAGGCCAATTCCGCAAGATAGCCTGTGCCGCCTAAAAAGCACATGTCCGACTCGGCAAGAACTGCGGAAATTGTGGCGTTTAAGCGTTTTACAAAATGTCCATAAGGGTCTTCTTCGTACAAGACCAGTTTGGGTGAGCTGGGTATGCGTTTAAGTTGTTGTAGATATTCACGGTCCATTGGGTAACTATTACCTGGATGCTGAATAAAAATAATATCAGGCCGAAATGTTCTAGCGGCTTCAAGAAGTTCTGCCAACGCTTCTGCGTGGCTGCTTAAGGCCTTCTGGCGCACCAGATATGAATACGCGGTGTATGCTGAAAACGCATTTTCCCGATGCAGTTTTTCAAACGCCATTCGGGGGCCAATTTGATCCCCTTCTATATTTTCATTAGGTATATAAAACCAACGCATTGAAATCCTTTTAGGTTAATTGAGAATATTTAGGTAGGAATTTACTGAAAACTCCAGATCGTCCGGCTAAAAAACGAATCGCAGATAAGTGTACAGCAATGTAGCGAACTATAAAGGCGCCAAACAATAATCCAGCACCACCGGCAAATATTTCCGCAACTAACCTAATTTGGATATTAAAACTTGATCCTATTAAATGGATTATCAATTGAATCATTGCTCCGCTAGCTAATGCGATGATTACGATGCATACTGAGATTAACGCAACATCTCTAACAGGTATCCGCAGGACCCGGGTTAATTTTATCGCCATAACCCCTACACGCACCCATTCTGTTACTACCACTGCCGTGGCAATATCTAGTGCTCTTCCTGTTGGTGCAAGCCACAACATTAAAGCGACTAAAAATACTAACATGGTTACTTGGATCCGTAGTTTTATTCTAAGCTTGTTCATTGAATCTAGGGTTACACCCGCAACATGGGATATGTAAAGTGGCCCCACAGACCAGGATAACATTTCAAGAATCGGTATAGAATCCAGCCATTTGCTCCCTAGTAACACTTTTACTATATCCGGGGCAGAGACGAATATACCCGAGCCGACAGCGAAAGCATAACTGCCAACCAGTAGAGTACTAAGTTGTAAACTAATTATTTGCTTATCATGCTGGTCGCTAACGGAACTCATGATTGGGAATAGGACTTTGGTCAATATATTTGCCGGTTGCTGAACCGGCAGATTAGCAAGCAATAAAGCGCGGTTGTAATAGCCCGCAGGTGCTGCTCCAAGTAGTTTACCGATTAGCAATGCATCCAAATTTGAACTCAGGAATTCAGTAAACCCAATCAGCGAATAACGCCCTCCATAACTGAAAAAATGCCTACGTTGCGCAGCAGTATGTCGCAAACTCAAGGAATGCCGTTTGACTGCGTAACTGAAAATAGCAGTCAACGTTGATTGCGTCATAAACGCTGCAACTAAGGCCCATACCCCCAAGCCATGGTAAGCAGCGCCAATTCCTACCAATCCATAGCCGAACACATATGAAACTATCTCGATGATTGATATTGCACGGAAAGCAGTGTCTCTCCGTAATAGCCCCATAGATACGGCGGAAAAACCACCTATGATGAAATTAATCGATAATCCCCGAATCACCAAACCTAGGCCGTCCATTTGAAAAAATACTTCGATATACGGGGTTGCAATTTGAACAACTCCAAAAAATAAACAGGAGATACCAAGAGAGACAGTAAGTGCAGCGGCTATATCACCATCTTCCAACTTAGGCTTCTGAATAAGCGCGGGTGCCGTACCCATTTGGGCGAAATATCCAAAAAAACGCAGGCTCACATTGGCGATAGCAACAAGGCCAAAGTTTGCTGGTTCAAGCAAGCGCGCCATTATTGCCATAAAAACCAATTGAAAACCAACTACCGTAACTGTTGAAAACGTACCCCAGCCAATACCAGAAACTAGGCTTTTTATTTTTGACATATTAAAACCAAGGTTACGCTAGTTTTTTTTAAAGCAAATAGTCTGATCATTTATCTAAATTTTCCTTAAGGCCTAAAATATGATTGCAATCGTCTATAAAAACATATCACTGGGACAGACGCCCCTCAAGCTTCGCATAAAAGTCGTTTTAGCTTGTAATACTGTTCGCAAAGGGAATTCGACCTAAGATATATTTCTTTATAAAAATTGGACCAAAAACCCCAGACAATAACAATATAGGCGCAAATATTAAAAAATTATGGCCATCCCAGGCAATAAATTTTAGTAAGACGCCTTTAACAAGGCCAATCAAAATAGTATTCATCAGATATATGCTGTAGGTATATTTTCCTAGCATGCCCCAAATAGAAGTTTTCGACAAAAAGCCACTCCGCATTAGTGCTTGTAATGCCGGCAACGAAAAAAAGCCTATAACAATTTTTGAAACTAGCGGCGAAAAATATGATACCGTAAAAAATGACAAGAAGAATAAAATAAAAAACACGTAGCAATACTTATCAATAACATTTAAGTATTTGTCATAGAAACTAACAACAACAACCCCTAGTGCAAAAAATAAAAAATATTCGCAAAACCTATCTAGCATAAAAACATTAGTAGCCGGCACAAACTGAATAATTACTCCAGCAACTAAAGCCAACACTGGCTTTTGAGAACAAAGCCCTATAATCAGAGGGAACACTATATACATTTCCATCAATACATAGATAAACCACAGAGAGCCACCGGCACTTTGAGAAGGCACCAGCAAAAGATTATAAAGTTCAGTATATAGATCGCTAGGCAAGCCATCCACATGAATTATTTTAGAAAAAGCGATTTTGCCGGCATAGATTAAACATCCGAATAAGACATACCCAGGAGCTAGTCTTTTCAGTTTTTTAAATACGTACTTAAAGTAACCCTTAGCACCCTCCATAACAGGAAAGGTATAAGCCATTATTATCCCTGATATAAACATAAAAAATGGCATATGGAACTTATAAATATAAAACTTAAGCACTGCGTACCATTCATTGTTAGCAGGCATATCCGTTGCAACAATATGTCCGAACACAACAAGAAAAATAGCAAGGCCTTTAGCTTTATCTATGTCAACGAGTCTGCTTTTTTTATCCAACCTGATTATCCGCTTTTCTAAATATTAATGAAAAATAGCTTGAGGGGGCCGATTAAAATAACATAACAACAGGCCATCCAATGATGGCAATAGAAATGAATAAACTTATCGGCATCGCCTCATACAGAGGTGCTAAATATTTACTTGTTAACCCGCCCCCTTAATATTGCCTCCCCCGCGAAAGCGGGAGTCCAGTAGTTTGAATAGATTCCGGCCTTCGCGGGGTTGACGAATCCGGAGAATTTAAGGGCAGAATTAATAAATACTCAATCTTCTCGTTTACGCCCTGCAGGCACGGAGAAAGAAGGCGGTTTCTTTAATTTTTTGAGCGCTTTTTCATTTTTCCCACCAGAACAAATATATAAATCATTTTGAAAAATTGAAACGACGCATCAATCTGCTCTTAAATATTAATTTACAAATGTACAAACAGATAAAGGCACCACTAATATCAGCGACCAAATCTAATACCTCGAAAGCACGACTAGGATTGGATAACTGATATAACTCATCGGCCACACCAATAACTGTCACAATCAATAATGGCATAAAAAACGCTGGCAAATGCCACCCCAAACCCAAATTAAACGAAGCCCCAAATACTAATAAGGCCAGTACGCCAAATGCCAAAAAATGTGCCACTTTATCCAGACCAGAAACTTCACCCATTATTGCAGCCGGCGGCTGTGATGATTCGATGAAAAGTATCGCTATCCATGCGATGCTCAACGCGATAAACACCATTGCTAGATTGCGATTGCTTTCAAAGTAAGCCATTGTCTTGTTTATTTGGGGTTAAAATCCGCGCATTTGCAGCGTCCGCTAAATGCAAAAACTGTCTGTGCGAGCATGGGTATATGTGTCGCGAGATGCTGCAGTTTGGCTATGCCGCATACAATGTAGTCTATGCAGCCAACATTCCTGTAGTGCTGGCCGAAGTTTAAATTCAATGCCTTCGTGTTTACTCATAACGGAATAGCTGTCTGTTTCGCAATACGCTTAATAGGCTTTTGCTCTTCCCCTATTGCCGGAGCAAATACTAGGTCGAGACGCTGTTCGCCCAGTGCCTGTTTGGCTTTAACCAGAAAGCGCAGTTTGGCAACCAAAGGTTTTTTCAAGATTTTGATTAAATCTTTTTATATACAAGGGGACCTCTAAAAATTAAAAAACCTCCTTCTCCTTTTTTGGGGGAAGGTTGGGATGAGCGGATTAAAATCACTTATTTACACCCACTCACCCTACCCCTCTCCCGGAGGAAGAGGAGATTTTT
Organism: Methylomonas sp. 11b; assembly: GCF_000515215.1. NCBI lineage: Bacteria > Pseudomonadati > Pseudomonadota > Gammaproteobacteria > Methylococcales > Methylococcaceae > Methylomonas > Methylomonas sp. 11b. The sequence continues at coordinate 2,885,420 of NZ_KI911557.1, forward strand.
AGAGGTTCCCACAAATCTATGTCTCCGCCACGTCTATTATCGTCTGTACTAGAGCCAAACAATTTCAAGCTTGCTTGCGCTCCACACACTCAGCGGCAATGCTCTTTAAGATGTCGGCTTGTTGTTGCGTTAATCGCATGGTTTATATCCGTATGTTGCGGCGCGGTAACTTGGCCTTGGATGTCCTTGATTCATTTTTTGGCCTCACACACCAGCTACCAATTTCTGTTGGGCGTTCTTAATTCTATTTGGTCAGATTAGAAAGGAAGTCCGTCATATCCGCCGGGACACCAAAAGGTCACAAGAGCTGGTGTCCAGTGCCATGAATGGCGGGCTTCTAACCATCCATGAAGCCTAGGTTCCGGCAATCCATGCCGGAATAACGACCTTCGGCAATGTGATACCCCAAATCTGACAAAGTCGAATTAAAGCTTATGAAAAGGTCCGCTTAAAAATTAAAGTAACCTTTTCTCCCTTCATACTAAATGCCGCTAAGTTAAAACTTGTAGGTGCCAATTTATTCTCGCTATGGGCGCCAAAGGGCGAATAAATTCGACCCTACAGCATATTCAACTCTTAACTTAACTACATTGCCTTCATACATACCCAAAGGGCACAAAATGGAAATTGGGGTTAGGGAATCAAAACGAGTAATTCGCCTTAGGACGCTCTAAACAAGTTGGTTCCGATCAGACCCTCAGAGTACAGGTGGTTCGACAGGCTACCCCGACCGGAATTAATAAAATACTGTTCGTGGTTAGCCTGTCTAAGGACTTAGTCATAGCTTCCTTTTTAATTCCCCTCGCCCCAAGCAAGGAGAGGGGGCTAAACTTAATAGCTTTCTTTTTTCAAAAGAGAGGAGCTTTTAGTCAGTAAGCCTGCTGCCCCACAAACCCTTTAAAAACAGTCAATACCACAATCTTTAAATCTAAAATGACTGACCATTGGCGAATGTATTCCAGGTCGTGATGAATCCGCCTTTCCATTTTGTCGATGGTTTCGGTTTCGCCTCGGCAACCGCTGATTTGCGCCAGACCGGTGATGCCGGGTTTCATTTTGTGCCGCAGCATGTAGCCCTGGATCTGCTTGCGGTAGTATTCATTGTGCGCCACTGCATGGGGCCTTGGACCGACCACGGACATAGTGCCGCTCAGTACGTTTAGAAACTGCGGCAATTCATCTAACGAGGTACGCCGCAAAAAGTTGCCTAGCGGCGTCACCCGGCTGTCGTTGGCGGTGGCTTGTTTGATGCTGTCGCCATTTTCACACACCGACATCGACCGAAATTTCCAAACTTCAATCTGCTCACCCTTCACGCCATAACGCATCTGTTTAAAAATGACCGGCCCCGGCGAGGTAAGCTTGATCGCAATGGCGATGATCAGCATCGGGATAGCGATAATCGGCAAGATGATCGCGCATAACAACAAATCTTCAAGCCGTTTGGCCGCGCCATCCAGCGACGAATTTAACGGCGTATCGAAGACGCTGACCACCGGTATCCCTTTTACGCTGCTGAGCTTGGATTGCATCAGGTTAAAGGTAAAAAAGTCCGGAACTATGTTTACCGACACCGTACTATCGGCCAGCTCTCGAATCAATTGGTTGATTCGCTTTTCCGCACGCAAGGGCAAGGTGATGTAGATATGATCGATTTCTCCACGCTGCGCTCTTTCCAGTAGCTCTTTAAAGTCGCCAACGATGACGTCGACCATGTCTTCATCCTGCCTGCGCTGTTTGTTCTCGATGCGGTCGTCAAAAAAACCAACAAAGCTATAGCCCAGCCAAGGCATTTCAGTCAGCGCGGCATTTAGGCGTTTGCCTAGCGAATTACCGCCCAAAATCGCGTAGTTGCGGGTATTGAGGCCGTGCATCCGCAAATAAGACAATGTCGAGCGGCGCAGCGAGTGCAGCATGATGATGCTGAGCGGCGCCAGCGGCAGCCACAATTCCAAGACTTGCCGCGAATATTCAAAGCCAAGGTCAAATACGAAAAAACTGCTGGCAATCAGTGCAAAGGCCACTATCCACGACAATAATATCCGCACGGCGTCGTCAAACAGGGGGTCACCGCGCCAGCCGTGATAGATCTCTTGATGCTCGGCAAAAATACCGAACAACACGGTACAGACAATAAATAAGCCCAGGTATTCACGGTCGAACGGCTCGCCATAGATGTGTAGCGAGATGTATAGCGTGATAAAAATCAACGCGGTATCCATGGCCCGCTTAATGCTCTGCAATTCGGGCTGCAGCGGCCTGATAAATCCTTTTGGGCGAAACTGATTCATATCAAATATACTGGTTAGCTTAATGAGTCGATCATTTGCCTGCCTGATTATAGGACTTTAAGCCAAAATTATTTCAGCTTAATGAAAGTTTAATGCAACACCGGCGGCGGCATATAAACCGTTCGGCGCTTACAAGTTCTTCCTGCATGCCACTTCTTAGCGACATCGCAAGCGCGACAATTGACACTCAAAAACCGGCTGAAAAATCAACGTTGCTTGTAAACCACTTTAGCAGGTCTTGCCAAGCTCACCAATAAAAACGCTACTCTTAACCAAGTAAACAGACTATTTCATAATCCTTATGACAGAATCTTTCATATCAAATAAAGCCATTCCCGTCCGCGAACGCCTGATCATGGCTCTGGATGTTTCCAGCATCGCTGAAGCGCAAGCCTTGGTCGAAGAACTGGGGGAAGCGGTGATTTTTTACAAAGTGGGCATGGAGCTGTTCATGTCGGGCGATTATTTCGGGTTTATCGAATGGCTAAAGGCCCGCGACAAAAAAGTGTTTGTCGATCTTAAATTCTTCGACATTCCGGCCACAGTGGGCAGGGCAATTAAAGCGCTTAGTAACAAAGGCGTGGATCTGGCCACTATCCACGGCAACGATTCCATTATGGAAGCAGCGGCAGCCGCGAAAGGCGACTTAAAAGTGTTGGCCGTCACCGCATTAACCAGCCTGGATCGCGGCGATTTGGATGACTTGGGCTTTCAATGCGATGTACGCGACTTGGTGTTGTCACGCGCAAAAAGGGCCTTACAAATAGGCTGCGACGGCATTGTTTCATCGGGCTTGGAAGTGGCAATGATTCGGGAGCAGTTGGGGGAAAAACTGTTGGTGATTACTCCCGGCATCCGGCCGGTGGATAACCGCGAAGACGATGATCAAAAACGCGCGGTCAGTGTCGAACAAGCCATTCAAAACGGTGCGGATTATATAGTAGTAGGCAGACCCATCCGCGACGCGGCTGACCGTAAAGCCATGGCGGAAAAAATTCAGGGACAGATTGCAGCGCAGTTTGGTTGAGTATTTGCGCTAAAGCTTTCTGGAATTTTATTCTGGGTATTGTTTGCTTGAAGAGCAAAAATTTAATTTTGCCGGGACTTTTAACTCCCCTCATCCCAATCTCCCTCCCTTAGGGAGAAAGGGGCTTGTGTAATTTTTATAGCCCCTCAAAAGATAACGCCCAACATCTAAAATTTAACTCCCTGCAAAAAGTGGGCATAATGCTTCGGTTTTTAATGCGCGCAACCAGCCAATGCGATGAAACCAGCGGCAAATATTTATTTGATCGGCCTGATGGGGGTGGGTAAAACCACCATAGGCAAACAGCTTGCTAAAGCCTTGCAATGGCCGTTCTACGACAGCGATAGAGTCATCGAGGAATGCACCGGTGTCGATATTCCGACTATCTTCTCCTACGAGGGCGAGGAGGGTTTTCGGATGCGCGAGCAAACTGTGATCCGGCATTTATCGGCGTTGCAAGGGATAGTGATGGCCACCGGCGGCGGCGCGGTTTTAATGCCGGAGAATCGGGCGGCAATCAAGGAAAACGGCTTCGTCGTCTATTTGCACTGTTCGATAGATAAAATCCTGCACCGCACCAAACACGATACGCAACGCCCGCTATTGCGCACCGACAACCCCAGGCAGCGCCTGCAAACCCTGCTGGCGCAACGCGACCCGCTGTATGCGGAATGCGCCGATTTTAAAATCGACTCCGGCGTCCTGCCCACTAAAACCGTGGTTAAAACCATTTTGCAGCAATATCAGGCTGCTTTAGAAGATCATGAAAGAATTGCAAGTTGCACTAAATAACGACAGAAGTTACCCGATTTACATTGGCGCCGGCTTACTGGCCCAAGCGGCACTGTTGGCCAAGCATATTCGCTCCAAGCAGGTATTGATCGTTACCAACGAGACTATCGCCCCGCTTTACTTAGCCCAATTGCAAACGGCATTGGGCGATTATCAAGTCGAAACGGTGATCCTGCCGGACGGCGAGCAATACAAAACGCTCCAATATTTGGAGAAAGTCTTCGATCAATTGCTCGCCAAAAAATTTAGCCGCAACGCCACTTTGATTGCATTGGGCGGCGGTGTGATCGGCGACATGGGCGGCTTTGCGGCAGCTTGCTATCAACGCGGCATCGCCTTTATCCAGATCCCCACCACTTTGTTGGCCCAGGTCGATTCCTCGGTCGGCGGCAAAACCGGCGTGAACCATCCGCTGGGTAAAAACATGATAGGCGCGTTTTATCAACCGCAATGTGTGATCGCCGACGCAGACGTGCTGGATACTCTTGACGACAGACAGCTTTCGGCTGGCTTGGCGGAAGTCATTAAATACGGTCTGATCCGCGACCCCGGCTTTTTAGAATGGCTGGAAGCGAATATGCCGAAATTGCTGGCGCGCGATAAAGATGCCTTGGCTTATGCGATTGAGCGATCCTGCATCAATAAAGCCGAAGTGGTCGGCGAAGACGAGTTCGAATCCGGCGTGCGCGCTACGCTAAATCTCGGTCACACCTTCGGCCACGCCATCGAAACCGGCAGCGGCTACGGCCACTATCTGCACGGCGAGGCGGTAGCTATCGGCACCTGCTTTGCAGCCGATTTATCGCGGCGCCTGGGCTGGCTGAACGATGCCGACGTTAAGCGAATTATCGACGTTTTCCAGGCCGCCAATTTGCCTGTCACTCCGCCTAAGGAAATGACGACCGAGCAGTATGTGGATTTGATGGCCGTGGATAAGAAAAATGTCGACGGCAAAATTCGGGTCATTTTATTGGAAGCGGTCGGCAAAGCCTCTCTCCCCGTCAACGTCGATCTGGCGCAATTGCAGGCAACCTTGAACAGCTATGCTGGATAACGACGACCTGACTTACAGTTACCAAAAACGCTCGGTGGTCAACAACAGCGAGCGGGCCTTGATTACGTTGGAGCGCTCGCAAAAACTGGATTTGTTGTTGCACTTGCTGGCCAATTTGCAGCAATCGCTGATCGTCTGCGGCCCGGAAGGCATCGGTAAAACCACCTTATTGGAGGCTGTCAAGCAAAGCCGTAAGGATATGTGGGAGGTCGTGTTACTGCCGGCCTCGCCAGACTCCAGCTTCGAAAGTCTGATTAACGATTTGTTGCGCGGTCTGAACATCGCCAAAGCTTCGGCTTTCGATCTGAGCGCGTTGCGCGACAAATGCGCCAGACAAAAAGTAGTGCTGTTAATCGACGATGCCGGCAATTTGGTACCCGGCCTGACGACGATGCTGATCGAATTTGCCGATTCGCTGCCCGGCTTGCGGTTGGTATTTGCGATGAATCACGATCAATTCCACATCAAAAGCGGTACCGACAAACTGGTGGAAGAATGCCATTTCATCGAACTGCCGCCGCTCAGCAAAAAACAATGCGGCGAGTATTTGCAAAACCTGTCGGCGCAGCCGGGCGCAGTGGTGTCGTTCAATGCCATCAGCGACAGCCTGATCGAGGATTTATACCGCGCCAGCAACGGCATCCCCGGCAAGATTCTCGGGCAATTACCTAAATTGGCTAATTCCCAAAGCCATAAACGCAGCAAACTGGGTTTATGGTTGGCAATCTCCGGCGTATTAGCAGGCACCGGCTACGCGGTAAACTCGTTAATACCGCTTGACCAGCTCATTGAGCAAACAACCGGCAATTCGCCGATTAGCGGCCAAAACGACAGCACCAACAAACTGGCGATCGAAAGTCTGCCCGCACCGGCGATGCCGGAATCAATAAAGCCATCGGCGTCAATACTGCCCAACGAGGTAGCAATCGCGCCACCTCCTGCTCCAGCCTTGCCCGAACCCAAAGTCCCCGAGCCGGAACCAGCGCCAACCAATGTTGTGGTCCCCGTTGTTCCCGTTCCCGATAAGCCCAAGCCGGTCGCCCCTGTTCCAAATGACCCGGCAAAACAACCGGTAGGCCAACCCGTTGCCAGCGAAATTATCAGTACACCAGTCGTCGCCAACCCGGTGCCAGCCAAACCCGAGCCGCCGATTGAAAAACCCGAGACACCTGCCGCAGACGCAACACCTGCTGTGGAGCCGCCGCCCGTCCAAGCTGTGGCTAAGCCTATCGAACGCAAACCTGCTAAACCAGTATTCGAAGGCAGCGATCAAGATTGGATCATGGCGCAACCAGCTGGCAACTTCACGCTGCAAGTCATGGTACTGTCCAGTAAAGATGCGGCGCTGCGTTTCCAAAAAAAATACGCCGATTACCGCGACGGCCTGAAGTTCTATCCCATCAAACAAGGCGAGCAGGAAAAATACGTGGTAATTTACGGCTCTTTCCAAACCGCCGCCGAAGCGATCCAGCTTAAAGCCGTCATGCCCGGCGAATTTAAGCAGGCCATGGAAAAGCGCTTCCGGGCCGTACAAAAAGAAAGCCGCCGCTGATTCTCACCCCCCAATCAAAACGAATGACCAACTTACAAAACGACTTATTCTTAAAAGCCCTGTTAAGACAGCCCGTCGACCGCACCCCCGTCTGGATGATGCGCCAAGCCGGACGTTATTTACCCGAGTACCGGGAAGTGCGCGCCAAGGCCGGCAGCTTCATGCAGCTCTGTACCAATCCGGAATTGGCCTGCGAAGTAACCTTGCAGCCGCTGGAGCGTTTTAATTTCGATGCGGCCATCTTGTTTTCCGACATTTTGACCATTCCCGATGCGATGGGCTTAGGTCTCTCGTTTGCCGAAGGCGAAGGCCCGCAATTTGCCAACCCTGTCAGATCCGCCGCCGACATCGCCAAACTGCCGATTCCCGACCCGGAAACCGAATTGCGCTATGTGATTGACGCAGTGCGCTTGATCAAAACCAATTTGCACGGTCGGGTACCCTTGATCGGCTTCTCAGGCAGTCCGTGGACGCTGGCCACCTACATGGTGGAAGGCAAAAGCAGCAAAAGCTTTCAAAAAGTAAAAAGCCTGATGTTCGAACAACCGCAGCTCATGCACCAGATGCTGGATAAGCTGGCGCAATCGGTTGCCTCCTATTTGAATGCGCAAATTGCTGCCGGCGCGGATGCGGTGATGGTGTTCGATACCTGGGGTGGCATGCTCAGCCATGACGATTATCTGGAGTTTTCCTTGCGCTATGCGCGGCAGGTTCGCGAGTTGTTAAATTCCCGCCATGACGGCAAGCAAATCCCCACCATTTTGTTTACCAAAGGCGGCGGTCTATGGCTGGAAGCGATGGCCGACACCGGCTACGACGCTCTGGGTCTGGATTGGCAAACCGACATTGGCCAAGCCCGCGCCCGGGTTGGCGACCGGGTCGCTTTGCAGGGCAATATGGACCCTATCACTTTGTACGCGCAACCGGACGTAATCCGCGAAAAAGTTGGCAAAGTGCTGCAAGGTTTCGGTAATGGCTCGGGGCATGTATTCAATCTGGGGCACGGCATTTTGCCGGATATTAACCCGGAACATGTCAAGGCCATGGTCGATGCGGTGCGGGAATTGAGTCCACAATATCATCGCTAAATAAGGGCGTTTATACTTGAGGGGAATGCCGTTAAGTTAAGCACCTCTTACCGGCGGGTCTTGTAAAAAGCCCCCTCTCCTCGCGGGAGAGGGTTGGGGTGAGGGGAGAAGGAACGGTCCTTCACACTGAATAGTTACCAATTTTTAGTATTCCATATGTGGATCCAAAAACGCATCCAGCTTGCCGCCAAACCGCGCGGCTTTCATTTGATCACGCGGGAAATCGTCGGTCAGTTGGCCGAACTGGATAAAATTGAAATAGGCTTGGCCCATGTGTTTTTGCAACATACTTCGGCATCGCTGGCTATCAACGAAAACGCGGATGCGGATGTACGCAGGGACCTGGAAAGTTATTTCTCCAGAGCGGTTGCTGAAAATGAACCATACTACCGCCACACGCTCGAAGGGCCGGACGATATGCCAGCTCATATTAAAACCGTTATTTTAGGCAGCTCGCTGAGCATTCCGATCAGCGACGGCCAATTGGCCTTGGGGATTTGGCAAGGCATTTATTTATGTGAGCATCGCAATCATGCCGGCAATCGCACTATCATCGTTACACTACACGGCGAATAAAGAGGTATTTATGAGAGCAGCAAAACTAATCGTTTTATTACTGGCAGCTTGCAGCCAAAGCCTGTCCGCTGAAGAAGCCGGAAAGCCGCTGGAAATGACCGTCTATCGCAGCCCCACTTGCGGTTGTTGCGGCAAATGGCTGGAACATGCCAAACAAAACGGTTTTAAAATCAACGACGTGGTTAGCGACGACATGGAAACCATCAAAGCCCGTTTCGGCGTGCCTGAAAAGCTGGCGTCCTGCCATACCGCCATCGTGGACGGCCACGTTATCGAAGGCCATGTGCCTGCTGCCGACATTCAGAAGCTCTTACAAAGCAAATCCAACATCGCAGGTATCGCCGCGCCGGGCATGCCGATGGGCAGCCCCGGTATGGAAATGGGCGGGCAGCAAGATGCGTACAAGGTGGTTTCCTTCGATAAAGAAGGTAAATATGAAGTGTTTGCAGAGCATGGCACTAAGCAATAACTCAACTTACGTACTCTCAGCCGTCCGCTTAATTCGCCGCCAAGCAGTATGTCTTTTTGGCAACATCTAGCATGACTAAGGCCCTCGTTACCGGCGCCAGTGGTTTTATCGGCACGCAACTATGCCAGGCGTTGGTAAACCAGGGTTACGCGGTCAAAACGTGCAGTCGCGCCGGGCATGGTCCGGACAACATCGCCTTGGATTTGGCTGAACCGGGAGCTTGCCCCCCTGAGTTGTGCGCCGGCATAGACGTGATATTTCATCTGGCTGGCAAAGCCCACGCCTTGGCGGAAAGTCGGCAAGATGCGGCCGAATACCGGCAGGTCAACACCGAAGGCACGCGCAAACTGCTGGAAGCCGCACAACAAGCCAGGGTAAAAAGCTTTGTGTTCTTCAGCAGCGTCAAAGCCGTTAGCCAGGCTAGCCAACAACCCATGGATGAAACGGTTAACGACCCGGCCACAGATCCCTACGGCTTATCCAAATACGAAGCAGAGCAACTGGTGCTAAATGGCGGCTATGTCCGGCATCCGGTGGTGTTGCGGCCCAGCATGGTCTATGGCGGTTCCGAGAAAGGTAACTTGCCGAGGATGATCAAAGCAGTCCGGCGCGGGATATTTCCGCCATTGTCCGAGTCCGGTAACCAGCGCTCTATGGTGCATGTAACAGATATAGTTGCAGCGGCATTGCTGGCGGCCGAGAAACCCGCAGCCGCCGGGCAGGTTTATATCGTCACGGATGAACAAAGCTATTCCACCCGGCAGATTTACGACGCGATCAGAGCCGCTCTCGGCAAGCCGCCTGTTGCCTGGTCGATACCGATGCCGTTGCTAACCAGCTTAGCCAAATTGGGTGATGGCTTTGGCCAACTGACGGGGCGACGCTTTCCCATCGATAGCGATAGCCTGGAAAAATTAACCGGTTCGGCTTGGTATTCGTCTGCTAAAATCGCTCGCGAATTGGGTTTTCAACCTCGCCATACTCTCTGGAAAGCCCTGCCCGATATTATTCGCCATCTAAGTTAAATCCTGCGTGCTACTGCTTTTTACTGTTACCTTGCTGCTCGCCGCCGTATTGACCGGCCTGATTCGCCGCTACGCCTTAACTTACAAGGTGCTGGACATTCCCAACCAACGCAGCTCACACAGCGTACCAACCCCGCGCGGCGGCGGATTGGCTATCGTGCTGGGATTCTTTACGGCCGCTCTCTGGCTGTTTTTTGCTGATCAATTAACAGGTAGTTTCTTGGCCTTGCTGAGCTCCACGCTATTGGTAGCCGTTATCGGTTTCTGTGACGATCACGGCGAAGTGGCCGCGCGCTGGCGGTTTTTGACGCATTTATTGGCAGCCATCATCGCTCTGGAATTATTGAATGGTCTACCTGTGATATTGATCCCCGCGCCATTCGACGCCATCTTCGGGCGATTGAGCTTTAATCCTGGCTGGCTGGGCTATCCCTTGGGGGCACTGTTTTTGGTATGGACTCTCAATCTGTTCAATTTCATGGACGGTACCGACGGCATTGCCGCGTCGGAAGCGCTGTTCGTATCCTCGGCATTGGCCGGCTATCTGTTTTTTACCGATCAAAACCTGTGCGCGGTAGCCTTGAGTTTGGCGGCGGCTTGCGCTGGCTTTTTGCTGTGGAATTGGCCGAAAGCCAAGATTTTCATGGGCGATGTCGGCAGCGGTTTTATCGGTCTGTTGCTGGGTTTATTGATTTTACTGGCCGCACAACAGGCCGCCGTGCTGCTGTATTGCGGGCTGGTTTTATTCGGCGTGTTTATCGTGGATGCCAGCTATACCTTGGCGGTTAGAATGTTCAGCGGACAAAAATGGTATGCGGCGCACTGCTCGCATACTTATCAACACGCTGCCAAACGTTACGGGCATTTGCCGGTGTTATTGGCAACCTGGGTAATCAATTGCGGCTGGCTGTTGCCTATCTCTCTATGGATATTTAAGCATCCCAGCCACGCTTTGGCCGGGATTGCCTTGGCTTATCTGCCCTTAATCTATCTGGCTTACCGGTTTAAGGCCGGCCAATCCGAGTTGGTTATTTCGTGACTTTAAGATTCCGCTCCCGCACCACCATTTTTTTGCACGACCTGGCCATGATCCCTCTGGCCTGGTTCGGTGCTTACTGGCTGCGTTTTAATCTGCAAGACATCCCTGACGATTTTTTTTATTCAGCATTATTATTCCTGCCTTGGGTCATCGCCATCCAGGTCAGTTTATTCTGGGTGTATGGTTTGTACCGCGGCGTTTGGCGGTTTTCCTCACTGCCAGACCTGATCCGCATCGGCAAGGCCGTGTTGACCGGGATTTTTTTTATTGCCTCCGCCTTGTTTTTATACGACCGCCTGCACGGTGTACCGCGTTCGGTCGTACCGTTGTATGTGCTGATCCTGTTTTCCTTGCTCAGCATTCCGCGTCTGGTTTATCGCTTTTGGAAGGAACAGACGTTTGCGGAGCGCGTGGGTAAGCGCGCATTGATCGTCGGTGCCGGTTCCGCCGGCGAAATGCTGGTGAGGGATTTATTGGCCAATGTCGATAGCGATTATGTGCCGATAGTGTTCGTCGACGACAACCATGGCAAATACAAGCGCGAAATTCGCGGAATCCGCGTTGCCGGCACGGTCGAGCAAATTCCCGAATTAATCGAACGCTGGAATATCGAAACTGTGCTGATTGCCGTGCCGTCGGCCAGCGATCAGCAAATGCGCCGTATCGTGGAAATCTGCGAAAACTGCTCGGTGGATTTTCAGACCCTACCCTCGGTTAAAGAATTGCTAAGCGGCGCGGTCACCACCGCCAATCTGCGTAGCGTTTCCATCGAAGATATTTTGGGCCGCACACCGGTAAAGCTGGATTGGCCCGGCATAAAAAATCATCTGCGCGACAAAGTTATTTTAGTCACGGGCGGTGGTGGCTCCATAGGCTCCGAACTTTGCAAGCAACTGGCCAGAGCCCAACCGCGCAAGCTGATCGTGTTCGATCAGTGCGAGTTTAATTTGTACAAAATCAATGCTGACTTGAGCCGACTGTTTCCGGAGCTAGCGCATCAGGCCGTGCTGGGCGACGTCGCCGATCCGATTGCGGTAAAACAGTTAATTGCCACGCAGCAGCCGGAAATCGTGTTTCATGCTGCGGCGTATAAACATGTGCCCTTATTGGAAAATCAAATCCGCGAGGCGGTGCATAACAATCTGATCGGCACGAAGATACTGGCGGAAGCAGCGATTGCCGCCGGCGTAGCGCGGTTCGTGTTGATTTCCACCGACAAGGCCGTCAATCCCACTAACGTGATGGGCGCGACCAAACGGGCGGCGGAAATCCTGTGTCAAAACCTGAATCAGACCGGCAATACCCGCTTTACCACCGTCCGGTTCGGTAACGTGCTCGATTCGGCTGGCAGCGTGGTGCCGCTGTTCAGGGAACAAATCAAGGCCGGCGGCCCTATCACGGTGACGCATCCGGATATTACCCGCTACTTCATGACGATTCCGGAGGCCTGCCAGCTGATCATGCAAGCAGAAACCATAGGCCAGGGCGGGGAGGTATTCGTGCTGGATATGGGCGAACCGGTCAAAATTACTTACCTGGCCGAACAAATGATCCGGCTGAGCGGGAAAGTGCCGAATAAGGACATAGCGATTAAGATTGTCGGCTTGCGGCCCGGCGAAAAACTCTACGAAGAGCTATTCCACGATCAGGAACAATTACTGGCAACCAGCCATGCGAAATTGCGCCTGGCCAAAGCGCGACTCTACGACTCCGTGGAATGGGCTAAACAGATTGAAGATTTGCAGAAGGTGTGCCGGAACTACGATAACCGGCAACTGTTGGCCGACTTGAAACAGTTGGTCCCCGAGTTTACGAGTACGCCGGCGCCTAAATAACAGCGCTAAAATTCACACTGTCTCCACCAGGCAATGTCGTTGGACTAAGCTCCCTCTCCTGCTGAAGAAGGTTGGGGGTTTTAACTTACCAGGGACCGTCTATAACCGGCCTATCCGATAGCAATACAGCTTGGTTTTCCGGCTATCGTTCAGTTCGAGCACCGACTCGGGCTGGCTATTCGGTATCGGAAAAGATGACGAGACAAACAAGCATCCGGTCTGCATTTCCCGCCGAATTTTTTCGCCTATTTTCGCCATCACCAGTGGCGACAGGAAGGCGAACACCACATCGAACTCGCGTAAATCCTGCTCCCAGAAACTGGATCGCCCGACCCGGACATTGGCCAGATTGCGGCAACGCCATGTTGCCAGAAGCCAGGGCAGCGGCGCTCGCTCCAAGGCCACTACAGCCATATCCGACCGGGCTTTTGCAAGCGGCACGACAACGGTAGCCAGACCGGCGCCAATATCGACAAACGCTTGCGCCTGTTCGCGGCTTACTATTTCGATCAGCGCCTGGCTGACGGCGGAAGACGATAAGAACAACGGCACATCGCCTTTCACTGTTCCCCAAAATAATAGAGTCAGCAGCAGCAACATCAGCAGATACACCCAAGCAGGCACTTGCCAGCTAAGCCCCAGTAATACGGTCGGTATAAATAGCAAATGAATCGGTAGCCACCAGACAGGCTGGCGAAAACCGCGAGAGAACAGTGCGGCCAAGCCAGCCTGAATAGCGACAGCTTGCCAAACGCTAACGGACAGAGGGAATGTGGTGCGTAGACCCAGCACTACAACGCAGGCTAGTAGCTGACTGAACAGCGCCTTGAATAACTGCATCAATCCTTACCGGGCTGTCAGCCGATTATTGACCGAGTCAGGCTAATGCGCAGCGCCGTCCGCCCCGGTAATTTTGGTATTTTTCTGAATCGTTGGCGATATGGCCGGCAGGCCGGGAACCGAGGTATCGCTGCTTCCGGGCTTATCTTCGGCGCCATCGTGCAACACCTGATTTTCGGTCTTTTTATTCATCACCACGATCGATATCCGCCGGTTCATCGGATCGTTCGGCACATCACCCTTGTAAGGAATGCTGGACGCCAAGCCGACCACCCGTAAAACTTTCTCTTCGCTGAGACCGCCTTGATTTAGCTCGCGGCGCGCCACGTTGGCCCGGTCGCTGGATAACTCCCAGTTGGAATAGCCGGTGCGATTGCTGGGAAACGGCAGCGCGTCGGTATGACCGTTGATGGTGACTTTATTCGGTAATTCGTTGATAACCGGCGCCAGTTCGCGCAGGATGGCTTGCGCATAGGTTTCTATGCCTGAACTAGCCAGCTTGAACATCGGCCGGTTTTGCGCATCGATAATCTGGATTTTCAAGCCTTCCGGCGTAGTTTCCAGCTTGATCTGATCCTTATATTCGGCCAACTTGTCATTGGCTTTCAGCATGTCCTCGATTTTTTCCTGCAACTTTTCCAGCTTGAGCTTTTCCTGCTCTTCCGCCAGTTTTTCAATATCCTCGGGGGTTGGTTCGGCAGGGGTATTTTCCCCCTGATGCACTTGCCCCTCCTCTTGCGACTTCAAGTCCTGACCGCCAGCCTGAATGATACTAGTCCGATCACCCGTACCCTCGCCGCTACTATTGGTAATCGCGACGCCGAACGGATTCTGGAAGTATTCGGAAATACCTTTTTTGGTTTTTTCATCGGTGGATCCGAGCAACCACATCAACAAAAAGAAAGCCATCATCGCCGTCACGAAGTCGGCATAGGCAATTTTCCAGGCGCCGCCGTGATGACCACCGTGACCGGCCTTCTTGATTTTTTTGATGATTATGGGTTGTTCGGCCATCGCTGTTTACCCTATTTACCGGCTTTTAATTGTTCTTCCAGCTCGGTAAAGCTCGGTCTGGCATTATGCGGAATGGCGGTGCGCATGAACTCCACGGTCATCGCCGGCGAAGTACCTTTTGCGCAGTTCAGCAGGCCTTTTTGGGTGCATTTATAGGCATTGCTTTCTTCTTCCAGCCGGGCTTCCATCACCGATGCCACGGGGCCAATAAAGCCGTATGACACTAAAATACCCAGGAACGTACCGACCAGCGCCGCGGCGATCAGTTTGCCCAATTCCGCCGGCGGAATCCCCACCGATTCCATCGTATGCACCACCCCCATTACCGCCGCGACGATACCGAAAGCGGGCATACCGTCACCGACTTTTTGCACGGCCTTGATTGGCTCGTTGCCTTCGGCATGGTGCACTTCAATTTCCGCATCCATGATGTCTTCGAGTTGGTTGACATCAACCCCGGTCAGGATCAGCCTGAGCTTGTCGCAAATAAATTCCATCAGATGGTGGTCGTGCACGATTTTTTCCCCAAAAATCGAGCTGCCTTCCGGATCGTCCACCACTTTTTCCAGGGACAATAAACCTTCCTTGCGGGCCTTCTGACTGAGCGCGTTAAAGCTCATCAGCAGCTCCATATAGTATTCCTTGGTGTAGGTACTGCCTTTCAATGTGGCAGTACCGCCAGCCATCGCCGCCTTGCTGTTGGCCAAAGAGTTACTGGCCAAAAAGGAACCAAAGGCGGCGCCGACGATGATCAGCACCTCCACCGGCTGCCAAAGTACCCCCAAATGACCGCCAGCCATCATGAAGCCGCCCAATACGCAGCCCAAAATGATCACATAACCAATGATTACAAACATGGTTGCCTCTAAAAAACTAAAAGTTAATTATAAAAATCAAACTTACCCTGGATTCACTCGATTTATCGGCCGCCATGTAAGTTGCCGGATAAGTCTAGGCTATGGTTTTCAAACTCTCAGGTTAAATGCTCAGTTTTTTTTAAAACCAGCTTGCTGATAGCCGGCAGCACCACAAAGGTACAAGTCATGATCCAGAAAATGCCGATAGTGATCACCAGTCCCATGCTGGATATTCCTTGGTGCGGCGAAAATGCCAGACCGACAAAGCTGGAAATGGTGGTCAACGCGCCGTAGAACATGCCGCGCGCGGTACTGGATTGATAAATGTTCTGATCTTCCGACAGGGAGTGATGCAGTTTTTCAACCATATGGATACCGTTATCGACACCCAGACCCATTAATAAAGGCAAAGCAATAATATTGGCAAAGTTGATCGGTGTACCGGTAAATACGGTAGTCGCCATCGTGAACAAGCCGGCCAACACCAAGGGTGTCATCACCAGCAGCGTATCAACGATACTGCGGCGAATGAACATCAATAGCAAGGCGATCGCTACCAACGCGATGATGATGGCTTCCTGGAAGGCGCCAATCACGGCTTTCATGGACTCCCAATACATCACCGGCAAATCGGTGGCATTGGGTGCCACGGCCTGCACGTCGGTAATGAAGGTCTGCAAGTTACCAAGATCGTTCAAATCTTCCTTGGGAAAAATCTGTATGCGGTACAAACCGTCTTTACTCAACCAGCGTTCCTTGATTTCCGCCGGGATACTGGTCGGTACAATTTCCTCGGCATGGAAACCGATCAGAAGCTGGTTCATTACAGTGGGCAAAGTGCCGAGCAACGAGGTTTGAATCTTCTCGATAAACACGCCGCGGTCAGGCTGAAATCTGGCTTCCAATTCCACCATCACGTCTTGCAACTGCTGTTTAAAAGTTTGCAGCGACTTGATGTCAGCCGGATTGGTTTTTTTCGGCAGATTATTGTCAATCGCGGCAATCATCCGCTTGATGGCCGGCAATGGATCGGTGCCGGTTTTCAGTTGCGGGAAAAATTGACTTTGCGGGCCCAGCGTCAGCACCATATCGTCGATGATACCCAATTTGCTTTCTTGATCGTCAGGCACAAAATCGAACAAGCTGACGGTTTTATCGACGGTTTTCAGGCTCTCCAGTTTTTTCTGCGTAGCCCTGGCTTCGTCTTCGTTTTTTACCAAAACGGTCAACGTCATCGGTGAAGTATCGCGCTCCTTCATCAAGTCCTTGAAGGCAATCACCGATTCGGTGTGCGGATCGCGCAGATTTAACGGATTGAAATCGGTTTGCACCTGAAACACGAAGTACACGGCAACCACTGCGCCAAGCAAAGTCAGCAAGGAAATCGGTTTGGCATAGTGCAAGGTAAAGTGCGCCAGCAGATGGGTAAATTTCGATTCGCCCGGTTGTTCGCCATGCAATTGATGCACGGGCGGATTGGGCAAGACCTTGAGCAGTACCGGCAACACGGTCAGCGTAATGAATAGGCAAATGAACAAACTGGTACCGGCCAGCAAACCCAACTCGGAAATGCCTTGGTAATCGGTGGGAATAAAGGCATACAAACCGATGGAGGTAGTACCGGCGCACAGAATCAAAGACGGACTGGTCGCCAATAAGGCCGAACGAATCGCCTTGCCCTTGTCGCTGCCGTATAAATCCAGATTATCGCGATAACGCAGGCAAAAATGGATCGCATACTCGACGCCCAAACCAATATTGGACACCGCGAAGGCCACCGAAATCAGATTCAGCTGTTTCACCGCCACGGAGGCGAACAAACCGCAAAACACCATACCCAAGGCCAATGTCAGTAAGGTAGCCAGCATCAACAGCCAGGAGCGGTACGCAACCAATAAAATGCCGCAGACCAGCACGATGGAAAAAATGCTGGCGGTGAAGGTACCCTCGCTCATCCCGGCCATTTCGTCGTGCTCCAAACCGACTTCGCCGGTCACCCAAACTTTGACAGCCGGCATATTGGGGTCTTGAATTTTGTCGGCGGCCTGACGGATAACCTTGATCGCCGGCTCCACGGGCAAAATCTGGCTGTAGTCGAATTTCGGCGTGACGAAAATAAAGGCCTTGTCCGATTGCTCTTCGCTGATCTTGTTTTCGGCGATCAGTTTTTGCCAGGACAGTAAATCTGTTTCGCCGTTCAGAGTTTTATGCAGGGAATTGCTGACCTTGTCGATCAGCGACATCAGGTCGATGGGTACTTCTTCGGTCTTGGTTTCCGCGTTCAGCGCGTCTTCGAAGATAGAGAAAAAACCGTTCAGACTGGGATCTTGAGAGATTCGGCCGATAAACGGCTGGGCTTGCGCCAGCGTCACCGAAAAATCCTGCAACTTATCAGTATCCAGATATAACAGGCCATTGCGCTGGAAAAACGCGTTTTCATCCGGCCGATAGACCTTGGTGAAATGTTCGGTATCGGCTCTAAGCTCCCGGCTCAAGCGTTGCGCAGCGGCCTTGGTTAATTCCGGACTGGAGGACTCGATCACCAGCAGCAGCGTATGCACTTCCTGACCGAATTGCTGTTCGAATTTACGCCGGTTTTGCTGAAACGGCGCTTCTGGAGCGATCAGTTCCGCCGTATCGGTGTTGACGGTCAGATGATTGCCGGTGTACTGCACGGCCAGATAGGCCAAGATTATCGAGGCAAGTAACACCAATCCCGGCGAATACAGCAGCCAGTTGCCCCAACGAAAGGCGATATTTCCCAAACGTTTTTCCAAGGACATGCTTAAGCGCTCACGACGGTGTTAATCAAATACACGGTGTAACTGGCGTAAATGGCTAACAAGATGCCGCCTTCGACCCGATTGATCCGGCCTTGCTCGCCTTTTCTGGCGTATCCCAAAAAGAACAGCGATAACGTTAGCAAGGCCATCAGCGGCCAATCGCGATTAACGATTTCCAGTGGAATCGACATCGGATGAATGACCCCGGCCAATCCGACCACCGCCAGCGTATTGAATAAATTGGAACCGATGATATTACCCAAGGCCAGATCGTGCTCGCCTTTGCGGGCAGCGGCAATCGACGACGCCAACTCGGGCAAAGAGGTGCCGATGGCGACGATGGTTAAGCCGATCACCAAATCGCTGACCCCCAAATCCTGGGCAATCGTTACCGCACCCCAAACCAATAACCTGGAACTGAGCATCAAGAACAGCAGGCCGCCGACCAACCAAATCACAGACTGCGCGAAGGACATCGGATGTTCTTCCATCTCGTCGGCGACTTCTTCGCCCAACACATCAGTTGTCTCGGCCTTTTTGTTCAGACCTTGGCGCACCATCCAGGTCATCACCCCGATAAATACCGCCAGCTCCAGAATCGCATCGGTTCGCGACAACTCGCCGTCGTATAACTGCGCCAGCACGAACAAGGTGACGGCAAACAATACCGGCAGCTCTTTTTTTACAATTTGCGAATGGACGATAATCGGGCTGATCAATGCCACCGTCCCCAGAATCAAGGCGATATTGGTAATATTCGACCCGTAAGCATTACCCAACGCGATACCCGGATTCCCTTGCCAGGCCGACAGGGCGGACACCGTCAATTCCGGCGCGGACGTGCCGAAACCGATCACCACCATGCCGATCAGTAACGGCGACATACCCAGAAAACGCGCTATCGCGGCAGCTCCTTCGACAAAAATATCGGCACTCCAAACCAACACAATCAGACCGATGACTATCATCAACAGTGGCAAAGCCATAACCTACCCTTAATTTTTAAGATCAAAAAAATCGAAATACTGCCCCGCGTAACGCCGGATGTTAATCCACTGTCCACTGCACCAGACCGCTATAGGCGCTGGCTATCACCACCACGCCAAACACGATCCGGTACCAGGCAAAAATAATGAAATCGTGATGACTGATGTAACGCAGTAAACCCTTAACCGCCAGCAGGGCGCTGATAAAAGCTGCGATCAAACCGACCGCGAACGACAGTGCGTCGCTCTCGACATGCAACAAGTCGCGGTGTTTGTATAAATCGTAAAGACTGGCGACCACCAAGGTCGGAATCGCCAAAAAGAAAGAAAATTCGGTAGAAGCCTTGCGCGACAGCCCAAACAACAAGCCGCCGATGATGGTGGCACCGGAACGGGAAGTGCCGGGAATCAACGCAAACGCTTGGGCAATACCCAATTTCAATGCATCCATTGGACTGAGATCGTCCACGCTTTCAACGCGAATTTTATGCTCGCGCTTTTCCGCCCAGATAATCACGAACGCACCGATGATGAACGCCAACGCCACGGGCACCGGTTTGAACAGCGCGGCCTTGATATGCTTGCCAAACAACAAGCCCAGCGTCGCCAGCGGCATAAAGGCAATCATCAGGTTTAATACAAACTTTTGCGCCTGCCTGTCGCTGGTCAGACCGCTCAGCACCGAGCCGATCTTGGCCCGATATTCCCAGCAAATCGCCAGGATCGCGCCAACCTGAATCACGATGGTAAACAGTTTGGCCTTGTCGTCGTTAAAATCCAGCAAATCGCCGGCGAGAATCAAATGGCCGGTGCTGGAAATGGGAAGAAATTCGGTTAATCCTTCAACTACGCCGAGTATCAGGGATTTGATGATGAGGGTAATGTCCATTTTTTATCAGGCTCCGTACCAGTCAGGTACCAGGGTCGAAATCAGCATGTCGATGAAGTTGATGTAAACCAGTCGAATTTGGTAAGCCTATGAAAAAGCCATATAAGCGGGGCGGGATTATAGTCGAAATCTCAACCATTACGTAACTTTACCCTGTAAGCCACGGCAAATCCTGGCATTTATGACTTACATGCCCGGCAGTAATTTAGGTTTAGACCTGCTTTGCATAGCACTCGCCGATCTGCCAGAATTGTCGACAATACTGATACTGCCGTTGCGGTGTCAGTCGCGCTCAATCCGCGTAAAGGTATTTAACCATGGCCAATGCATACCCACCGCTGATAGCCGCGCTTTGCGACCCGGCTTGTTTCCCGCATCCGGTCAAACGGGTCACCGTGCTGGAAACCCATATTTCCTGGGTGTTGCTGGCCGGCCGCTACGCTTACAAGATTAAAAAACCGGTCGATCTGGGCTTTCTGGATTTCAGCCAACTCAGCCAAAGACATTTTTATTGCCAGGAAGAGATTCGCCTGAATCGGCGTCTGGCACCCGGCATTTATTTACAAGTGACAGCCATTGGCGGCAGCCCTGGACAACCCGGAATCAACGCCGAACCGGCATTTGAATATGCGGTAAAAATGCGCCGATTTGCGGCTGGCAAGTTGCTGGATACGCTGCTGACCCGCGGGGAGGTGACGCCGGCGCATATTGACAGCTTGGCCGACACTATCGCCCGGTTTCATATGGGCTTGGCGCCGGCAACTCCAGATTCGAACTACGGCTCTCCGACCGTTATCGAAGCGCCAGCCCGGCAAAATTTCCAGCAGTTGCTTGAGTTGATGAAACCCGAAGATGCAACATTAATTAAGCTGCTGCAAGAGCGTTGCCGGCAAGCATTTTTGACAACCGAAAACCTGTTTGAGCAGCGCCAACAATCAGGCTTTATTCGCGAATGCCACGGCGATCTGCATCTGGGCAATATCGTGCTGTTAAGAGACAGGCCGGTCGCATTCGACGGTATCGAATTTTCTCCGGAATTGCGCTGGATAGACACGATCAGCGATGCGGCATTCTTGATCATGGACTTGCTCCATCGCGGCCGCGGCGATTTGGCATACCGGTTTTTGAACGCCTATTTGCAAATCAGCGGCGATTACGCCGGCCTTGGCGTGCTGCGCTTTTATCTCAGTTATCGAGCTGCCGTGCGCGCGAAAATTGCCGGGTATAGGTTCGCGCAAACCGCTGAGGGATCGGCCAGACAAGCATGTCTAACTTATTTAGACTTGGCCGGTAGCAGCTTATGCCCGCGTAAACCGGCGTTGATTCTAACCCACGGCCTGCCCGGTTGCGGCAAAAGCGCGGTATCGCAAATACTATTGGAAAAACATCAGCTAATCCGCTTGCGTTCGGATGTCGAAAGAAAACGGCTATTTGGCTTAAACGCTCTGCAAAAAAGCGGTTCGGCAATCAATAGCGGCATATACGATCCGCAAGCGAGCCAAAAAACCTACCAACATTTATTAGACCTGGCACAAGCCCTACTTGGTTACGGGTTTCCGGTTATTGTCGACGCCGCTTTTTTAAAACACGCACAACGTCGCCCGTTTCAGCTGTTGGCGCAGAATTTGGGAATTCCTTTCGTCATTCTCTCGATACAGGCCAAAGATAAAGTGTTACGACAACGCATTCGGCACCGGCAAGAACAAGGTCGCGATGCGTCGGAAGCCGACTTGACGGTGCTGGACAAGGCCACAGCCGGCGCCGAAGCATTGCAAACCGAGGAGCTGCCGTACAACGTAATATTGACTAACAACACTGATGGCCTGGATAGAAACGATCAACAAGCAGCTTGGCGCGAGCTGGAACGAACACTGGAATAATTTACGCTGCTGACTGCCTCTGCCCGGCCTTTGCGGCAAAGGGCGCTATAAAAGCACACGCTTGGACAATATTAAATTTACGGTAAATTAGCCGGCGAGGGTTGGAATTTCCTACAGTACGCGTTCTTTGTTAGAATCGCGGGTGATCGTTAGATAATTAAACCAATAAAAACCACCATTTGAGCCATGAATAAAAAGAAAATTATATTATTTGCCGTCTGTTTGGCAGCCCTGCTTGCCGTCCAGATCAAGTTCTTCCTGCCGTTTATGTACGACATCGCCGCTTCCGATTTATTTTTGGTGGAAAGCAAGGACGCGGCCAACCCAATGTCCATTAGTACCGACATGACCGCTCTGGCGTTCGCTCACTGCAACACCTACATCAAAAACGAAGCCGACGAAGATCAAAGCCTGTCATTTGCCAGCCAACCTACCAACGCCTGGACTCTCGGCAACTACGAATATATTGTGAATGCCGACGTGGAAATCAGCGGCAAAGACAGCCCCAACGTGATGCGTCACTACGCTTGCCGGATCCAATACGGCAAAGGCGACGACACCTCCGGAGCAAACGATTTCGAAAACTGGTCTATTGAAGGTGTAAGCGGATTGACCGATTAAGCCGCATTCATTTCGCTGACACATCCCCTCCGGCAACCGGAGGGTTTGTCTATAACTCGGTCCGCACCACGTCACCGCTCAATATCTTTTCCTGTTGCCGGCCTCTTTGGCAACCCGCTGATTTGCAATGCAACCCAGCCTGAATAATCTTTTAGGGTTTCCCGTTCCTACATTGAGCCGCATTCCGGCAAGTAGATGACTTGCGCTCGACACCCTGAATCAAACAACTTATAAACTAGCCTGCCGCGCAACACGCAGAATACCAGTCCTGATTAAGCACATTTATCAAGAATTGAGATAAGCTTATCTCCAGCAGATAAACCGTGCACCCTCACACGCAAAGCCTCGCTGACCGTGACGCAGTTCGTTTCAAATCCAGTTCTTCGGTATAAAAACATGCAAAAAACTCACTTAGCCCTGCTGTTCACCGGCCTTACGCTGACATCGCTTCCGACAGAGGCAGGCCCTGTACAAGACGATTTCAGCACCTGGATCAGCAATACCTACCAAACCGATTTCGGCGGCAGCCCCTATTTGGCTTTTCTGGAATTGGCACCTCGCACCAAAACCGACAATACCTTGTTTAATCAAATTATTGTCCGTCCCCTGCTCGGCTATAAGCTAACTAACAAATTGCAACTCTGGCTAGGTTATACCTGGCAGGGCGAATTCAACGAGCAAACCGACTTTGAAATGGCCACTAACGATGCGATGCAGCAGGTGCAGTGGATAGACAACTGGACGCCACAACTGAATTTTCAATACCGGTTTCGTCTCGAGCAACGCTTCTTTGCCCACGAAGGCGACGTCGGCCATCGCATGCGGCACCGATTCCGTTTAGTCTATTCAATACCGGACAGCCAAGCTTATCTAATCGCGCTTGATGAGCTGTTTGTGTACTTCAACTCGATAGACGAGGGACGACTGGCGCGATCAGTGCAAACCGGTATCAACCAAAATCGCAGCTATGTCGGGGTGGGCTACAAAGTGACAAAAAATTTGAATGTCGATACCGGCTATCAATTGCAATACATCCATAACTATGGCTCGCCCGATGTAACCAATCACGTCTGGCTAACCAATATTAATGTCAATTTCTAAGTCAGAAAAAATGCGGGGATTTTTCGCTAACCCCAGCGAGGCTCTAAGACTGAGCTTAGGACTGACTCTATATGCAGCCCGACTGGGCTGCATATAGAATCCTCGGCTCTCAGCTAAAAAAGCTCAACCGGTTTTTCACTTCCACAGCGACCAAGGCGTCGTAATGACGCCGCAATACCGAGTCGGTAGGACGCGGGAATAAGGTGGCTTCAATTTCGCTTTGCAGTTGCTCCAGAAAACTAGAGGTTGGCTCTGGGCTGTCAATAGCGAGAGATTGGCTGGTCAACGTCGCTAGCGTTTGGCCTTTAGCGGAACGGAATAGTTTGCCGAAAAAGGAAAGTCCGCAACCCTGAGACGAGTATGCGCACGCAGCGACCAGGCCGCTCAGTATGAACAATACAATGGCTTCGAACATATCAACACCTCATGACTAATAAAGAATACCGGCCAAACCAGGTTGCCAAGTCAACCCGGCCTGCACCGGCGACTCTTGCTTAGCAATTAAAATGCCACCACCTAACACACATAAAGCACTGTTAAATAAGTAAAAAATAATTTGCCACCGACTAAAACCCTGCCGTTTTCCAAACAATTTGTCGGTAATACGCCAAGGCGCACGACAGGCGAAGCGAAAAGCCGCGGTGTGGAGGTAGATGTTTCCGGCGAAAGCCGGAATCCATGGTATCAATAGGATCCCCGACTGCACGGAAGCAGCGAGACTCAAAGGTGCCGCTTGACAAAAAACCATAGAATCTCAGTATCCTCAAGGGCATACAGGCGAACGGTATTTAAGGGCCGGGTTAATAGTAGTTGGCCAACGCGGAGGCAAAACGATGAAAATTTTAGGTTTGAAATATCTCCCGACGTTTGGATTTTGGTTAGCGGCAATCGCAGTGATGGTTTTTATCGAGCGCTTCAGTGCGCACTGGAGCCAATGGGATCGCTTTTTACTTAGTACCGCGCACGGCATTAGAAGTGTCTTGCTTGATCGTTTTTTTGCAGTGATTACTTGGGCTGGTTCGCTGTTTGTTCTGGCCCCGATAACCGCAGTGCTAAGCGGTGTTCTGGCGAGAAATAGCCGAACCAAAGAGGCTTGGCTGATAGTCTTGAGCCTAGCCGGTGTTGCCTTGTTCAGCCGGCTTGCCAAACTTTGGTTCGCCCGGCCACGCCCCGATTTTTTCCCCGTTGTGGGTGAAATCCCCTTGGACGCCTCTTACCCTAGCGCCCACACAGCGCAAATCGTTGCCTTTGCTGCGGCCTTATGGTGGATGCTCAAACCCGACAAACTGGGGCTTAATTTTTACGCTTTGACGGGGTTTGCTCTTTTGATGGTATCCCTGGTTGCCGTCTCTCGGGTCTATCTGCAAGTTCATTTTCCCTCGGATGTACTAGGTGGCGCCTTGCTGAGCTTGCTGTGGGTGCTGGGATTAATTAATCTGCTGCAAAACGGCGGCATCTTCATGAGGTGAGTCATGCGAAACAAGTTTCTTAATACCGGACAAAGCGGTTATCACCCTTTAAGAAAATTGAAGGTCTGTTTGTCAGGTCTGCGCTACGCGGTTGTGTATGATTTTAGTGTGGCCTATAAAGTCATACTTTCCGTTTTGATTTTAGCCGTATGCTTTTATTTTCGCCAATGGGTGGATTTCATCTCGGTACTTACCGCCACCGGCCTGATGCTGATATGCGAAATGTTTAACACGACCATAGAAGCCCTCTGCGATTTCGTGGAAACGCGGCAAAATGAAAAAATACGCGTCATCAAGGATATTGCCGCAGCCGCCGCCGGCATCAGCATCCTGATTTGGGCAGTGGTAATGCTATCGGAGCTCAGCTACTTAGGGTCATTAGTCGGCTGGTCCTCCTAGACATCAATCACAAGCAGCGTAATCAATGTGGCCTGTGGTATCGGAGCTTGAATGTCGTGGTTTTGCCTACGGCCTACCTACGTTGATAGAGACTTCCCTGGAATAATCGAACAAATAGCAAGGCAACTGAGGCCACTTGCCTTGTACACATAGAAGCAGACTGTGCAATGTCTTAGCCCGCCTCAACAGCAAGAACCTGAACTTGGTCGATTTCACCAGCTTTAGCCCTGAGGCTGAAGACAAGTCGCTCCCACGCTATATAAGCATGGCGAATGTTAAGATACATAGATCCCTTTATGCCCCTGGGTGCAGTGGGAGAGAGTTTTCTATGATGTTTATAAGTCCCTTAAATGGGATTAGGGCTGGAGGATACTATGGGACGATTTGTTTTTATGCTGTGGCTATTGGTTGGGCAGGCGTCGTTGCAGACGGCAAGGGCGCTGGACATGCAAGATGTTCCTGAACCGCTAAAGCCCTGGGTCAACTGGGTGTTGGCCGATGAATCCCAGTACCGTTGCCCGTTTTTCTTCGACGATTTTCAACAAAAACGCTGCTCCTGGCCCGGTGCGCTGCACCTGAATTTACAAGCTAAGCACGGCAGCTTCGTTGCCGATTGGACCGTGTACCGCAAGGATTGGATTATCTTGCCGGGCGACACGCAACATTGGCCGCAAGCCGTCACCGTCAACAAACAAACGCAGCCGGTCGTGGAAAAAGACGGTAAGCCTGCCCTGCAATTGTCGGCAGGTCGCTACCAAATTAGCGGCGAATTTTTCTGGGAAAACTTACCGGAACAATTAGCCTTGCCGGAGGCCAGCGGCCTGATTCAGCTCAGCGTCAACGATAAGCCGGTCGCTTATCCATCAATCAAACAAGGTGCATTGTGGCTGCATATTGAGAAAGCCGACACCGCTGACCGGGAGCAAGACAGGCTAGACCTGCAAGTATTCCGGCAGGTGCTGGACGAGGTGCCGCTACAGGTCATCACGCGCCTGGATCTGGAAGTATCCGGCAAGGCGCGGGAGATCGAGTTTCCTTATGCCTTGTTGCCTAACTTTATCCCGGTGGCCCTGAATAGCCCCTTACCGGCTCGATTGGACGGTAACGGGAGACTATTGGTGCAAGTGCGTCCGGGGCGCTGGAGTATCGATATTCATGGCCGCCACCCGCAAGCCCTGACGCAACTGGATTTGGCCGTAACAGACCAGAACTGGCCGGCGGAGGAGTTATGGGCGTTCCAGGCCATGCCGGCCTTGCGCTTGGTGGAAATCGAGAATTTGACTGCGATAGACGGCAGCCAAACCAATCTGCCCGCCGAATGGCAGCATTTGCCTACCTATCAACTGAAACAGGGCGAGAGTATGAGGTTTAAAGTGGTGCGCCGCGGCGACCCTGAACCCGAGCCGAATCAACTCAAACTGAAGCGCACGCTGTGGCTGGATTTCGAAGGCGGCGGTTATACCGTCAGCGATAACATTACCGGCAACATGAGCCGCGACTGGCGCCTGAATGCGGTGCCGGAACTGGGGCTGGGTCAGGTGCAACTGGATGGCCAGAGCCAATTGATTACCCAGTTGGCGGATGGCAGCCAAGGTGTGGAAGTGCGGCGCGGCGCTATTCGCCTCAACGCCGATAGCCGAATCGAAGCCGATTTGCATGTGCTCAGCGCCAGCGGCTGGCAGCAGCGCTTTCAACAGGTGCAGGCCGAACTCAATATCCCGCCCGGCTGGCGCTTGCTGGCGGTCAGCGGTGTGGACAATGTACCGAATAGCTGGTTGAACCGCTGGACTTTGCTGGACTTGTTTTTGGTCTTGATCGCCGCATTGGCCGTCGGGCGGCTGTGGTCGCCGCAATGGGGCGGGTTTGCGTTGCTCAGTTTGGCACTGATTTGGCATGAGGCGGATGCGCCGCGCTTGATTTGGTTGAACGTGCTGGCAGTGATCGCCTTGCTGCGAGTATTGCCGGCGGGTAGCTTTTGGCAATGGTTGAAATGGTATCGCAACGTCAGTTGGCTGGCCCTGCTGATGCTGACCATTCCGTTCATGATAGAGCAGATTCGCATCGGTATTTACCCGCAGCTGGAACTGCCCGGGCAGTCCATTCAGCGCCTACATTCGGTGGTGGCTGCCGCTGCACCGATGGCGTTGCAGGTAGAACAGATGGCGGATTCGGCGATGGCGCCGGAGCCGGAAATAAGGGAACTTGCCAAAACGGAGCCCGAGTATTCAGCTAAACCCAAGGCATCCAGTTCTTACGGCGGCAGCGCCGCCAGTTTGCAACGTATCGATCCCGAAGCCAATCTGCAAACCGGTCCCGGCCTGCCGCAATGGGGCTGGCAGCGCGTGGAGTTGAGCTGGAACGGCGCGGTCGATAGCGGGCAGCAAATCCGGCTCTGGTATTTGTCGCCATTTTTGATGATGTTGCTGCACTTTGCCCAAGCCATGCTGGTGACGGTTTTGGTTTTGAAAATGCTCGGCGCTATCGCCAGCAACTGGCGCTTGTCCTTGCCGAGCTTGACCTGCCTGTTGCTGTTGCCGCTGTTGATGGCGCCCAGCGACAAGGCCTATGCCGATCTGCCTGACGCGCCAATGCTCGAACAATTGAAAACCCGCTTGCTGCAAGCACCGCAATGTCTGCCCACCTGCGCGCAGATAGCCGACATGCAATTATGGGTTAAGCCTGAGCTGCTGCGCATCGAATTGCAATTGCACACACAACAGGATCTGGCGGTACCGCTGCCGGCTCAGCTTGAGCAATGGTTTCCAGAGCAGGTTACTGTCGATGGCAGTGAGGCGCAAGCCTTGATCAGACAGGATGATGGCAGCTTATGGTTGATGGTGGCGCAAGGTGTTCACAAGGTGGCGATGCAAGGCCGCTATGCCGCACAGGATAAATTCAGTGTGCCGTTGCTGTTGCCGCCGCAGCATGCCAGCGTCAATGCCGACGGTTGGCGGGTGGACGGTTTATATGAAGACGGCAAGGTGGGTCCGCAACTGGAGTTCAGCCGCTTGCAACTCGATAGCGGGCCCAAAAATAAGCTACAACAAACCGCCTTGCCGGCGTTTGTACGGGTGGAAAGAACCCTGCATTTGGGTTTGGATTGGCGCGTGACCACCCGAGTCGAGCAATTGGCCGGCGCTCTCAGTCCGGTGTTATTGGAGCTACCGTTGTTGCCCGGTGAAGCCGTCACCAGTCCGCAAGTGCGGGTCAAGGACGGGAAAGTATTAGTCAACATGGCGGCCGGCCAGGCGACTATGGAATGGGAGTCCGCATTGGCTAAAACCGAGCAATTGTTATTGCAGGCCGCCGATACGCCGCAATGGCACGAGGTATGGCGCGCCGATGTTAGCCCTATCTGGCATTTGCAGGCCGACGGCATCGCGGTGGTGCATCATCAGGATAGTCAAGGACAATGGCTACCGGAATGGCGGCCCTGGCCGGGCGAGCGGGTCAATCTAACTATCAGCCGTCCGCAAGCGGTGGCCGGGGCGACCTTGACTATTGATAGAAGCGAATTGGCGGTCAAACCCGGGCAACGCAGCGAAACGGTGGAATTGACCTTGAGCATCCGTAGTTCCAAAGGTGGACAACACCCCGTGAAACTGCCGGAGCAGGCGGAACTGCAAAGTGTGACGATAGACGGCGTGAGTCAGCCGATTCGTCAGCTAGGTGCTGTGGTGAGTTTGCCGATACATCCCGGCACTCAGCAAATTGTGTTGAATTGGCAGACAGCGCAAGAACCCGGTTTGCTGTTACGCACGCCGCTGGTTGATCTCGGCGTTGCCAGCGTGAACAGTCGTATTCAGTTGCTGATGCCGCAAGAGCGTTGGTTGTTGTGGACCTTTGGGCCGAAGTTCGGGCCGGCCGCGTTGATCTGGGGCTTATTGATAGTGCTGGCCGTATTGGCGCTGGGCTTGGGTAAGCTGAGTATCACGCCGCTAAAGCATTGGCAGTGGTTTTTGTTGCTGATCGGCTTGAGCCAGTTGCATATTGCCGCTGCATTTTTGGTGGTGGGCTGGTTGTTTGCTCTGGGTTTCCGCGCCGAGCATGCACCGGAACGGCCGCGCTGGTTCAATTTGGCGCAAATCTGTTTGGCCGGTTTGACGCTGCTGTCCTTGTTGCTGATAGCAATAGCGGTCGAGCAAGGTTTGTTGGGTAATCCGGATATGCAAATTGCCGGGAATCAATCGTCTGCGACCTTGCTAAATTGGTATCAGGATCGCAATGGTCCGCAGTTGGCCATTGCCACGGTAGTCAGCCTGCCTTTACTGGCCTACCGGATTTTGATGCTGGCTTGGTCGTTGTGGATGGCCGCAGCCTTGTTGAATTGGCTGCGCTGGGGTTGGAACTGTTTTGCCGGCGGCGGGCTTTGGAAAAAATCACCGGTCCAAGCTATCGTGCCGAAATCAGGCTCTTAACATCGTAAATACCCCCGGCAAAGCCGGGGGCTTTATCACGAGCAATAACCTGCAAGATTGTCTCTAACTGGCTAATCCCCGAAACACTTCACTTAAATGCTTTCGCAACAACTTTTACAAGTTCCAACAGCGGCATTTTGGAATAAAAACTCGTCACCACGCCTCCAAAACCACCACTTTCCACCCCCGATTCTCCGCCGGACGCAAGCTTACCCAGGCTGCGATCTGCCGCGAAGGCTCGGATTGACCGGCTGACTGGCTTTGGTAATAGCCCACTCCGGCATCTTGATCGGCGATTTCAGCGGCGAGCTGCCGAAGTTCCGGTATTTGATTGAAGCGTTCCTCACGGAACAAATTAAGGCCAATCTCCTGAGGATCGGTATCGTAAAGCAACAGACCATCATCCTGCACGACCCACACTGTGCGTTTTTTGCTCTGCGTATCCTCTGTCAACAATCCACCGAGAAAATCGACCGGCTTGATGCGCATAGAGATAAAGCCCGGGATAGTTTTACCCTGTTTGATCGGCACCACCATCGTGACGGCGGCGAAGCCTTCCGGAGCTTGATAAATCCGGCTCAGAATCGGCACGCCCCGTTCCAAAGTCATCCGGTTGTGCTCAAGTTGCGAGGTATCGGCACCCAACGCTTGTCGATATTTGCCCGGAACCACCGCCACGATAGTGCCGGGCGCGCGCGTCGTGGCAAAACTTTCGCCGCGCGGATAACGTTGCCGCAAGCTATCCAGCAAGCCACTGGATGCGGCTAAATCGGCATTGGTACGCAAGGACTCGGTTGCTTGCTGCATACCCATGCGCATCTCGTTTAGGTTGCCCAAGATGCTGTCCGCGATTTGGTTGGCGGCCGTCAGGTTGTGGTTGGAAATGCGGGTGACATCGGCCAGCGCACGCTCGATCTTTTTCTTTTCCTGCTTGACGATTTCGCCTTCAGCCACCGCCAAATTCCGCGCTTTATGCGCCTCCACGCCAAATTTGAAGGCCAGCCCGGCGCCGATCAAAATCGCCAGCAATACCGCCAGACTAGCCGCCAACACGACCTTGTTGCGGGCGATGAAGCGGCGCACCAGCTCGCCGCGTGAATAGGCATAGGCGCTCACCAAACGACCGTCGCGATAGGCGCACAATTCGTCGGCTAGGCTTGCCGCATTGGGAAAGCGTAACGATTTGTCCTTGGCCAAGGCCTTGTCGCAGATGGCGATCAATTCCAGCGGCATTGGCAGCTTCGGATCCCGCGCCGAGGGCATGGGTGCCAGCGAGCTAAGCCGTGCCAATATCTCATCGGCGCTGCCGCGCAGCGGCGGATGGCCGGCCAATAGATAATAGAGAATGCACCCAAGCGCGAACACATCTGAACGCGTATCCACGATGCCGAAATCGGGATTGGCTTGTTCCGGCGCCATATAGGCGGGGGTGCCGAGAATGTCGCCCATCCGGGTCAGTTCCCCATCGTCGGCAGCCTGAGTGGATGCAGCATGCAGCAGCGGCGCCAGATCGGCTTCGTTTTCGACCTTGGCCAAGCCCCAATCCAGGACGATGGTTTCGCCGAACGGACCCAGCACGATATTACCGGGCTTAATGTCGCGATGAATCACGCCTTTGGAGTGAGCATAAGCCACGGCTTCGCAAACGTCGATCAGTCTGTCCAGCAAACTCAGGCGCCGCGCCAGCGCATGCTCGGCCAACATCTCGGCATTGCAGGCTTTTAGTGCCTTGGCCAGCGTATCCCCGCGCACCAAGCGCATCACGTAATAGGGTGCGCCGCTTTGTTTCTTGCCCAGATCGTAAACGGGCACAATGCCTGGATGCTCCAGTCGACCGGTAATGCGGGCCTCGCGCAGAAAACGCGCACTTAGTTCGGCATCCTCATTCGCAGCCTGATCCAGCAATTCCTTGATCGCCACTTCCCGGCCGATGCGCTCGTCAAAACCCAGCAACACTTGCCCGCCGCCGCCCACCCCCACAGCGCCGCGCAAAGAATAATCGTCGTTGAATTTACCGTCCAACGCCGGATTGTCCGCCAATATCTGCGGATAGGGGCGCGGTTTGATCCGGGTCGGATCGTCGTCTGTTGGTTTGATGATGGTGGCGTCGTCTTCCGGGAGCATGATCTCAGACAGCCTTGGCCTTGTTTAATGTCTGCGCAGCGGGATCAAGACTGCTGCGCGGGCTTGCGATCGACATGCCCCAGATCGCGCTCTGGCGCAATCTGATCGCGGACCAATTGCTTTAACTCGGTAATCTCCGGAAATCTGCCTTGCTGCTTGCGGGACCAGACTAATTCGCTGTTGGCGCGCACTTCAAAGATGCCGCCGGTGTCCGGCTGCATCACTAGTTCGTCTAACTCCTGCTCGAAGGTGCTTAACAATTCCTGCGCCATCCAGGCTGCGCGCAGCAGCCAGCGGCATTGGGTGCAGTAGCGGATTTCGACGCGAGTCATAGCTTACAACTCGTCCCGTAGACGTTTATAAATCCCGCCAAAACTGCCGTTACTCATCAATAACACGTGGCAGACGCCACCAGCCTGGGCTTTGATGGTGGCGATGATGGTTTCCAGACTGTTGCAAATCTCGATATTGTTGGCGTATTTCAGTAGCTGGCTTAAATCCCAGCCCAGATTATCCGGCTGATAAACGATAGCCTGATCGGCTTGTCCCAAGGATTCGGCCAACGATTGGGTATGCACACCTAGGCGCATGGTGTTGGAGCGGGGCTCGACGATGGCCAGAATTTTTTCGCTCCCAACTTGTTTACGTAAGCCATCCAGCGTGGTCTTGATTGCGGTCGGATGGTGCGCAAAGTCGTCGTAAACAGTGACGCCCGCGCTTTTGACGATGACTTCCATCCGCCGCTTTACGTTTTGAAACTGCTGCAAGGCGGCTATCGCATCTTTTGCCAGAATGCCGATATGCCGGGCGGCGGCGATGGCCGATAAGGCGTTATAGACACTGTGGCGGCCGGTTAAGGTCCAATCAACCGTGCCTTGCTCTTCACCGGCAAAACTGACGCTAAAACGGCTGCCGTCGGCTTTTAACAAGTGCGCTTGCCAATCGCCCTCACCGTCGATCACAGTTTTCACAACTGGCGTCCAGCAGCCCATTTCTAGTACTTCTGAAACATGCTGTTCGCAAGCCGGCGCGATGATCAGACCTTGGCTGGGAATGGTGCGTACTAGATGATGAAACTGCTTTTTGATCGCGTCCAAATTTTCGAAGATGTCGGCGTGATCGTATTCCAGGTTGTTCAAGATCGCCGTTCTGGGCCGGTAATGTACGAATTTCGAACGTTTGTCGAAAAAGGCGCAATCGTATTCGTCGGCTTCTATGACGAAAAAATCCGACTCGCCCAAGCGAGCGGAGATGCCGAAATTCAGCGGAATGCCGCCGATCAGAAAGCCCGGTTTGAAACCGTTGTATTCCAGCACCCAAGCCAACATGCTGCTGGTAGTGGTCTTGCCGTGGGTCCCGGCTACCGCCAGTACCCATTTGTGCTGCAACACATGTTCCGCAAGCCATTGCGGGCCGGAGATATACGGTAAGCCTAAGTTCAATACAGCTTCCACTTCCGGATTGCCGCGCGACATGGCATTGCCCACCACCACCAAATCGGGTTTGCAATCCAGGTTTTCGGCTTTATAACCGTTCATCAGCCGGATGCCTTGTTCTTCCAGTTGGGTGCTCATCGGCGGATAGACGTTCTGGTCCGAACCGCTGACGGTATAGCCCAATTCGCGGGCGATTAAGGCCAGGCCGCCCATGAAGGTGCCGCAAATGCCGAGGATGTGAATGTGTAGTGGCTTTTGTGAGTCTGTCATTCTGATAATTTTAACGGGGTTTGAATAGATGCAAATGCGGAAATGCGGCTTGAGTTGCTACATCATTTTTTCGGTTCTTCCGGCTTTTTTTCCTCGGCGGGTTTGGGCTCGCCTTCGATTTTTTCTTCGACCTTGGCTTCCGAACCCTTGGCGCCGGCCGCTTCCAACAGTTTTACGATGTTTTCACGACCAAGCTTTTTAGCCTTATCGAGTATTTTCACACTCTGGCTATCGGCGGCATTGACATTGGCGCCGGCGGCGATTAACACGCCAACAATCTCGGCACTGCCGAACATTACCGCATCCGTTAGCGCGGTGGAGCCGAGTTTATCGGCCAAATTCACGTCGGCACCATAAGCCAGCAGCGCCTTGACAATCCGTAAATTGCCGTTAAAACTTGCGGCCATAAGCGCTGTGCGCTCCGTTTCCAGCTTACCGTTGACGTCCAGTCCTTGCGCCAACAGGGCCTCGACCCGCTCCAGCTTGCCGGTGGCTGCGGCGGCAAATAAATCCTTATTGTCCTCGGCAAGCGCCTGCACGGACCAGGCGATTAGCCCGGCACTTAGAAATCTGCGGATGTTCATCGGATTGCTTGCTTGCGTTTGGGTATGAGTTGGGTTGAAATAAGGCAAATACTGATTTACATCATCTATCAATGAGCGAAAAAAACAAAGTTTTAGTTGAAGCCCAGCCCTACTACATCGAGGCCCAATCGTCCCCCGAACAGAACCGCTATGTGTTTGCCTACACCATTACCATCACCAACGTCGGTTCCACCCCGGCCAAATTGCTGACCCGGCACTGGTTGATCACCGATGCCAACGGCAAGGTACAGGAAGTAAACGGCGACGGCGTGGTGGGAGAAAACCCGCATCTCAGCCCCGGCGACTCTTTCCGCTATACCAGTGCGGCGATGATAGAAACGCCGGTCGGTGTGATGCAGGGCAAATATCAAATGCAGTCGGACGCCGGCGAAAATTTTAACGCAGCCATTCCCAAATTCACTTTATCGATACCCAGAACCCTGCACTAATGGCGATTTATGCAATTGGTGACATTCAGGGCTGCTACGACGAGTTCCGCCGCTTACTGGACCATATAAGCTTCGATCCGAATCAGGATCAACTGTGGCTGGCCGGCGACTTGGTCAACCGCGGCCCAAAATCGCTAGAGACGCTACGATTTGTGAAGGGTTTGGGCTCGGCGGCCGTTACCGTGCTCGGCAATCACGATCTGCACTTGATCGCCACCGTGGTGTCGCTAGGCAAGGCCGGTAAAAAAGACACGCTGGGCGACATTTTAAGAGCCGAGGATTGCGAAGAGCTTATAGACTGGCTGCGCCATCAAAAACTGTTTCATCACAATGATGAATTTTGCATGTTGCACGCCGGCCTGCCGCCGCAGTGGGATTTTGCAACCACGCTGCGCATGGCGCGTGAAACCGAACAGGCCATGCAAAGCCCGGATCACGAACGCTTTTTCCGCTCCATGTACGGTAACAAACCCGTGGTCTGGCGCGACGATTTGCTGAAAACCGAAAAGCTGCGCTTTGCCATCAATTGTTTCAGCCGGCTGCGCTATTGCACCGTAGACGGCGTCATGGATTTTGGACCAAAAGGCGCACCCGGTAGCCAGCCAGATCACTTAATACCCTGGTTTGAAGTGCCGGGCCGAAAAAGTATCGATATGCGCATTATCTTCGGCCATTGGTCGACGCTGGGTTATTTCGACGGCTACAACTGTTACTCGATAGACACCGGCTGTTTATGGGGCGGACAGTTGACGGCGCTAGAACTGTGCGAACAACCCAGACGCTTCAGCATCGACTGCGCGGCCTCACATAATCCCAAGACTTTTTCAGAGTAGTGAACTTTTGCCGGCGTTCCGGCATCATTTCGCTCTCACACCAAGCACCACATCAACTTAACCCGAGAATAGCCCATGCTAAAAAACCTGTTCCTCGCCATCATCCTGGCTTTGCCTTTGACCGCCTTCGCTTACCCCAGTGAAAACGACTATGGCCAACCGGTAGATCACAAGCTAGAACATTTGAACAAACTGCTGCAACTCAGCCCGGAGCAAAAATCCAAGCTTGAAGCGATATTTAAAGAGCAGCACGAAAAATTCCGCGCCATCCACGAAGAGTCGCACAGCCGGATGAAAGAGGTGTTAAGTCCGGAACAAATGCAGAAAATGGACGACTTGCGCAAACAACATCAGGAACAAATGCGCGAGCAAGCTCCTCGTAAGCCGGCACCATAAACAAAACGGCCTCAGCAGTAACTGTTACTGCTGAGGCCGTTGCTTGATCTAGCTTTTTTAAGAGAAATTTCGACCGTAAAAAATCTCGGCCATTTCTTCCTGCAGCATGCCTTGGATTTCTTCCTGCTCTTCGTCGCTGAAATTACTTTCCTTCTCGAACAAGTAATTTTCCAGTTCGGTTTCTTTCAACATCATCTTGGTGTGGAAGATGTTTTCCTGATACACGTTAACGTCGATCATCTGGTACAGCTCTTTAGTGCTTTCCGCGATGTAATTCTGGATAGAATTGATTTTGTGATCGATGTAATGCTTTTGCCCGGACACGTCACGGGTAAAACCGCGCACTCGGTAGTCCATGATGACGATGTCGGACTCAAAGCTGTGAATCAAATAATTCAAGGCTTTCAGCGGTGAAATTTGACCACAGGTTGACACGTCGATGTCCGCTCGAAACGTACAAATATCGGTATCCGGATGACTTTCCGGATAGGTATGCACAGTGATGTGGCTTTTATCCAAATGCGCCAGGATGGTATCGGGCAAGGGGCCTGGCGACTCGGAGTTCATGCCGGCGGGAATGACCGCACCTTCGGAAATCAACATCGTCACACTGGCACCTTGCGGGTCGTAATCCTGATGAGCGATGTTCAGAATTTGCGCGCCGATGATATTGGCCACGTCTTTTAAAATCTGCGTCAAACGCTTGGCGTTATAGGCTTCGTCGATATATTCGATGTAGGCTTTTTCTTGCTCTTTCGGCGCATAGCAAACGTCGTAAATATTAAAACTCAACGATTTGGTCAGGTTATTAAACCCGTGTAACTGTAATTTGCTCAACCGATCAACCCTCTATAACTTCAAAATCATGACTTATTTCCACACCCGCTTTGCCCAACATAATGGACGCCGAGCAATATTTTTCGGCGGATAACTTCACCGCCCGTTCCACCGCGGTAACCGGCAGATTTTTACCCGTCACCTTGAAGTGCAAATGAATTTTGCTGAATACCGCCGGCACTGTGTCTACGCGTTCCGCCGTCAGCTCGGCAGTGCAATGTACAATCTCGTGGCGGCCTTTTTGCAGAATATCCACGACGTCGAACGACGAACAGCCACCCACGCCCAACAACAGCATTTCCATAGGGCGCACCCCGAGATTGCGGCCGCCGTGATCCGGCGGTCCATCCATCACTACCGTGTGCCCGCTGCCGGACTCGCCGACGAACAATCTACCGTCGACCCATTTAATCGTTGCCTGCATGACATATCCCAACCAAAATCAAAATTGTCGGGAATTTTACAACGAACCCGTCAAATGTCTTGATTTTTTTGTAAAACTACTGCACCTTGATAGGGTAACCAATCTAGTTCACAGAATTATTACAAATTATGAGCTTCGTTAAACAAAACAAGATTTCACCATCCGCCCTGGACGCCTTTTTACGCTTCTGCCATGTTAGGAGCTATCCAGCCAAAATCACCATCGTTCGCCCTGGCGATGTCGGCGACAAACTATTGTTTGTGGTCGATGGCTCGGTCAGCGTCAGCGTAGAAGACGAGGAAGGCCGCGAATTGATACTGGCGTATTTGAACAAGCACGATTTCGTCGGCGAGATCGGGGTGTTCAAAAACGCCGAAACGCGGAGCGTACTGGTGAAAACCCGCACCAAATGCCAGATGGCGGAAATTGGTTATGAACGTTTCAAATTGCTGCTCAACGCCGAACTGCGCGATCAGGCCGTGGAGATTCTGACCGTACTCGGTGAACAACTCTCGACCCGTTTGTTGATCACCAGCCGCAAATACCGCGACCTGGCATTTATGGACGTGGAAGGCCGCATTGCCCGCACGCTGTTGGATCTAGCCAAGGAACCTGACGCGATTACTCATCCGGACGGCATGCAGTTGCACATCACCCGTCAGGAAATCGGCCGTATAGTTGGTTGTTCCCGCGAGATGGCTGGACGCGTATTGAAAGAACTGGAAGACAAGGGCTTAATCACCGCCCACGGTAAAACCATCGTGGTATTCGGCACGCGTTAACGCCGAGTTAAGGGCGAAATCATTCGCCCTTTGAGACACTACCGAAAAACTGTTTTACCAGACTTTGCCGAGCACCATCGACATAGGTAAACACCACCGGCACCACCAGCAGACTTAACAAAGTGGAGCTGATCAAGCCGCCGATCACCGCCACCGCCATCGGCTGACGAAAGCTGGCGTCGGCTCCCCAACCCAACGCAATCGGCAACATGCCGGCAATCATTGCCACCGTGGTCATGACAATCGGCCTGGCGCGTTTATGACAGGCATCCAATAAAGCCTCGTGCCGACTTAGGCCGTGTTCGCGTATCGCCAACAAAGCATATTCCACCAACAAGATCGAGTTTTTGGTGACGATGCCCATCAACATGATCAAGCCTATCATCGACGGAATATTCAACTCGCCGCCGGTCAGCAATAAGGCGATAAACGCGCCACCCATCGACAAGGGTATCGCCGACAGGATGGTCAGGGGTTGAAAGAAATCCTTGAATAGCAGCACCAACACGCAAAACACGCACAATAAGCCGGTCAGCATCGCCATACCAAAACTGCTAACCAGTTCTGCCATAATTTCCGCATCGCCGGTACGAATCAATTTAACGCTGGACGGCATATTCACCACCGCCGGCAAAGTTTTGGCGGCGGCCAGCGCCTCACCCAGGGACATTCCCCCTAATTCGGCATTGACCGTGACATAGCGGCGCCGGTCGTACCTATCCACCTGTGCTGAGCCGCTAGCCAGCGACAACTCAGCCACACTGGATAGCGGCACCAGCTTATCCCCGGCCCTAACCCTTAGATTGGCCAGCACCTGTAAATCCTGCCGCGCGGCATCGGCTATCCTTACCCGAATCGCCAGTTGGCGGTTATCCAGATTCAGCTTGGCCAATTGGGCATCGAAATCGCCGCTGGTGGCAATCCGCACCGTTTCACCGATCAGCTCGGCCGTCACGCCCAGTTCGGCAGCGCGCTGCCAGTCCGGCCGAATCGCAATCTCCGGCCGCTCCAGGCTCGCGGTGGAGCTGATGCTGCTTAAGGTACCCACGGTACGCAAATCGCGCTCCAATGCCTGTGCACTGGCTTTTAAGGCCCCCGCATTATCGCTGGACAGTATCAAAGACATTTTCTCGCCGGGGCCACCAATGCCAATGGAAAATCGGGCGCCGGGCACATCGCGCAATACTGCCCGCACTGCCTGTTCAATCTGCGATTGATGCGGCCGCTGCCCCCGCTCGCTCAAGGTCAAGGTCAGCGCCCCCTTGCGTTGTTCGCCCGGCCTGGTCACGCCGCCACCGACTATTTGACTGCTGCCGACTGCGGTAAAAATGTGTTCGACACCTGCCAGCGCTTGCAGAACAGTTCGCGCCGCTTCGGCAACTCGACCGGCATCGTTTATCGAACTGCCCGGCGGCAACTCGAGTTGCACGGTGGTGTAGCCGCGATCAGCAGGTGGTACGAAACCCGCCGGAATCAAGGGCAGCAATAAGCAAGCTCCGATAAAAAATAGCGTGGAGAGCAGCATCGTGGCCTGACGATGCTGCAAGGTCCACTGCACGGCTTGCAGGTAAATAGGCATCAATCTGCCATCGACGCTGGCCGGATGATGCCCTTCGGTGAGTAAATAAGCCGCCAGCATCGGCGTCAGCAAGCGCGCAACCAGCAAAGACGCAAGCACCGCCACCACCGCCGTCCAGCCGAATTGTCTAAAAAACAATCCTGATACGCCGCTCATCAGCGCGGTAGGCATGAACACCACCACCAGCGTCAAGGTGGTGGCGATCACCGCCAGCGCGATTTCATCAACCGCCTCGGCGGCGGCCTGACGGATGCTTTTGCCCATCCGCACGTGCCGGGCGATGTTTTCGATTTCCACGATCGCATCGTCCACCAAGATCCCGACCACGATAGCCAAGGCCAGCATGGTCAGCATGTTCAAGGAAAACCCCAGCCAATGCATCACCGCAAAGGTCGGCAGAATCGACAAAGGCAGGGCCGAAGCCGACACTAAAGTCGCCCGCCAATCGCGCAAGAACCACCACACCACCAGCACAGCCAACAGCGCGCCTTCGTAGAGCATCATCATCGAGCCTTCATACTGCTCTTGCGAATACGCTACCGAACCGGAAATCAGGGTAAAACTCAGGGACGGATCGGCTTCCCGCATCCGCGCCAAGGCCTGTTCCACATCATTAGCGATGCGGGTTTCGTCAAACCCCTTGGCCCTGTAGATGTTGAAACCGATCAAAGGCTTGCCGTCCAAGGCTGCCAATTGCGTGCGCTCGGCAACGGTGTCGCGAACGGTGGCGATTTGATCCAATCGCACCTCGCGGCCACCGGCAATTGCCACGGGCAAAGCCGCCAATTCGTCGGCTTGCCGCACCGTGGCCAGCGTGCGCACGGATTGCTCCACCAAACCCACATTACCCCGACCGCCGGAAGATTCCTGCTGTACCTGTTTCAAGGCTCGCGACACATCGGTCGCGGTGACGCCCAGCGACGCCAACCGCACCGGATCGACTTCCAGTTGTATTTCCCGCTGCACACCGCCCAAGCGTTCGAAGCGACCTACGCCGGCCACACCCAACATGACCTTGCTGACATTATCGTCCACCCGCCAGGACAAGGCTTCCTCGTCCAACTTGGTCGAGGCAATCGCATAGGTCAAAATCGGCGCACCGCCCACTGTCACCGCACTGATACTCGGTTGCAGCACGCTGCTCGGCAAATCCGAGCGCACCCGGTCCACCGCGTCCTTGGTTTCGATCAAGGCATCGGAAAGCTTTTTTTCCAGGATAAATTCGACATTGATTTGCACCAAGCCATCGGTAATCGAGGTGCGGATATGCTTCAACCCGGATAGGGTGGCAATAGAATCCTCGACTTTACGCGCCACTTCGGTTTCCAGCTGTGCCGGCGCCGCGCCCGGTTGATTGAGCTTAACGATTACGCTGGGTAAATCCAGGTCAGGCAAGCTCTGTATGGATAGCTGTTGTAAACCGCGCAGTCCGGCCAGTGACAGCAAGATAAACAGTAAAATCGATGGAATGGGGTTGCGAATCGACCAAGAGGCAAAACTCATCAATCCACCCTCGCCGGCGCGATGTGCACGAGATCGCCATCGTTGAGAAAACCGGCGCCCTCTACCACCACCCGGTCTGTTTCGTTCAAGCCTTGGACAATTTCGATTTCCACGCCCTGCCGCCGGCCGGTAGCGACTGACTGTAAACTAACCGGCGAGGTATCGGCATCGCTGTGCAGCCTCAGCACATAACTGCGTCCGTCGCGGATCACCACGCAGGCTGCCGGCACCACTAGCGCCGGACGTTGACTTAACTCGATTCGGCCATTGGCATACATACCGGCCCGCGCCTGGCTACCGGGCACGATATCGGCGTACATGACGCCCAACCGCGACTGCTC
Organism: Methylomonas sp. 11b; assembly: GCF_000515215.1. Classification (NCBI taxonomy): domain Bacteria; kingdom Pseudomonadati; phylum Pseudomonadota; class Gammaproteobacteria; order Methylococcales; family Methylococcaceae; genus Methylomonas; species Methylomonas sp. 11b. The sequence continues at coordinate 2,926,983 of NZ_KI911557.1, forward strand.
GTCCAAGGCTGGCGCCAGTTGCCGCACCTTGGCTTGGGCAACGCTGCCGTCCGGCAAACTGAGTTGAATCGCTTGCCCTGTCTGGATTTGCGCGATTTGCCCGGCAGTCAATTCACCGCGCCATTCCAAGCGATTTTGCCGAATTAACCGAAACAATTCCTGCCCGCTGCCGGCCACTGCGCCCAGGGTTGCCATTCGCGCGCTAATCGCGCCGTCGTCCGGCGCCCGCACCTCGGCATAGCTTAGTTGCAACTGCTTAGCTGCCAACTGGGCCTTGATGACATCGACCTGGATGCGGGAGGTTTCCGCTTCGGTTTCGTAACGCAACAACTCCTGTTGACTTAGCGTCGCTGCGTTTTTCAGTTTTAACACCCGCTGTTTGTTGATTTCGGCTTGCGCGGCGGTGGCCCGTGCCTGTGCCAGATTGGCCTGCAATTGCGCCAGATCGGCGCGCAGCATATCAGCATCGAAACGGGCCAGTAGTTGACCGCGTTTTACTTGATCGCCGACATTGACATTGACTTCGATTAGCCGCAATCCGGTCTGCTGGGCACCGATTACGGCTTCTTGCCAAGCCGCAATCGCACCGGACGCCTCTATGGTTGTCGGCCATTGCCGCCATTGCGGCATTGCCCGCGTCACCGTTAGCGCCGGCACCGCTTTCACCGGAGTGGAAGCATCTGGACTTTCCGGCCTTAACAACCAAACTATAAGCATCGCACAGCATGCCAGTACGGTAAAAATCCCGATAAGTAATGAGCCGCGTGCCATACCGCGCTGGGAATGAAGGGTATAAAAGCTAATAGAACGCGTTAGGTGTGTCATCATGACGAAAAATCTCGGCAAACATTACTCAGCTCCAAGTCTATACGACAATTTAAAACTGAACCATCGGGTTTAGAATAAGCCAAACAATGGCCTATCGCTCGAAACTCAGCCGACACGTTTGAATAAGGGAGGTTCCATGCGGAAAAAAAGTGGAGAACGTTGCCAAGCCATTCTGGATGCGGCAAAAACCATGTTTGAAAAAGTCGGTTTCGAACAAGCGACCATGGCGGAAATCGCCGCTACCGCCGGCCACTCCAAGGCCACGCTGTATAACTATTTCAGCTCCAAGGAACAGCTGTTCCTGGAATTGGCGCGGCGTTCCGCAGATCGCCACAGTGAGCAATTATTCTCGTTGCTGATGCCGAACAACGGCAGTGCGCCTCTTGATACGTTGCCAGACCAGGTCAACCAGGTCCTGGCGCTATTGCAACCTTCCGACGACTTGACGGCAACTTTGCAACGTTTCGGCGAAGGTGTGATGAGTAATTTTCTGACCTTGAAAAGCTTGGCGGCCCGGCGCATGTTGATCGCCGCAGCCGCCAATCAGCCGGAAGCCGGCCGCCTGTTTTTCGAAAACGGTCCGGCCAAAGGCATGCAATTTACTGCGCAATTTTTCGAACAAGCAATGAATGCCGGCCAGTTGCGGCGTGCCGATCCTCATGTGGCGGCCGCGCATTTTCGCGGCCTACTGGAATCGGAAGTGTACGAATCGGGCTTGTTCAACGCCCGCCGGGAATTGAAACCCAAAGAAGTTAAAGCGACAGTCGAACGCGCCGTCAGCGTGTTTATCAGAGCCTACGCGCCGACTGCCGGCGATTTGAATCAAGACTAGCTATTGCTTGAAAACTTCGCGAAACAGCTGCTGCATGGCTTCCCAGGATTGTTTATCCGCGTCGGCATTGTAAGCAATAGGTAAATTGTTGGCTTTGCCCAACCTGTCGGCATCGGGATTGCTGAAACCGTGGCGTACGCCGGGATAGTTGACAAAACGATAATCCACACCAGCTTGGGTCATTTCTTTTTCAAAAGCCGTAATGCTATCGGCACTGACGAATTCGTCGGCCGCGCCGTTCAACACCAATACCCGCGCCTTCACCTGCCCGACCCGCGCCGGGGTTTGCGTTGCCAGATTGCCGTGAAAGCTCACCACCGCCGCCAGATCGGTACCCAGCCGCGCCATATTCAAGACTGTCGCGCCGCCGAAACAATAGCCTATAGCCGCAATCTTGCCCTTATTGACACTGGCTTGTTTTTGCAAAAAGGCTAAAGCCGCCGTAAAACGCAGTTGCGAAACACCGGCCCGCTCCACGACGCTGTTCATGAAGGTTGAAGCTTCGGCGGCATGCTCGCTGGATTTGCCGTCGCCGTACATATCGACAGCCAGCGCGGTATAGCCCAGCTCAGCCAACATCTTCGCACGCTGCCGGGCATAGTCGTTCAAGCCCCACCATTCGTGAACCACCAACACGCCGGGCTGTTTTTCGCCCTTTGCATCGTCCCATACCAGATAGCCCTTCAGCGTGGTATCGCCGGCGGTATAACTGACGGTTTGTTCCTGCAATGCCGCTTGCAAACCGGAACTGAACAATAAAGCCAAAAAGAATAAGCCGCGCATCATGAAAACCTCCCGTTCAAAAAATGGGCTTACGTTTACACCGCTAACGGGCATTGTCAATCTCTCGGGCCTTGCGACGATAAAATTCCACCTTTGCGGCGTGTTTTACAGCAAACTAGACGCACTGATTTCCTTTAAACGAACAGCAAATTAAATTCCATGACGCACTCCGGCGCAAAACCTATCTGGCGGCAAATCCCCAAAAGCGTTTGGGCATTGGGCTTTGTCAGTATGTTGATGGATATTTCCTCGGAAATGATCCACAGCCTGCTGCCGATATTCATGCTCACCACCTTGCATGCCAGTAGCTTGAGCATCGGCTTAATCGAAGGCGCTGCGGAAGCGACTGCGCTAATCGTGAAGGTGTTTTCCGGCGTGCTCAGCGATTATCTGGGCAAGCGTAAAAGCCTGGCTTTGATCGGCTATAGCCTGGGCGCACTGACCAAACCCCTGTTTGCGATTGCCGGCAGCAGCGGTATGGTCCTGACGGCGCGCTTGCTGGATCGGGTCGGCAAGGGCATTCGCGGCGCCCCGCGCGACGCGCTGGTAGCCGACATTACCCCGCCGGAAATTCGCGGCGCGGCCTTTGGCCTACGGCAATCGCTGGACACGGTAGGGTCATTCCTCGGGCCATTGCTGGCCGTGGCGCTAATGCTGCTGTGGGCTAATGATTTTCGGGAGGTATTTTGGGTGGCGGTTATTCCTGGCCTGTTATCGGTCATGATGTTGCTGTTTGGCGTGCGGGAACCCAAGCATATACAGCGTTCGCAACACGGTAATCCGATAAAACGCGCCAATCTGCAACGCTTGCATGCCGGCTATTGGCGGGTAGTGATTATCGGCGCGGTATTCACGCTGGCGCGTTTCAGCGAGGCATTTTTGGTGCTGCGCGCACAACAAAGCGGTATTCCAATTGCGCTGTTACCCTTGGCAATGGTGGCGATGAATATCGTTTATTCGGCCACGGCCTACCCATTCGGCCGCCTGTCCGACAGCGTATCGCATCGCAAATTGCTGGGCTGGGGACTGGTCGTGCTAATCGCCGCCGACTTGGTGCTGGCTAGTAGCGCCGACTGGCGAATCGTGCTGGCCGGCGTGGGACTTTGGGGGGTACACATGGGCATGACCCAAGGCTTGCTGGCAAAAATGGTCGCGGACACTGCGCCGGCCGACCTGCGCGGCACCGCTTACGGGTTTTTCAATCTGGTGGGCGGCATCGCCATGCTGTTGGCTAGCGTCATGGCGGGTTTACTGTGGGATAGCTACGGCGCCGAATTTACGTTTTACGCCGGGGCCGGATTTTGTTTGATTGCGCTATTCATCCTCATCACTCAGCGTAGAGATAAAGCTGATCATTGACCGCCATTTGCATAGCCATAGACTAAAAAAAGGAAAAATTCCCGAAAAATTTTGCAACAAGCTTACAAGCATGTAAGCTTTAGCGTACAAATAATCTCGTAAATGGCCGAGCTTTTCAGCCGAATAAGTACCTAAAGCCTAGTTTGAAATACATCCTTCTCAGCCGTTTACAGCGTATCAATAAATACCAGCTTTGGCTGATTTCGGTGGTTCTGGCGACAGTGCTCACCGAATCGATTGTGGCGATGATGGATTTGCTGCTGAAAGGCGAAATCAGCATCGATTACCTACTCACCGGCTTGGTCGCATCGCTGCTTGTCGCCTCGTTGATCTGCGCGATGATTATTGTCTTTTTAGATCAACTGAGCAGTTTGAACGACGATAATACCCAGTTGAGTACTATCGTCACCGCACTGCCCATTCCGCTGGCACTATTCGACGACAAGCGCAACCTGCAAATGCTGAACCCGGAATTTACCAAGGTCTTCGGCTACGAGCTCCGGGATATTCCCAACCTATCCGAATGGCAACTACAGGCCTTCCCCGATCCTGTTTACCGTGAAACGATCAGCGCGGAATGGCAAAAGCGTTTCAAAAATGACGACCTTGAATTTCAGCCCCTGGAAATCAAAATCCGCTGCAAAAACGGTCTGACCAAACACGCAATGGCCACCGCCACGCGTATAGGTGGAGCCGATCATAAAATGCAGTTGGTGTTGCTCTACGATATTTCCAAACGCATCGCAGCAATGAACGCGCTCGCCGAGTCGCGTAGCCTGTTGCAGTCGGTGATCGAAACCATACCCACGCGGGTGTTTTGGAAAGATCCGCAATCGCGCTATCTCGGCTGTAACTCCCAGTTTGCTGGAGATTGCGGCTTGGCCAGAGCTGAAGACATTGTCGGCAAAGTCGATAGCCAATTGTCCTGGCGGGATCAGGCGGAAATCTACCGTGCCGATGACCGCCTCGTAATGCAATCCAATGTGCCTAAGCTGGCGTACGAAGAGCCGCAAACCACTCCCGATGGCCGGGAGATTCTGCTGCGAACCTCCAAAGCGCCACTGCGGAACAGTCTGGGTGAAACCATCGGGGTATTGGGGGTATACGATGACATCACCGAACTAAAGAAGATCGAAAACGAGTTGTGGCTGACCAAAACCATGGTCGATAAAAGCAAGACCGCTTTCTTCTGTCTTGATCCCAGGGGCATGGTGACGTACGTCAATGATTACGCGTGTCTGTCCTTGGGCTATTCGCGGGACGAATTGGTGGGTATGAGCCCTTGGGAATTCGATCCGGACTTTCCGGCCAGTGCCTGGTCGAGCATTTGGGGGCGTTTGCGCGACTGCGAAATCGTCAGCCACGAAAGTCGGCATCGGCGTAAGGACGGCACGATTTTCCCTGTCGAACTCACCTGCCACTACATCGCTCACAATGGCTTGGAACTGAGTTTTACCTTCGTGCAAAACATTAGCGAACGTAAACGCCTGGACACCGAACTGCGGATTGCCGCTACGGCTTTCGAATCGCAAGAGGGCATGATGATTACCGATGCCAATGCCGTGATTTTAAAGGTTAATAAATCGTTCACCGAAATTACCGGCTACGCCAGCGAAGAAGCCGTCGGTCAAAAAATGAATTTACTCAATTCCGGCATTCACAACGCGCTGTTTTTTGCAGAGATGTGGCAATCAATCGATAGCAAGGGCGTCTGGCAAGGCGAAATATGGAATCGGCGTAAGAACGGCAATATATTCCCGGAATGGCTCACCATCAGCGCCGTGAAAGGCGCGGATGACAAAATTACTCATTATGTCGGCACGATGATGGACATAACGGCGCGTAAAGCCATAGAGCAACACATTCATCATCTGGCCCACTTTGACGCACTAACCGATCTGCCCAATCGCACCTTGCTGATCGACCGTCTACATCAGGCTATCGCTCAGGCCAGACGCGAGCACGGTTTGCTGGCCTTGCTCTATCTGGATCTGGACAAATTCAAGCCGGTCAACGACAGCTTCGGCCACGATGTCGGCGACTTATTGTTGAAGGAAGTGGCGAATCGCCTGGAAGCATGCGTAAAGCGCGAAACGGATACCGTGTCGCGCTTGGGTGGCGACGAGTTTGTGATTTTGCTCAGTCAATTAGACAGACAATCGGCGGCCGGATTGGTAGCGGAAAGCATCTTGGCTAGTTTGAATCAGCCATTTGTGATTCAACAACACACCCTGGATATCTCTTCCAGCGTAGGTATTGCCGTTTATCCGGATGACGGCTTGGAAGCACATACCCTGATGAAAAACGCCGATAATGCCATGTATCAAGCCAAATGCGCCGGTCGCGGATGTTTCCGGTTTTTTAGGTCCGCAGCAGAAGGCTAATTGCCGTTTACCTGCAAAGGCCCATATAGCCACAGACCAAGCCTTGGCTCCACTGCCACCCCCGCCGCATCGGCGAATTGAAACGGTACCGAAATCAGCTCCATACCGTGATTAATCTGCACCGCAAAATGCAAATGCGGCCCGGTCGTCAAGCCGGTATTGCCGGAGTAACCGATCAACTGTCCGGTGGCCACCCGCATTCCTGGCGAGACTTGAGCCTTTTCCAACGCCAGATGCGCATAAACGGCCATGGAGCCGTCCTCATGCAAGATCCTGATGCTGTTGGCCTTGCTGGCGTAAGCCTGGCTGGTGCCATTGCCGGTGTAATCGTTTTCCACTTCCAACACGATACCGCCGCGAGCCGCGTAAATCGGTGTATCAACCGGCATCATAATGTCTACCGCATAACGATTTTGTTGATCGTGATGACTGTAAGGACCATTAAAAGCTTGGGTAATTTGAAACTGCGTACCGGCCGGCAAAGGTGGTTTATAAAGCGTTTGGCTCACATAGCCCGGTAACGGCCGCCCAACCACATAGCTATATTGCAGATTGACGCTATAAAATCCGGCGCTCTCGTTGGGAATAAGCGAAAACAAGCTGCCGGACTGTCCGGATTCAACGACAAAGCGGCGCGGCAAATCCGGATTGGCGCGGACATTTTCCCGCTCTCGCCAATCGACTGCCAACTCTATAGGCCCCGGATAGGCGTTCAGCGCAAAAAAACTCGGCTGCAAGTCATCGGCGGTTTTTTCCAGCCAAACGCGTTTAGGATTGGCGGCTTTTAATTGCCTGACTTCTACCGGCTGGCTAGATGCCGGGGCCTGATCCGTAAAATACCAGTTACCCTGGGCATCCTGATATTTATAAAGCTTTTTCGCTACACCGCTACCTGACGCCAATAACAGCGAAACCGCTAAAATGCCGCGCGCAAGCACCGGCCACCACGATTATTTGCGGGTAGAACTAAAGGTGTAAGACCGCACTACACCTTGCGCGTCGAAGCGAATCAACAAATCCTGGGAATCGTTACCGCCGAACAAGGCATATTTGTAGATCCCGTAAGTCCAGGTAGGCTTACCATCTTCCATGCCGGTGCGCCAAGGCGTGCCGAACATTTCGGTAATATCTTGCTTACGGGTTTGGCCGACCTTGATTTCCGGCACTCTGACGGGGGAAAACTCTTGGCCGACAGTAAAGCAACCGGTCAATTGCGTAGTCGCAAGGCTGGCGACTAATAGAAGTGAACTAAAGCCAAAAGCGCGTGGTCCGCGTTTTGCAAGAAAATTGTTCATTTGTATTCCCTAATTGAAAAGTTGATTGATATAAACTAGCTGTTAGTGGCTTATCTTAGCCGGTTCCAGCCGCGATTCGAAAATTTTTTAGCCACCGATAAGATGTCATCATGCCTACCGAAAACCACAATTCAGCCCTCGATAATCTGAACTTCGACAATCGTTTTATCCGCGAGTTGCCAGGTGATCCCGAACCGGACAATTTTCGGCGCCAAGTTTATGCAGCGTGCTATTCCAGGGCCAATCCGACACCGGCGCAGCAACCCAGGTTAGTCGCTTATTCCAGAGAAGTCGCGGAAGATTTGGGCTTATCCGCCGAGATTTGCGAATCGGAAGATTTTTGCCAAGTATTCGCCGGCAGCCGGCTAGCAAAAGGCATGGAAGCGTACGCGATGTGCTACGGCGGCCATCAATTCGGCCATTGGGCCGGTCAGCTCGGCGATGGCCGGGCCATCAACTTGGGCGAAGTCGTTAACAATCGTAACCAACGTTATACCTTGCAACTGAAAGGTGCCGGCGTCACGCCGTATTCGCGTAGCGCCGACGGCTTGGCGGTTCTGCGTTCTTCAATACGCGAGTTTTTGTGCAGCGAAGCCATGCATCATCTCGGTGTGCCGACCACCCGCGCCTTGAGTGTAATCCTGACCGGCAAGCAAGTGGTGCGCGACATGTTCTATGACGGTAATCCGCAAATGGAACCTGGCGCAGTGGTCTGCCGGGTGGCTCCGTCGTTTACCCGCTTCGGCAGTTTTCAAATATTCACCGCGCGCGATGACATCGACTCGCTGAAAAAACTGGTGGATTACACCATTCGTACCGATTTTCCGGAGCTGGGTGAGCCATCGATTCCTGTCTACCTGGATTGGTTTAAACAAGTGTGCCGCAAGACGGCCGAAATGATCGTGCACTGGCAGCGGGTCGGTTTCGTGCACGGGGTGATGAACACCGACAATATGTCGATACTGGGCTTGACCATCGATTATGGTCCTTACGGCTGGCTGGAAAATTACGATCCGGACTGGACACCCAACACCACTGATGCGCAAGGCCGGCGCTACCGGTTCGGCAATCAGGCGAAAATCGCCTATTGGAATTTGGTACAACTCGCCAACGCTTTGTATCCCTTGATTATGCGTGCCGAAAGTTTGCAGCAAGCCTTATTGGCTTACACCGAAACCTTCGACGCCGGCTGGCAGGCGATGATGGCCGCCAAATTGGGTCTAACAACGTTCGAACCCAGCGAAGACGATGGCTTGGTTAACGAACTAACGCAGCTAATGCAAGCCGCTGAAACCGATATGACCTTGTTTTATCGGCAGTTGGCCAATGTCGATATAAGTGCGGAATCCAATTCGCCGGCACAATTTTTAGCGCTTTTGCAGCGAACCAGCTACGAGCCATTGACCGACGACATCATGGCGCAAGCCACCCGCTGGTTCGCCATTTATCGCCTGCGCAGTCAACGCTACGCTAGACTACCGCTTGAGCGCAGTTCAGCAATGAATGCGGTCAATCCGAAATACGTATTGCGTAATTACCTGGCGCAATTGGCTATTGACCAGGCGGAACAAGGCGATTTTTCTTTAGTCCGGGAATTGCTCGATGTGTTGCGCCACCCTTACGCCGAACAACCGGATAAACAGAGTTTTGCAGCTAAACGGCCCGATTGGGCTAAGCAGCGCGCCGGCTGTTCCATGTTGTCGTGCAGCTCCTAACGACTCGTCTAGGCAAATTTCGAACCAAGGTACTATGTCAACTTGTTCAAATTAGCTTATTATTCGGCCACTAAATCACGTTATTTACTTGGAATAATCTCCGGAGCAAAGCATGGCCAAAGAAATCGGCATCGTTAAAATCGCAACCGGCACCGTTACCGCCATTGCCGCCGACGGCAGTAAACGTATTTTGCAGGTGGGCGACCGCGTTTACCCGACCGATCTCTTGACCACTGCCGAAGGCAGCACGGTGATGATAGAGCTTGCCAATGGCTCCTTCGTTGACATGGGCGGCAATGACAGCATGCAACTGGGTGCCGTATTGCAAGAACAGGGCGAAGCCACTCAGACCGCGCAAAACCCGCAACCGGCAGGACTCTCCGCCGAAGAAATTCAAGCCGCCTTACTGGCCGGCGCAGATCCGACGGCAATAGCCGAAGCTACCGCCGCCGGCGGAGCGCCGGGTGCCGGAGGCGCACCGGGAGCAGGTAACGAAGGCCATGTGCCGGTTACTGTCGAATACCTCAACCCCGTGGCACCTGTCACTAACGGTTTCGACACCACGGGGCCAGAGGTGGCATTTCCGCCGATTGTGCAGGAAGTTTTGATATTGAATCCAGACCAGGCCACTGCCACTACCCCGATAGTCGGCAGCGCTACTAATGTCATTGTGGACGAAAGCAGTGCCAGCCAGCTACTTTCTCAGTCCGGTACGCTAAGCATTAACGGCCAAACGCCGTTATCAGTAGCTTTGTCGGCAACTGGAGCGACTTGGGATAGTAATACGCAAACCCTGACAGCTAACGACGGCTCTTATCAGGTAGTTGTGAACAATGGCAGTTATACCTTCACCTTGCTAAACGCTTTGACCCACATAAACACGGGCACACCGGAATCGCCGGCTATTGGCTTTACATTCTCCGCGACGTTAACCGATCAGGACGGTAGAGTCGCGAATACGACGTTTAGCGCGAACGTGTTTGATGACGCACCCTTCGTCAAAAACAGCAACGGGATTTTACAAGATGCCGCAGGTCAAACATTAACGGGCTTGATTGATTACGATCTGGGTTTTGATGGCTTTGGAAGTGCCGGTGGTGTAAATTTGATAAACAATAATGGGGCTTTAACGTCTCGAGCGGACGGTATTTCTTATTTGATTGTCGATAGCAACGGCGACCAGTTACAAGAGCTTTATGCTTTTGTCGATAACGGTGCCCTGACGACCACATTTGCCGACCTCAGTGCTGACCGCATGGTATTTTCGCTGCTGCCGACAGTTAACGGCGCCGTAGATGGTGCGTACAAATTGGAATTACACGATGTTTTGGATTTGCCTGCTGCGCCGAGCACCACGCTAGATTTTGGCAGTGCCGCGCTGGCTTTCGGTGCCGGAAAAGTTGCTGTAGGGAATTCTCTACTTGTTGAGGGCAGCAACCTGTTTATCGACTCAACAAACAATGACGTCGGTGTGGGTGATAGATTTTTGGATACATCGGAAGTAATAACCTACAGATTTGGTACTGTCGGCGGTTTCGATATTACATCCCCGCAATTAGTAAACTCGGTGCAACTCAATGAAGCCGATGTTGGTAGTGCTTTGGATGTTTTTACCTGGACAGCTTATAGGGGGCTAACCCAAGTTGATACTGGAACGGTTGTATTTAGCACGCCTGCTGGAGGTGGGCTTACGGACCCGATTGATGTGGTTGGTGGTTATGACCGATTGGAAATCCAGGTTAATTTTGGCAAACTCGCGGTGGGAGGTCTGCAATATAGCAGCGTAGCGCCACAAAACCTGCAATTACAGTTTGGTTTTAGTGCAACAGATGGTGATGGCGATAGCACCGGCGTTGGTAGCTTTACCGTCGATACCGGCGCATTGCTCAATACTGGCATCGGCAGTGTGCTGCCTGATTTGCAACACCCCGATAGCGTTATTCATTAATCAAGTGCATTTCGCAACAAAAAGCCGGCATAAGCCGGCTTTTTGTTGCCTGGGAACAAGCTTTAATCTGCTTTGCGCTGTTTTCCGTAGCCTACCATACCAATCAGTCCAGACAAAAACAGCCATGTTGCAGCCGGCAAAGGTACTGCCGAAGTCGTATACGTGATAGTGGCTTGGACAAAAGGGTTGCTGCCTTGTCCAGCATTCAAGTCCGCGGTCACATCAGGTGACAGTGCCAAGGTGATAAGGATTTTGTTGTCCTGTGTCCAGCTCTGCAATAAAGCACCCGGTAGCGGCGTGCTCCGCGACCACTCGACCAAATCGGCGTTTGTAACCGTGCTGTAATTGTTGGCGTCGACAAAGACAGAACTAGAGTTAACTGGTGGAGCAATAGGGGCGAATTTCAGATTGCTGATAACGCTTTCGAATGTAACGGCGATGTTCTCAGGATTGGCAGTAGATGCGTTGATGGAATAATCTCCACGCGCATGGATAGTGAAGCTGCCGGTCACTAAATCCGCCAAAGGCGCATTATCAATCGTGAAGGTAAAGAGCTGTCCATCCTGGGTTTGTTGGAACTCAGTCGAGGTAAAACTGACCAGCCCAGCGCTAGCTTCTATGCTTGCCGTAGAAAGAAACAAGGCAACCAAGGGTTTAACTAGTTGATTACGCATAGGGATTTCCTTAAAAATGAGTACTGGCACAAATTTTACGTCATGTCGGCTTGCAAAGCCACCTGTACTTAAGGGCTGAAACGGATTAAATCCAATTCAATTCTAACCATGCAACAGCCATTTGCCGGTTTGGAAAAACTAAACCGCTGCGGTTTTTGTCCACATCCAGGTTTTACTTGGATTCTAGCCAGATTTGCTGGCAGCGGATTGCTAAAAAAGTATGCTCAAACCAGTCATTTCGGGTATCCTTTTTAAGCTAATCCAACGTTTTCCAAGGTTCCGTAATGACCAACAATACCGATATTGCCGCCAAACACGATATTGATCCTGCTGAAACCCTAGAATGGATGGAGGCACTGCAAGCGGTGATAGAAAAAGAAGGTGGCGACCGCGCCACCTTTTTGATTGAAACTCTGCTCAGTACCGCCAGACAAGCCGGCATGGACATTCCGTTCTCGGCCAACACCCCTTACATCAACACCATCCCCATAGATCGACAACCCAAATTCCCAGGCAATACCGACATCGAGCGCACCATCCGCTCTTACGTGCGCTGGAACGCAATGATGATGGTTTTGCGCGCGAATAAATACACCAATGTCGGCGGCCATATCGCCAGTTTCGCTTCCGCGGTTACCTTGTACGACGTAGGGCAAAATCATTTCTGGAACGCGCCCTCGGACAAACACGGCGGCGACCTGATTTTCTCGCAAGGCCATTCCGCACCAGGCACTTACGCTCACGCCTTCTTGCTCGGCCGTTTGAGCGAAGAACAAATGGACAGCTTTAGGCAGGAAGTCGGCGGCAACGGCTTATCGTCTTATCCGCATCCTTGGTTGATGCCGGACTTCTGGCAATTCCCCACCGTATCGATGGGCCTCGGCCCGATCATGGCCATTTACCAAGCCCGCTTCATGCGTTACATGCAAAATCGCGGCTTTGCCAATACCGACGGTCGTAAAGTATGGGCCTTCTTGGGCGACGGGGAAACCGACGAACCAGAAACCTTGGGCGCGATTGGTATGGCCGGTCGCGAAAAACTGGATAACCTGATTTTCGTCGTCAATTGCAACTTGCAACGCCTGGATGGTCCGGTGCGCGGTAACGGCAAGATCATTCAGGAACTGGAAGGCAACTTCCGCGGCGCGAACTGGAACGTGATCAAAGTTATCTGGGGTCGTCGTTGGGATGCTATCTTGTCCCGCGATAAAGATGGCCTTATCGTAAAACGCATGATGGAATGCGTCGATGGTGATTATCAAACCTTCAAATCCAAGGACGGCGCTTACGTCCGGGAAAAATTCTTCAACACCCCGGAATTGCAAGAATTGGTGAAAGACTACACTGACCGCGACATCTGGGAATTGAATCGCGGCGGCCACGACCCAATCAAAGTTTTCGCCGCATTCAATGCTGCTGTCAACCATACCGGCCAACCCACTGTAGTTCTGGCTAAAACCATCAAGGGTTACGGCATGGGCGATTCGGGACAAGCGCAAAACACCAGCCATCAACAGAAGAAGATGAGCATGGAATCGATCAAATATATCCGCGACCGCTATCAATTGCCGGTCAGCGACGAAGAGTTGATCAATCTGCCTTACCTGCGTTTTGCGGAAGACTCTGCGGAACTGAATTACCTGCGTCAACGGCGCGTTGATCTGGGCGGTTACTTGCCGGCTCGCCGCGCAAAAGCTTATCCCTTGGAAATCCCCGCCTTATCTGCTTTTAAAGGTCTGTTAGAGGGCACCGGCGAAGGGCACGAAATTTCCACCACGATGGCCTTTGTGCGCATACTGAACATTCTGGTCAAGGACAAACAAATCGGTAAACGTGTGGTGCCTATCGTTCCCGACGAATCACGCACCTTTGGTATGGAAGGCATGTTCCGTCAGCTGGGTATCTGGTCGCAGGTTGGCCAGCTCTATACGCCGCAAGACGCCGAGCAGCTGATGTTTTACAAGGAAGACAAGCACGGTCAGGTGTTGCAAGAGGGTATCAACGAAGCGGGCGGTCTGTGCGACTGGATCGCGGCAGGTACCGCGTATTCGACTCACGGCGTACCGATGATTCCGTTCTTCATCTATTACTCGATGTTCGGTTTCCAACGCGTCGGCGATTTGATCTGGGCTGCGGCCGATCAACGCACGCGCGGCTTCCTGCTAGGCGGCACCGCCGGCAGAACCACCCTCAATGGCGAAGGCTTGCAACATGAAGACGGCCACAGCCACTTGATGTCGGCTACCGTACCCAACTGCTACTCCTACGACCCCACCTTCGCTTGCGAGTTGGCGGTGATCATTCAGGACGGTTTGCGCCGGATGTATGTCGAACAGGAGGACATTTTTTACTACATCACCTTGATGAACGAAAACTACGACCAGCCGGCCATGCCGGAAGGTGCGGAAGCCGACATATTGAAAGGGATGTATTTGTTCAAAAAAGGCCCGAACAGCAAAAAACCGCGCGTGCAGTTATTGGGTTCCGGCACCATTTTTATCGAAGTGATCGAAGCCGCCAAATTGCTGCACGATGATTGGGGTGTGGACGCCGATATCTGGAGCTGCCCTAGCTTTACCGAGCTGGCTCGCGATGGCCAAACCTGCGAGCGCTGGAACCGCTTACATCCGACTGAAAAGCCGCGTACCACGCATGTCGCGCATTGCCTGGACAACAGCAAAGGTCCAATTATTGCCGCTACCGATTACATGCGGGCGTTTGCCGAACAAATCCGGCCTTGGGTAAAAGCGTCTTACACGGTACTGGGAACCGACGGTTTTGGCCGCTCCGACACTCGCGCCAAACTGCGGAGCTTCTTTGAAGTGGATCGGTACCACGTTACCGTCGCCGCATTGCACAGCCTGGCGCAAGCCGGCGAGTTCGATGCTGCCAAGGTCGAAGTGGCAATCGCGAAATACAACATCAACCCTGACGCAACCGCTCCTTGGTTGATTTAACGGAAAGCGACATATGAGTTCTGTAATTGAAATAAAGGTCCCTGACGTCGGTAACGTCCCTGAAATCGACATCGTCGAAGTATTGATCAAACCTGGCGATGTGGTCGCTGTCGAACAAACTTTGGCGGTGATGGAAACCGATAAAGCAACGATGGATTTACCGTCCAGCGCGGCCGGCACCATTAAAACCGTACACATTAAACCGGGTGATAAAGTCTCAGAGGGTACGCTGATCGCCACCCTTGAAGCCGGTGAAGCAGTCGCTGCGGCTCCTGCCGAACCGGCGCCGCCAGCCACGCCAGCCCCAGTCGAACCAACCCCTGCTCCGGTTGCGGAAGCACCAAAAGCAGAACCGACCAAGCCTGCGCCAGCACCTGCTACTCCAGTCGCAACAAGTAACGAAGGTTTTAAAGCGCACGCCACGCCTAGCGTCAGACTCTTTGCCCGTGAATTGGGTGTCGATCTAAGCAAGATCCAGACCGGCAGCGGCCGTAAAGGTCGTATCCTGCAAGACGATGTGAAAAACTTCGTCAAGCAAGTCATGGCCTCCGGCGGTTCGACCAGCGGCGGCGCAGGCATACCGGCTATTCCAGCGGTCGATTTCACCCAATTCGGGGAAATTGAAGAAAAACCGCTGAGTAAAATCAAGCGTCTTACCGGCCAAAACCTGACCCGTGTCTGGCTAAACCTGCCGCTGGTGACTTATCACGACGAGGTGGCTATCGATGCGATGGAAGACTTCCGCAAATCAGTCAACGCTGGCTTAGCGAAAGACGCCGTTAAAGTTACCGGCCTAATCTTCATCATGAAGGCGCTGGTAGCGGCAATGCAAAAATACCCGTCCTTCAATAGCTCATTGTCTCCAGACGGCGAAAAACTGATCTTCAAACATTACTTCCATATCGGTATTGCCGTGGATACCCCGAACGGCTTAGTCGTGCCGGTGATTCGCGATGTCGATAAAAAAGGTATTTTCCAATTGTCCAACGAGCTGGCAGAGAAAAGCGAATTGGCCCGAACCGGCAAATTGAAACCGGCCGACATGCAAGGCGGCTGTATGACCATCTCCAGCTTAGGCGGCATCGGCGGCACCGCGTTTACCCCCATCGTCAACGCGCCGGAAGTAGCGATTTTGGGCGTCACCCGCTCCAAGATGCAGCCGGTTTGGAATGGCTCTGCGTTTGAACCGAAACTGATGTTGCCGCTGGATATTACTTACGACCATCGCGTCATAGACGGTGCCGAAGGCGCACGTTTTATGGAAGCATTGAAATCTTATCTGGGCGACATTCGCCGGCTGTTATTGTAGGAGTAAGGATATGAGCGATTCTGTCACGCATGCTGAAGTTCTGGTACTTGGCGGCGGCCCAGGTGGTTACACGGCTGCGTTCCGCGCTGCCGATTTGGGCAAACAAGTGGTATTGATTGAGCGCTATCCGGTGTTGGGTGGGGTTTGCCTGAATGTGGGCTGTATCCCGTCCAAAGCTTTGCTGCACACCGCGCAAGTGATACATGAAGCGGAAGCCATGGCGGAACACGGCGTCACTTTCGGCAAGCCTAACATCGATTTGGACCAAATCCGTGCCTGGAAACAAAGCGTCAGCCAAAGCTTGAATCAAGGCCTCGGCAAATTAGCGAAGCAACGCAAGGTCACCGTAATCCATGGCGTGGGTAAATTTGCCACGGCCAACAGCTTGACCGTGACCGGTGAAGACGGCGCGCAAACCATTACTTTCGACAACGCAATTATCGCCGCCGGCTCGCAGCCGACCAAAATCCCCAGCTTTCCGCACGACGATCCACGCGTTTGGGACTCGACCGATGCGCTGGAGTTGAAATCGATCCCGGAAAAATTATTGATCGTGGGTGGCGGTATTATCGGTCTGGAAATGGCGACTGTTTACCATGCGTTGGGCTCGAAAATCAGCGTCGTGGAATTGATGGATCAGATTATCCCCGGCTGCGACAAAGATTTGGTTACACCGCTACAACGCAAGATCAAAAAACAGTATGAAAACCTGTGGCTGCAAACCAGTGTCAAGGCCATGGAAGCAACTGATACCGGCATCAAAGTCACGATGGAAGGTAAAGGCGCACCGGAGTCGGAAGTGTTCGACGCGGTGTTGGTTGCTGTGGGTCGCCGTCCCAACGGCAAGCTGATCGATGCCGACAAAGCGGGCGTCAATGTTGACGAGCGTGGTTTCATTCCGGTGGACAAGCAAGGTCGCACCAACGTCAGCAATATTTTCGCGATCGGCGACATCGTCGGCAATCCGATGCTGGCCCACAAAGCCACGCACGAGGGTAAAATCGCCGCCGAAGTCATTGCCGGCCATAAAGCCGGTTTCGACGCGCTGACCATTCCGTCCGTAGCATATACTGATCCCGAAGTAGCCTGGATGGGCTTAACCGAAACCCAGGCACAGCAGCAAGGTGTGGAATTCGACAAAGCCGTATTCCCTTGGGCCGCCAGTGGTCGCTCTTTGGCGCTGGGCCGTAGCGAAGGTATTACCAAAATACTGACTGACAAAACCACCGGCCGTATTCTCGGTGCCGGCTTTACCGGGCCTGGTGCGGGCGAATTAGTCGCAGAAGCCGTGCTGGCTTTGGAAATGGGTGCCGATGCGACAGACATCAGCCTGAGCATCCACCCGCATCCTACTTTATCCGAAACCTTTGCGTTTGCGGCGGAAATGATAGAGGGGACGATTACCGACCTATATGTAAAGAAATAGTCCTTATTTTGCTAAGCGCAAAATTCGTGAGCGGGTTAAAAGTCAGCCTGCAATTTTTTTTCGGTGAGAACGCAGACATCATATAGAAGGAACAGCAGTGGAAAAATTTGTCTTTGGGGCTGGCGAGGATGACAGAAAAAGGTTGCTGAATTTCGTTGATGCTCTGCAGCAGTTTTTAGAGAAGGTGATAAATAACGGCGAGTATTTTCAACCGAAATTTCGCGACGATTATAAAAAAGCCTGGATGGAACTTAATCCGAATTTTTCGGCGTTAAAAGACGGCTTGCAACGTGCCGAAACCCACACTTTGTTAGCGCAAGGCTTATTGGGAACCCAGCTAAATCTAAAGCTCGCCGTCATCAATCATTTTTTAGGCGAATTTTTGCTCTACGGAATAGAAATTATCGGCGGCCACAAACTGCTTGAAAAACTTTTAGGCGTTGTCGGCAAATTACTGGCAAACATGGCAAGCGCAGTGGGCACCGGCTTAGCCATTCATAGCTTCGTAGATTTTCTTGTTGCAATGATCAAGGACGACAGCTAGTGATAATGCTCTCTTAGGCAATCCCTAAGAGAGAGAAACCCGAGCTACTAAAACGCTATTCAAGCGGCTTTCTTAACTTCAACGCCTCTAGCCAACAAACCATCTCTACCTTTCTCCGCCAAAGCCATGATTTGATAAGCCAAATCTTCGGCGATATTCAATTGTTTTAAAGAGGCGGCCAAATGCTCCATCACTATGTCGTAATGGAAATCGTCAGGACCGAGCTTTATCAAAAAACAATGAGCAGGGGTTAACAACGTGATGCTTCTTATCTCTTGCCCGCCAACGATATCCAGCAGGAAGGCAAAATCGTTACCGGTAACCAAACTCGGTTTGGCGTTAGTGCGGGCAAACGCTGTAGTAAAATACCCGTCCAATGCCTTTAATACTCTCTCATCGGCACTATTGAAGTAAGCTTTCAAATAAGCTTTTAGGGTACCGGCCTGCTCAGCAGCCGGGCGGCTGAAGAAGCGGTTAATCCGATAGTCGTCCAGCATTTTTGCATAAAACACATCCAGTATTTTACCGACCAGGACATGATCGCCGAGAGTGGCGCGCAAGGCATGAATCTGATTTGCTACAGTTGCGCTCATAACTTTTCTCCGGAGGATAGTTTTTGATATACATCCTGAGCTTTCCAGTCACAACCATTTTTGTCAATGCTTTAACCGCATTAACATTATACAAAAGCCGTACAGATAGCCTTTTAATACTACCAATCTGACAACGCGTCTAAAGCCCACCCGGCACTATTTTTTCGGCACATAGCCTTCCGGCAACTCGAACCCTCCTGCAAATAAAAATTTCTCACGCTCGGCTTCCAATATTTTTTTTGCGGCCGGATCGAAACTGGATAGCCGCTGCTCGTTAATTATCATGGTTTGCATCGCTAGCCAGTCCTTCCAGGCCTGTTTCGATACATGATCGAAAATGCGTTGGCCGTTGGCACCAGGAAACGGCGGGGCATCCAGACCTTCAGCCTCAACGCCCAGTTTTACGCATTTAATCATTCTCGTCATTTTGATCCTCTGTGAAATGTTGTTGCAGCAGACGCTTGATCGGCGCCGGCAAACCTAAAGTATTAATCTCGGCGGTTTTATACCAAACCGCCCGCTCGCCTTCCATCACATTGTTTATGGGGTTTTCCAGTTTCGCCAGCACCGGGATGAAATCCAGATGATAATGCGAAAAACTGTGGCGCTGGCCTGGTAAAGTTTGCGAGACATCAATTCTGTAATTGCGTTGCAGACACCACTCTTGCAAAGCCTGCGGATCGGCAAATTCCGGCACACTCCATAGTCCGCCCCAAATACCGATCGGCGGCCGCCTTTCCAGCAATATCCGGTTTTCCTTATCTAATAACAGCAGGAAATATAATTGTTTGACCGGTACATCCTTGCGAGGCTTGGAGCCTGGCAATTGTTTTATTACACCCATCTGCCTGGCCTGACAGCTGTCTGCGATAGGGCAGATGTCGCATAGCGGCTTACTGCGGGTGCAGAGCGTGGCCCCCAAGTCCATCATCGCCTGCGTATAGTCTCCGGTTCTTTGCGTCGGCGTATAGCGCTGACTAATTTGCCAAAGCTGCCCCGCAACCTTGTTGTCGCCTGGCCAGCCATGCACGGCGTGAAACCGCGCCAGTACGCGCTTGACGTTGCCGTCCAATATGGGCTGACTTTGCCCGCAAGCAATGCTAAGTATCGCCCCCGCAGTGGAGCGGCCGATACCGGGCAAGGCACTGAGTTCTGCGACGGTTTGCGGGAATATACCGGCATTGTCGGCAACGATTTGTGCCGTTTTGTGTAGGTTTCTGGCGCGCGCATAATAGCCAAGCCCGGACCAGTGCTGTAAGACTTCGTCCAGTTCTGCGCTTGCCAGGCTTTGCACCGTTGGAAATCTGGCGACAAAGCGATTGAAATATGCAATCACGCTGACGACTTGCGTTTGCTGTAACATAATCTCCGACACCCAAACTCGATAAGGATTAATGTCCCGTTGCCATGGCAAATCCTTGCGACCATGATTATCAAACCAGCTAAAGAGTTTTTGTTGGAATTGTTCGGGGGACATGATGTCGTTTGGGAGAAGGGAAAATCAATTACGCATTGCCACTGAATAGTACCGTAAAGGATTTAGATAAGGCAAAAAACCGTTTTTCGACTGTGGTCTCCAAGCCGTAAATAGCCAGACAGTGTTTGAACTTCTACAGTTTTAGCAGCGAGGGTTATCCGCTTTTTTGTGTGATATTCTCTACCCAAGGAATCACGCTCGTTCAACGAGCTAATGATTGATTCAAATTCAGTCCCCTAAAAAACAGGAGTTGAACGCCTATGTTTTCTTTGATTTCCTCATCGAGCAACGCATGGCAGCGGGCCGCCCAGCTATTCATTACGATTGCCAGCATTCTGACAATAGGCAAATTAATTACGCTAGTACCAGTAATGACGGAATTGGAAGTGGCTGGTGTATTCAAGGCTGCGGCCGTAGTCTGGTTTTTCGCCAGGCTGGCGGGATTAATCTTGTTTTATTTTTTTGCCGGCTACGTTATAGAAGCCATTCCCAATAGCGGCGGTGCGTTGTCGTTTGCCAAAGGCATTGCGGAGCCGTTAACCGCTCTGTTGATTTTGATTACAGTGCAGGCGTTGTTTTGGGAGTTATTGGCGCCGTTCGTCGATAGCTTAGGTAGAACGATTTACCATAGTAGCGCGATCATTCTGATCGTAAGCGTCAGTATTTGGTTTGTGGTCAGGGCGTATAGCCATGCAACTTACTTGGTCGATACCGTTGCCAAGCTGGTTGAAATGTTATCAAGGTTTCTCCCCCAACAAAAATTGACCTGTCAGCAATGCGGCGCCGACATTACCGCAAACACTCATTTTTGTAATACCTGCGGACACAAAACCCAGTCATCCAATACATGTCCCGCATGCGAAACCACTGTTCCGGTTGATCAACAATATTGCCAGAATTGTGGATCGAAGCTTGGCAAGACAACAGTTACTGACAGTTGAGGAAAGCTGGATTTACAGCGGAAATCGCGACGCTACTTCAATATCTTAGCCACACTGCAAAATCGACGTTGAGTTCACTGGTTTCAAGCCGCAATGGTCAGCAAAATTGCTGACCACCTGTACCAACGTCTTGCATACCCAAAGACGACAACCTTATTAACCAGCGTGCACTAACGGCAAGGCTTGCACTAAATCAATTAAAGCTGTAGCTTTTTGAGTTTAGGCAGCTCACTCGGAAAGACGCTTGGCTACTCGCTGGTAAGCTTCCTTCAACTCCTCTCCAACAATTTTGGCCTTGGCGATATACTCTTCAGAAGTCTCTATCGACTCGTCGGCAATTTCAGCGGCTTTACTTTTAATCTGCAACCACTGTTTTTCCGCTTCTGCAAATTCATCCTTGGCATCCATGGAAGCCAAATGCAGCTTCAGTTGCAGTTCTTCGCGAACCGAATCCAGATTAACGAGCAAACTTTCGAATTCGTTTTTTAACGACATGATTCACCTCTTTGCTTGATTGAAATTTGTAACGGCTGTTGGACCATTGCAGACAATTAAAGTTTAGTCTGCTGTATGCTTTGCTAGAAGCTTTTGAAAGCTACCCAGTGTGCTGGAATGAAACGGGGAGAACGAAAGTGGAAACCGCGATTGATTTCCACTTTATCTAACAAAAAAGCCGTAGGTGTCTGTTGGCAACTACGGCTTAATCTTTAAACGATGGTTACTTCTTCGGCTTGAGGGCCTTTAGGGCCGCGGCCCAATTTGAATTGTACGTGTTGACCTTCATCCAGCGTTCTGTAGCTGTTGTTTGGGTTCAAAATGTTTTTGAAATGTACGAAAACGTCAGGGCCTTGTTTTTGTTCGATAAAGCCGAAGCCTTTGTCAGAGTTAAACCATTTTACGACGCCAGTTGTCATTGTAGACATAATAAGTCCTATAAAAATTTAGATAAAGCCTTAGCTAAAGTAAGGCGGGTCACGCTGGTAAATGTGGAAATTACTTAATGAAAAACTAGGACGAAGGACTACTGTAGAGACATCGAGCTGGTAAACAAAGGGTAAATCGTATTTTCTAGCTGGCTTGCATTCTAGGCTGATTCGACTGATTGTCAATTTAAATCGTAAAATCCAGTATTTAGACACTTCCTAGTCTATCTTCGCTATTCGGCAATTTGCGGGATTACCCATGCTCAGCTTAAACCTCCAACTACCAATGAATGCTTCATTAAAACGATGCATCAGGCGGCAATATTTGTTTGATGTTGGTGCGGCTATTTTGTTTTTCGGGGCGCTAACACAGCAAGTTGAATTACGGCAAACCGCAACTGTTGCCGCTAGCGAACTCGCGGCACAGGGCTACAAGATACCTAGCGAGGATGATCCGGTGCGGGTGTTTCCCGCGTTGACTAGCGGGGCATTTAGCGGCAGTCATGCCGGGGGCTGGCGGCCAGGCAGTATTTATCTGCGGCAACAACCACAGGGCGGGCTGAGCGAAGCGGTGTATCTGCGTCACGAACTGTTTCACGAAGCCAGTCATCGCAGCTGTGGCGGTCGTCTACCGGCTTGGGCAGAAGAAGCCGGGGCGATGCATTTCAGCGGCGAGTTGGCTGATCTCGAGCCCGGACGTTTACCCAGTGAACTTGAACTACAAAGCATCAAGAATCGGGTTAGGCAGGGCGCCGAATTAGATGGCAATGACCGGGCGGTATTGGCGCGATTGTTGGTTAATGCCGGCTGGCCCCGAGAACCTTGTACCGTGTCGACAAAATTAACTGAAATACTGGGCGTGGCGTTCGACGATGCCGGAGATAGCTCGTATCTGTTGATGAGCCTACTGTCCGGGCGGATATTGACGAGCGGCGGGGATCAATCCAGTCGTTTACCTCCTGGGTCGCTGTTGAAAATTCCGTATGCTGCGGCATTGGCACAAGCCGATGCTGATTTGCTGGGTGCAGAACTGGCGGCGAGCGAGACTGAAAAGCTATTGCAGCGTCGCGAGCAATTTCAAATCGAGCGCTATCGTCTGTTATTGTCGCCGATTAAAGAGCAAAATCTTCCAGCTCAAGTGGCTCCATCGGATCCGCAAGCCTGGCGCTCTTATCTGGGCGAACGCAATGCCGACGGCGATTTTGCCTTACAAGCCAATTTGCCGGAATTGGCCTTGGCGATGCGGGCAGCCTTGCTATCCAAGCCCGATTATTTTCGTGGCTTGAGCCAAAACGGTATCTTGCCCAACTCCACCTTGGCGGGGCAAAGCGAGACAGATAGAAAGCTGTTGCGCCAACTTCAAGTTCTAGCCAAAACCGGCACGGTTTCGACTGTTGACGGCCACCCCTTGGCTGGTCATTTACTGCTGGCCTGGCCGGCTACGAATCCGGTATTTCTGGCGATATTTAGGCAACGCGGCGTCAATGGCGCGTCAATATTAAGTAAAGCCGCAGCCTTGTTAAGAAACTGGCAGCACGACTATCCGGCCCGTTTTGCTGCGGTTAGGGTTAGTTTGTTAACGCCTACCGATCCAGATAGCTGGAATGAGGAGCCGGACTGTCCGTTAGTCGCTAACCAACACGGGCGCTTTACGGTTTGCGGGCAAATCAGGATCGTTTCCAGCGCACGTGGCAGCCGATCCGAGCGGGTGGTGAAAGGTGTTCTGCGACAAACAAACGAACAGGGGCCGACGGTGCTGGAAACCGATGTCGATAGCTATGTGGATGGCGTATTGGCTGCCGAGGCACAAAATCTGGCTGGTAGCGCCCGCGAAGCGATGCGAGCGGTGATCGCCTGGAACGGCAGTCACGGTAACCATAGGCATAATGAATCAAGCTCCCTTTGCGATACCACGCATTGCATGGTCTATCTCGGCGAGTTGCCTGGGAACAAGCTACGTCGTAGCAGTCATATCGATATTGCTTTAATACAGCTTTTGGACCAGTTGGCGACCGAATCCGGATTGAACTGGTTGCCGTTTGCCAACGGCGGCGATCAGCGCTGGCAAAGGCAGCTCTCAAGCGAGGAGTTGCGCCGGGTGTTTACGGAAAATCAAATTCTGGATATTCGCCGCGAACGGCACAAAGATGGCGAGTTGTTTATCAGATTATTTTATCCGACCAGCGAAGAGCTGCTCAGTTGCGAGATTTTTCGCAATACCCTGAAACTACCTTCTTGTCCTGATTCGGTAACAGCTGCCGATGACCAGACTTGGCAATTTACAGGCATAGGTGCCGGGCACGGCCTGGGCTTATCCATCGCCAGAGCTCAAGCTTTGGCGGAGGCAGGTCGTGACGCAGAACAGATTTTGCGCGATGCGTACGGACAGAGCCGTTAGGTCAGGCAGTTAAGCCAGACCTAACGTTTTATTCATCCGGGATCGATCAAGTGATAACGTCAGGCTCGGTTCTGCCAGTACGTTTTTTGACTTCGCACAACTGCTCGGCAATTTCTATTAATTCCGCAAGCGCAACCTGAGCGTCCTGATCGTGCTTGCTGACATCACGCTCATAGCGCTCCAAATAAATACGCAAAGTCGCACCGACCGTACCGGTACCCGACAGCCGGAACACGATACGCGAGCCGTTCACAAAGCCAATGCGGATGCCTTGATTGCTGCTGACGCTACCGTCGACCGGATCGGTGTAACTGAATTCGTCGGCAAACTTGACTTCGTAATCGCCCCAACTTTTACCGGGCAAGCTGCTTAACTGGCTACGCAGATGTTCGACAATGCCGTTGGCAATCTCGGAATCGACCGCTTCGTAATCGTGACGACAGTAAATGTCGCGACCGTATTTTTGCCAGTGTTCATGAACAATGTCTTCCACCGATTCGCGTTTGCGCGCGATTAAATTCAACCAGAACAGCACGGCCCATAATCCATCTTTTTCACGGACATGATTGGAGCCGGAACCGAAGCTTTCTTCGCCGCAGATGGTAATTTTATCGGCATCCAGCAGGTTACCGAAAAATTTCCAGCCGGTTGGGGTTTCGTAGCAAGGCAGACTTAGTTTGTCGGCAACGCGGTCAACCGCTTGACTGGTCGGCATCGAGCGGGCCACACCACTAATGCCTTTGGCGTAAGCTGGGATTAACTTGGCGTTGGCGGCCATAATCGCCAAGCTATCGCTAGGAGTAACGAAGATGTTTGCGCCCATGACCATGTTGCGGTCGCCGTCGCCGTCCGAGGCCGCGCCGAAAGTGGGTGCGTCGGCCCCGAACATGATGTCACAAAGTTCGTGAGCATGGGCCATATTTGGATCGGGATGGCCGCCGCCGAAGTCTTCCAGCGGCACGGCGTTAAATACCGAGCCAGGTGTAGCGCCCAGCGTATCTTCCAGAATATGCTTGGCGTACGGACCGGTGATGGCATGCATCGCATCGAAACGTAGCGTGATGAAGCCGTTATGGATGCTTTGTTTGAGCAGATCGAAATCGAATATCTTGGCCATTAATTCAGCGTAATCGGCTACCGAATCGATAATCCGAATTTTCACGCCGCCTTTTTCGACCTCACCGATAACGTCTAAATCTATGTCGCCGAAACGGGCTTTTTTGTAGCCGGTGATGATTTTGGTATTCTCGTACAGTTTGTCGGTGAACTTTTCCGGAGCCGGGCCACCATTGCTGACGTTGTACTTAATGCCAAAATCTTCTTCAGGGCCGCCGGGATTGTGACTAGCTGATAGAACAATGCCTCCGAACGCATTGTATTTCCTGATAATATTCGATGCGGCAGGAGTGGACAACAAGCCGCCTTGGCCTATAATGAGCTCACCGAAACCGTTGGCTGCCGCCATTTTTATAATAATCTGGATGGCTTTACGGTTAAAGTAGCGGCCATCGCCGCCAATCACCAAGGTTTTGCCCTGAAAATCCTCCAGACTGTCGAAGATGGATTGGACGAAATTCTCCAGATATTTGGGTTGTTGGAAGACTTTGACTTTTTTGCGTAAGCCCGATGTGCCGGGTTTTTGATCATCGTAGGGAGTCGTTTTGGTGATTGTTGTTGTCATATGCTACCCTTTGTAATACCTCGTTTCGAAAGGGTTAAATTACACCAAAACTTTGATTATTTACAGATTGCCATGATAAAGAAAAAATTATTAGGTGTTTTGATTGTGATGGGCTGTACCGTATCGGCGCGCAGTTTCGCTGGAGAGGATGTTTGGTTGCTGGTCGATACGCAGACGCAAAGCATGGAAGTCAGGAAGGGCGACAAGACGGTTGCCGTGCTGGAAAATATCGCCATTGGCCGCAATGGCGCGGGTGAAAAAAATCATCGCGGCGATGACATCACGCCGCTCGGTAACTATCGGATCGGCTGGATAAATGAAAGAAGCGCCTTCCGTAAGTTCTTCGGCTTGACCTATCCCAATGTAGACAATGCCGATAATGCCTTGAAAAAAGGCAAAATCGATCTCGACACTTACGAAGCTATTGCCAGAGCGCATTCTGCCGGACAAATTCCGCCGCAAAATACCGATCTCGGTGGGCAAATCGGTATTCATGGTTTGGGCAGCGGTAGTCTGTCCATCCACAGATCCATGAATTGGACACACGGATGTATCGCGTTGACTAACGATCAAATCGATCAGTTAAGTCAATGGGTAGAAAAAGGGACACTCGTAACGGTGAAATAATGTTGGTAAAATCCAAAAAAATGTTGGACAATTACCACCGTTTTTCATTTATTATTTTTTGAAACCACAATCAAGGGGAAAACCATGATGAGAGCTATTACATTATCAGCAGTTGTTGCAATTGCAGCTTTGGCAACCGGTTGCGCAAGCACTTCAGACCTGGAAGCTTTGGACGCAAGAGTAGGCACTTTGGAAGGCAAAGTTTCTACTGCATCTGCTGACGCTGCTTCTGCTAAAGCCGCTGCTGCTGAAGCTGCTGCAAAAGCTGCTGCTGCTGAAGCTGCTGCTAACCGTGCTGCCCAATATGCTCAAGATACCAACAGCAAATTGGACCGTATGTTCAAAAAATCACAACACAAATAAGCTTTATTGCTGTTGTTGATTTTAAAAAGCCCGTGAGCCGCAAGGCCACGGGCTTTTTTATTGCCTCTATTTCGCAGGTGCCGCTTGGCTTTGAACCACAGGAGGCGTCTGGGTAGGACGCTCATAAATAGCCACCGGAATACCAGTCGCTTTTTCTACTGCCGCTTTTAAAACAGAACCTTTGATTACAGGCATTTGCCCACCATTGGCTTGCTCTATCAAATTCAACGCCGTATGCAAGCGCTGCTCATAGGTTGCCGGCGTTTCTTCCAACTCTGGATACACTTCCATGTACAAGGTATCGTGATACCAGCCCACTTTGATCGATTGATTAACAATATTGACCGTGGTGCCCACTTTAACCATTGGAAAAAACTGCTCAATGTCAGCAGGGTACATCCGCATGCACCCATGACTAACCCGCATGCCAATGCCATTAACAACATTAGTACTGTGAATCAGATAGCCGGGTATCCCTAACTTAAACGCATACAAACCCAAGGGATTATTCGGACCAGGCGGATAATAAGGATCCAGCACATCGCCATCAGCCAAATGCTCGGCAATAATGGATGGCGGCGGCGTCCAGGAAGGCTTGTCGGTTTTGCCGGTAATTTTCGTTTTACCCAACGGCGTTTTCCAGTTATCTTCCCGGCCGATACCGATTGCATAAGTCACAACCCGGCCGGCATCCGCGTAATAGTAAATCCGCATTTCCGGCAAATTAACCACGATCCCTTCTCTTGGCGCATTCGGCAACAAAAAGCTGCTGGGGATGCGCACCTGCGTACCTTCGCGGGGCAACCAGCGGTCCACATAGGGGTTGGCCAATACGATATGATCTTGCCCAAGCCGAAAATTTACCGCGATATCGATCAGAGTGTCTTCATGCTTCGCCGCGACATATTTAACTTCATGCGGCGGATTGCCTATCAGGCTGTCACCCGGCCTATCCGGTGCCGGCAGCGTTAGCGCCGACGCCGCCGTACTGGCTGTCAGCAGCAAACTGAATAACAAACGGGTTTTCATTAGGCGTTACCTTCAGCAGTAAATAATTCAAGCAGACGCGGCAAAAACTGAGCAAGTTCCGCAGTCATAATAGAAAAATCGGCATCAAACTGTTCGACTTCGTCGAATGCCTCGATATCGGCGGCTTGCTCCTGAATAAGATCAAGAAACTTTAGCCGCTTGACAGCCAAGCTCTCGTCCAATACAAACGAAATGCGTTCGGCCCAGCTCATCGCCAACTTAATCACTTGCTTGCCGCTATCCAGATGATTCTTGATTTCCGGCAACGCCAAGTCGTGGCGTTTGCAACGAATAATCGAGCCTTCTTCTTCCGGCGAACGCAGCTCGCACTCGTCTTCGATCAAAATATCTTTCGGCGAGGTGTTGTCGATCAACCATTGCGTCATCACGCTAGCCGGTTTGGCGGTGGCGGTGAGCGGCACTATGGGCAGAGACCCCAAGCATTTACGCAACTGGCTGAGCATGTCTTCGGCTTTTTTAGCCGATGCCGCATCGACGACCAGCCAGCCGCCCTGACTATCGATATAAGCATAGGTTTTCCGTGAAAACGAAAACGCCCGCGGCAACAGTTCGAATATCAATTCGTCCTTGATCCGACTACGCTCTTTCGCTGGTAATTTGCGGGCCTCGCGTTCTTCGATTTCGTTGATGCGTTCTTGCAGCATTTCGTTGATCACCGATGCCGGCACGACCTTTTCTTCCTTCTTGCCGCATAGCATCAAGAAACCGTTATTGGCATGCACCAGTGCGTCCGAGGCCCTGCCTAGCGGCGCAGTCCAGCCAAAACTGAACTCATCATGGCTACCACAAGATCGGAACGGCTGTTGTTGCAGTTTTTGCTCCAAAGCAACAGCATCCAAAGTAAATGGCTCGGTAAAACGGTAGACGGCAAGATTTTTAAACCACATGATATGACTCTTTTTTAAAAACCGGCCATTATCGCAAATTTGCGCAGACCATATAAGCTGACCCGCTTAAAGCCTAGCCAAAAAATGCAGTTTGGCAGCAAATTTGCTTAGCATGTAAACAAGTTATGCACATTAAACTGTTTACGGCAAGATCATAAAACGCTTGACAAAATAACTCGTTGAAATACAAAGCATCATTTGTAAGCTATTGATTATAATCAATTAATTATAATGACTTAATGCTGTACAATTTGAGCCCAGCCCAGCACTACCGGGGAACAGCAAAGGCTTTCTACATTTAATACACAGAGTTATCCACAGCTTCTGTGAATAACTGAATTTACCCAGCCGCAATAATCGCTTAGCGATAAATCCAGAGAAACAACTTTTAATTTGTAGCAGCAAGCAATGTCTTATTGCATGGCAAGGTTTGTTAGAATGACGCGTAGCAAGTCCCTCACTCATAACAAAGCGGTCACATCATGCTGTCAACCTGGGAAAACCTGATACTCGGCGCCCTGGCGCTGCTGCTTTTGTTCTGGATGCAGCCCGGCATCAAAGCCGCAATCGCGCGCAGCAAACAAACACCCTCCGATTGGCCCAGCGTTATTGTGCCCCTGTTGATGGTAGTGATGTTCGTGCTTTTCTTAATAGCAATGGTTTGACATGAACGACGAAGATTACCAAGAAGAATTCGAAGAAGAAGATTATTACGACGAACCCGAGGACGAGTACGACGGCGACAGCGAAGACGAGGAAGCCGATCATTACGCGGTACGCCCCAACAAGACTCGCATCAAAAAAGAAATAGCCGAAGTGTTTGCGATGGCTGAGGAAATTTGCGCGCTATCCCCTGCGCATATCGCCGAATTCGAATTGCCCGAGAGCATAGAACAAGCCATGCGCGATGCCGGCAAGATGGGGCATAACTCCGCCAGAAAGCGCTTGTTGAAATATATCACCGCGCAACTGAGAAAGCTGGATACCGCCGCGATTCATGAAAAATTGGCGCGGATGAAAAACCGCAGCGCCCATGCGGTCAGAGAACATCACCAGGCCGAGCGCTGGCGCGACCAGCTGCTGGCAGCCAATGGCAATCAACAGTTGACCCTATTCATTGAAGAATTTCCTACCGCGGACAGTCAGCACCTGCGCCAGTTACAGCGCAACGCACAGAAAGAAGCCAAGGAAGCCAAACCGCCCAAGTCGGCGCGCTTGCTATACAAGTATCTGAAAGAACTGATTGCCGAGGCATCCGGCCTGCCACCTTTTGAAGAGGACGCGCAGGACAATCAGGATGCAGAGGATTAACTCGCGATCAGTTCCCCAACGCCCGCATCTGGCCCAAGATCCAGCTTTGGCGTTTATGTAAATAAGCGCTGGGCTGATCGGCTTTTAGCAATATAGGGTTCGGCAATGTAGCCGCCAACAGCGCAGCCTGATTGGCAGATAGCTGTTGGGCAGAAACACCGAAATAACGGCGACTGGCCGCTTCTATGCCGAATAAATGATCGCCGAACTCGGCAATATTCAAATACATTTCCAATATCCGCTGCTTATCCCAGATCGCCTCGATCAACAACGTAAACCAAATCTCCAAGGCCTTGCGGCCGAAGTTTTTGGCCGGACTTAAAAACAAATTCTTCGCGACTTGCTGGCTGATCGTACTGGCCCCACGCAGTTTACCGCCGCGCAAATATTGGTTAAAAGCCTTGGCGATGGCGTCAACATCGAAGCCGTTGTGCTGATAGAACAATTGATCTTCGGATGCGATCACCGCAGCAAAGGCGTGCGGCGAAATATGCCGGCGACTGACCCAGCGTTGATCAATACCCTTATAGCGCCGGCCTTCGGCCAGATCATCAACATGCTGATGCAGCATGAACGCCGACGTCGGCGGGGGTAGATACCGCAATACGCCTACCAGCACCAGCGAACTGAGTACAAAAAACAGCGCCGCATAGACCAGTCCGCGCTTGCAACGTTTCAGCAAAGAAAGCGCCGTTTTGGGTTGGCGCCAAAATTGGCGATAGCGAGCCGGATGGCGGAAATGCTTCACGGGCGATTCGAGCGTTGTGACTGGGATGTTTATTATCCATGATTGAACGCGGAATTGACTAACTACGGTTTTTGCGGGAAATGCCGTAAAGCAAAGCCATTATTGTGGCAAATAACATAGAAATTAATATGGTAGCTGTCGATTTTAGCGTAAGCCCCTGAATCATGTAGTCTCAAGGGCTTGGCACGGATATTGTTATATAAAGACCGGTGTCAGGGATGTTTAAGTTCTCTCCCCCGTGAACATGGAAAACAGGACGCCAGGGATACCTGGATAGAAGCGCGGAAAAACGCTTTTATCCAGGCAGGGATGATTCCAAGCTCGTTATGCCTCCTGCCTGCTGCAATATAATCAGTAAAAAGCCAAATCAAATTAGCGATGAGCCGCAGGGCTGAATTGTCCATATGCCCATCCTCTATCCCTAGCGAAGCTTTCGCACGACGATATTCAAAGGTGGCTAACGGCACTGCTCTATCAGCAGTGCCGTCAACCAGTATTGAATTAATACTCCAATTTCAAAGATCCCATGGCGGAAATGGGCGCACCGACGTTGGCTGTAGGCAACCAAGAAGTTGAGCCAGTGTAGTATTCCTTATCCAACAGATTATAGACATTGACTTGCGCCGTCAGACGCGTTTTGCCGATGGGTTGTACATAGGCCAGCATCGCATCCAAGCGAGTATATCCAGGCAATTGATAGGTGTTGGTATTGTCGCCTTCGCGCTTACCGACAACCACCCCGCCCAAGCCAGCCTTAAATTGCTCGGTGAATTGGTAGGTACCCCACAGACTGGCTTGATGCTCGGGCACATTCAACAAACGATTGCCCTGCAAACCGCTGTAATCCTTGGTATATCTGGCGTCGGTGTAGGCATAGGTCGTCACCAGGCTGAATTCGTCGGTGATCTGACCTTTAATATCCACTTCAATGCCCTGACTACGCGCTTCGCCGATAGTTTTTTGATCGGTGGGGTCCGGCGTACTCAAGTCGAAGGTCATCAGATTATTTTTGGTCAAATGATAATACGCCACAGTTGACGATAGCCGCTTGTCGAAAAACTCGGTTTTGAAACCGATTTCGTACTGCTCGGCAGCTTGCGGTGCAAAATTGCCACCGGTGGCGGAACGGCCGTTATTGGTGCCGAACGATTCGACGTAGTTGCCGTACAAAGACAACCAATCCCAAGGCTGATAAACGATACCTACCCGCGGACTGAATTTATCTTCATGCTGCATGCTGAATCCGGCCTTGGTTTCGTCCCAGGATGTACCGCCGTAACCGCCGTAGCCAGCCATATCGTAACGGCCTCCACCCATGATATGTAACTTATCCAAAATCGTAATTTGATCCTGGAAGTAAACGCCGTACCAATCGTCGCGCGAGCGCCAAAACCAGTTGGCGGGCTCGGCGCGCAGGGCCGCTAAATCGAAATTGCCGTATTGGGGATTATCGATATCGAAGGTAGGGATGGTGCCGTAACTAAAGTTATTGTCCGGCGCATCCTGGTTAAAAAAGAACCAATCTCCCCCTACTAAAACATCATGCTTAAGGCCAAAGGTTTGAAACTTTCCAGTTAGATCGAGACTAGTAGAGTAAGAGCGGCGGTTGCTGGTACCGAGAATGCCAAATCTATCCAGAGTATGTCCATCCGCGTTTATTTTACTGTTAGGCGCGACGCCGCCGAATACGATGTCGGTCTCGTCCCACTGAAATTTATGCCTTAGCCCCCAGTCATCATTAAATTTGAAGCTCCAATCCGCATAAATCAGCGTAGTGTCTTGGCTGGGTTTGATGGCCGGATCACCGGTAAATAAGGATCTGCGGTTTGTAATAGGCCGATTGCCCGATACCGGCACGCCATAATCTTCCGTGTAATTTTCATGGCGTTTCTCTATTTCGACATTGGCCTCGAAGCGGTCGTTGGGCCGCCAAGTCAATTTCGGCGCAATAAATACCCGCTCGTGATCGACAAAATCTCTGAACGAATTGCCTTCGTCGTAAGCGGCATTAAACCGGTACAACAGGGTTTTATCTTTATCCAGCGGTCCGGTTGCATCGACCGTGGTACGAAATTCGCTGAAAGAGCCGAATTGTTGCTGCAAGGAATAGTAAGGCACATCCAACGCCTTTTTGGTCACGTAGTTGACCATACCGCCGGGCTGCAACCGACCATACAGCACGGATGCCGGACCTTTCAATACCTCGAGCTGTTCGATATTCGCCGGATCGAACTTGCCCATCGAGCGCCTGAAACCATTGCGATACATTTGGTCGTCGGAAGCAAAGCCGCGAATAATGAAGCTTTCGTACATATCCGCCGTACCGTAAGCCCGCTGCACGCCGCTGACGTTTTGCGTCAAGGCGTCTTCGATGCGGATCGCTTGCTGATCGTTCATGATCGATTTGGGGACGACCTGGATGGATACCGGGGTGTCCATAATCGCAATATCGGTTTTGGTTGCAGTGGATGCATTCGGCACCGCATAGATTTGGCTGAAAGGGTCGTTAGGGTCATATACCTTTTTGCCAACCACATTCACCGCCGGCAACGCCGTAGGGTCCTGTTTGTAATTCAGAGACTGTCTTTCGATCAAAATATTGCCGTTTTCAGCGATGCGGTAACTCAAACCGCTACCTCCCAGCAGATGTTGCAACGCGGCTTCCGGGGTGTAATGGCCGCTAAGGCCCTTGCTTTGCAAACCCTCAGTGATTGCCGTGTCGTAGACCAGTTGCAAGCCGCCGGATTCCGCCAAGCGATTCAGCGCGGTAGACAGAGAGCCTGCAGGGATACTGAAAGCCCGACTGGCGCTTTCTGCAACCGCGGTGCCGGAAACCGCCAGCACAGCCCCTAATACCAGTGCCGAAGCATGTCCAAACAGGCCGCCGCTAAATGTTTGTTTCAACGTCATGAATTTCCCTCGCTGTTGTTAAATGATGACTATCGTTGTTTTGACGCACGACAGGCATAAAACAGGAAGTGAGGGATCAAAATTCTTCCTGACTAGAAAAGTCCGTCATGCCCGCCGGGATACCCAAAGGGCAAAAAAGGGGGCATGTGCCATGGATGGCGAGCTTCAAGCTGTCCATGTCGTCTGGATTTCGGTATTTCCGTTTTACCTCGGAGGTATATCGAAATGAGCATTTTGCGGATGCGCGAGACATTCAGATTAAGCAGCTTGCCAACCATCAAGGGTTTTGAAGGCGCCGGGCGTGCGAGTTGATTACGGCATCAATACCAAAAAATAGGTTATATGCCGCACTCAATACGGCATCCCATCGATTTTTTGCGCCTTAATCTTTGTCTCCAAACTCGACGAATACCAAACCAATCGGCACCAAAGCCCCGGATTCCCTGGCTCTTGCCGCACTTGCTGCGTTTGAGGTTATTGTTTGGCATGAATTTGGCTTTACCTTATGAGTGAAAAATCACCGTACCGGGCAAATCCCTCAATATGAACTTGGACATAAGCGCGCTTTATCGCCTGCATTGCAAGGAGCTGTTGCATCACCTGCTGCGCATAGTCAAATGCCAGGAAACCGCAGAAGATCTGGTGCAAGAAAGTTATCTGATTTTGGCCCGCACCGCCAATGCCACGGCAATCGCAAGCCCGCGCAGCTTTTTATATCGGACCGCTAGCAATCTGGCTCTTGATCATCTGCGCCACAATAAAATCGTCGAACGCCATCAGGAAGCGGCTCCGCTCGTGGAAGAACCACAACAGCCCGGCGCAGAAAGCGCAATTGCCAGCCAGCAATGCCGGACCTTGTTGTACCAAACCATCGCCGAACTGCCGCCGCGTTGTCGGGATGCATTTATCCTGCATAAAATTCGCGGTCTTAGTTATCGGGAAGTGGCTGGTGTGCTGGATATTTCCGAAAGCGCAGTGGAAAAGCACATCGTCAAAGGCTTGGTGCACTGTCGAAAGCAGCGTGCGCAACTGGCAATCGCGTTTCTGCCAACCCCAAGTTGTCGGCAATCGGAGTACTACAGAGCAGCCAGCTAAAGGCTGACAAGCCTTGCGCCGGGCGAGTTTACAAATCAAGTCCTCTCAAGTTAAAAAGATGATTCATTTTCTTCTACCCATGGTCGCCCAATGCATACTATCAAGGTCTTTCTCACCATAATCGGCGGGCTGCTTTTGCTTTTTATAGGCGCACACAACGCATTTGCCAAACCGCCGCATGCGTTGCGGATTAGCGAACTGCAAATCCCGGCCAGTGGTGTCAGCCAGCAACACCATCTGGCACAGACCGCCACCGGCGAGTTAATCGTCAGTTGGGTGGAAACCGACGGCGTTAGCAGCACCGCTAAATTTGCCATACTGGAAAAACAGGGCTGGAGCATGCCGTTAACGGTGATCAAGGTCGAGGGTAAATTGGCCGACCCACCGGTAGTGCTTGGACTAAGTGACGGCAGCCTGGCGGCGGCCTGGATGCGGTATGTGAAGGACTCTCCGGACCGCTATGCGGCAGACATCTATCTGGCCAGATCGATAGACGGCGGTTTAAGCTGGAGCCCACCGCTAAAACCTTACGGCGATGCTGCGCGTATCTACGATGCGCAAATGTCTTTGGCCGCACTTCCCGATGCACGACTGGCGCTGGTTTGGACCGACATGCGCAATGTCAGCCACGACCCGGCGGCCGATAAGAAAACCAACCGCTACCAACTGATGGCGAGCGTAATCGACAAAAATT
Source organism: Methylomonas sp. 11b (assembly GCF_000515215.1). NCBI lineage: Bacteria > Pseudomonadati > Pseudomonadota > Gammaproteobacteria > Methylococcales > Methylococcaceae > Methylomonas > Methylomonas sp. 11b. Next base: position 2,962,735 of record NZ_KI911557.1, read on the forward strand.
GGCGCGCCAGCCCGGAGCTAACGCTGGATGACGATGTTTGCTCCTGCTGCCGCAGTTTTACCGACGCGCTGGGCGAACAATTGGTCACCGTTTATCGCGACCATGCTGTCGGCGAAATTCGCGATATTAGCGCCGTGCGCTGGCAAGCCGGCGGAGATCCGAAAATCGCTAGCGTTCATGCGGACGGCTGGGTGATCGGCGGTTGCCCAAGCAATGGGCCATCCATCGATCTAACGCCAACCGCTGGCGTGGCGGCCTGGTTCACTGCCGCCGACGGTAAAGGCCGGGTGAAACTGGCCTTCTCCACTGACAACGGCGCGCATTTTAATTCACCTATCGAGCTGGATGCCGACGCCAGCGGCTATACCAACGCCTTACTGCTGGACGACGGTTCAGCCTTGGTCAGCTGGCGCGGCCGCAATGGGCCAGAAGATGAGTTACGAGTCGCCAAAGTGACAACCAACGGCAAAGTCAGCCGGCAAACCACGGTGTATCACGGCAGCTTCCCGAAATGGCCCAGCAAATACCTGGCGATGGCCCGCGTCGGCAAGCAAGCTTTTGTCGCCTGGACCGATCCGATGCAAAAGAAAGTGCGGCTAGTCTCTTTAACCATCGACTAAGACAAGAGATCGAAGGTAATTATTAACCCAGCCCTTAAATTCCCTGGAGCCGTTAAACCGCACAGAGAATCCAATATAGCCGCAGGGCTCCCGCCTTCGCGGGAGCAACGATATTTAAGGGCCGGGTTAATGGTCACGATTAATTGTCACCAGCTCACTTAAGGCAAGGACTCTGCCAAAGACTGCGGCATATGCCGCAATTCCCGCTTAAAACAGGTCATATCACGCATCTACTTTGTTTTTAAGCGCCGCCAAAACATTACTACCGACGGCATAGTCGCGCTAACGCGCGGTGTCTAATGACAACACGGCTGGCTTGGCTTGGTTATTGCTGAAAAGCATCTTTACTTGCCCCGGCCACGAATGCCTTCAATGTCCAAAGAATCACCAGGATTTCTGCACACGCTGTTTCTGCAACACGCGCACGAAATCGGCAGCTTTTTACGCGGCCGTTGGCCGCGAGAACCCGATGTAAGCGACATCGTGCAGGAAACTTTTCTGCGCCTATCGCAATATCCAGAGCCGCAAACCATTCAAAACCCCAGGGCGTTTTTATTTCAGACCGCCGCCAATCTAACGGTTGACCGACATCGCCGCCGCGAAACGCGCGCACGCTTCGATGAACCCGACGCAGACATCGAGCATGTTGCCGACCAGCGCCTTTCGCCCGAGCATTATTGGCAAACTCATCAACAATTGGAGAAATTCTCCGCCTGGCTGGACGAATTGCCGGAATTGCGCCGCCATGCCTTTGTGTTATACCGCATAGAAGGCTGCTCGCATGCCGAAATAGCTAAACGTTTGGGCATTTCAGTACGCTGCTCTGAACGCTACGTGATGCTGGCGATGCAACATATCAGCGCCAAGCTCAGCACAGAATCGGATCATGATTGGCGGTGATTGCCGCCTGGCCCGTCTATGAAAAAGTCCGGTAAACTGTTCCTTTGATAAACACATTTCAGTCACTCAGCGTGTCAGACAGCGAATCTACCAGCCAAACCACGCGCGACCAAGCAATAGCCTGGCTGCTGCGCTTGCGCGATGCGCCCGCGGACGCGCAACTCCAGCGTACTTTCGCGGACTGGTTGGCGATCAATCCCGCCCATCAAACGGCGTATCGGCAGGTGCAGGCACAATGGGACTGGCTGGAGCCGCTTAAAGATCAGGCGTTTCGTGCCCGTGACGAAGCCTTGCGCTATCGACCGCAAACTCATCATTCCACGTGGCGGCAATGGCCGGCATACAGCGCGGCGGCGGCTCTACTATTCGGCGTCGGCTTGGCAATATTTTCGCCGCAAGGCTGGTACGGCCTGCCGCATAGCTACAACACGGCTAAGGGGCAAAGACAGGTGGTGGCCTTATCCGACGGTAGCGAGCTGGAATTGAATACCGATACCGAAGTGCGGGTGCATTTCAATCATGCCCAACGCCGCGTTGAGTTGATACGCGGCGAAGCGTTCTTTAAAGTCATTCACAATGCCGACAGGCCGTTTAGTGTGCAGGCGGGCAATCTCAGCGTGCGCGACATAGGCACGGCTTTTGATGTGTATAAGCAAGCCGACCGGGTTAGTGTCACGGTGCAAGAAGGTGTGGTGGAAATGTCCGTTCAGAGCGAACATCGCGAATTGCATGCGGGACAACAACTGGCGTATAGCGACGATCATCGCTTCGTGCCGGTCATCGCAAGCGATATTGCCGCCGCGACGGCCTGGCGCCAAGGGCAATTAATTTTTAACGGTCGGCGGTTGGTCGAGGTTTTGGCGGAAATCGGCCGTTATCACGACGTGCAGATTCGTCTACCCGATCCGAAACTGGCCGAGCTACGCGTCAACGGCAGTTTCCGCACCGAGCAATTGGATGGGATGTTGAATGCGGTTACCGCTTTATTGCCGGTCAACGTCAAGCGTATCGGCGAGCGGGAAATCGTCTTGGAAGCCGCTTCGGGCAAGCGCTAATGAAGGTGCGGATTTATTCCGACGCTCCAATTCGCATCTACTCCGTTACGGAAGGCTGGCGCTAACGGCGTCAGGGAAAAAACATTCAAAGGCTGGCGGCTTTTTCAAGCCTCCGCGTCTATGCCCATGAACCCTAAAAAAATAATGGAGACATGGAGCATGACATTGACAATCAAACGCCTCGCCACGGCCATTGCGCTGATCTCGGCGCAAGCCTACGCCGAGGACGGCAAACACCATTTCGATATACCGGCCCAGTCCTTGGCGGGTGCATTGCAACAGCTATCCGCACAATCGGGGGCGGCGATGTTGTATGCGGAGCAATCCGCCGCCGGCAAAACCAGTCCGGCGCTGCAAGGCGACTACACGATAGAGGACGCGGTCCGCAAACTGTTGAGCGGTAGCGGCTTGACTTATAGTATTGGCGCGGATGGTACTGTGACGTTGAAACCAGCACCCTCCGGCAGCGATGCGACAACGTTAGGCGCTGTGTTAGTCAAAGGCACGCGTGACCCGAGCGATCCTTACAACAAGGATTACGCAGTCGCCAACGCTGTGACCGGCACCAAAACCGATACGCCTTTGTTCGACACCCCCATTTCCGTGCAAGTGCTACCCAAAGCCATCATCGACGACCAGCAAGCCATCGGGCTGGAAAATGCCCTGAAAAACGTCAGCGGCGTTGCCAAGGGCTGGGGGTTTGGTAACGATAAAGATGAGAATCTCTATATTCGTGGCTTCACCAATACCAATAATATTTATCGTGACGGTGTATTAACACCCAATACGCCCATTTCACTGGCTAATGCCGAGCGTATTGAGGTGTTGAAAGGGCCTTCGGCCATGCTCTACGGTCGTGCCCAACCCGGAGGTCTAGTCAATATCGTGACTAAACGACCGCGAACAGATGCATATTATTCGCTACAACAGCAATTTGGTTCCTTCGATACTTACCGCACCTTGCTAGATGCCACCAATAAAATCACCGAAGACGGTGCATTGGCCTATCGTCTGAATTACGAACATTTGGACGGCGCGACATTCAGGGATAACCATCCGGTCACTCGTGACTTTGTGGCGCCGAGCCTGACTTGGAATATTAGCGACAAAACCCGACTGGATCTGGATTTTATGTATCAGAACATCAAAGATGTCGCCGATTCCGGCATCCCTTACAGCTTGCAGCAGTCCGGGGCGATTCCCGGCAAAATTCCATTGCATTTTTCCGGCAACGAACCGACCGACTTTGCAGACAAAGAGGCTTATACCGGCGGCTTAACCCTGACCCACGAGTTTAATCAAGACTGGAAAGTACGGGCAAAATACTCGACGCATCACCAAACTTTTTTAACCGCGCAGACTTCCTCGAATGAAAACGTCGATCTTCTGGGTAATTTGGCTAGAGGTTTTATCAAGACCAGCGACGATTTTCAAAATCAATATGGCACCGTGGACATAACCGGTCATTTCGAGACGGGACCGTTGAAACATGCTGTTTTGCTGGGTGCGGATTACTACCATTCCAAAAACAGAAATCTGTTTAGCGCTTATACGACCGCTCCCAATATCAATGTTTTCAACCCACAATACGGATTTACCGAGCTGCTGGACCTGCCGCTAGGAGGACAGAACGATACCGTCAATGAGTGGTATGGCATTTACATTCAGGACCAAATCTCGTTGTGGAATCAATGGCATTTATTGCTGGGCGGGCGGTTCGATAATGCCATGCACAGCAATTACGATGCGCAAGGCGTTTCCACCAATCACACAGACGACGACAATTTTAGTCCCCGCATAGGTTTGTTGTACCAACCCGTACCGTGGGTAGGTGCTTACGTTAATTACGTTAATGGTTTCAACGCCTTCAATGCAGGACGGCCTATCGACGGTTCCGCCTTCGCCCCGGAAAAATCCAAGGAAATGGAGTTTGGCTTGAAAGGCGAATGGTTGGATGGACAACTGCGCGCCAATCTGGCTTTCTTCGAATTAACCAAAACCAATATTAAATCGCAACTACCGGCCCCTAACAACAGCTTTTACGCCACAATCGGCGCGGCACGCAGTCGAGGCATCGAGTTCGACTTGCAAGGGCAGTTGACCGATTACTGGAACATCATTGGCACTTATACCTACATAGGCGCAGTCGTCACCAGCGGCAACGAGTCGCCGTTCAGCGGCGTGGGCAAAGCAGGCAATCGCCTAGAGAATATCCCCAGAAATACCGCCAGTTTATGGTCCACCTATGATTTTTCAGGTCTGGGGGCACAGGGCTTCAGTGCCGGCGCAGGCGTTTACGTGGTTGACAAGCGCTCGGGGGATGTCGATAACAGCTTCGAAATACCCGGCTATACCCGCGTCGATACGATGCTGAAGTACCAGCACAAAGCCGGACCTTCCCGTATAACCTGGCAATTCAACATAGAAAATCTTTTGAATAAGGAATACATCGCATCCAGCAATGGTTACGGTAATTTTATTTACCAAACCATGCCCGGTGCACCACGGACTTTCTTGGGCTCGGTTAAGGTGGAGTTTTAGTCACGTAGGTCGGGTTACGCGCTATCGCGTTAACCCGACCTACGTTTCATCATTCCCACGCCGACGACGGATTAAACCTTATCTTGCCTGAATTCATTCATATCGCGATTATCGACCCGGTCGTAAATGTCTTCGACGTTTAAGGTCAAACCGATGGATTCGATACTTACTGCATCGCCCAAAAAATAATATTCCGATAACCAACGCTTGTTCCGGTGCAGCACCTGCACCGGAACGATGTCCTGCTCGATCAACACGTACTCCTGCAAGGACGGTAGATTGATGTAGCGTAGTAGTTTGGTGGTGGTGTCGGTTTTGCGGGTGGAGCGGGACAGCACCTCCACTCGGCTGAAGCTTATACGTAATCAGGTAGGTTTTTATCACGCCGCACTCAGCAATCGGTACTGAAATCGGTAATTCGGGCAGGGCTATGTGATTTGGCGTATCTAAAAGCGATTTTGCGTGATTTGCCGCACCGGATTTCGCAAAAACTACCGTCGTCCTACCATAAGTCGCACCTTTACGGCTAATTCAAACAATTGTTTTAAAAGATGTAATCGCATTTAAAACCTATAGATCAAATTGGATTCGACCGGATGGAATGCTTTTTGCGCGGTGTTCCGTTCTGCCTACGCAGCCAAACCGGAATAGGTCCGGCAGGGGTTTATGCCCCAGACCGTTACTTCTTTTGTCATCGAGACTTGTTAGTGCCTACATCCAAACCCTCGCTGTTTGATCGGCTGTTTCAGCGGCATAGCCATGAGCTCCGGGTCTTTGCCGGCCTGCGCGGCGGCAATGAGTTGGCCGAGGATTTGGTGCAGGAAGCGTATTTGCGCTTGATGCAACATCCCGAGCCGGAGTCGATCGACAATGCCAGGGCCTTTCTATACCGCACGATTGCCAATCTCAGCGTCGATCAACACCGCCGTCAGAGTGTTCGGGAGCGTTTTCATGTGGAAGCCGGTGACGACCAGACACTGCATGACATAACGGCCGCCGAGCCGCTGCCCGAGGATCAATTGGCCTCCGAACAGGAACTGCAATCCTTGAATCGGATTTTATTGGAACTGCCGGAGACTACCCGCAACGCCTTCGTGCTGTACCGACTGGAAGGGCTGTCACATAAGGAAATCGGTCGTCGGCTGGGAATTTCCGAACGCAATTCCGTAAGACTAGTCGGCTTCGCCGCGCAGCATGTGCTGCTGCGTTTCGACTATACGGATGACTAAGCCCGTGGCTGGCGGGTTTTTTTCATTGTTTCTGAAGCCGGATTTTAAATGTCGGGCGGCTAAAGGATAGAATGCCTGTGCTTAGCGCAACCCATCGCCCCCTGTTTAACATGCCCAAAACCGAAGCTTCGCCCGATCTGCAACAGCAAGCCATAGAGTGGATTCTGCGACTGGATTCGGCTGCCTGCACGCCTGCGGAGCGCCAGGCCTTTCAGGAATGGCTGGCGCAAGGCGAGGACCGGCAACGTATTTACCGGCAATTGGCCGACAAATGGCGCAAGCTGGATCGTTTCAAGGGCGGGGATTTTCCGGTGCGCCGGCAAGCCTTAATTTACCGCCCGCCGCGCAAGCTTCTACGCCGTTTTACCGAACTGGCACTGGCCGCTTGTTTGTTGCTGGGTTTGGGCGTGGGTACTTTCTCTGAACAGGGCTGGTACGGTCATCGCAGCCACTATGAGACCGAACGCGGCGGCCGCCAGACCGTGCAACTGGCCGACGGCTCGCGCCTGGAGCTGAGTGGCGATACCGAGTTGAATCTGCGGGTCAACCGTTGGCGGCGCTCGGTCGAACTGATCAAGGGCGAGGCATTTTTTAGCGTGGCTCACAATCCGCAACAACCCTTCGAGGTCAAAGCCGGCAATGGCACCATTGTCGATATCGGCACGCAATTCGACGTAAAGGTGCAAAACCAGCAGGTAGCCGTCGC